>PLDK01000012.1 GCA_003135135.1 Deltaproteobacteria bacterium
CGATCGATCGCGCCCGACCCGCCAACAGATCGTTGGACCATCGATACGCACGGGCGGTCGCGTCGAGCAGCGGCAGATCGACGCGGGGCGCCTGTCTGTGTCGAATTCCAACTCACGCGGCGGCAGGGGTCTGAAATAGTCCATTGCAATGCTGTTGCCACCGGTAGGAGTCGAAGCACGCGTGCGGTAGCGCGGGCGCACCGCTGCGCTGCGCCGGTGTCGCCCCTGTCAGTCCGGTGTGACAGCGATATTGGTTGTAGAACACCTTGTAGTCCTCGAGCTTGCGTTCGAGGTCGCTCTGGTTCCAAAACCAGATCCGATCCAGATACTCGCGCCGGATGGTTCCGATCAGCCGCTCGACGAAAGCATGCGAACGGGGCGTTGCGGGAATGGTCTTGATCTCATCGACTTCGAGTATCCGAAGGTTCGCTCGCCAGCGATGAAAGCGAAACAGCGGATCATGGTCCGAGGATAGATGCCTCGGCAGAGTCTGCCGCGCGATCGCGCGATTGAACATCCGGCAGACTCGGATGCCATCGAGATTGGCAGGCGCGACGCCGAAGCCAATGATCCGACGGGTGTATACGTCCATCACCACCATGACCCAATAACTCTTGAGCAGAATTGATTCAGTTCGGAAGAGATCGACACTCCACAGACGGTCTCTGGCGTGTCCGATTACCGAGAGCCAGGACGGGCCACCGCCGTCAGGTCCCGGTCGATTGTAGCGGATGAGGATGCGCCGGACGACATCCTTGTTGAGCTCGATGCCAAAGGCATTCGAGATTTGCTCGGCGATCTTGCGGCAGCCGAAGTATGGGTTGCGCCGTTTCATCTCGACCACCGCGTCGATCAGCTCTCGTGACGGGCCTCTCGGTCCTGGGCGACGGCGTGGTCTGGAGCTGTAGAGCAGACGATATTTGCCCTTGACCAAAACTCGATGAAGACGCAGGAGAGTCGAGGTCTTCAGCACCTCGGCTATCTTGCCCAAGCGTCTGGGCGACACCAACAATGTACAAAATCCCAGAATCAGCCGATCCCACGCGGTCAGATTCGGACTCCGGCGCTGCGAACGCTTCATGATGAGCAATTGGTGCTTGACCGCCAGCGACTCGGCCGCGACCGCACGAACCCCGCCGGGACGGGCCAGCCGCGCCAGGGTCACCAGCAGGTGAGCAATCAGCCTGAACCACAACGTCATGCCGCGCCGGAGTTTAACGCTCTCCCACCGATTCGCAAGCCTGCGCTTCGCGACCGTCCTGTGCCAGAATTAGCAATTCGCCACACACAGCCTCGTTGAACTCCCGGAGTGGAAGGCCAACGATGCCTTCCGCTAGCTCCCTCGGACCTATCAACCCGATTTAATTCCGCTTCAGTGCTCGAGGGCACCGCTCAGTTCGAAATGCGAGCCCCTTCCGCTTTGCTTGCGGCTTTTACGCGCTCAAGATAGTAGAAGCAAGTGTAGGAAAATGCGCGCAAAGACTATTTTCGCGGCGACGTTGGGGCTCGCAATACTCAGTTTACAAGCCTTTTTTTTTTGAATCGCCATACGGAAGCCAACCACAATATGGGCAGTATGGATCGGGGCATACGATATGTGATGCTCAGGGCAACAACTGCCTGGCCTGCGATTCGGGCAACAACAATTGTCAACGCACCGACGGGCAGTATGGAGCGAGCGGGCAATCTGGATCGGGGCATAGTTGGGGATTCTTTTTCTAAACGTTGATACCAAGCGCTGGCCATACCTTGCCGCAGGTCCGGCGCGCTTGGCTAAGCAAAACCTCGTCCCGCGAGACGGGTAGACGTAACATCCACAACGCTGGAGCCCAAGGCCCCGCGAGGTAATCACTTAGGACTTTGTCCCACGGAAACTCAACAAGGAGATCAAGGCTATGAGTAAAAAGAATAAAAAGAACAAGATACTGGCTATAGTACCGGCGATGGTTCTCGGAATTGGGCTGGCACTGCCGGCTCTCGCACAGGAAACGAGTGGCAGCTCTGGCGTTCCGGCCAGTACTTCGATGCATCAGGCAGGCGAAGACACCGAAAGCGCGGCGCAGAACGCGTATCACGGGACGGTTACCGCATTGGACGATACGAGAATCACTACAGAAGTGAAAACGAATCTAGCTGCTGCCAAAGATTTGAGGTCCGGCCAGATTCACGTCACCACAGTAGCCGGCGTCGTGACGCTGGAGGGCCAGGTACACGATTCCAACGTCGTATCACGCGCTGAAGCTATCGCGAGAAATGCGAACGGCGTACGGGGTGTTACCAACGACCTGCGAGTGGACTCTTCAGTTCCTAAGGACTAGCAGGGAAGAGTACTCGTGCCTGTCCCTCCTCAAAACTCTAATTGCATGTGATACTCAAGCCTTGTCCTGACGGGGAGGGGTTTCGGGCGGGACCCAGATGTCCGGCGTGGTCGACTCAACGAATCGAGTCGGCAGGAAATTGGTTCGCAAGTGCTGACCATTCGCTGTACGCGCAAACGCCTCAAGCACTTCGACGCTGAGGTCGCTTCTGAGCGTATGCTTCCGACCAATCGCCTCGGCGACTGGTATGCCAATCTCCTCTTCACTCGGAGCGCGCGGCTGATCATTTGCGTAAGCGAACGGTCCTTGCTTCCGGTGTTCGTTGAAGCCAGAGACCTGTGTGTGGCGAATTGCTGATTCTGGCGAAATCAGTAATTCGCCACACACAGGGCTCCCGCGGGGCGGTTGACAGCCAGAATTGACAGCCACGGGCTCGGGGATTCGGACACATCGCGGACACGATCCTGAAATAACCTGCGCAGGTTCGCGGCAAATTACCGGCCACCAGTGAAGCGATCTGGTGGCAGAGCCGATTGCCGCGCGATTAGGGGCAGATGGCGGCCCTTCCAGTGTGAATCTTCTTCGGGGCTAGCGTGCAGGAGCTGGCCCCTGCCTACTGCTCACCACCAAGATCCTGAACGTCCCCGCAACCGGCTTCGGCCGTGGAGGTTGCCCGCTCGCGCTCGGCACCGGAAACGTCAGGTCCGCTGTCGGCAGATAAACCGTCCCGCTCCGTGCATCCACAGCCATCGTCCGCGCGCCCAACTCGGTCTTCACCACCTGCGCAAGCTCGAACTTGTCCGCTGACACTTCGCGAATAATCGTCAACGTTCCATCGCCGCAACTGGCCAATGCCAGCCCGTTGTAGAAGGCGGTCGCGTCGACGAACGCGCCAATCGGAAAATCCGCCACGATCTTTCCGTCGTCGGCGTTCATCACAATCAGTTTGTTATTTCGACAACCCACGAACAGGCGGCGCGTCGCGCGATCCATCGACATCCCGGTCGGCCGGCGACCCGGCCCAGTCGGCCATCGCGCGACGACTTTCATCGCCTTCGTATCGACCACCGCCACTTCGTCTTTGTCTGCGATATTGACGTACACCTTGCCGTTCCCGTCCGCGACCGCGAACTCCGGCGAACCGCCCAAATCGATCGTCGCCGCCGCCTGCCCGCCGGCTGGATTCACGTCGGGCGCTATCGCAACCATCTGATGCGCATCGCCGCAGAAGACCAGCACGCGCTCGCTGGCGGGGTCATAGATTATTGAGTCGGCGTCATCCGACGCCGCCACTTTGCCAATGGTCGCGTTGGTCTTCAGATCGAAGATCACCACCGAGGCCCCCTTGCCATCGCTGATAAATCCGCGCCCCGCATCCGGCACGAGAGCTACGCCGTGAGATCTTTGCTGCCCCCCGATATCCGCGACGATCTTGTCCGTCGATACGTCCAACGCCATCGTATGCGTCGTGCGCGTGACGTATAGCAGTCGGCCGTCAGCGCTGAGGGTAGCGAAGTCCCATCCGCCGTCGCCGCCGACCTTCAAAGTCGACGTCAACTTATATGCGGCCGCCCCCGCATCCGCCGCAAACGCCGGACCAGCCGCGAAAGCCACACCAACAATCGCGAGAACAAAAACTCGAAACAAACTCTTTTTCATATCTTCCCCACAGAAGCGAAACCGCAGGGGGCCAGACCCTGCACCCTGGCCAGCAAAAAATCACCGACCTATTCTAACAGGGTCTCTCACTTTTTTGTGTCGTCCCGAGCGCAGCCGAGGGACCCCGGATCTTTTTTTCCACCCATTCGTATTTTTTTCTCTCCTGAACTAAAAAAGTATGGCTGTGTTGCAACTTTGGCGGGGGGTAGCCTGAAAAGATCGTGAAGAACGTAACCCGACCGGCAATCTTCAAGTGGCGGCAGACGGCGCCGGAGCTGATTCTGTGTGCCGTGCGCTGGTATCTTCGGTACTCGCTGTCGCTCCGCGATGTCGAAGAGTTGTTCGCCGAACGCGGTCTGGAGGCGGATCACACGACGATCTGGCGTTGGGTTCAACGTTACGGTCCCGAACTGGAGCAGCGGCTACGCCGTCATCTCAAGCCGACCAACAAATCCTGGCGTGTCGATAAGACGTATATTCGAGTGAAGGGCCGTTGGTGTTACCTCTATCGGGCCATCGATTCCACCGGTGCCACTATCGACTTCCTGCTGTCGGCGTTGCGCGATGCTGCGGCGGCCAAACGCCTGTTCCGCAAGGCTCTCAGCGATCCATCGCACCCCCAGCCCCGCGTCATCAATACTGATCAGGCCCGCCTCTACGGCTCGGCGATTGCAGCAGTGAAAGAGGAAGGAACCCTGCGCCGCCGCTGCCGACATCGACCGGTCCAATACTTGAACAACATCCTGGAGCAGGATCATCGAGCGATCAAACGACGAGTGAAGGCCAAGCAGAGCTTTCGTGAGTTCCAAGCAGCCCGGCGAACGATTGAGGGATACGAGGCGATGCACATGATCCGAAAGGGGCAGGCGCGGTGGGTCAGCGACGCTGATGTTCGCAACCAGAATCAGTTCATCGACCAGCTGTTCGATCTGGCTGCCTGAGACCTCGCCGCCCAGTTCCGCTCGGGGCCTCCTCCGTCACCGTTTTCAAAGTTGCAACACTTCCGTTCGTAGCGATGATGCAAGCCGCCGACCTTAGGGATAGCGATCACCTTTGCGATCCTGCGTGGAATGATCGGGCGCGGGTGCGGACAATCCTTGTTGAGCGAAAGATGTGTGCGGGTGCGTTGGTAGTAGTTGATGTACGAGGACAGGACTTGGCGCAAATGGCGCTCGTTGAAGATCACGATGTGATCCAGACACTCGCGGCGAATCGAACCGATCACGCGCTCGACGTATGCGTTCTGCCAAGGTGAGCGCGGTGCCGTGATGACTTCCGTGATGCCCATCGCTTCGACCCGGCCGCGGAAGCCTGAGTCATACGATGCGTCACGGTCGCGCAGCAGATACCGGGGCGCCGTGTCCCACGGGAATGCTTCGGTTACCTGGCGCGAGAGCCAGGCTGCGGTCGGATGCTCGGTGACAGCTGTGCGCATGAACTTCCTGCGATCGTGCGCCAGAATGACCATCACGTAGAGCAGCCGAAACGATGCGGACGCCACAACGAACATATCGATCGCAGCGATGCCTTGGGCGTGATTCCGCAGGAAGCTGCGCCAGGTCGAGGAAGGCACACCTCGTCTTCGCACCATGTACTTCGCGACGGTCGCTTGGCTGACCTCGATGCCGAGCTTGAGCAGCTCACCGTGGATCCGGGGCGCACCCCAGAGCGGGTTGGCGCTGCTCATCTGCCGAATCAGGTCACGAATCTCGCGATCCACTGACGGCCGCCCGGATCTGGAGCGCCAACGCCAAAACAGACGGAATCCCTGACGGTGCCATTGGATCACCGTTGCTGGCTTGACCAACACCATCACCTCCAGACAGCGTGGCCACAGTCGGTAGAGCAAGACCCAGAGCAAGCGGTCGATCGCGAACAGTCGCAGCCGACCCGGCCGCTGGCGGCGAAGAACGTGCAGCTGATGACGGAGCGCGAGGTTCTCCAGCTCCACAACCGCCCGACTACGGAATCGGCATACAAGCCGAGAAACGATCGATCGCACGAGCGTAAGCATGCCGGCGATATTGCGTCGGTGAATCCAAAAACTCCAGACTTTTCGACGCATTCGGAGTTTTTAGTAGCCACAACGGGCAACTCCTCAGCGGCGACCACTTACACCACGGGCTGCTAGCGCCAGAGTGGAACCTACTGCCTCCGAACCTGCTCCGCCATCAACTTATCCTAGTCACGCAGAAGACCATCCGAACTTTAAGGTGCAGCTAATCGACCACCCGGGCACGTCACCACAACGAGAGCCATACTTTGCGTGGGATACAATTAATGGCCGCCATCTGGAATATGAGAACATACCGGGCAGTCCGGCCTACCCAGAGGTAAAGATTACTTTCATGGATTCGCAGCCTACGGATGTCCAGCATGTCGTCTTCAATGGGCGGGTCGGCAAAAAGGGATGCGATCTGACTCGCGGCAAACCCAAACACTTTGAGCTTGGGGATACGCAGTCGCTTCTTCAAGACGAACCCGAGCCGGGTGAAGTGAGACTGCCGCGTGGGCGCCGCGACGGCCTTGTATGAAACGACCTGGACAATAGGCGGTTCGACGGCCGAACCCAATGTTTCGCTCTTGGCCGGAGCGGCATAGCCCATTAATCGAGCTTGATGTGTCAAGACCTTGGGACCCACTTCGATCGCTCGCTGGTCGCCGTCTCACGATGTGGCCGTGATGCGCATCCGCGGCCATCAGGGTATTTGGTTTCGTGGCGAGCGCGGACTGGGGAAGAAGTCGCTAAGGAGCTGGGCACACGCGTACGCGGGGCGACGGGCACTACGCGCGCGACGGTTTTTCCGGCGTCACCACCACCGCGAAGGCGCAGCGCGCGTTGCGCAATACGTACTCGACCTTGGGGCCGAAGTAGAGGCCTCGTTCCGACGGCCGGAACATCACGCCCATCACCAGCAAGTCGAAACCGCTTTTTTCGGCCGCGGTCAGGATGGTGCTTTCGGGTTTGCCGCCGGATTCGATTCGCGCCTCGAGTTTGATGCCGACCTGCTGGCCGAGCTGCCGCAATTCCTCCACGATCGGGACGCCATCCTCGGGCGTCGCGCGGCGTCGGTAGAAATTGCGCAGCGTGAGCGTCGGGCCGTCCTTGACGTACAGGGCCGTCATCTGCGCGTCGGTGGCGTTCGCATAGAGCATCGCCAGGGTCGCGCCGAGGCGTGAAAACGGGGCTCCGGTGGTCGGCGCGAGGATCTTCCTGAGCGGCACCTGCGCGCCGACATTACGCACGATCACAATCGGCGTCTGCGCGCGATCGACCAGTTCGCGTAGCACCTCCCCGCCGAGTGCGTAGTCGCCCTCCATCAACGAGGCTCCCGCGAAGATCGCGTCATAGCCGCGTTCGCTTTCCTTAACGATCGCCTGCGCGATGGAATCGGCCGATCCGGTGCGTTGCAAGATATTGTGCGCGCCACTCAGCTCGGCGATTGCTTTGATGCGCGCGAACTCGGCTTCGTCAAGTGCGGCCGACGCCGCTACGTCGGCGGCCGTGGTCGCATGGAAGACCGTGATGCTGGCGTCGTGATGGTTGCCGAGGGCGGCCGCCAGATGGGCCGCGAGCTGCGCATGCGGACCGCTGCCGCTGAGCACCAGCAGTTTCGCGCCCTCGCGGGTGAACGGCAGCCGTGCGAGTAGCTTTTCGCGCTCCAGTCGCGCGGTCTCTTCGGGCTTCGGTTCGACCCCGGAGAGCATCCAGCTCAAGAGCGGCGGCGTCATCAGCGAAGTTATGATCGCGACCATGACGATGATCGCGTACATCTCCTGCGTCAGTACCCCGAGGCTCAGGCCGATCAGCGCGACGATGATTTCCATCCCGCCGCGCGCGTTCATTCCGATCGCCACTGCGAGCGATTCGCGCGGCTTGAGCCCGAAGAGCAGGGCGCCCGTCGAGCAGCCGATCACTTTGCCGGCGATCGCGATTCCCACCACCAGCGCCAGCAGGCCAAGCCCGTGCAGGGCGAAGAGATCGACCTTGAGTCCCGAATAGGCGAAGAAGACCGGCGCGAAAACCCCGATGGTGATCGCCTCGAGTTCGCTGCGATCCGACCGCCGCAGCCGCGCCGACCGTCCCAGCATTACGCCCGCGATAAACGCGCCGAACACCGCATGGATGCCGATTGCCTGCGTGATAATCGCGCAGACCATCGCGATACCGACCATCGCGCTCATGCCGGCGTGCTCGGCGCGCGCGCGATCGTCGACCCAGCGCATGATGCGGACGATCAGATTGCCGCCCACGAAGTAGCAGAAACCGACGAACGCAATGACCGCAAACAGGATCGAGGCGAACGTGCGCATGTCCAAAACGCCATGCGCTGCGAGCCCCGCGAGGATCGAGAGCATCAGCCATCCGACGGTGTCGTCGAGGATCCCGGCGCCGAGAATCAGCAGTCCGAGATCGCGCCGCATGAGGTCGAGGTCGATTAGAATTTTGGCGATTACAGGCACCGCCGAGATCGACATCGCGACCGCCATAAAGAGGCTGAAGATCAGCCGCTCGTTTGGCGCGGCGAGGTATTCTGCCGGCAGGCGCCAGCCGAGCGTGAAGCCGGTCGCCGCCGGCACGATTACTCCGAGCAGCGAAACCGCGACGGCGGCGCCGCCGACCCTGCGCAAAATCCCGAGGTCGGTCTCGAGGCCGGTATAAAGCAGCAGCATGATCACGCCGATCCACGCCACCGCCTCGAGCAGATGGTCCGCGATCGCGTCGGGCGGAAAGATCATCGCGTGCAGACCGGGGGCGAAGTGTCCCAGGATGGTCGGACCCAGTACGATTCCAGCCAGCAACTCGCCGATAACGGTCGCCTGACCAAGGTGCTTCGCGGCGTCGGCAAGTGCACGCGCGATCACGAACAGCAGCGTGAACTGGATCAGGAAGCGCAGGACCTGGACTTCACTCAGGTGAGGCATCAAGCCGCCTTGCGGACGTTTCGAAGATCAGTCGGATGTGGAGATCATGACAGAGCATCGCCCGCAGTGTTAGTCGGGATTTCCATTTTGAATCCTTGTCGTTACTAAAAATTCCATATGAACCGGAATTCGAACGGCTGCGAGAATTGCTATCGAATTGATGGGCCTAAGTGAGACGGGTTGCGATCTGAACCACAAGCGGCTCACCTTGATCGAGATCGAAAGACCTCCGAATACAGGGATCTTCAGACGACGGAGTACCGGCCGCCGCGCAGCCATTGGTGAGCCGGAATCCGGGACGAATCAGGCGGCGAGGCGTTCGTAGCGATGATGCAGGGCGCCGACCTGCGGGAGCGCGACGGCTCTTCCTACCCCGCGTGGCTGGATCGGGCGCGGGTCCGGACAATCCTTGTCAAGCGAAAGATGCGTGCGGGTGCGTTGGTAATAGTCGACGTACGAGTGGAGAACTCGGCGCAGATGGCGCTCATTGAAGATCAGGATGTGATCCAAGCACTCGCGGCGAATCGAACCGATCGCGCGCTCGACGTAAGCGTTCTGCCAAGGTGAGCGTGGTGCCGTAACGACCTCCGTGATGCCCATCGCTTCCACTCGGTTGCAGAAGTACGAGCCATACGACGTGTCGCGATCGCGCAGCAGGTAGCACGGAGCCGTGTCCCAAGGGAACGCTTCGGTTACCTGGCGCGAGAGCCACGCTGCGGTCGGATGCTCGGTGACCGCTGTGCGCATGATCGTCCTTCGATCGTGGGCCAGAATGATCATCACGTAAAGCAGCCGAAACGATGCGGACGCCACAACGAACATATCGATCGCAGCGATGCCTTGGGCGTGATTCCGCAGGAAGCTGCGCCAGGTCGAGGAAGGCACACCTCGTCTTCGCACCATGTACTTCGCGACGGTCGCTTGGCTCACCTCGATGCCGAGCTTGAGCAGCTCGCCGTGGATCCGGGGCGCACCCCAGAGCGGGTTGGCGCTGCTCATCTGCCGAATCAGATCGCGGATCTCGCGCTCCACTGACGGCCGCCCGGATCTGGAGCGCCAATGCCAAAACAGGCGGAATCCCTGACGGTGCCATTGGATCACCGTTGCTGGCTTGACCAACACCATCACCTCCAGACAGCGTGGCCACAGTCGGTAGAGCAAGACCCAGAGCAAGCGGTCGATCGCGAACAGTCGCAGCCGACCCGGCCGCTGGCGGCGAAGAACGTGCAGCTGATGACGGAGCGCGAGGTTCTCCAGCTCCACAACCGCCCGACTACGGAATCGGCATACAAGCCGAGAAACGATCGATCGCTTGAGCTCATCCATGCCGGCGAGACTAGGGCGGCCAATGCCAAAACTCTAGACTTTTCGCCGCTTTCCAAATTTTCAGTAGCCACAACCTCCTGTGGCGTGGAGGAAGGCATATTGCATCAATATCCCATTCGGATATGAGCATTGGCAACTGGGTCGTGCCTGAGTCTCAGCAGGACCTTACCGGGAAAGGCGTGAGAAATGGCGGAACAAAAGGCGAGGCTCCCCTTTCACATTTCCATCGATCGCCTGCGGATCAAGTATTGACGAGAGACATCCCCCACTACGTGCTCCGCGTGTGGTGCCGTTTACCTTCCAAAAAGGCCGCCGCCAACGGGCATCCGACGCTATTGCGCGGCGTGCCGGCGCTCTGGAGCGCTTGCCCGCGACGCCTCGCGCGACTATTGGCGTCGCAGAACCGGTCGACCATCATGACGCTCCGCGTAAAGGCTGAGAGATTCGCTTCATCGCCCGCGTGGATCAGGCTTTAAAATACGTTGAAGAAATAACCGTGGAGAATCTTCAACTTTTTGCTGGGACATATGCTGCGGCTTTCTAACTGAGAACACTAGCGCGGGCGGATAGTCCAGCCACGGCCCGAGCAGATCACCTCGCCCGCCTGGTTGTAAAAAACGTTGTCATGGACCACGAACAGGCGTCCCTTCCTGATGAAGCGGTCGAGCGCCCGCGCCACCATCCTGACCGTATCCCCGGGACGCGCCGGGACGTGGTAGAACCATGACTGCCCCGCGTTGATCGTTCCCGGCGTGCGCATCCAGTCGTCGTCCGGCGTGCATGCGAACATCAGCAGGATATGGATGCTCGGAGGCGCGATGAGCCCGCACCAGGGCGATTGCGCGGCGTAATCCTCGTCGAAATAGAGCGGGTTCAGGTCGCCCACCGAACGTGCAAGGCGCTGGATCGCCTCTCTGGTCAACGTGACCGGAAAGGTTTTGCGCAGTTCGCCCGGGACAATCTCATCCCAGGTCCTGCGTTTGTCCGCGTTTTTCCAGAAGTCGCGCTCGAAGGCGGCCGGATCGAAAACGCTCTCAGTGCCGGTCGGTGCGCGGCTTGCACCACTCACGCCGGCGGCCGGCCCGCCACCTTCTGCCGCTAAACGCGGCGTCCCGCGAAACTCCGCCATCGCATCGCCCGTGGCAGTGGTCTCGCCGCGATGGTTTTTGACCTCGACTTCGAACTGGAGCCAGCGGCCCTTGTCGGTCGCGACTTTCGCCGAGACGCGTGCATGCGCGGCGATTGCGTCGCCCACGCGCACCGGCCTTAGCCATCGCGTTTCGAGCCGCCGATGGATTGCGCCGCGTCGACCGAGCCAGTCGGTCATGGTGCGCGTGATGAGGGCGAAAGTCATCATCCCATGCGCGATAATCCCGCCGAACTGGGTCTTGCCGAAGCTTCCCTCCATGTACTTGTCGTCGAGATGGAGCGGGTTGAAGTCGAGCGAGGCCTCCGCGAACTCGCGGATACTCTCGCGGGTGACCTCCAGTCTGGGGCCGCTTACGGCCTCACCTGGCGCAATTTGATCCCAAACGTCGTGACTGGCCATCATCTTTCCTGTTTGTGGTTATACCGGCGGCCCCAAGGTTCTCATCGCCAGATGCGAAACCGGTCCCTCCCGGCGCCGCTGGAAAACTCCGTGGACCAGAACCGGTTAAAGCCTCGCAGAGGAAGGCCGTTCGGTCTACAGGCGAGTTGGAATCGGAGAGTCAAAACTCACGAAGCGCCGCACGCACCGCGATTTCGTGCACTTTTTCAGAGATTTCAATACATCGAGGACTCGGGTGCGGAGCGCAGTCAATTCGAACTCTCAGGCGACTTTGTTAGCGTCTGCAAGTCATCAAATTTCGTCGGTCAGATGCGATTTTGGAACCCATATCGCAAAGGGTGTCTGGTAAAGCTGAGCGCTCGCAGGGCTGCCTACGCGGCACGAATCAGGGAGGAAACCTGTTCAGGCGCAAGGAGACTTCGGTGAGGGTCGAGAAACCCGTTCGTATGCGTCCGTCCGAGAAGATGCTCGTTGCGATCTAGAAATTCGACCAGCGCCCTCTTGACGTAATAATTCCTCTTGTGCCCCGTTTCGAGCGCGAGGTTCTCAAGGCGCCGGATCGCTTCTTTCTTCGTCATCTGAGCAACGATCATAATGCACGGAGCATCGAGTGCGAAGTTCTGAGGGCCTCTTTCGGTGAAAAAAATCAACCGATCTGTGGATAAATGAAATGCGCCGAGTTCCGACGAACCACCCAGAGAATCCGGCGGCGCCGGGTTGTCGCGCGCCCGATTGTGGTAATCCACGTGTGATTTCGGGACTGGCCTCTGCCGCGAGAGCCAGCCATGATATTGGTGAACGGGCCCGGGCGACGGGCGATGATGCGACGCGGACACCGCTCGGAACGGAGGCGATCAATGAAAAGGTTCGCGACACTTTCGATTCTCGCCGTCGCCACGGCGCTGACGATCTCGATTCTGACCGCCGGACCGGCGGGGTGCGCGGGGTTCTCCGATCCCGAGCTCAAGGCCTTCGACCAGGCTACGACCGTTTATGTCGCGACTGTGCGCAAGGACGGCAATCAGAGCACGCCGGCGCCCGTGTGGTTCACGATGAGCGCCGACCGCGCGCAGCTTTTGATCCAGGGCACACAAGGGCTCGTGGAAGGACAAGCGCATCAAGCGCGGTAGCCCGGTAATCGTGTGGATCGGAGGGCTCAACGGCCCCTCCTTCGTAGGCAAGGCGGAGATCACGAAGGATGCCGCAGTGGTGGACAAGATCCTGACCGATTATCCGAAGAAATATACGATGAAGGCCCTGGTCGGGCCGAGCCGCGAGAATTTCGAGAGCGGAGACCGGATCGCGATTCGGATCACGCCAGTCAAACACATGCCGGCAGACTTCTCGTCGGCGCCGGGGACCCCCGCGCCCGCGCTCTAGCGATCTTGATCCGGCCACGCAGGATCGGAAGAGTCGTCGCCATCCCGCAAGTCGGCGGCCTGCATCATCGCTGCGAACGTCTCGCCGCCCTTGCCGATCCATCGCAGCGCCAGGTGATTGCGCATCGCACCGGCTGCGTGACGATCGATCGCCTCGTGCGCGATATTCAGCCCGCGGCCGCCGGGCAAGCCGTCGAGTTCGCGCCGGGCCGCGTCCCACGAAAATCTCGCGCAGACTTTCTCGTAATCGAGCAGATTCGGGGCAACCGCCCATCCGCGCTTCGGCTTTTCGATAGTCTTGGCGATCATTAAAGATTGACTCTCTAAGGAGATCTGATGCAGGACCGATATGCCAATCGACCTGAGATTCGATCCAAACGAGATTCCCCGGCTCACTGATCTTTACGAGCTTACCATGGCGGCAAGCTATTTTGCTCTGGGATTCAATCGACCGGCATGTTCCGGCATGAGCGTCCGCTGCCTGCCTCCACGCCGCGGCTTCCTTGTGGCAGCCGGCCTGCACCGCGTGCGTCCGTTAAGCTTTGCTTCCATCGGGATCGTTGCTGTATCCAGCGGCATCACCTCCAATGTTAAACTTCAGCACGCGCTTTGGCCACGTTAAGTCCCCGGCGCTGCTCGCGAGATTGGCACGGCTGATGCTCATAACAAATGAACAATTCAGATTTGCGGATGGACTGACATGAATCTCGTTGTTGTAGCCGGCTCCGGAAACCCGTCGCTTGCCGACTCGATTGCCGAAAGGCTCGGAACCCGAGTCTGTCGCTCTGTTCTGAACCGTTTTCCCGACACCGAGTTGCACGCAGAGATAGAAGAAAGCGTGCGCGGCTGCGACGTCTACGTGGTTCAGCCGACCGGTCCTCCTGTCGACCGTCACTTGATGGAATTGCTCTTCCTCGCTGACGCCTGCCGGCGGGCAGGTGCATCCCGTCTTACTGCCGTAGTTCCGTACTTCGGATATGCGCGTCAGGATCGCCGGGCAAACGGGCGGGAAGCGGTTGGCGGGCGGCTGATCGCGGACCTGCTGGTAGTTGCCGGCTTCGAGCGAATTGTCGCCCTCGATCTTCATACCGTTTCACTCGAGGGCTTCTTCAGCATCCCGCTCGAGCACCTGAGCGCGGTATCACTATTTGCAAATGCGATCGGGGAATTGGTCACTGACAAGAGTGTGATCGTCGCGCCCGACCTGGGGGCCGTCAAACTCGCTGAACGGTATGGGGAACTGCTACGCCTGCCCATCGCAATTGCCCACAAGATCCGCCTCAGCGGTGAAGAAGTAAGAGTGCATGGCATCGTTGGCGAGGTCCGCGGACGTGCGCCCATCATCGTGGATGACATGATATCGACCGGCGGCACCATAGAGGCTGCCGCGGCAGCCGTGATCGCCGCCGGTTGCATTCCCGAGATCACGGTAGTTGCCAGCCATGCATTGCTGGTGGGCCCCGCGATCCGCCGGCTTTCAGCTTTGCCGCTGAAACGAATCGTGGTGACCGACAGTCTGCCAACTCCGGAGCACGGTTCGCTGACGCTGCAGGTGGTGAGCGTGGCCCCTATGCTCGCCGAGACGGTGAGTCGCCTGAACGTTGGTGAGTCCATGACCGAACTCTTGAGCCACCGATAATCGCGAACAAATCATGAACCGATGATTTGTCTGAGGCAGAAACATGGATCTGATCAAACTCAGAGATTATCTGTGGGAGATTCCGAAAACAGGCGCAATGCGGGTACCCGGTCGAGTCTACGCCAGCGCGAAGATGATCGCGGGAATGCGCGAAGACCCCTGCCTAACGCAGGTTGCCAACGTTGCCTGTCTGCCGGGGATCGTCGGCTACTCCCTCGCGATGCCCGACATCCACTGGGGCTACGGCTTCCCGATCGGCGGCGTGGCGGCTGTCGATGCCCGCGAAGGTGTCATATCGCCGGGAGGAGTCGGCTACGACATCAATTGTGGCGTGCGCCTGGCGCGCACGAACCTCCATTTCAACTTCGTCGAGCCGCGAATAGATCAGCTGGCCGACGCGCTTTTCGCCAAAATTCCGGCCGGAGTCGGCTCTTGGGGCGCGATACCGGGACTGTCGATCGAGCAACTCAAGCAAGTGGCCGGCGAAGGTGCGAAGTGGGCGCTGCGCAACGGATACGCCACCGAGCGCGACCTCGAACATACCGAAGAAGGCGGAATGCTCGCGGGCGCCGACCCCGACCGCATCAGCGAGCGCGCTTACCAGCGCGGTGCGAAGCAACTGGGCACCCTCGGTTCGGGCAATCACTTTCTCGAAGTCAGCCGCATCGACGAGATCTATGACTCGAAGCTTGCCGATGCGTTGGGACTCGAACTCGGCCAGGTCACGGTTCTGATCCACTCGGGGTCGCGCGGACTGGGCCACCAAACCTGTGATGACTATCTCAAACTTATCGGTGGCGCGATGGCCCGTTACGGAATCAACCTGCCCGATCGACAGCTCGCCGCCGTTCCGATCAGCTCGCCGGAAGGGCAAGCCTATCTTGGCGCGATGGCCGCCGCCGCGAACTTTGCCTGGTGCAATCGGCAGGTAATGATGCACCTCGCCGAGCAGGCTTTCCTGGAAGCGCTCTCGATCGCGCCGAGGGAACTGGGCTTCGAGCTGGTGTACGACGTCTGCCACAACATCGCCAAATTCGAAGAGCACAGTGTCAATGGCCGGATGCGGCTCGTCTGTGTGCATCGCAAGGGCGCCACCCGCGCCTTCGGCCCCGGCCATCCCGCGTTGCCTGAGGCACTGCGTCCGCTGGGACAGCCCGTGCTGGTGCCCGGAGATATGGGCCGCTATTCGTTCGTCCTGGTGGGCCTTGAAACTGCCATGCGCGAGACCTTTGGCTCTTCGTGTCATGGCGCCGGGCGGTTAATGAGCAGAATGAAAGCAAAGAGAGAGGCCGACGGGCGCGACCTGCAGGCCGAATTAAAGGCGCTGGGTGTTACAGTCAGAGCCCACAGCCGCGCCGGCATTGCCGAGGAGATGCCGCACGCTTACAAGGACGTCGCCGAGGTGGTTGAGGTCATGGAAGCCGCGCGCATAACTCGACGGGTCGCCAGACTCAAGCCGTTTGCCGTCATCAAAGGCTGATGCCGACGAAACCGACTGCGCCACAGACCGAAGACGCCGCTCTATTTCGCGAGTTCGAGCACACCGGCGACCTCGGCATCGAGTTGGATGCTCCCACGCGCGGCGAGTTGTTTCGCCGCGCCGCCATTGCCATCGCTTCGCTGTTGGTCGAGATGGCAGGCGTCGCGGAGATCGAGCAGCGGGAGATCGTGGTCGAGGCCGAAGCCGATCTCGATCTCATGCATGACTTGCTCACGGAGCTGCTTGCTCTTTTCACGGTGGAGGGGTTCATCTGGCGCGACGCTTCGGTCAAGGAGGCCGGCCGATCGCTCCGCGTGACGCTTCGAGGCGAGCCTTTCGATCCGGCCCGCCACACGTTTCGCGGTGAAATCAAAGCTGTGACCTACCATCAACTGATGGTTGAAAACTCACCCGGCGGATGGCGTTCACGCGTAATTTTTGATGTTTGAAACCGGACAGGAGCATCTACGCGGTCGTGAAACTATCGTCAGTCTTGAGTTCCAGAAGCGACCAGATAGACCGAGCCCTCAGGCAGGCGATACACGTGCGTGTAGGGAGGCCATCCTTCGATGGTCTCGATCAATTGGGGCTCTCCTTCGACCTCGTCCAGGATTTCCTCCCAATCTTCAACTTCAGCCTCCGCAATTCTGTGGTACTTGCCATCTCGCTCATTCACCATGAGACATTGGATCATCGATAGGACCTCTCTTAATCATCGGCATGGCTCGAATCCGCCTGTCAACCGAGGCGCATAGTATTTAAAACGCGTTCTTTTGGCGAACCAGTCAGCGCTTCAGCAGAATCAGAATTTCCACTGCAGATTTTCCGCCAGATTCACCCCGAATCGCGCATACTTTGGCGGTATCCGGCCGCCCTTGGTCCACTGCGCGGGAAGCGATACCTCGTCAAGCACCGCGATATCGACCTTGGTGCCGTCCTCACGCGTGAAGGTCCGCGTGCCGGAGTACTGCACTATCGTCGGGAGAATCATGCCGAACCCTTTGTACCGAGTCTTGGTGGTGACGAGCACGGCGTCGGGTTTCTGAAGTTTGTTGCCGGCCCGAATGAGCAGCTCCTTATCCCCGAGTTTGCGAACGATCCATGACTCGCTGATTACGTAGTAGTCGCCTTTCTTCGGCTGATATTCAGGCGGCACCAGTTGTCCCGTTCCAAACCAGAAGGGAAGTTTGATGGAGCGATCAGCGCTCCAATTCAGCGCCCTCACATCGGCGATATGGTTGTCATCGCCGAGAATGAAACTATGTTCGCGAAATGCGGACTCTACCTGCTGTGCGCTGGCGTAATTCGTTGTTGTTACTCGTTGAGCTTTGGCTGATGCGGCGCCAAAGCCGGCTGTCAGTAGCACGATTGCGAGCCAAAGATTTTTTCGATGAAGCATGACTTCCTCTCCTGCGGGCGCAGTCGCTTAATGATGCGCCTGGGCGGATGGCTGCTCTGGCCGTGCGAGTTCCAGCAGGCGGATAACTTCGCCGTCCGCCAACTGATGAAAATCACTGTAGAATTCGCCGATTCCAAAGAACGTCGGCGGCGTACTCAAGCATACAATTTCGTCCACTTCGCCGCGGAGCGACTCGATGGTATCGGCGGGTCCGACTGGAACTGCGAGCACGACTTTCTTGGGCGCCTGTTGCCGGATTCCGCGCAGCGCGGCGCGTATCGATCCGCCAGTCGCGATTCCATCGTCGACGACGATCACAGTGCGATTCTTCAGTTCGATGCGCGCACGTCCAGCGCGGTACAGGCGGTTTCTCCGCTCGATTTCCTTCAGTTGGTTGTGAATCTCGCGTTCAAGATATGTGCGCGAAACCCGCAGCGCACTCATCACTTCGCGATTGAGAATCGTCTCAGGATGATCGCCGTCCACCACCGCTCCGACGCCCAACTCCGGCTGCCCGGGCGCACCGAGCTTGCGAACGATTATTACGTCGAGCGGTGCGTTGAGCGCGCGCGCGACCTCGAAGGCGACCGGTACGCCGCCGCGCGGCACACCTAAAACTACCGGCTGCTGATCCTTGTATTTCAGCAAGCGCGCGGCGAGTTTGCGGCCAGCCTCGACGCGGTCGGCGAACACGATGTCCTCATCGTCGTTGGGACAATCGGCTGACGCCTCTTTCTCCGCCGCGTCACCGGTCAGATATTTCGCAAACCAATCGCGCGCCAACCTCACAACTTCCTCGAGAGTTCCCGGCTCTTCGAACAGATGAGTCGCGCCTGGAACGATCTTCATCTCCTTCTCGCATCTGAGTTGTTCGAACGCCTCCTGGTTCATTTCGATAACCGCGCTATCGTCGCCGCCAACGATGAGCAGAGTGGGAGCCTTCACTCGATGCAGGCATTTCATCGCCAGGTCCGGGCGGCCTCCTCGCGAAACGACGGCCCTGATCGAGGAATCACGTGCCGCGGCGACCAGCGCGGCGGCGGCGCCGGTACTCGCGCCGAAATATCCGATCGGATATTTCGCGAATTTTGCTTGCGAGCGGAGCCATCTGGTCGCGTCGACGAGGCGATGGCCGAGAAAATCGATATCGAAAACATTCTCGCGATCTGCCGCCTCATCCTCTGTGAGAAGATCGAAAAGCAGGGTGCCGATGCCCGCTTTCTGCAGCGCCTTCGCGACGTAGGTATTGCGCGGGCTCAGCCTGCTGCTGCCGCTTCCATGCGCGAAGAGCACGATGCCTTTGGCGCCTTGGGGTATGGTCAGCGTGCCTTCGAGCAGGATCGAATCAGAGGGAATCCTTACCTGCACCTCTGGATGTTGTCGCTCCATGGTTGTCTTCCTGTATGCGGCTACTCTTGAGCGGCGCGCAGATGGTTGATGACGCCATCGACGCCGAAGATGTACCAGGCGTCTGCTTCGGCCATCTCCGCCTGGCGGCGGTTGGGCGCCACGCCCTCGAGAGTCACCACCGAATTGCGCGTGCTGACCTTGATCGAGTCGGCACTTCGGTTTCGCCTTGAAGGACCAGGCTTCCGTCGGGTTGGTATTCGATAACAATCGGGTGCCGACGAAAGTCGACGCGCAAATCGCGTTCCAGAGCCGCATGAACCTCGCGTACGATTTCCGCTGATTCAAGCATTGAAACCGCCTAGACCCCGGATGGATTGACCGCCTGATGCTGGCGCTGCGCTTGCGCCCACAGCTTCTTCAGATCCTTGGGAAGCTGGCTCATCACGTCCCACGCCTCGCCTTCCTGGCCTGTCGGGCTGCTGAGCAACCTCTGCAATCCCGCGAAAACGGCCGACACCGCGAGTTCCGCTTCCGCATCATCACTGAGTCCGGCCATCCGGCGCACTTCCCATATGAACTGATCCCCGCTGACGCGACGGACCTTGCGATCGGGGTGCTCCAGCGACATCCACATCATCTTGAGGCGCTTGGGGAGTTGCGCGGCGACATGCAGCGCTTCATTCGGCGTGATCCGATCGCGCAGTTCCTGGAAAACCGCGAAGCTCAGCCCCTCCGCGCGACGCAGGTCGCATCCGATACGCCCCATCACATCTTTGAAAAATGCTTGATCTTGCATGATGAATATCTCCCTTGGGCGCTCTTGTAATTCGGCGGAAAACGACACGTTTCCTCGACTGATTATACCACCCCCTGTCCGATTCGGGGGTGCCCGCAGTATCGGTTTTGGGGCAACTATCGCCGCAGTGGTTCCGCTGGTGACATTAGAGAACGATCATTCAGAAGCCACACTCGTATAAGGGAGTATAATCCAATCAAGGATGGCTGTCGGCTGCTAAACCGAGCCACAACAGAGCGATTCCAGTCACACACTCTAGTCAAAACGGAGGACAGGAAAATGGGAGCACTATTACCATGGCGCCCCTTTCGGGAGCTCGAACGGATGGCGCGACGGTGGGAATCGCCGTTTCCGCGCCTGTTCGAGGACTTCGAGGATAACTACGACGAGGAGTTCACGCCGGCGGTCGAGAGCTACGTCAAGAATGGCAATCTGGTCGTGCGCGCAGACGTGCCGGGTCTCGAGCTCAAGGACCTTGACGTCTCCATTATCGGCAACGTCCTGTGCGTCAAAGGCGAACGCAAGAGCGAGCAGGAAGTGAAGAAAGAAGACTACTTGCGCCGCGAGGTCTCGTACGGGGCCTTTGAGCGGCGGATGACTCTGCCCGAAGGAGCAGCCGCCGACAAGGTCAAAGCCAGCTTTAAGAACGGGGTGATCGAGATCACTGTTCCGCTGGCGAAGGAGACGGTGTCCAAGAAGGTGCCGATCGAGGCCGAAGCGGAAAAGAAAGTCGAGATTTCCAAAAAGTAGCTGCCGGCGGCGAGCCTGGCGATTCTCAATCGCCGGGCCCTCTGGCCTCACGACGGAGGCGAGACCGATGAACGTTAAAGATTTAATGACTACGGACGTCAAGTGCTGCACGGAGTGCAACACCCTCAACACAGCCGCACAGATGATGTGGGAAAACGATATCGGATGTGTTCCAGTCGTCGACAAGGAAGGTCGCGCCATAGGCGTGCTGACCGATCGCGACATTTGCATGGGCGCGTATCTCCAGGGAGTGCCTCTCACCGGCGCGCAGGTGACCAGCGCGATGTCAAAAGAGGTTTTTTCCTGCGCGGCCGAGGATGACGTCGCGGCGGCGGAAAAGTTGATGAAGCAAAATCAAATCCACCGCTTGCTGGTGCTCGATGCCGGGGGACACCCGGTTGGCGTGATTTCGCTCAACGATATCGCGCGCGAAGGCGCGCGCGAGGCGGAGATGAGAACGGCGCGCCAAGTCAGCGACGCCGAAATCACAGGCCTGCTGGCATCGGTCTGCGCTCCGCGCCACCGCATCATTGAGGCGCAGGCCGCGTAATTATCGCAGCCCATTGGTTCAGCTGCGAGGACGGCAAATGGCGTACAAGGAACTGCATTTCCAGTCGGAGGCTCGGGAAAGGCTCCTTCGCGGCGCGAAGGCGCTGACAGACGCCGTCAGCTCTACCCGCGCCGATGCCGAAAATCACTCGCGCAGGAGGTTCATTCGCCCATCCTCGGATAAAGACGCGCCGCGATCGCAACGAAGCCGGTAAAGGTCGTGATCAGAACCAGAAAATCGAGCCCGATCCCAATCGTGCTGACGCCGTTGCGAAGCATGAAGGCGCGGAGTCCGTCAACCTCGTAGGTTAAAGGATTGAGGCGGGAGATAGCGCGCAGCCACAACGGCATCAAGCGTATCGGATAGATCGCGTTGCTGGCGAAGAAGATCGGCATCGTTAGCATCTGGCCGATACCCATGAAACGCTCACGGGTCCTCACGAGGCAGGCGACGATGAGTGACAAGGTACAGAAGAGCGCTGAGCCAAGTGCGATGAAGGCGATGATGCCGAGCACATGTCGTGGTTCCAGGCTGACCTGGATACCGAGTACAAAGGCGAGCCCATAAACCACAACCGCCTGTGACAGACCCCGCGCTCCCGATGAGAGCGCCTTGCCCAGGACCAGCGCGGTCCGGGGCGCCGGACTGACGAGATAGCGGTGAAGGACACCAAGGTCACGTTCCCAGATGGCGGCGATGCCATAGAAGATGGCGACGAAGAGCACGCTTTGAGCGAGGATGCCGGGCGCTAGGAAGTCGAGATAATTTATGCCCGCACTGAGCCCCCGGACCTGAGCCATCACCTGTCCAAACAAAACAAGCCAAAGGGCCGGCTGGACGGCCCGAGACAGGAGTTCCATCGGATCGTGGCGGAGCTTGCGCAGCTCTGCATCCGCCACAGCTAGCACCTGAGTGGCGTAGTCGGTGACCGGGGAGATGTCAGAATACTTAGCCATGTTCACGCGCGCTCCGCCGCGCCTGTCGCGCTTGCTGATATCCGCCCTCGGGCTCGATGTCCACCCCGGTGTAGTGAGCGAAGACATCGTCGAGCGTGGCCTCCGGTCCAACTTGCCTCTTAAGTTCTGCGGGGGCGCCAATGATCTCGATTCGTCCGTGGCGCATGAGTGCGAGGCGGTCACAAAGCTCGTCCGCTTCTTCCATGTCGTGAGTCGTAATAAGGATTGTCATACGACGGGTTTCGCGCAGCGCGCGGATGGCATCCCAGACAGCGTGCCGGGCGAGAGGATCAAGCCCCACTGTGGGCTCGTCCATCACCAGGATCTTTGGCCGATGCAGCATGCTCTGGGCGATTTCGAGGCGTCGGATCATTCCGCCCGAGTAATGCTGCACCAGGCGGTCTGCGTCGCGGGTCAGATTCATCATCGCGAGCGCCTCGGCGATTCGCTGTGCGCGCTCCCGGCGGGGGATCACGTAGAGGCGCGCAGAAAGCAGCAGATTCTCGTAGCCCGTGAGTGCGCCGTCTGCGGACAGCATCTGCGGCACGTAACCGATGCTTCGGCGCACCTCGCCCGCCTGTGCGATGATGTCGAAGCCTGCTACCCGTGCGGCTCCCGACGAAGGCGGCAAGAGCGTCGTCAACATTTTGATGAGGGTGCTCTTGCCGGCGCCGTTCGAGCCGATGAGGCCGAAGATTTCGCCAGGCAAGACACTTAGCGACACCTTGTCTACGGCAACGAGATCGCCGAAGTGGCGACTCAAAGCAGAGGTGCTGATAGCAGGGTCAGTGTCGGAGGAGGGAGTTAGGGTTGCACCAGGAGGCACAGCACCTGTATCGGCCTCAGGCGCGGACCGGGAAGACGGACTGGCAGTTGTACACGCGGATTTTCGCATCGGCCTGCGGCTAACTGTGATGTTACAATAGGTTGTCCTTCCGGGAGGACGCTGGGAAGGCGAAAGGTGCGAACTCAACGCCGACTCAGGAGGTCACCCCGGATGGACATTCATCAGAATGCGCGCACCACGGCGCATAGTCGAGCGGAACTGGTCAGGTGGGTGACTGCGGGAGAAGGGACAGCGGGCAAGTTCGGTGTAACAAAAGGGAGCAAATGCAAGCACCTCCGCGCTCTGTCCCTACTGAAAATTCCATCTGAAGCGGAATTCGAGCGGCTGCGAGAATCGGTATCGAATCGACGCTCCTAAGTGAGACGGGCTGCGATCTGAACCACAAGCGGCTCACCCCTGATCGAGATTGAAAAACCTCCGATACAGAGTCCTCAGACGACAGCGTACGGGCCGCGACGCTACCACTGGTGAGCAGGAATCCGGGAGGAATCAGGCGGCGAGACGTTCGTAGCGGTGATGCAGACCGCCGACCTGCGGGATGGCGACGACTCTTCCGACCCTGCGAGGCTGGATCAGGCGTGAGTCGGGGGCAATCCTTGTCGAGCGAAAGATGAGTGCGGGTGCGTTGGTAATAGTCAACATACGAGGACAGGACGCGGCACAGATGGCGCTCGTTGAAGATCACGATGTGGTCGAGACATTCGCGACGGATCGAACCGATCACGCGCTCGACGTACGCGTTCTGCCAGGGCGATCGCGGCGCCGTGATCACTTCCGCGATGTCCATCGCTTGGACCCGGTTGCTGAAATACGCGCCATACGACGAATCGCGATCGCGCACCAGATAGCGCGGAGCGGATTGAGTTCAATCCGCGGCAGCCACGCGAGCGAGTTCGTTTTTCCATTGCTCACGAAATCGCTCATTCGTTTTTTCCAGACTGCGCGAAAGAGGTTCGTAATCGCGTAGAACACCCGAATGTTCGGGAAGATGAATGGCAGCTAGAGGTTCTTTGCAACATTGCAGCATCCATTGCAGCCAGACTGTCTTGCACGTCGTGCTTTCGACGCCGCCCATAGATTGCGCCCCAACCGGCCCGTCACCCCTGACGAGGTTTTCGGTAGCGACAGCCATTCCTGAAAAAGAAGCGGCGGGTCCGCTTGTTCGGACCCGCCGCCGGCGCATCGCTGCGCGATTGACTGGTTAAGCTCCTGGCTTAGAAGGCGTAGATAATGTTGGCGTCCAAGGTGTCCTGGCCGCGCCATAGATGCTGCTGGCCGGTCGCTGGGTCGACGAAATTGTTATTGGTGAACACGTTCTCATCCGAATTGTCATGCCGGTATTCCAGACGTGCGATCAGTCCCGTCACTTCGGGTATCTTGTAGCTCAACGTCTGGGTGATCTCCCACACCGTCTGGCCGGTGCCCGTCGTGCGCGCTCCGTCCTTGTCCTGGAAGAATTCGCCGCGCGTGGCAGACTCGAGCGAAGGCGTGAAGTCGTACACCAGGTACTGCGCCATTCCCTGCCACGACGCACTGTGACCGTTGATCACAGGACCTGACTCGGACGCGTACAGGTATTCGGTCTGAAGCGTCAGGTTGGGTATGAACGACGGCTTCCAGGTCGCGATCCCATCGATCGTGCCCAGATTGGAATCGGACTTGCCTATCAGGTTCGGCCCCCACATGCTGTTGACCACGAAGCTCAGCGACTTGTCCTTGTTGTTGAGTGTCAACGCGCCTTCATAGTTGGGGCCGCCGTTGTTGGCTGCCGCGGGATCATCCCATCCGTTGTTGAGGCCGGCCGTGGCAGAAACGTAATCGTTGAAGGTGTAGCCCGCGCGGATGCCGGTATGAGTCAGCGGTTCGCCCAGGGTAAAGAGCAGGCCGCGGCTCTCGTTGAAGTTCAGATTGTTGTACGTGTTGATCGTTTCCGCGCCCATCATCGTCACGAAACGCCCTGCCTGCAGGCTGATGCCCGATCCGATCGGCGCAGTATAGGTCAAGTAGTACTGCGTCGGATCGAACCATTGGGGACCAACGTGCGAGGTGTTCGAGTAGTGCGTGGCAGTCGAAATCGAGTTCGCGACCTGGCCGAAGTTGAGATCGGTCACGAATCCAACCGTTCCGTCGCGCTCGATGTGCAGGTTGCCCTGCGTCAGCTGAAAGCCATCCTCGTCCCAGGCGCGGTACACGTTGACGTTGGAGTTGGGCTGATTGAAGTTATGCTCATAGCCCGCATCAACCAGCCCGTGGACGCTGATACCAAGATTGTCCGACAGATCTTTCTTGATGTCGCTGACATCCTTTTCGACCAGGCCCACGTGCTCGCCAATCGTGGCCGGCTTCGCGCCAGCCTGTGCCGGCACCGCGACCGTCATCGCCGCCTCTATCTTTTTGACCTCGCTGGTTGTGTCGTCGGTCTGTTTCTGCAGATTGCTCACCTGGCCAGACAGCGCGTCGAGCCGCTGCTGCTCGCTAGTGTTGGCGGCGACAGTGGTTGTGGTCGTGGTGACCATGTGGTGGTGATGTTTCTTCGTGGTCGTTGTCGTTGTCGCTGGATCTGCGCTCGATGGATCTGCCGCCCAAGCATTCGCATTGCACAGCAATCCAATCACTGCGACGCCGGCAATCAGGTAAAGCCTGGCAGCGGCCCGGGTCGTTTTCCTTCTGTTCACTCTCTCCTCCTCCGAAATGCGCGGCCTCAGGCCGCGACTTCCTGCGCCCGCACCTAACGGGCTACGGTGATGAACCGGTAGGATTGGTTATAAGATTCATACATAGGTCTTCATCGATGCCTCCCTGAAAGGTTTGAGTTAAGCCGCGCGATGCAGCGATCAATCGAGATGATACCGTCTGCGCTTGCGCCACAACGTTGCGATGCCGATGCCAAGCGTTGCGGCGGCATCTTCGAGCGTTGGCGCCAACGCGAGCACGCGCCGGATGTGCTCCTGCTCGACCTGCTCGAGCGTCGATTGCTCAGGCAGGTTTCCGTGCGGCGCGCTCGATTGGAAAAGGATGTCCGGCAGATCTTCCTTGGAAAGCGTTGCGCCGCGGCTCAGCACGACTGCACGCTCGACGGCATTGCGCAGTTCGCGGATGTTGCCAGGCCATGAATAGGCGAGCAGAGTTTTGCGAGCTTCGTCCGAAAACTGCAATCCGATGCGCCGATTACGTGCGGCAGCCTCGACGAGAAACATTTCGGCGAGCGGCAACACATCCTCGGGCCGTTCGCGCAAGGCGGGCATGCGGAGGTTGATGACATTTAGTCTATAGTATAGGTCGCTGCGAAACCGCGCGGCGTTGATCTCCTGCGGAAGATTGCGGTTGGTTGCTGCGATGATACGGGCATCGACTGTGATGGTCTGCTCTCCACCGACGCGCTCGAAACGCTCATCCTGCAAAAAGCGGAGGAACTTGGATTGCAACGCGGGCGATAGCTCCGAGATTTCGTCGAGGAATACCGAGCCGCCATTTGCCGCTTCCAGGCGCCCGGGCTTGTCTTTGATCGCCCCCGTAAAAGAACCCTTCATGTGCCCGAAGAGCTCGCTTTCCAGCAGATGCTCCGAAAGCGTCGTGCAATTGACGATGACGAACGGCCGATCTCGGCGTGAACTCCATGCGTGGATCTGCCGCGCGAGAACATTCTTGCCGGTGCCACTTTCGCCAGTCAGCAGGATTGTCGCGTCGCTCGACGCCGCAGCATAAGAAGTCTCTATCAGGGAGCGAAATTCATGGCTCCCGGTTGTTAGCAGCGGTACGCCATCGATGGAATTGCGAAGGGCGCGATTCTCAGTACGCAGTTCCTTTACTTCGAGCGCGCGCTCGACCGCGTGCTGAATCTGATCGAGCGAGAATGGCTTGGTGATGTAGTCGTAAGCGCCGGCTTTCATCGCCGCAACAGCATTCTGGATCGTGCCGTACGCAGTCATCAGGATTACGATCGTGGTCGGAAATTTTGCTTTGATCGCGTTGAGCAGCTCGAGGCCGTTCATCTCGGCCATTCGCCAATCACTGAGAACGAGATCGAACGCTCCGTCGCGATCCATCACGGCGAGTGCCTCGCGTCCGCTTTCGGCTATGGCAATCTCGTGCTCCCGGGAACCCAAGAAGCGACCGAGGGTCTCGCGGATGTTTTTTTCATCGTCAACGACGAGGAGTTTTGCCATCTAGATGCACCGCGAGTGAGGTAGCTGGATAACAAAGGTACTCCCTTTTGTGGAGGAATCCAGAAATATCCTGCCGCCGTGCGCTTCGACTATCTCTTTGGCTATGGCAAGGCTGAGTCCTGCGGACCCATCGTCAAGCCCTTCCGGCTTCCATTGGGGACCTTGTTCGAGAAGGACGTTGCGAAGCTCGAGCGGTACTCCGCGCCCTGAATCGGAAACTGATATTCGTAGCGATTGTCCGTCCCGGTCAGCTGACACCTCGACTGATCCGCCCTCTGGAGTGAAGCTGATCGCATTGGCGATTAGCCTCGATAGCACCCACGAGAGCTTCACCGGATCCCCATAGCAGTCCAGCGCTCTCCCAACATGGGTCCTGAGCGCGACTTCCTTCGGCGCGGCCTGCAGCAAAAACTTTTTCGTAACTGAAGTCACGAGCTTGGCGAAATCAAACGTGACGTTCCGGACCGCGATCGATGTGGTCTCATTGCGAGTGACGTTCAAAAGACCATCGGACAAATCGCGGATGCGAGCCAAATCCTCGACCACCGTCTCGATGATTTCGTTCTGCTTCGGATGGGACGTTTTTCTCTGAAGCAATTCGATTGCGAGCGACAGCGATGTGAGCGGCGTTTTGAGCTCACTCGAAAGCGTTGCGATCAGGTTCGCGCGTGCGCGCTCTTTATCACGAAGATAAGTCAAGTCATGAAGAGTGATCATCGTGCCGAACGGAGTGCCATCATCGAGCCGCAGCCGTGCAGGCTTGAGTAGGTACGTATGATCGCGGCCACGAACGTGCAGACTTACTTCTGCCTGCTGTTCGCCTCGTGGATAGCCAAGAGCGCGCCGAAGGGCGGCCCGGACATTCACGTAGTGGCTATTGTTGTCTTCGAGGTCGAAGAACGAACGGCCCAGGATTTCGTGCCGATCAATACCAAGTATCACTGCGGCTTGCTCATTGAGATGAATAACAACGTCGTCGAGGTCTATCAGAATCGCTGCGACGTCGAGGTTTTCGAGGATTGCCGCCGTCCTGCTGTTTTCATCATTAGCGGCTGTGGCTTCCATATATTGGGAACCTCGCCAAAGTGTTGAGCGGACCCCGGGGCGTTCGCCGCACCCGAGGTCCGCGCTTCGGTCTATTGAGGCTGCCCGTACTTGTTTCTCAATGTGAGGTTGAGTTGCAGCACGTTGACGAACTTTTCGCCCGCGAGCCCGCCGAACGGCGCCCATGCGTCCGCCTCCACCATCTGCTCGATCTCGCTGCGAACCTGTTTTGGATCGCGCTTGGTATCGGAGGCCCATTTCTGGGAAATGCGACCCAATTGATACTCGGCGTTCTGCAAGCTGATATGAGGATCGAGGCCGGAACCCGACGCCATTACCATGTCGGCCGGGACATCCTGCAGGGGCGCATCGGCATGCTCCTGACGCCACATGTCGAAGAAAATCGACTGGATATCCGAACCCTGGTTAACGGGCTCAATTGCGGTGACTGGTTTCCCGTCTGCGCTCTGGTGAGAAACGGCCGAGGGGAACTTGCCCGGATTGTCTTTCGAGAACGTTTCGAAAAATAGCACCGCCAGATCAGCAGCCTTTGGATCCGGTGTGCCGGGATTGTCCTTCTTCCACTTAGATACTTCGTTCGGATGTTTCTTCGTCCAGTCGTCAACGTATGCGCCGTGTGTTGGATCGGCACTCACCCAGCCTTGCGCGAGTTCATTGTGAGCATCGTCCCACTGCGCAACGATGTGCGGCTGTCCGCCGAACTTGTCCTGCTGAAACCAGGCCTCAATATCCGGCGCCACCTGCTGACCCTTTTTCGGGCCGTCGCTGTATACAACGATCGGACCAAGCGAACGCGCGACACGATCGCGCAGAGCGTAGTTCGAAGCGGAAAGGTTCGAGGGTGCCGACGCCGAGGCGTCGTATGACGCTGCCGACGGCCTCGGTTGAAAATACTCGTCCTTGGTGAACGGCTGCGCGATTAGCAGCGAGCCGACCGGCTTGCCGTCCGGGCCATTGACGATGCTGCCGTTGGCCTGGAAGGGGAAGAACACCTGGCCAATTACCCACAGCACAGATGGATATATTATGCAGATTATCGGGATGACGAACAGGAAGAGCAGAAAACTCTTTGAAAAATAGCGTGACATGGCTTTGCCTCTCGATGCCTCCCGTTAAGAAATCAGGTGTGCCGCGACCATGATCATGTCGATCAGCTTGATTCCGGCGAACGGCAGAATGACACCGCCCAAACCCCAAACCAGCAGGTTTCGACGCAGCAGCGCATCGGCACCCAGCGGGCGATACCGCACTCCGCGCAGAGCGACCGGAATGAGTAGTGGAATGACTATCGCGTTGAAGATAACCGCCGAGAGAATAGCTGACGTTGGCGAGTGAAGGTGCATGACGTCCATCACCTTCAGCCACGGCAATGTGCCGGCGAACAGCGCAGGCACGATCGCGAAGTATTTCGCGACATCGTTGGCGATCGAGAATGTCGTCAGCGCGCCGCGGGTCATCAGCAACTGCTTGCCGATTTCAACGACCTCGAGCAACTTGGTCGGGTTGCTGTCGAGGTCGACCATGTTGCCAGCTTCTTTGGCGGCCTGGGTGCCCGAGTTCATCGCGAGACCAACGTCGGCTTGCGCCAGCGCCGGGGCATCATTGGTGCCATCACCGATCATCGCGACGAGCTTGCCGTCGGCCTGCTCCTTGCGGATGTAAGCGAGCTTCGCCTCGGGCGTGCACTGCGCGACGAAGTCATCGACGCCCGCTTTTTTCGCGATCGTCGCGGCGGTGAGCGGATTGTCGCCGGTTATCATAACGCTGCGCACGCCCATCCTGCGCAGACGCTCCAAGCGCTCGCTGATGCCGGTTTTCAGAATATCGGACAGTACGACGACACCGACGATATCGGCCCCATCGGCGACGGCGAGCGGGGTAGCCCCCTGAGAACCGATCGCTTCTACCGTTGATTCAAGTTGCGCTGGAACGGTCCCGCCCAGACGCTCGACGAAGCGTATTATGGCCTCCGGTGCACCCTTGCGAATTTGGCGGCCATCCGGAAGATCAATGCCGCTCATGCGAGTTTGCGCGGAAAATGCGACGAACGCCGCGCCGTTTGGAGCGGTTACGTCGGCCGGAGTTCCACCCCGATCGAACTGGAGTTTGACTATAGTCTTTCCTTCGGGGGTTTCATCGGCGATAGAGGCAAGCGCGGCGAGACGTCCGAGCTGTGCAGCAGTATATTTTCCGACCGGCAGAAAATCAGTCGCGTGCCGATTACCCATTGTGATCGTGCCGGTCTTGTCGAGCAGCACGACATCGATATCACCCGCGGTCTCAACCGCTTTGCCGCTCTTGGCGAGAATGTTCGCCTGAAGGGCACGGTCCATGCCGGCGATACCGATCGCGGCTAGCAACGCACCGATCGTCGTCGGAATCAGGCATACAAGCAGCGCCACCAGGGTAGGAACGTCCGTGCCGAGGCTCTTCAACGGTTCAGTGATTCCGAGATAGCCCATCATGTAGATCTCGGCGTTGAGAGACATCGGCCATAGCGGCACGACAACGATTAGAAAGATTAGCGTGAAAGCAGTGAGCACGAGGCTCAGTGCGATTTCGTTCGGAGTGCGTTGACGAACCGCACCTTCGACGAGAGCAATCATGCGATCGAGGAACGACTCGCCGGTGGCAGCCGTGATTTTCACAATGATGCGATCCGAGAGGACCCGCGTCCCGCCCGTCACGCCCGAACGGTCGCCACCCGACTCGCGGATGACGGGGGCTGACTCGCCGGTTATCGCGGACTCATCGACCGACGCGAGGCCTTCAATAATCTCGCCGTCGCCGGGTATGATCTGGCCGGCTTCGACCGCGACCCGGTCACCGGGTTTCAGATCGGCGGACGAAACCTCCTCGATAATATCCTTACCCTTGAGCCGGTATGCCGGTGTGTCCTTGCGCGTCTTACGGAGCGATTCAGTTTGGGCACGTCCGCGAGCTTCTGCGAGTGCAGTGGCAAAGTTGGCGAATAGCACCGTCAACCAGAGCCAGAAATCGAGTGCGATGAAGTAGGTAATCGGAACCTGGCTCGCTGACTGGCTAAGAGCCGCCTGTATAACGAACAGGAACGTCAATACCGCGCTGATTTCCACTACAAACATGACAGGGTTGCGCCACTGAACGTCGGGCCGCAGCATCAGGAACGCTTCCTTGATCGCCGGACCCACCAGCTCCGGCGCGAACAGCGCCCGGGCTCGCGATCGCCGCGGCGGCACCGGTGCCTGGGGCGTGATTTTCAGTTCAGATGGCATAGGTATGTTCTTTACAGCTTCCATTCTCGAAGCTCCCTCGACTAGTTCATCTCGTTTGCGATTGACCTATCCGCCGAACGGCATCGGACCCAAGTGATCCGCGACCGGGCCGAGGAAGGCCACAGGTAAGAACAGCAGCGCCCCGATGATCACGATGGTACCGAGCAAGAGCCAGTAGAAGGTCATAGTGTCATCGCGCATTGTACCGAGCCCATATGGCGCCTCCTTCTTCATTCCAAGGAAGGCGGCCATCGCAATCGGTGCCACTATTGGTAGGTAGCGACTGAACAGCATGACCAACCCCGCCGCGATATCCAATTGCCGGCTGGTTGGAGCGGGGGTGGGATTTGCATTAAAGCCCCACGTATCGCCCAAGCCTTCGAAACCCGAGCCATTGTTCGCGGATGCCGAGCTGAACTGATACATAACCTCGGAGAAGCCGTGCGCGGCGGGATTGAACTCCGCCTTGGTGCCCCAGCTTGTGGCCGCGAATAAACCGGTCGGTCCAAGAATCATCAGCGGATGCACGAGAAGTGCGATAACCGCCAGCTTGACTTCACGCGCACCGACCTTGCGGCCGAGATATTCCGGCGAGCGCCCCACCATCTGGCCTGCTATGAATACGCCAATGATGAGGAAGAGCAGCAGATTAATCATGCCGACGCCCTTGCCGCCGAATACACAGTTCAGCCACATGCCCACCATCGGCGATAGCCCGGTGAGAGGATTGAGGCTATCGTGGGCGCAGTTCACAGCACCGCAAGTGACTGCGGTAGTGAGTGCGGCAAAGGTGGGACCGGCAACGGTGCCGAATCGCAGTTCCTTGCCTTCGAGGTTACCCAGATGTTGCTCAATCGGCAGACCCGCGACTTGAGGAATCGTCAATTCGCGGAAACCACCCTTTGCGGTTGCACTCGGAATCTTGTAGGTGACACTGGGCGGATGGGCGGTTAGTCCAGGATTCGGCTTTAACTCGAAATAGATAGACCACGCGATCATGCCGATCATGAGCGTCAGCATGACTCCGTAGATCACAATCGCGTGCCTCATTTTTCGCAGCATCCGGCCGAACATCAGAACAAGGGTGAACGGAAACATCATCATGTCGAAGCAGGTGATGAAGTTCGTCCACGCGCTCGGATTCTCATACGGATGCGCGGAGTTGGCGCCAAAGAATCCACCGCCATTGGTGCCGATCTGCTTGATTGGAATCATTGCGGCGACCGGGCCAAACACGATGGTCTGTTCCTTGGCCACACCCTTGTCGTCAGTCCCCATCGCCCCCGGTTCAAGAGTGGCGACCTGAATTGTGCTCTTAAACGTCATCGGCATGCCCTGCTGGATGAAGAGCACGCCGGACAGGATCGCGGCCGGCACAAACATGTAAATCAGCACGCGCCACATATCGATGAAGAAGTTGCCGACCTTCTTCTCGCCACGGAAAGCGCGGATGATTGCTGCAAGTGCACAAAACCCAACCGCGGCGGATATGTACTGGTTGGAAATGGTGAAGAAGATCTGGCTGAAATTTGAGAAGTGAACGTCGCCCGAATAGTCCTGCAGGTTTGTATTGGTCATGAAGGACGCGACGGAATTGAATATTGTCGTCGGCGCCAACATGCCGAGCTGACGCGGATTTAGCGGCATAATCGGTTGAAGCGCCAGCACCACGTAGCCCCAGACGAACAGTATCACGTTGAAAATCAGGAGTGCGGCCGTGTACTGCTTCCAGTCTTGAGGACCGCTGTCGATCTTGCGCTCGATCCAGCCAAATCCTGGCAGCGGCCGATACCGCCCCTCCATGATCCAAACAGCGAATTTGCTAAGTGGAATGGATACTAAAACCGCAGCGACGATCAGAGCCGCCGGTAGGAGCCAAAGATGCAACATCGTTAGGTACCTCGGGTAAAGAGTCTGTCGCTTAGAACCATTCCGGGCGCACCAGCGCTACGGTCAGATAGACAAAAAGAAAGACGCAGACAGCGGCGGTAACGTAAATCATGACTAACCTCGTAGATTTAGATTCGCTCGCAGCCGTAGAGGAAGGCGAAGCACAGTCCCATCACCGCGATGCCGAGCCCGAAGGTAAGTGGTATCCAAGTCCAAAGGTCCATAGTTCGTGCCTCCACCGATCATCAAATCATCCGTCCGTCCAGATGAGACGGCAGTGATCACCTGCCCCTATCGCAAGGAGTATGCCCGGCGAAAATAGGCAAGAATCAGACGGATATCCTCGTAACGCTTCGCTAGTCGTACAATTTGCATGCTTCATCGGGTTTCAATTTGAACGACACTCATTACAACACGAGACCAACTCTACGGACTTGTAAAAAGTGCGTGAAACATCGCGGGTCTTTCTTAGATTGAGGAATACAGGCGATCGCGCCACATATCGCGATCGCGCAAAGGAACCAGCGATGCATCCGTCCGCATCAATTGTTTGGAACGGAATTGCCAAGCCGAGAGGTTGGCTAGCCGCCAAAGGGCAGCGGTCCGAGATGTTCCGCGACGGGGCCAAGTGCCGCGACAGGCAGAAACAGCAGCGCGCCGATAATCACGATCGTACCCATCAAAAGAAAGGCGAATGTCGGAGTGTCGTCGCGCATGGTCCCTAATCCGAACGGCGCGGCCTTCTTTGCGCCCATGCCCGCGGCGAGGGCGATGGGAGCGATAATCGGAATGAAACGGCTGAGGCAGATGACTATGACTGTCGCGATATCCCATGGACGGCTCGTCGGGGCCGGACTGGGATTGTCGTTAAGACCCCAGGTATCGCCGAGACCTTCGAAGCCCGAACCGTTGTTGGCGGACGCCGATGAGAACTCGTACATTATCTCGGAGAATCCGTGGGGTCCCGGATTGAACTCGGCCTTCTGCCCCCAGCTAGTAGCCGCAAAAATACCGGTCGGCCACAGAATCATGATCGGATGAATGAGTAGGCCGATCATCGCGAGCTTCATCTCCCGGGCGCCGATCTTTTTGCCTAGATACTCCGGCGTGCGACCGACCATCTGCCCCGCGACGAACACACCGATGATCAGAAAGACGAGCATGTTGATCATGCCGACGCCCTTGCCGCCATAGATGCAGTTCACCCACATGCCTGCCATAGGCGAGATAGCGGCCATCGGGTTGAGGCTGTCGTGAGCGCAGTTGACGGCGCCGCAGGTGACGTCCACGGTCATTGCGGCAAACGTCGCGCCTGCCGAGGTTCCGAAGCGCAGCTCTTTGCTTTCGAGGTTTCCGAGATGTTGATCGACCGGGAGTCCCGCGACCGCCGGCAGGATCACAGGTTTCTTCCCACTAGCAGTGGCGATCTCGAAATGTCGTTCCTGCGGATGCGCGGTGAGGCCTGGATTGGGCTTGTAGGTGTCGAAATAGATCGACCAGACTATCGTGCCGATCATCAACCCCATCATGACAGAGAATATGACCCAAGCGTGTTTCAATTTGTGGAGCATTCGCCCGTACATCAGGACGAGCGCCATTGGGAACAGCATCATTCCAACGCTTGAGAGGAAGTTCGTCAGCGCGGTTGGATTCTCGAAGGGATGTGCTGAGTTAGCGCCGTAGAAACCGCCTCCATTCGTCCCGAGCTGTTTCATTGGAATAAAGGCGGCGAGCGGACCGACGACGATTGTCTGCTGCCTCGCCTGGCCACTATCAGTTGTTCCCATCGCCGCGGGTTCCAGAGTGGGGACGACGTTCGCAGACTTGAAGGTCATCGGCATGCCCTGCTGGAGGCAGATCAACGAAAAGACAAAGCCGATAGGCAGGAACATGTAGATCATGACGCGCCACATGTCGAGAAAGAACGAGCCGACCTTGTCAGGACCAAAGCGAAGGGCCCTTATGATCGCGGCGAGTGCACAGAAGCCGATCGATGCCGAGAAAAAGAAATTCGCGATCATCACGAAGATCTGCGTGAAGTTGGAGAAATGGACGTCACCGGACCAGTGCTGGAGATCGGTATTGGTACTCAACGACATCGCGGCGTGAGCCATTGTCGTCGGCGCCAACATCCCACGGTGCAATTCATTGAGCGGCATCCACGGCTGAATCGCCATGATCACATAGCTGTAAGTGAAAAGGAGCAGGTTGAAGACGAGCAATGCTACTGTGTACTGCTTCCAATTCTGATTGCCGGTGTTGAGCCGATCCTCGAACCACCTCAGGAAGCCTGGAGCCTTGTACTCGCCGTTCATGATCCAGGCGAGATAGCGGCTGAGCGGAACCGCAAGGAGAGCGGTTGTTAGAAGCATCGAGATGGGGAGCAGCCACATGCGCGTTCTTTCCTCTCGTGGGCAGGCCTATTAGCCCAGTCTCGATCCGCTGAAGCAAGTTTGGTGCTCGTTAAGAAGTCAAATAGAGATGGACATTAAGTAATCTCAATGGCCGAAGGTGATGCCCCGATCGCACGCGAGTGCATAACTACAGGACACCTTTGCGTGAGCATAAATCAATTTGAAATGTCCATAGAACGGGCGACACGAATGCTATGCCGCGTTCCCGCGTCTGGAAGGCTATGGCAGGGTCGGTATCTGTCGCAGATGTCGACAGGAAATGTCGGTGCGCTCGCGGACGTCGATCAGGTGAGACGATGTGAGTTTGGATCGATATCGTTCACCTTATCGTGGTCACTCGCATCTCGATCCAGCAAGAGCGCAAGCGCAACCAAGACAGCTAGCAGTAATAGGCCAACTGGCATAGATCACCACTTACCGTCGATCGCTGGTGCGGTCCATATTCGCTCGGTCCGAGCTAGAGCAATCAGTGCGCGGCGACCAATACCGGCGTCATTGGAATGGAAGTGGCATGAGTCGAGCGGACGATAGCCGTATCAGTGACAGCCGCCGTATGGTCGAGCCTCAAGATGGCGATGCTTTCTGGCCGAACGCTTTTGATCAATTCGTGCACGATTCGCGTAGCGGCATCGTCGGCGACGGTGAGGTCGAGCTTGAGGCGCTCGACCAGGTCCAGGACAAACTCGCTACCGCAGTAGAACCGTTGGCTCTCACGCCTGCTCGAGCCGGGTGTCCGACGAACTTCGGTCACGTCAAAATCGGACAAATTCAAGCCTTCGGCGGCTTCGGTAAAACGGTCGAGGGCGGATGGTTCGATTATTAATTCGATTCTCTTCATTTCTTCACCTAGAGTTGGCCGATGCTGGGTCGGCACGCTATGCATGGGGAATCTGCATGGCTCATGCCGACGAAAAAGCTGTGTTCTCAAATGACTTCTTTATGCCATCGGCGTGCAGAACAGTTCCTTTTGAATTGAGGCGAGTTTTCATTTTGAAACGTTCCGCCACTGACCAATCCGAATACAGCGCGACGTAACGCGCAAGGACGGAAATCCTGAAGAGTTGCGCGCCTTTCGATCGACCAATCTGGCGCCCCCGTCGAAACCGCGCCTGGCGCGGCGGTTGCTTTAACACGATGTCAATGAGCTTAGGTGTGTGAGCAAAAACCCGGAAGCAACCATGACACAGCGTCGTAAGTTCTCTTCTATTGACGGGCGAAGCTTCGTCGCGCTCGACGAAGCCCAACGATGAAATCAAATCGAGAAATTCAGCCACGCCCTTTGACTGCCTTCTTTGGCACAAAGGTGGACGAGATCTCATTTATGCAGCTGCATCAAATGGACCTGTTTGCTGCGCTGGGCAACCCCGTGCATGGAGGCGCCCTATTTTCGGCGACGCAGGAAGGCGCAGCCCGCACCAGGCGGAAGATGGCCTTCATTGCGGAGGAAATGCGCCACCAGTTCGCGATTGAGACTCTTGACAGACCAGGACCCCTTCGCCCACAGCCGTATTTATATACTTGTGTCCATTGCAAATGGATTTTTAGGGTCAATGATTCGCGCGGCTCGATCATAGCCTTGGACGGGTTGGGCAGGCGTTTACCCGAACCCGAAAATTCCAAACGCATCGTGACCTTCCGCCGAGGACAATGTGCTGCCTTTTCAGTTTTCGAGTACCCAGCGCCAGAGATTCAGGGCGAAAGGCGCCTTCTTGGCTATCTCTCGATATTTGTGGATGCGTTACGCAGTCTCGCTAAAGGCAGAGGTCGAGGCCATCGTCGCGCGGAACAAACAGCGGCTTCTTAGCGCTTGTCAAATTCAAGAAGGAAAATGCGCCAGCCGAGTGTCGCGGTCAGGCGTCATTTCAAATTGAAGTGAGCTGAATCGGGCGATTTGAAATGTCGGTGCTGTCCGCTCAGAAAACTCCTTGGCAGCTTTGATGATTGCAGGTGGCACGCTTGATGCTGACTTGGAAGGTATGTCCGGCAGCATCCCATCCCAATCGCGTTTACGAGCCGACTCGATGGCGCAGCCGAATCTGAGGCTGGCCGAGGGTGACCACAGAAATCACCTCCGGGCGATCGTTCAAACTCCGGATGAATCACCGAAGACGGCGGTGATGGCCTGCCTAACTGCCCGTAGCTCCGGTAACAGCGAACTGTTGCGCAAGGCCTCCGCGGCGGCGCGCGAACATGGCGCCGAGTTCTACGCGGTCATAGCCAATTCGCCGCACACCCGATTTGGAAAGGCTCGGGTTCGTGAGCTGATCGACGACATAATCCTCGCCAGCTACTTCGGCGCGAAGATCGTACGGCTCGAGTCGTCCGACGTGGTCGGCGAGCTACTGCAGTTAGCAGGGCAATCAAACGTGGGCCGGATTTTCATTACTCGAAACCGGCCGGCGCGGTTCTCTCAACTACTTGGGCGCTCTGTTTATTCCGACCTGTTGGTCCGTGGCAAGGGCTTCCGCATCGACGTTGTCGGGTTTGAACGCAGGAATTGACTTTTGAGTAAGGGGCCGACGGTGGACAAAGCACGCGAAGATCCGAATCGTCTGATGTCGCGCCCCGCTGATGATTTCGTTCCCCTGCTCGAATCGAACGATCCCGTGATGCAGCGACTGCTGGAGAAGGCAAAGCGCGCAGCCGCGAGCGACGCGACGATTCTCCTCACCGGCGAGAGCGGCACGGGCAAGGATGTTCTGGCGCATCAGATCCATCGATGGAGCCCTCGCGCCGAATGTCCTTTCGTGACCGTCAACTGCAGCACTCATTCTGAACATCTTATCGAGAGCGAGTTGTTCGGCCATACGCGCGGTGCTTTCGACGGCGCAATCAAGGATGAGCCCGGACTCCTCGAAGCCGCCCACGGCGGATCCATCTTCCTCGAGGAAATTGCAGATCTGACTGCACCCCTTCAGACCAAACTTTTGCACTTCATCAAGGAACAGACGTTCGAAAGGATGGGGAGTGAAAACACGATAACAGTTGACACTCGAATCATCGCCGCGTCGAACCATGACCTGGTTTCGGAAGTTGCGGCACGACGATTCCGCGAGGATCTATACTATCGACTTGGCGTGATCACTTTGCGAGTTCCCGCCTTGCGGGAGCGTCCGGGCGACGTTCTTCCCTTGACGATTCGAATGCTTGCCGGCTCCACCGTCCGTAACCACCGTCCGGGTCTGCGTCTTTCTTCCGAAACATCATCGGCACTGATGCGTTATCGATGGCCAGGAAATATCCGTGAGTTGCGCAATGTCATCGAGCGCGCGGTCGTTCTGTGCCCGAGCGAGGTTGTGACACCTGAGTATCTGCCTGACCTGCTTTATAACGACCCATGCTCGACCGCTGCCCCATCGACAAGTCTCGATGACATCGAGCGCGAACATATCATCCGCGTTATGGCGGAAAGCCCGACGCTTGAAATCGCCGCAAACAAGCTGCGAATCAATGTCTCCACGCTGTGGCGCAGGCGCAAATGCTACGGACTTGATTCAACTCCCGATGTCCCGAGAGATTAGCGAACCTCGGCGACGGATTTTAGCCTGTAACTAACCAAAAACTCCGAAAGCAGTAATAAATCTAGATTTTCCGTGGCCTATAGAACGCAGAGGCTTCCCCTGTTGTCCGAAAATAATTCCCTGTTCCGCCGAAATAATTCCCTGCTCGCGTTTCAAAATTCCCTGTTCCGTTGAGTAGGGAATTCGGACAGAAAGCCAAGAGAAAGTAAGGCTTTTTCGGCCGTGAGTTGGCCCCCGGGTGGCTGAAATCGCGAAAATTCCCTGTATTTTCCCTGATGATCAGGGAATTTGACGCGGAGAGCAGTTCGCATCAGACTGCGTCATCCGCCACACAGTCTGGCATGTTTCCCTACTTTTTGGAGAAGCAATGAAATCGGCGCGTGGGGCGCGATTCACGCGCAGCCGCGGACCCGGAGAATGCCAACGGCCGCGGCTGACGGCAAAAATCGCTCAAAATTCTCTGTTCGCGATTTTGGCATGTCCATCTGCGAACCGGCCGACATTTTGCGGGGAAGCGTCCTCGGGAAGAACGCCTGACGCAAGCAACTACGCCCGCGTGAGTCTATCGGGGTTCCAGAGCTTGCTGTTGCGCGCTCCAGAGCGGGGGCAGATCGATTCTTTGGGTCATCGCCAGGGTGGTAAGGTCCGCAGGCTGGCGGCCTTCGGCGATCGCCTTGACGATCCGGGGCGCGAGAAACGCCAGCCGCATCACGCGCCGCACGTGACGGGCCGTAAGATGTTCTCGCCTGGCGATCTCGGCGATCGATCGCGCCCGACCCGC
>PLDK01000011.1 GCA_003135135.1 Deltaproteobacteria bacterium
CGATCGATCGCGCCCGACCCGCTAGCAGATCGTTGGACCACCGATACGCACGGGCGGTCGCGTTGAGCAGCGGTAGATCGACGCGGGCCGTTGATGTGGAGTCACCGTCTATGATCAGCCGCATCTCAACGCCGCGCCGCTTCATCCGCATCGGGACGAATCGAGCTAGCGCAAGTTCGTTCGGAGTCGCGGCATCACGCCCTTCATTGGATGGGACCGGCAATTTGATGGAAACGTGGATGCCGTTCTGCTTGAGCCCAACGCGTTCGATCAGCCGGACAAGCGCGGATGCAGCTTCCTGTCCCTTCTCAAAACCTAATCCGGGCGCACGGAGGCGCAAAGGGGTTGCCCGGACGGCTCGCGGCGGCTCGGTTGAGTTCGAGGTGTCAGCCCTATCATGGACCGGTGTGATGAACTCTGGCGCAACGTGCACTAACGCGACGTCGTGAGTCGCGCTCGGATGCGAGCATTGCGACGCCCTAGCTTGATGCGGCGGACTTCGTATCAGAAGAGCCGCCCCAGAACGGTTATTCAGCGCTCTCCTTGAGCCGCCGGGCACGGAGGCGACCCGACGCGCGCGATGCGTCACGCCTCGATCGCGCTGAGCGGACCGCAGAACAATTCCTCGAGCGTTTACGGCGGAGTGTTGATAGCCAAGGCCGCGACCGAGCCCAACACGTACCGTCGCAATCTGCGCAGCCGCGGATTGCATCAGCTCGTCCCAATATGACTGAACATGCAGGCGAGCGTGTCGCCTCGACCGCTCCTCGTAATACTGGCTTAACGCACTGGCTTGATTGCGAAGAAAAGTCCGCCACGACTGTGTTGGTCGTCTGCTTCGTGTAGGCATGTAGCGTGACACGGTGGCTTGAGAGACGCTGAAACCGAGCATGCGAAGCTCGCCATGGATCCGTGGCGCACCCCAGAGAAAATTCTCACGGGCCATCCGCGTGATCAGACCGCGGATCTCGCGAGAAACCCTTGGACGCCCGCCTCGCCAGCGACCACCTGACCGATACTTCCGCATTGCGGACCACCCTTTTCGGCGCCACCGCAAGGCCGTTTCGGCCTGGACGATCACCAGGCTTTCGCGCCAGTCCGACCACCAGCGCGACAGCAAGATCCAGAAGAGCCGATCAAAGCTACGGAAGCAGGGGCGACGAGTTCGGCTGCGCTCCAGCACTGCAATTTGATGGCGCAGCGCGATCGATTCCAACAGCAGCGCAGTGCGGGTTCGGGGTTCGCTTCGGGCGACCGGGACCGCTCCGCTTGTCGCCGTCGCCATGGCTGCAGGCTATCGCCAAGAGATCGAAACCACCAACGAATTCGAGTGGATTAAGTTTTGAGGAAGGACACCACGATCGCAACGTAAGCGCTACTCGTTCTGACCGCAGTACAACTAAAAAGCGTCGAAATCGCTTCCCCATGATCGTCCCGTTGATAAAGCCTAGACAGTAAAACGGAACTGCAAACGGTGCGTAGCTACAAACCCTGCTTCCTGCGCTCCTTCCAACGCTTCTTCATCGCTATCGACAACCGCCTTCTGCCCGCCGGAGTTATACCGCCGCGCTTCTCAGGCTTCGCGGTTGCTCCTCTTGGAGCGGTTATCTTCTTCTTCCGAACCACCTGGGTCCCGTCCAACCCCATCAAAGCTGCGATCGCCCGGCTGATCTTTTCTCCTTCACTCTTTAACTCTGCAATCACCACTTCTAGGTCCATACTTTGCTCCTTTAGGTCGATAGTCGGCTAGTTTCTGGGCAAGCTCTCGCATAGTCGCGCTGCGTATTCTGTCAGCAGCCATTTGATTTCGTAATTGCGGGCCAGCGATCGCCTTCTAAGAGAGACCACCAACGGACGATTCTACCGGCGCTGCAATCTCGCAAACGCAGACGATCAACGACCTTCGGATCTGTTTCGACTGAGACGCTAGGTCACCCAACTTTCGAGGGCGTTGGGCCGATTGTTTCAGATCGGGGCGGTGATGGGTTGAAGTTCAACGATTGTTGCCGATGGATCCTAAGCATGAAGCGCTTGGAATCGAAGATCAGTCCTCAACCGAAGAAGCGATCCGTCACCACTTGTTTCCGGCGGAGAGCAGTGGAAACGCGCCAGACTTTTCAATCCTTTCGGAACTTCTGGCAGGGACATGGATCACGGTGCTGCATCCGGTGGGAACTCGACGAGCGCCTCGCCGGTTACGACCTGTTCGTCGCGCTGGTTGCGCACCTCCACGTCGATCACGACCCAGCGCGACTTGGCGGTCACGTGCTTGAACTTCACGCTCCCGTGCGGCCTAATGGTGTCGTCAGGCTTGACGGGGACCAGCCAGCGCGTCTCGAGGCGGCGATGCACCGCGTTCTCCGAGTAAGCCCAATCGGTCAGCATGCGTGTGATCAGGCCGAAGTTGGTCATCCCGTGCATGATGATGCCGCCGAAATTCGTCTTGCCGAAGCTGCCCGTCATGTAGGCGTCGTCGATGTGTAGCGGATTGTAGTCGAGTGAGGCGTCGCAGAAGGCGCGGATGCTCTCACGGGAGATACCAAATTCCGTACCCTCAATCCGGTAGCCCGCCACCAGTGTGTCAAAGAATTTGCTCATGCTAATCGCCTCACATCGGCCGGATGGTCCAGCCGCGGCCGGAGCAGATCACGTCACCCTGCTGATTGAAGAAGACGTTGTCGTGAATGACGAAGAGGCGCTCTCTCTTGATGAACTTGTCAAGCGCCCGAGCCTGCAGTGTGATCGTGTCGCCCGGGCGCGCGGGACAGTTGTAGCTCCACGATTGGCCGGCATTCACCGTACCGGGGCTGCGCATCCAGTCATCTGCCGGTATGCAGGCGAACATCAGCAGGATGTGGATCGACGGCGGGGCGATTAGGCCGTCATAGCGACTCCTGCGCGCGTATTCCTCGTCGAAATAGAGCGGATGGAGGTCACCTACGGCACGGCAGTAGCGCTGGATTGCCTCTAGAGTCAGCGTATAAGGGATCGTCTTGCGCGGCTCGCCGGGAACGATGTCGTCCCAGATCTTTCGGCGTTCGGCGTCTTTCCAAAAGTCTGCTTCGAAGTCTTGCTGCAAGCGCAACCTCCATTAGATTTTTCGCCGGACGAATTTACCGAGTCGCGCCGTTCGGAGCAATGAGCAAAGATAGCGGAGCCTGTGTGTGGCGAATTGCTGATTCTGGGGAAATCAGTAATTCGTCATACACACTATGGCGACCCATCCCAAAACTCTAGACTTTTCGCTGCCTTCGAAGTTTTTTGTAGGCACAGGCGATTAGGATAGTAGGCATTGGCGGAGCGTTCTACTTGTGGAAACTTCGGGCCCAGTCACCTGTCCAGACGACAGATCCTGCAGTGGCGATGTCGATATCAACTTGCTTCGCGACGGTGAGCAATAGAACGCTCGGGTCTTCCAAACCCCAATCGACGTACGGCACTGAAAAATGAGACTTGGCAATCAGGCTGTTTCCGACTAGCCGACCCTTAACCTCCATAACGAATTGGTGTCCCGCCCCGTGAAGTGTCAGCACTCCTCGCAGCTTTGCTTGAAACTGACCATCTGTTCCTAGCTGACCGGTGACCTGCTGAGGCGTGAAAGTGATTTCCGGATACTTTTGAACTTCGAGAACGCTGTCTTTCATCCGGTTATCACGCGCACCCAAGCCACTCCCGCCGCTTTTGGCATCGACAGTGATGGAGCCGCCGGCTTCGCCGGTGCCCGGATCGGCTTTGATGATCCCATGCTCAAGCTTGAATGTTCCGTGCGTAGTATGGAGCGCGCCCGGCAAGCGAAACTCAATCAGTGTTTTTGACGGGTCAAGCTCCAGCGTTCCGGACCGCAATTGCGCCGCCGCCGCCTGATGCACAATGGCCGCCATGGCGAGCACGAATACGAACGCGCGAATACTAAATGACATTTATGACGCGGCGTGCCATGCCCAGAGCTTCAGTCCAGAAGCCGGTCGAGGCATGCATCGAATCGACGATCACCTCCATCGCGTCAACGAACTCATCCAGCTGCGATTCGTTTATCACCAGCGCAGGCGCGACCTTGAGCACCATAAAGTTGTTCCCGCAGATTTGGCTGTATATCGCCTTATCGCGGAAAAGCCGCATCACCAGCACCTGCCCGAACATCGCGGGATGAATTCTCGAGAATGCTTCGAACAGAATTCTGAGGCGAAATTTTTTGGGCGGACGGAACTCGATGCCGGACATCATTCCAAGTCCCCGGATCTCCTTGACCATGTCATAGTGCGACAGCCGCGAGATTAACTTCTCGCGAAGTTGTCGTCCTAATCGTGCGCCGCGCTCGCCCAGGTTGCCGTCCGCGAGCACGTCCATCGTGGCGAGGCCGGCCCGCATCGATAGGCTGTTCTCGCTGTAAGTCGATGTGTGAATGATCGAACGTTTGAACGAAGTGTAGACGGAATTGTAAACCGCATCCGACATCAGGACCGCCCCTGACGGAATCAGGCCGCCGCTAATCGCCTTTGCAAGGATCACCATGTCGGGTTCCACCCTGAAGTGGTGTGCCGCGAGAAACGGCCCCGTCCGATACATGCCGGTCTGCACTTCGTCCAGCACGAACAGCGTGCCATGGCGCCGACATAGCGACTGCGCCTGTTCCAGATAATTTGGCGGTGGAATCAAAACTCCAGCTTCGGCCTGAATCGGTTCTATGACAAACGCCGCGAACTTCCTGGACGACAAATGCTTCTCCAACTGCCCCAGATCTCCGAACGGAACTGCCTGGGTCTCAGGAAGCAGTGGGCCAAATTCTGTGGTCCAGAATGGATTGTCCATCAGGGACAGCGCGCCGCAGGTGAGTCCGTGAAAGCCGCCTCCTGCGTACAAGATGCCGGCGCGCTTGGTGTTAGCGCGGGCAAACTTGATGACGGCTTCGACGCCTTCGCTTCCGGAACTGCAAAAGAACGCTTTCGACAATCTCCCGCCGGCTTGCGTGCATAGCCGCTGCGCCAGCTCGCCGGCCAATTCCGGCACGTGCCCTTGCAGCATCGCGGGTCCGTTGCGGTCGAGCTCCGCCTTGATGGCGCGTACTACTCCGGGATGATTGTGCCCCACGTTATGAACGCAGTAGCCGGAATTAAAATCCAGAATCCGCCGGCCATCATCAGTGAAAAGTTCGGAGCCGAGACAGCTCGTGTAATGCACATTCATCCCGAGCACATCGAGCAGCCGCACCCACTGTGGATTGACGTATTTTTCGTACAGCGGCTGCTGTGCGGATGAGTTTTTTGCCTCTGACATAAGGTTGATCACTTTCTCACTTGGAAGATTCACTTCGTGATGGGTTACATCGCACTAAGGTGGCTCGAATTGATCGAATCAATGTGCAGATACTGCGGGCTGCGAAGCCCACTTCAGGAGCGCCTGCTTTTGGTCATCGGTCAGGCGCGCCGAGTGATCGAGCGCCGTGTAATCTCCCGGCGGCATCGAACCAGCGCTGATGGACCGCTCGATATTCTTCAGTGCTTCCGCTCTTTTCTGCTCACCGTAAGTTTGCCAATCAGAAAAATTCAGCACTCTGCGCGCGGAGTTGGCAGCGAGGTGCGTCGGCGAAACAGCCGCGTACCATGGTGCGCTTCCTCCGGTCGAATGGCACTCGTAACACGATTGCTGAAGGATCGCGTTCACTTGCGGGTCAGTACTAACTGCGTTCGTAGAACTCGAAACTGTAGCCTCGGAAGTGGCCGTCTCCTGGGAGCCTGAACATCCCACGATCAAGACAGCCAGACCAACAAGCCATGCTATTGGAAGTGGAATCTTCAACATCATCACACCTTCTAGTCGTCGAGGCTCACGAAACGGATGAGTCCGGCGCCGAGGAAAATCATCCCGATGCCCACCGTTGCCGCGAATGGCCACAACGCCGCCGACGGCGGTTGGCTGCGAATCATCAAATCGTTGAACGCCTGCATGGTCCATGTCGTCGGCATCCAGCGGGCGAGTTCGCGCATCCATCCCGGCTCAAAGTCCAACGGCCACCAGCATCCGCCGATCGCCGCCATCGCCATGCTGATCGTCACGCCCAGCGGCATCACGGAATCGTGAGCGCGCGAAATCGACGCGACCACCAGTCCCAGCGCAGCGGCCGCGAAAGAGATTCCTACCGTCGGTATGATCAACGCGATAGGATTGCGTCCAAGCGTGATTCCGAACAGCGCCCATCCGACTGCGAACAGCAACACCATTTGCACAACCCCGACGATGAAACGCGCGAATAATTTTCCGAGCAGAAGACCGGTAAGCGGAGCGCCGCTGACCTGGAGGCGCTTCAAGGTTCCCCAATCGCGTTCATCAAAGAGCGTCAGCGCAATTCCGAGCATCATGCCAATCAGCAGAAACGTGACGCCGAATCCTGGGACGTACTGATCGAAGGCATTCACAGTCACGGCCTCGCCCACTACCGCGGGTTGCTCGACGAATCCGAGGTCTCCGGGGAGCGTGAGCGCCTGAGGCGCCTGGAAGGGCTCGAGGTCGCCGATCAGATTGCCGTCGCGCAACTCGGGTCCCTTCGGAATCTTGATCGAAAATGCAGCCACCGAAGCCGTTGCGGGAAGGGTTGGATCGAGCTTGGGCGCAGTCACCGGCTTGGCAAGTTCCGCCAGCTCAGTCTCAGAGATGGGCCTGGGAAAAGAGGGCGGCGGCGGAATATCCGACGCGTGGCTGCCCGCCATTGTCTTCAGCTTCGCGAGCCAATCTTCGAAAGCGCGATGACTCGACTGCAATTGCGTCAGGTAGTTCTGAATCTTCAGCAGTATCGCCTGGCGCTGGGAGAGCTGCTGTTGCACGTCCGCCCAGGCTTGGCGCTCGCGCGTTTTTATTGTTGCTTCAGTCGCATCACTGACTTGTTTGATTGCGGCGGCGATCTGCGTGCGAATCGAAATTTCCAGCGCGGTCTGGGTTCGGGCGATTTGCGAGCGGATCTCCGATTGCTCCGATGCGATCTCTGCCGAGAGCCGTTTGATTTTTTCGCGCAGATCCTTGCCAGAGGCCTCGATTCGCACTTGCGCCGTCGCCCGCGCTTGGTCGGTGACTCTTCGGCACAATTCGTCGATACGAAGTTCGAGCGCGTTGACCTCAACCCGCCTGACGGGATCGACGAATAGAATCAGCCGAGGCTGGCGGCCTGCGGCGACGGCCGTGCTGGTTCCGGCCGGAATCACCATCGCAATGGGCGTCCGGTCGCGTTGACTTACGAGGCGTCGCGCTTCACCCGGGTCATCGAGCATTTCCAAAGTGACGGCGCGCTCCTGGCGCAAAGCCTGAATTATTCCATCCGCCAGTTTCCCGTGATCCAGGTTGATCACGGGCAGGCGAAAGGAATTCGCAGCACCACCGTACAGACTACCGAGCGAATATCCCGCGACCGTGATGATTACGACCGGCGCGAACAGCAGCATGAACAGAACAATCGGATCCTTGACTAGGAGCCGAGCCTCATTTTGCACAGTGAGCCATATTGCACGAAGCATAGCCGATACTTTCAGAGCACTTGGTCACGCAGTGTGTGGCCCGTCAGCGCGATGAAGGCGTCCGACAGATTCGGGCTATGTAAGTTGAAATCGATAACATTCACGTCCAAGCCGCGAAGCCCGTACAGCACTTCGGCGACCTGGGCGAGACTGTTCATCTCGAGGGTTGCTTTGCCTTCGATTCCGGCCGCGCCTATCTCTCGCACACCCGCGAGGCTACCGAAGCGCCCTTTCGGCAACTGCCCGCGATAGGTCAGTTCGATCCGAGGCCGGCCGCCTCCGAGCGAAATCACTTTTTCGAGGTTGCCCTCGGCGATTAGTTTGCCGCGATCAATAAGCAGCACGCGATCGCAAATGCGTTCCGCTTCTTCCATGTAATGGGTACTGTAGATTATCGCCGCGCCCGCATCCGCGTAGCGTCGAATCCGCATCAATATCTGTTCGCGCGATTGGAGATCGACGCCGACCGTCGGTTCGTCCAACAGCAGCACAGGGGGCCGATGAACAATTCCACAGGCGAGGTTGAGAAGGCGCTTCATGCCTCCGGAGAATGCATCCATAGGATCGTCGGCCCGGACGCTGAGGCCCACCTCTTCCAGCACCCGCTTGCAGCACTCCGTCCCGTCGTCGCGCGAGAGTCCCTGCATACGGGCGAAATGCCATACGTTTTGTGCTGCGCTAAGAGTCGGGTAGAGCGCGAGCGATTGCGGCACCAGCCCAAGCATGCGTCCCAGCCCGTGCCCGTTGGTTTTTGGCGGCTTACCATTGATCAGAATACGACCGCTATCGGGTCGTAGCAGGGTGGCGAGGATCGAAAGCGTTGTGGTCTTACCCGCGCCATTGGGTCCCAGCAACCCGGCAATTTCACCGGGCCTCAGTGCGAGGCTGACGTTGTCGAGTGCGAGACGAGTACCGTAGCTCTTTGAAATCTCGATCGCCTCGAGGATTGGCGCCTCAGCCGGACTCATTGGGTTATTGTGCCGCCCTCACCATAATTCGCATCGCGCCGCTCATCAGTGCGCTGAATGCTCCCGGATGCCGCATTAGCGAGTTGATTATTGTTCGCCGGGCGCGAGGATGACGCGCGATCATTAACAATCCGTTGGTGACGAGCCAGTAGCCGCGATAGACCCGACGCGCCTCACGTTCGTAAGCTTGCATACTCTCCTGCGTGGCCCCGCGCTTTAGAATTTCAGGCAGATGCTTGCCGAGCATCAGCGCCGAGTTAAACGCGATCGACAGTCCGTCGCCGGAGATTGAATCTACGAATCCTGCTGCGTCACCGACCAGCACCATGCGATGGCTGTTGCGACGAGTCACGCCGTGGGCCATCGGCCCGGCTCCTTTAACCGTTGAAATCGCCGGGGCGTTCCCGAGACGCGCCAGTAGGGCCGGAAAGCGGCTCGCCAGAACGGGTATTTTCGGCTGTTCGATGACTCCATCTTCCCAGACAAAATTGATTCCGACGCTTTTGTCAGAGACCGGAGTCACCACCGCTTCCCCCTTGTCGTCCACGTAGACTTCGACGAAGTCGGTCCAAGGGCGAATTTTATAATGCTGACGTAGCGCGAACCGGCGCCGGGAGTTCGGAGCCGCGTCGAGACCCGATGCCTTTCGGAGCGACGAGTGAAGCCCGTCTGCCGCGACGACCAACCTCCCGAATATTTTACCCTCGGTCGTGTACACGACCGCTTCGCTCGAGGTTGCCTTGTAGCCATTGACCGAGCATCGATGACGTAATACCGCCCCGAGTTCCTCCGCCCGGCGCGCCAGCGCCTCGACCAATACCGTGCGCCTGATGCCCATCCCGTGAGAGGGCATGAGCGCTTGCGCCGCGGAGCCGTTTTCCTGGATGAAGCGAATTCCGGCGAATGGAAAAGATGTCGAATGATCAAAACGATCGGCGATCCCCAGGCGCTGGAGAGCTTTCACGCCCGGCGGCAGCACGCCTTCGCCGCAAGCCTTATCCGGTGGAAAATCGCGGCGCTCGATTACTACGACGGAGAGACCCTGTTCCGCCGCAACAATTGCGACGGCAAGCCCCGCCGGTCCACCGCCGACTACAACGAGATCCCGTACCTTGCGCGCTGGAACCGATACATAGCTTGCGGCGAGAGTGCTAGCCATTCAGCATCACCATTGCAGCAGAACCAACTCGCCGCAGAAGCCGGGACCCACCGATAGCAGCATCCCGTAATCACCCGGACGCGCGATATTCGACTCCAGAAAGTCAGCCGCGACAAACAGCACCGATGCGGAGGACAAATTTCCAATCGACGCAAGCGATTTCCATGTCCGAGCGAGAGCGCATCGCGGAATTTCGAGCGCCGCCTCCATGGCCTGCAGCACTTTCGGTCCACCAGTGTGAGCGATCCAATGCTTGATATCGCGCCGCGACAAACCCTGGTCGCTGAGGAAGGAATCCACGCCTTGGCGCAGTTTGTTGCGGACCAGGTCCGGAACCCCAGCCGACAGCACGATCTCGAAGCCGGCGTCCCCTATGTGCCAGCCCATCATTTGCTCGGTGTCGTGAAAGAAGATCGATCGGGAGGCGATTGTCCTCGGCCAGTGCGGCTCGTTGTTTTTCTCTCCGCCGTTTACGATCACCGCTGCGGCTCCATCTGCAAAAAGCCCCGATGCGATAACGTTGGCAACCGACTGATCCTTTAGCTGCAGCGTGAGCGAGCAAAGTTCGACGGAAACAAGGAGTGCGGTATGGCTCGGGAACGCGCGCAGATAGTCGGCGGCTCGTGCGAGGCCGGCTGCTCCGCCGACGCAACCGAGCCCGAAGATGGGAGTCCGCTTTATATCTGGTCGCATCGACATGCGGTTGATCAGCTTGGCGTCGATGCTGGGAGATGCGATCCCCGTAACCGTCGTGAAGAAGATATGATCGATATCGGTGGGTACAAGACCGGCCTGGCAGAGCGCGGATTCGACGGCTTCTTCGCCAAGTTCGGTCGCGCGTTCGATCCACTTGTCGTTCATCTTCGAGAACGAATCGAGTGCGCGGTAATCCTCCATCGGGAGCGCCAGATGACGTCCGCGAACACCAACGGAGCGATGGAGCCGCTCGAAGCGAGCGCGGCCTGCGTCGCTGCCGTCCCATTCTTTCCAAAGCGCCGCGGAAATCACTTCCTGCGGATAGTAGTTTTGCGGTAGAGCGCGGCCGATCGATCGCAATACCGGGTGCTTCGTGGCTGAAAGCTGATGCCTTGCCGTGCTATCTATCTTAATCGGGATTTCCATTCGATTTTCCAAACATGTGCTTGCTAGGCAGCGCGTGTAATAGCGCGCTTTTTCAGTGCGCTCTTCATCTCTTCGCGGCTGATCTCCAGCGCAGTTAACAGCGGCCAGACCACCCGCGCGAGAAATACCCGGGGGCTTATTCCGGCCCCCGAACTCGCCAGCCTACGGCGATAATTCGGAATCAGACCGTCGCCGGGCATCTTGAAGTTCGAAAGGACGTAGGCCAGATCGGCCAGGGTTTCCTCGCCGTCGTTGCTTAGCTCCAACTGGAGCATGGCCCGGTAGAAGCCGGCGTGCGCCGCCTCGTCCCGGCCGACGTAGAGGAAGATCGCCTCCAGCACCTCATCGCCTGCATCGCGAGCCTTGTTTCTCTGCAAGTTGTAAGCGGCAAAGGTTGCACCCTCCTGGAGCGCGGCGTAGCACGCCATTTGGCGAGCCGTCTGAAACGGCAGTTGCCACTGCTTTGAAAACGTACCGGTCTCCAATGCCTCGAACTGCGCCGGCGAACGAAGACCGGAGCGGGTCAGGTATTCGCGAAAGACCAACCCATGCCTGGACTCTTCAAAGGCCCAATAAGTCAGGAACCACGCCGTTCCAAACATCGAGCGCGACAAATCGAGTCCTTGAGAACTATAGTCCGGTACGTAGAGTTCTTCGGTGCAAAATATCTCCACGCACTCTCCGACTTCGTCAGTGGCTCTGCCGGTATCCAACTTGTCCCATGGCACGTCGTTGAAAATATTCCAACGCCGCTTGTTCTCGGCGGTCTCGATGAAATCGAGATAAATCCGATAAGCCTGCTCGCGCATCGTTAAAGGCATTGTTTCTCTCGTCTTTCGCTCGAATTCGATCGGCGCCGCCAGACTGTCGGTATTCTGAGCAGACAGTTTCCTCAGCCGGGATTCGCGCTACTGGGTGACGAGACCCGTGACAGTCACCGAGAATGAATTGGAGGCCTTGACGGTCTTGCCCGTAAAGGTTCCCCATCCGGACGAGTTGGGACTCGACACGGTTTCGTCCAAGCCCCATCCTCCCCCAAGGGAGTTGCCCACGTTGTTTCCCGACGGGTTGGTCTTCGAGATTCCCGTGACCGTCTTGCAGACGACTCCCAGCAGATTGGCCGCCTCTGATTTGCTGGAGGTGGTGACGTTGAAGGCGGCGTACAGCGCGCCGCACGAGGGAGTGGGACCTCCGCCAACGGTACTCCCCACCGCAGGATTCAGGTTGCTGTCAACCGTGACGAAGAAGTCGGTGACCGTCTGGCCCTTGCTGACCTTGGCGGGCATAAACTGGATGCATGTGCAGCCGGTGTCGGCCGAGCAGCGATCGACCCAGGGGTTGGAGGTCTGGACGCTGCCGCAAGCGCCGCCCGTGCCGCTTCCCGTTACGTCGGAACCTGTTCCCGCGATGGTGATCGAGGCCGTGTGAGTAAGGAGACTGCTCTTTGCGCGGGCCGGCGCCACGCTCAAAAGAATCGCGCCCAGAAAAATTGCCACTGAAGTTTTGTACATCTTGAATCTCCCGTTGTTCCTCCGCTTGCTCCTGCGCATCATGGATATGTGTCTCAAATGTTCTTCGCTTGGACCTTCAGGGCGCGATTCGTGTCGTCCGCGTGTAGAGGCGATGTTCTTGGTATGAAGCAAAGCGCCAGCGACAGTTTCACGATCCTAGCAAGCCGCTTGCCATCCGTTTACGCTAGTATCAACAGGCAATCGCAAGGCTTTTCATCTCCACACCTCCACGACCGTGGCGGTTGTCCGAACATTTGAACGCGATAGGAAAGCTTACGTACAAACTTTTGAACGAAATGAAGTGGGGCTCATGAAATCTGAGCCATCGTCAAAAGAATTCAATCACAAAAATGGCGGCATCGCATTTGCTCATATCGATCCGTCGCGCCGCTGACCAAAGATGACTGAGCATAAACCGAGCAAAAATCTCTGGGCGCTTAGTTCCCTCGCAGCCACGATGGGGGATGGCGCTGCCGATTTCGCCGCCGACGATCACGAATCTTTTCGCCGGCAAGAATTCGTCTTTGCCTCTCTCAATCTCCTGCTGATCGGGGCGCTGTTGGCGCTGCAGGCAATCTCAAGGTTCGTCCGCGGGAAACCTTCAGCATCGGTCATCGTTGTTCTGGCGGTTGGTTTGACAGTCCAGGCAGCTCACCTCATCTGGCTTCGCAAGAGAAACGCGACAATTTCTCGACGGACCCGGCGGTGGCTCACGTTCTGGTCTCTCGGATTCAACTCGACGCTCGCGTTGGTGCTCACTTCGTTAACCATCAGAGGAGATACTGCGTACTACGCCCTGATGCTTCTTCCGGTACTCGAAGCGTCGTTCAGGCTCGGTCTCGGCGCCACGATCGCAGTGGTCGTGCTGGCGGACTTCATCAGCTTCATGGGCGCCTATGGCCTGAAATTCGGCGAGTACATGGAAGCAGGCGCAATGTCGGTAATTTACAGCGTGATGGGAGTGCTGGTGTGGCTCCTGGTCAACAATCTTCGCACGCGCGAGGCCAGGTTCGTACGCAATCTCGAGGAACTCGAGCGCACCCGTCAGCAATTGCTCTCTGAAGAGAAGCTTGCCGCGATCGGCCGATTGTCCAGAGCGATCGCACATGAGATCCGAAATCCTGTTGCGATGATTTCCAGCTCGCTGGCAACCGCCGCCCGGCCGGGTCAGGACGAAACAGAACGAGAAGAAATGTTCTCGATCGCGGCGAAAGAAGCCGAGCGTCTCGAGCGGCTCACCACCGACTTCCTGGTCTATGCGCGTCCGCGCGCCGTACAGATCGCGCGGGTAAACCTCGCCGACACGCTGAACTACGTCGCTGCTGTCGCCCGCGCGCACGCGGCCAATGAAGGTGTAAAGATCGAGGGGGCCGTCGACAGCAACCTTGAGGGCAAGTTCGATGCAACCCAGATGCATCAGGCGCTCTTAAACCTGGCGTTGAACGCTATCGATGCATGCGATCGGGGTGACTTGGTGAAACTCAACGCTCAGATGAACGGACATGGCACGATCCGAATCGACGTAGTTGATCCGGCTGGACCGATCTCCGCTGAAATTGTGGCGCGCATTTTCGAGCCACTGTTTACTACCAAGCAGAGCGGCAACGGACTTGGTCTCGCGATCGCGCGCAATATCGCGCGCGCACGGCAGCGATATCACATTGAGAATCAACGAAACGAGGCGGGTATGCTTTTCCATTGAGATACCGGCACACTCCCCGAGCCAATCTTCTCTCAGATAGGGGCCAGACTATGGGCAAGATACTTGTTGTAGATGACGAACCGCACCTGCGGCGAATACTCATCTCCAATTTGAAACAGGAACATCACGAAGTAATCGAGGCTGCCGGTGTCAACGATGCGCGAGGCGCGCTTGCCGAGCACACATTCGACGCTGTCATAACCGACCAGAAGATGGGGGATGGTGAAGGATTGGACGTCCTGGCCGCGGCGCGGGAAGCCGATCCGAATCTATCCGTCCTTTTTCTGACCGCATTTGCGACAATTGAACTCGCGGTGGAAAGTATGCGCCGCGGCGCATTTGATTTCATTACGAAGCCCTTCGTTCCTGAAGTTTTGCTGGCATCAGCCACGCGCGCGATGGAGCACACGCGCCTTGTGCGTGAGAACGGCAGGCTCCGCGACACGGTGGTCCGCCTTGAAGGCTCATCAGAGATCAGCGGGCGCAGTCTCGCAATTCGCCAACTTCGCGAGAAAATTGCGCGCGTTGCACCAACCAACGCTACCGTCCTCGTCACTGGAGAAACCGGAACCGGCAAGGAGCTGGTTGCCCGTGCAATTCATCGCAGCAGCCTGCGTGCCGAAAAGACACTGATCGCCGTCAATTGTGCGGCGTTTACCGAAACCCTTCTGGAAAGCGAGCTGTTTGGGCACGAGCGGGGAGCCTTCACCGGTGCCGACCGAGCACGCGAGGGAGTCTTCGAGGCAGCACACGAAGGTACTCTCTTTCTCGACGAGGCCGCGGAAATGTCGCTGGCCGCACAGGCCAAGCTACTGCGGGTGTTGACGGACGGGCTGATTACCCGGCTCGGATCAACCAAGCCCCGGCACACCGATGTGCGGCTGCTGGTCGCGACCAACAGAGATTTGAAGCGGCGGGTAGAAGAGGGCCTCTTTCGCGAGGACCTGTACTACCGGCTGGCCGTAGTTCCGCTCACGGTTCCTCCGCTGCGCGATCATCGCGAGGACATACCCGAGCTTTGCGCTCTCCTCCTGGCGCAAGCCGTGCGCGACCTGAATACGCCGCCTCGCAGAATCAGCGCCGAAGCGATTCGCACGCTTGTCAGCTACGATTTTCCGGGGAATATCCGCGAACTTCGTAACCTCATCGAGCGCGCATGCATTCTCTCGGCCGCGGAGGAAATCACCCCGGAGAACTTCCCGGTGTCAACGCCTCGCAGCGCAAACGGCCTCGCGCCCCGCAATTCCGCCGAGATCACTCCCGACCAGATCGCCGAAATGATGCCCGAGACGCACAACCTTCGAGACTTTCTGGCCTCCCTGGAAAAGGCGGTCATCCAGCGCGCGCTAAAAATAACCGATGGCGCCCAGGCGGAAGTCGCGCGCCGGCTTGGAATGTCGCGGAGCGATCTTTCATACAAGCTCGGCAAACAGCGCATCAAAGATGCGCCTGGTTGAAAGTCTTGGTTAACAAGTGTGGCAGGAGAGGCAAATGACATCTGGTTCGAAACAAATCGAAAGGACAGGCGCGCGCTGGATGATACTCGCAGCGTCCCTGCTTGCGGTCGTTTCGTTTGCGACCCCGTGTGGCTACTGAAAACTCCGAACGCGGCGAAAAGTCTAGAGTCTTGAGAATCACCGCCATAGTGTCGCCGGCATGCATACGCTCGTGCGATCGATCGTCTCTCGGCTTGGACGCCGATTCCGTAGTCGGATGGTTCTGGAACTAGAGAACCTGGCGCTCCGTCGCCAGCTATGCGACGGCGAAGGACGCCGTGGACTGAATACCCGGGCGCACCCTTGAAAAGACAAGCCACTTGGCCTAAGTCCGTGAAATGTCCCTGAGGCAAAACGGAAATTCCGGTTTAGATCGACCTCCAGGCGCAATCCAATTGGGTGTTTTTCCATCGGAGCTGCGACCTTGCCCGGAGGATCTTGCATAGTGAAAGTCACCAGCCTGAATGCGGCCCATCTGCTCGTGCGATGTCTCGAGAATGAGGGCGTAAAATATGTGTTTGGCATTCCCGGCGAGGAAAACATCCACTTCGTTGACGCGCTGAACGGTTCGTCGATCCGCTTCATCCTGGTACGCCACGAGCAGGGCGCCGCATTCATGGCAGACATGTATGGGCGGGTTACCGGTCGGGCCGGGGTCTGCATCGCGACGCTGGGCCCCGGCGCGATCAATCTGCTGCTCGGCGTCGCCGACGCGCACACTGACAGCGCCCCTCTGGTGGCGATCTCGGCGCAAGTCGCGCTCTCCCGAATTTACAAGGAGTCGCATCAGGGTGTGGACCTTGTGGCGATGTTTCGTCCGATAACCAAATGGGCCGAGATCGTGCTGAGGCCCGAAGCGATCCCGGAGATGGTCCGCAAGGCGTTCAAGGTCGCGCAGACTGAGCGGCCGGGCGCGGTGTACCTGGCGGTGCCGGAGGACGTCGAGCAGTTTTCGGCGCCGCCTGATGCCGCGCCGCTCGCCATTAACGTCGTGTACGACATGGCGCCGTCGGCCAGCCAGATCGAACGTGCCGCAGAGGTGCTCAAAGGCGCCAGGTCTCCGATCGTCCTGGCTGGGCACGGGGCCGCGCGCAACGGCGCAAGCGACGCCCTCGTGCGATTTTCCGAGCGGCTCGGCGTTCCGGTGGCCACTACTTTCATGGGGAAAGGCGTCTTTCCCGACGATCATCCCAACGCGCTGGGTGCGCTGGGCTTCATGCGCCATGACTACGCCAACTTCGGCTTTGACCACGCCGATGTGATCGTGTGCGTGGGCTACGATCTGCAGGAGTACGCGCCTGAGCGGATCAATCCCGACGCCCGCAAGAAGATCATCCACATTCACCGCTATCCCGCCGAGGTCGATGCTCACTACCACGTTGCAGTCGGAATCGAAGGAAACATCCCGCAGTCTCTCGATGCGCTCGCGAAGGCGGTGAAGAAATCGCGAGGCCCAGCCGCGGCCGGCGCAAAGATCCATGCCCTGCTGCGCAAGGAGCTTGACCGTGGCGCAAACGATGACTCGTTTCCGGTAAAGCCGCAACGGTTGGTCGCTGACATCCGCCGCGCGATGGGCCGGAACGACATCGTGCTGGCAGATACCGGCGCAGTGAAAATGTGGATGGCGAGGCTGTACCCGACCTACGCTGCGAATACGTGTCTGATTTCGAACGGGCTTGCGACCATGGGCTTTGCGCTGCCCGGTGCGATCGCAACCAAGCTCGCGCAGCCGGACCGCAAGGTACTCGCGGTGATGGGCGATGGGAGCTTCCTTATGAATTCGCAGGAACTGGAAACCGCGGTGCGCGAGAAAATCCCGTTTGTCGTGCTGGTGTGGGAGGACAGCGCCTACGGGCTTATCAAGTGGAAGATGAACCTGGAGCTTGGGCGAGACTCCAACTGCGACTTCACGAACCCTGACTTTGTGGGATACGCCAAGAGTTTTGGCGTGAAGGGATTTCGAGTCCGCACCGCTGCCGAACTCCTGCCGACACTGAACCGCGCACTTTCCGATGATTCAGTGTCGCTGGTGGTGTGCCCCGTTGACTACTCGGAAAACCTCGCCCTGACGAAGATGCTCGGCGAGGTCACCGACCCCTTCTGAGCGCGCCAAGGTTGTTGCGCCAGCTCAGACCCTGTCTATTGGCGATGCGGACCGCCGGGAATCGCAACTGCCGCGATGTCGCCGAGCCGTGAAGTACGACCGAGGACCAGCACAAGAGCATTTCTTCGGCGGCCGAGGGTACCAGAGACTCAGCGACGCCGAAACGAACCGTCGCCGCCAGATCGAGCGTGCGGACTAGGTTTTGAGGAGCGACCCGCGCCGGCGGGTCCATCTGGCCAGCTTTGTTACAAGCCCATCCGATCCACTCTGCGTACTTCTCGGATAGCTCAGCTCTTCCGAAGGATGTGGGCGAGGTTCTTCGTTCACAGATCTATTGGCTCGCACCCTCGTCTAACGAAACGGGCTCCGTGGCACCCACAACCGCCGAGGCAAGTGCTGCGGCGCAACAGGCTGGAATAATGATGCAGGATCGTCCCCCCATATCATTTTCAGTCCGAATCGACAGCCAAGAACAGCAGCGATAATACGCGCGAGCGTGCCGGGAATACGACGGCGGACCATACCAAAACTATGGACTTTTCGCTGCTTTCGGAGTCTTTAGTAGCCTCAGCGCAGATGCGGGCACACCGGCGACTCTTGAAAGCTCAGCGCACGGTTCTGCCGGCGTTGCGCATCAGGTGCCACCTGTAGAGCCTTTCGAAGACGATGCGGAGGCTGGCGGGACCGAGATAGGGCAGCTTGTGATTCACCACGAACAATTCGGTGAATTCGCTTTGCTCGCCCGCAATCAGTTCGGAGATGATGCGTCCCGCAGTCTGCGTGAATGCGACGCCTTCGCCGTTGTAGCCGACTCCATAGAAGATGTTCTTGTGATCTCCCATCACGCCTACTGACGGCGTGAAATCCATCGTGAAGCCCATCGTGCCGCCCCACGCATGATCGATTCGCAGTCCTTCCAGTTGCGGAAACGTCGTGAACAGGCTGCGGGTGAGTAATTCGAGGGCCGGCCGGTAGTTGCCGGAACTCGGCGCGTCGCCGGCGAAGTAGGGAGCGTCCGAACCGCCGATCACGATGCGCCCGTCAGCGGTCGGACGCTGGTAGTCGAAGAGCACCCGCAGGTCGGAGAGGCCCTGGCGGCCCTTCCAGCCTATCGATTCCCACTGCGCCTTGGTCAACGGCTCGGTGGCGATCACATAGCTGCAAAGCGGCAACACGCGATCGCGGAAGAAACCAAGCCTCGGCGAGTATCCGTTGAGGGCGAGCACCAGCACCGGTGCGCTGATGTCGCCCATTTCAGTTTCGACCCGGTGCACCTTGCCCGGAGTCACACGCATCACCAGGGTCCGCTCGCGAACCTCGACGCCAGCGCGCTCGACTAATGGCTTGATGCCGCGCGCCAGCTTCGCCGGGTTGAGAATGCCGCCGTAGGGGAACTTGAGGGCGGCGAGGTAACGCGGCGATCTGATTTCGGCCTCGAGTTCTTTGCCCTGCAGCAGCGCGGCGTCCAGCCCCATCGACTTGTAGCTCCGAAGCTGGTGTTCGAGCTGGGCGGCTTGCTCGTCGTCGATGGCGGCTTCGAGCACGCCGTTTTCCTCGAAGTCGCAGGCCACGCCATGTTCCTTCACCAGCCGCTTGATGTGTCCGATGCCGTAGAGGCTCGCGTCGAAGGCCTTGCGGCCGAGCTCCGGGCCTACCTTGTCCACCCACGCCATCAGCCCGGAGAAGCCCGCGTCGCAGAAGCCCCCGTTGCGGCCGCTGGCGCCGTATCCGCAGCAGGCGCCTTCGAGCAGCACGATATGCTTGTTGGGAAATCTGCGGCTTAGATGGTAAGCGGAGGAAAGCCCGGTGAAGCCGCCGCCGACAATGACGATGTCGGCCTTGTGGCTGCCCTTGAGGGGGGCGTTTATCTGCTGGTGTTCGAGGTCGGCCGCCTCGAACCAGAAATTGTCGAGAAAGTATTCGTACAGTTGCGGCGGTTTCGCCGGATCGTCGCCGAGCTGTTCAAGGCCGTGGGAGACGGCCCATGCGCCGGCCGCGCCAGCGGCAGCGCCGCCCAGGAATGCGCGTCTGGACACTTTCCTCGCGCCGCGCGGCTTCGCACCGCTAGGACTTCCGCTCATCGCACCTTCCTCCCTTATTGGAATCCCGGGGTTTTATCGCGTGCACGTGACGGTTCAAAACTCTCCGGTCTCTGCACCGCTCGGCCGGGGCGTGGTGGTTTTGGATAATTCTTCAGTGTCGCCACTAAAAATTCCACCTGAACCAGGGCTCGATCGGCTGCGAGAATCGCTATCGAATTGATGCGGTCAAATGAGACGGGCTGCGATCTGAACCACAAGCGGCTCACCCCTGATCGCCTGCCTCAACGCGCGGGGAGAATGCGTCGTTTCACGTCAGGAATCCTTGACGCGGATGACGTTTGCGCGGTTGGGCTGCTCCTCGCGGGGCGCCTGGCTGTAGTCGCCGAAGGCGCCGTCTCGCGTGGCGACTGCACCCGACACGCCCTCGCGCTTGGCCAGCTCGATGAAGCGGTGAGCATCGGGGGTGTTGCGCATGAGCCCGTCGAGGATCGGCCCGAGCGTCTGGATGGAGGCCAGGCCCATGTTCTCGTAGGCTTGGTTGACGATGAGCTTCATCGCGGCGAGTTGCGATAGCGGAATCGACGCCAAATCGCGCGCCGCGCGGTGCACCTCATCCTCAAGGCGCTCGAACGGCACCGCTGCGTTGATGAGCCCGATCTCCGCAGCTTTCGCACCCGACAGCGGTTTACCGGTTAGCGCGTACTCCTTGGCCTTGGTGAGGCCGAGGCGGTAAATCCACATGCCGCTCAGGTAGCAGCCCCACATCCGGGAGTAGGGGGTCCCGATCCGCGCATCCTCGCTGGCGATCACCAGATCGGCGCACAGCGCCATGTCGCTGCCGCCTCCCACGCACCAGCCGTGGACCTGGGCGATCACCGGCTTGGGAGAGCGCCACATGCTCATGAACTTCGGCACAGCTCCAAGGCCGAAGCCGGCAGCGGCCCCGACGAAGTCCTTGCCCGGATCCCACTTGCCATCGGTGGTCAACTGGTCGTCCCACTGATGAAAGCCGCCGCCGAAGTCGAACCCGGCGCAGAAAGCGCGTCCAGCCCCGCGCATCACGATTACCCTGACCGTGGCATCGGCGACCGCGCGATGAATAGCGGCTTCAATCTCATCGGGCATCGGCGGCACGATCGTATTGAGCCGATCCGGGCGGTTGAGAGTGATCGTCGCAATCGCATCGTCGACGCGGTACAACAACGTCTCGTAGGCTGTGTGAGTAGGTCTCGGAGTCTTGCTCCGAGGTTCCTTCCTTCGCTTCATCTGGGTCCTCCTCCGGCGGATAGCGGCCGTGATCGTGATCGTCGCGACACGCTCGGTCACTTCCACTTTAAGGAATTCATAATCGCCGCAATCGATAGCCGTGATGGCAAAACCTTCTCGCTATTTTGGCGCAATGTATACAACGGCGGGCGACGGCATGCCTAACCCGTGGTCCTGAAGTTCGTTGATCGGTAAGTGGAGCCGGGACCGCGATCGCCCGAATCACTGCCGCGCGAGGCATAGCAGGGCAGCGCTTGCGTTGGTCGAAGCGGGATTCTATAGGTCAACTACCGAATATCGGAAAAGTGAAATCAATTCTCACGCGGCGACTGGTGGTCCGTGGTGCCGTGATGCGAGGAGGGGATGTCATGCCGACCGACGCAAATGCGGGAAAGCCCTACTACCGGCCCGAGGACATTTCTGGAATCGACTACGCCACCGATCTCAACGATCCGGGAGCCTACCCCTACACTCGCGGCCGCCGGACTCAGCCACGGCATGATGCGAACTCCTGGATTCTTCGCGAGCTGTCGGGCGAAGGCTCGCCGGCGCATTCAAACCGCCAGTTCCGCGATCTAATCGCCAGGGGAGCAGTCGGTCTCGACGTCATTGGCGATGCGCCCAGCGTGGGTTGCCTCGATCCCGATCACCCGTTCGCGCGTGCGGCAGTCGGTACGCAGGGCGTCTCGATTTGCCGCCTTCAGGATTTTATCGAGCTATACGAGGGTATTCCTCTCGACCGCATCACACTCTCTCATTCGCTTCCATCGTGGTTCACGGTCGCCTGCCTTTATCTCCTCGCGCGCAATCACGAGGTTGCCCCGGGCGCGCTGCGTGGATCGGTAATCCAAGCGCCGCTGTACGGGGAAGATTACTGCTATGCCGTCCATATGCCGGTTGAACTCCGGCTGCGGCTCACGCTCGATTCCATTGAATTCTGTACTCGCGAGATGCCCCGGTTTCACTCCTTCGTTGAAGACACTTACTTTGTGAGCGATGGTGGCCCCGACGTTGTCGACGAAATGGCGCTCGGGTTCGTGGAGATCCGAAAAGTAGTTCGCGAGCTCATGAAACGCGGTCTCAATATCGACAGCTTCGGTCCGCGCATCGCCATCCTGGTGAACTGCCGCATGGGTTTTTTCGAAGAGATCGCCAAGATCCGCGCGTCGCGGCGAATCTTTGCACGCATGATGCGGGAGGAGTTCGGAGCGAAGGACTCGCGTTCCTGGTCGGCCAACATTACTGCGCATACTGCGGGTAGCGCATTGACTGCCCAGCAGCCGGCAAACAACGTCGTCCGCGGCGCGGTTCAGGCCGTGGCGCTCGCGCTCGCCGGGGTACAGGCGATGGAAATCTCGACATTCGACGAGGCGTATCGGACGCCCAGCCGGGAGGCCCATCTCCTCGCACTTCGGACCCAGCAGATCGTCGGGCTTGAAACCGACTGCAGCAAAGTCGCCGATCCCCTGGGCGGCTCGTATTATGTGGAAAGTCTCACTAACAAGGTGGAACGCCGGATCGCGGACCGCATCCACGAGATCGAGGCTCTGGGGGACCCGGTGGATCTGAGCAACAGAGGTTATTTCCGGCGCCTCCTGGAGCAGGCCATGATAACGCGTGCCGCCGAGATCCAGAACGGATCGGTTGCGAAGGTTGGCGTGAATGTCTGTCAGATCCCGGAGGAAGAGGACACCATGCTCCGGGAGGTCGTCGAGACGAAGATCGAGCCGTGCCTGGATCACATCGAGCGCATCCGTGAGTTCAAGCGAACGCGCGACCAGGCACGTGTCCGCAGCACCCTGACGGAGATCCGGTCGCGCGCCGCCGACCCCAAAGAATCGTTGATCGTGCCGGCGATCTCAGCGCTTGCGGCGGACGCCACGATCGGCGAGATCTCAGGCGCGATGCGGATGGCATACGGGATGCGCTACGATCCACTCTCCGGCACGCCCGCTCCCTTCTAGGACGCACAATGGAAGCTGAAGCTCGAAACGGTAAACGGGTACGAGTGCTGATCGCGATTCTCGGCCTCGACCAGCATGAGACGGGAGCTTTGGCTGTCAGCGCGATGCTTCGCGATGCGGGCGTGGAGGTGATCTATCTCGGCCGGTTTGCCTCGCCCGAATCGGTCGCTGCGGCTGCGGTTGAAGAGTCGGCTGACGTAGTCGGCATCAGCTGTCATTCGTGGGAGTACATTCATTATCTGGACGACCTTCTCCGAGCCTTGGAACGAGGAGGTGAACGCATCCCACTCATGATCGGCGGGTCGGTTATCAGCCCTTCCGACAAGGCGCGCCTCCTCGAAAAGGGTGTGTCCGCAGTCTTCGGCGCAGGAACGTCGAGCGACGATATCGTCGCGACAGTTCGAAAGCTTGCCGGGGCTTTTGGTTCATGACCCAGAACCCGAATTTCCTCTTGAGTCTCCGATTTCATCAACCCGTAGCGATTGGTTCCTTTGCCGAGGTTCCCGTCCGCTCGAAACACTCAGCCGCGGCGCGAAACGCACCCGCTGCGCGCTCGAACGGGTCGAAGCGCCCGAGTGCTTCCGTTCGCATCAGAGCCGACCTCTCTGATGCGAACGGCATCATGTCCGGGCCGGCGATTAGGGTGCTTAAATCGAAATGTTAATTGCCCAGCAGTACGGGTCCATCTCACCATGCCCATGGCATAGCGGTTGCATTTAATTACTCTTACCCAAAAATAGCTCGCTGGAGGCTTAAAATGATTGACAGTCCCAATGTGTGTGTGATCGGAGTCGGAATGTCGGCGTTCGGACGGCACCCGGAGGAATCCTTCGAGGATTTCGGTAAGGAAGCGATTGATGCCGCCTTAGCCGATGCGGGACTCGACTATTCGGCGATCCAAATGGCCTGCTGCGGCCACGCGATGCAGGGGATCACGGCCGGCCAGCGGCTCCTCAATCGCGTCGGTGCCACCGGCATCCCAATCATCAACGTGGAGAATGCGTGCGCGACCGGTTCGACCGCATTTCACCAGGCGGTGATGGCGGTGCGGGCCGGCGTGGTCGATGTGGCTCTGGCGGTGGGATTCGAGAAGATGCAGCGCGGGCCGCTGGCTGCCGACCCGCGACTCGCGGCGCCATCGCAAGCTAAACGCTCGGCGCCGATGCCCGAGATGTTTGCCGAGGTCTTCCGCGCGCACAGCAAGAAGTACGGCACCACGGTCGAGCAGATGGCGATGGTATCGGTGAAGAACCATCGCAACGCCTCGCGCAATCCCAAAGCGCAGTACGGGATCGAGGTCGGGGTGGAAGACGTCCTGGGCTCCCGCATGGTCGCCGATCCGCTGACCCTGATGATGTGCTGTCCGACCAGTTCGGGAGCGGCCGCCGCGATCGTAGCGCGCGCGGACTTCGCGCGGACCGCGCCCCGCAAGGCCGCCACCGTCGTCGCCTCCGTGCTGCAATCGGAGCGCGCCGCAAGCGACCCGCTCGCGTTCGTGACCGAGATAAACACGCGCACGGCGTCGCTCGCCTATCAGCAGTCCGGCCTCAAGCCCGACGACCTCGACGTGATCGAACTGCACGACTGTTTCGCGATCGCCGAAATCGTCCACTATGAAAACCTTGGACTGTGCGAACGTGGTGAAGGCGGAAAGTTTGTCGAACAGGGGTTGAGCGCCATCAACGGACGGGTGTCCGTGAGCAGCTCCGGCGGGCTGCTCGCCAAGGGCCATCCGCTGGGCGCAACTGGCGTCGCGCAGATCGTGGAAATCGTCGAGCAACTCAGAGGCGAGTCCGGACCGCGCCAGGTACGCGATGCGAAGATCGGCCTGGCGCATTGTCAGGGCTTCGGCGGCGCCGCCTGCATCCACATTCTGGCGGCATAGGAGAACAATGGCTGACGAATTCTTCTCATTGGCAAACACCCTGCGGGAGAAGGCCGCAGCCGATCCCGACAAGGTCTTCCTGCGGTTCGAGGATCAGCAAATCACCTACGGCCAGCTCAACCAGCGCACCAACCGGGTTGCCAATGGGCTTACCGGACTAGGTATCAAGCCGCGCGACGCTATCGCGATCATGGTGCCGAACCGGCCGGAGTTCCTCGATGCGTTCTTCGCCACCCAGAAGCTCGGCACCTACGCGGTTCCGGTCAATATCGCGCTCAAGGGCGAGGGCCTCGCGTACATTCTGAATCACTCGGAAGCAAAGGCGCTGTTCATCTCGGCCGATTTGGTCGAGTCGCTGCTGCCGATTCGCGGGACCCTTCCTGCGATCAAGCATCTAATCGTGGACACGATTGAAGCGCCTGCGGGCTTCGCGATGCCGCCCGGCGCAATCACGCTGGCCGAACTGGCGAAGGCGCCGGCCGACGAGCCCCATGTCACGCTCGACGCCGACGCGATCGCGGCGCTGCTGTACACGTCGGGCACCACTGGGCTGCCCAAGGGCGTGGTTTTTCGGTATCGCGGGTTCGGGATGTTCGCCGCAGCCGGCGCGGGCTACCAGCCGGGCGACATCCTCTATACTTGCCTGCCGCTGTTTCACGCCAACGCTCTGTTCCTGAGCGTGATGCGCGGGCTGGTGGCAGGCTACGTGGTCGCGCTCGGACGCCGCTTCAGCGCGAGCCGCTTCTGGGACGATATCCGCCGCTACCGCGCGACGACTTTCAACGCGCTCGGCGCTATGATTCCGATCCTGCTCAAGCAGCCGCCGCGCCCCGATGACGCCGACAACACGGTGCGGATCGTCTTCAGTGCCGCGACTCCGGCATGGGCATGGGCGGAATTCGAGAAGCGCTTCAACCTGACCGTGTGGGAAGGCTACGGAGCGGTCGATGGCGGCGGATTCAGCCTGTTCAACGCGGGGACTTCACCCAAGGGCTCGATGGGCAAAGCACCGCCGGGAATCCAGGCCAAGGTGGTCGACGACAACGGCGCCGAATGCCCGGTCGGAGAAGCGGGCAACCTTATCTTCAAAATCGACAACCTTGATGCGCGCCGCGTCGAGTATTTCAAGAACCCCGACGCCACGGACGCCAAGATCCGCGATGGATGGCTGTACACCGGCGACATGGCGTACTGCGACGCCGATGGCAACTATTTCTTCGCCGATCGCAAAACCGATTCGATGCGCCGGCGCGGCGAGAATATCTCATCCTACGAAGTCGAGAAGATCGTCAACCAGCATCCCGCGGTGCTCGAATCGGGCGCCTTTGGCGTGCCGTCCGAGCTGGGCGAGGATGACGTGATGGTCGCGGTGGTGCTGCGCCCGGGGCATAGCGTGGCGCCCGCGGAACTGCGCCGCTTTTGCGAGGAGCGGATGGCGAAGTTCATGGTGCCACGCTACCTCGACTTCCGCGAAAGCCTGCCCAAGACCGAAACCCATCGGGTCCAGAAAGCGGTGCTCAAGAAACAGGGTGTGACCGCCACGACCTGGGATTATGACAAGGCCGCGGCGCCGTCGCCGGCCCGCGCCAGCTAAGAGGGAGAAGCACGCAATGGAACTTAAACAGGCTATCGGAATCAGGCGCACGATCCGCTTCTATAACCCGTGTCGCCCGGTCGAGCGCGAAAAGATCCAGAAGATGCTCGAGGCGGCGCGGATAGCCTCGTTCTGGGGCAATGTGCAGGCGCTGCGCGCGATCGTGATGGTCCGCGGAGAATCGCCGCCGGAGAAATGGGACGCGCTGGTTGCACCGCTTGGGACCTCGCAGTTGAAACACGCACCGGTTGTGATTCTCTGGTACTGGGTCGAGGAAGCAATTTTCGATCGCAAGACCGGTCACGCCACTCAGGGCGACCGCCTGCATGAGTTGACCGACGCGCGCGTGATGGGTCTGGATCCCGCAGTCGAGCATCAGTTCCTCGACACCGTGGTCATCCCCTACTTCAAGCAGAACTACGATGGGATCATGCAGACGGGGCTCACCGACATGGACTGCGGACAGGGCATCGCGCAGGCGACCCTGGTCGCCTACGACGAGGGGCTCGGCACCTGCTGCATCGGCACCGGCTCGCTCGACGGCCCGCGCGAGAAGAAGATGCGCAAGATCTTCAAGCTCCCCGACTCCGCCCATCTGCTGGTGCTGATGACGGTCGGGTACCCGCTCGAGAGCCGCGAGGCCGGCGGCCAGCGCCCCAAGCTTCCCTTCGAGCAGCTCTACTTCGTCAACGAGCACGGCAATCCGTTCGAGCGCGACCTGCGGGTGGTCGAGGAGCTCAAGCGCGACGGCATGATCCAGGCGTCCGCGCCGCTCGAGTACCGGCAGAAAGAACTGGAATTCCTGCACAAGGCGCTCGAGATAGTCCCCAACTTCGTGCCTCCCGCGCCCAACGCCAACAAGGATTGAACCCGCAATAGACAAAGAGGAGCAGGCGCGATGGAGACTTATCTGGAACTCGACGTCGATTTCCCCCCGGAGATCGCGGAACTCAAGGACGCGGTTCATCGCTTCGCGAAAAATGTGCTGCGCCCCGCGGCGATCGCGCTGGACAGCCTCGCCGACCCGCAGCAAGTGATCGCGCCTGACTCGATCCTGTGGAAGTTCTACAGGTCGGCTTACCAACTCGGCTATCACGCGGCGATGATTCCGACGGAGTTTGGAGGCCTGGGGCTGCACGGCCTTGGAATGCACGTTTTCCTCGAGGAATTAGGATGGGGCAGCGCAGGCCTCGCGATCAGCCTCGGGGTTGCCGGCTTTCCGTTCGAGGCGCTCGCGGCCACCGGCAATCGCGAGCTGATAGATCGATACGTCAAGCCGTTTGTCGCCGATCGCGAGGCCAAATACATCGGATGCTGGCCGGTCACTGAGCCGGCGCACGGCTCCGATTGGGGTTCCTCGATCCTCGACGACGGGGATCCGACCAATCGCGGAGGCCGCGTCATCACGCGCCGCGAGGGCGACGATTACGTCATCAACGGTCAGAAGGCGGCGTGGGTATCCAATGGCACCATCGCGACCCACGGACTGACCTACCTGATGGCGGCATCAGACAACGGCCAACCGCGCGCCGGCGCCGCGGCTTTCGTTCCGTTCGACTTGCCGGGAGTGTCCAAGGGCAAGCCGCTTAACAAAATTGGACAGCGTGCGCTCAATCAAGGCGAAATCTTCTTCGACAACGTTCGCATTCCCGCTCGCTACATGCTTGCCGAGCCGGGCAACTTCGAACTGTTCGGGATGCAGGTGTTGACGAAGGCCAACGGCACGATGAGCGCCGTGTTCACGGGCGTCGCGCGAGCCGCCTTCGAGGCGGCGCTGGACTACTCAAAGCAACGGATCCAAGGCGGCAAGCCGATCTGCGAGCATCAGCTGGTTCAGAAGCGTCTGTTCGAAATGTTTACCAAGGTTGAGGCCTGCCGACGCCTGTCGCGTGCGGCGATGGAATACAACGACGCCGCGGCCATCCCGGCACTCGAGTACGCGATGGCGGCGAAGGTTTTCTGCACTCAGGCAGCCTTCGAAGTCGCCAGCGATGCTCTGCAGGTGTTTGGCGGCAACGGGCTGAGCAAGGAGTATGGGATCGAGAAAATCTTCCGCGATGCCCGTGCCTCGCTGATCGAGGACGGCACCAACGACATGCTGAGCCTGGGCGGGATGCAGCTCGTGCTGTTGCGGGCGTAACCGGAAGTCGCCACAGAAACACGAACAGCGCATGCCGGACCAGGTAAAGCAGCAACGCTTCTCGCTGATCACGGAGAAAGGCCTCGCCGACTTGCGCCAACTGATCGGCGTACCGATAGAAGATACGCTCGAGCCATGGTGCCACGAGGCCACGCGCGACAACATCCGCCATTGGGCACACGGAATCGGCGATGATAATCCATTGTGGTGCGACCCGGCATATGCGGCGAAGTCGCCATATGGACGGTTGGTGGCGCCACCGTCGTTCATCTATCCGCTCAATCGCGTGTTCAGCGGATATGTCGGTGGACTGCCTGGCGTGCACGCGATGTTTGCCGGGATGGGCATCACCTGGCATAAGCCGATGCGGCACGGCGACGAGTTCACCACCAAGGTATGGCTAAAGGACCTGGTGGAGCACCAGACGCGATTCGCGGGACGATCAATCCGGCAAATCTATCGCTGCTCTATTTAGTTCCCTGATGTCGTCGGAAATTTCGCTGTTCTTCAAAATTATTTCCCTGTTCCGAACTTCAGGGAATTTCTGAAAAAAGCGCCGGTGGTTACCGCGGTTTCCTACCTCGCAGACCTCAAACCAGGCCCGAAGTCGAAGGATTCCCCTGTATTTTCCCTGATTATCAGGGAATTTTCCTTGCGGAGAGCAGTTCGCATCGGACTGCGTCATCCGCCAGCCGGTCAGCGGCTTTCGCGTTCTGTGCGGGAAGATCGGAAATACTGCGCACGGTCGCCAGGACATCGCCCTTCTGCGCGAGCAGGCACAGCGCATCGGAGACGGACAGACCAGCGCGAATCTTGCGCGCGCGGCGGAAAGACTAGACGAGTTATATGTGCTGGAGAGGATCCGGGGCGGCCACGAGGTAAAACTCGCGGCCGCCCCGCTGCTTAGTGCTTACACAATCAGAACGCCACAACGACATTCGGCGTAAAGGAACACTCGTCCATGGTAAATCTGACGGCCTTGTGCTTGGTCTTCTTGCCGACCTTGAGATAGACCTTGACCCGGTAGTCGCCTAACTTGAGCTGGCGGGGGTTGCTGACACCGCCAAATTCCGCGTTGAACTGGAACGAAGGGCACGGCGCCACGCCGGTTACCGTCTGCAAAGTCGCGTTCTTTATGGTCTGTATTGTATGTTCGTCTCCTTCCGGCTGTTCCGGGCCATACGCGTTTTGCAGCGAGATTTTCTTCACCGTCGACACCGGCACTCCGCCCAGAGTTACCAGCACGCGTACGCCGCGATCGACGGCCTCGCCGCAGAACGGCACCGCAGTGGTAACGGTGGCGCCCGTAATCGGATCGTTGACAAAAGTGAAGTTCACGTTACCCGTACTCTCGCGGGCGAGAGTGAATGGCTCGAAGACCACGTCCAGGTCGCCATCGCCAAGTTGATCGCCCGGCGCCAGCGTTACCGGCAAGCCCGGAAGTCCGGTCAGCGAGTAATCAGCCGGTGAACTCGTCTGGGTGAGAGTAACGGAGTTGACCTTCACCGGACATGCGCCGCCGTCCGTGACCGGAACACCCATCTGCAGAGGGCACGCAGCTTCCTGCTGAATCACCGTCGGTGGGAAGGTGAGTCCCGCCGGGAACGTCAACGATGCGGACCCCAACGGCGTGGTCGCCGTGAGTGGAATAACGACCACGGGATTGATCGGGTCGTTGCTGGTGATCGTGAGAGTGCACGACTTTGGTCCTGCCGAGGTCGGCATGAAGTTGACGCCGATGTCGAGTTCCGAGTCCGGACTGATCGTCGCCGGGAACTCAGTCGGGTTCACCAGCGTGAAGTCAGGACAGGAGATAACCGCCGACGTTACGTTGAGGTTGCAGAGGCCGGTGTTGTTGACTTTCAGCGTCTGCGGCGGAGCCTTTCCTCCGCAAACCGAAGTGCCGAAATTGCCGCTGCCGGTTACGTTGATTTTCCCATTTCCCTCTTCACCGCTGAGAGGAACAGTGACCACCGGATTGACCGGGTCGTTGCTCGAGATCGTGAGATTGCACGACTGTGGTCCTTGTGATGTCGGCGAGAAGTTGACGCCGACGCCGAGACCCGAGTCCGCACTGATCGTCGCCGGGAACTCAGCCGGGTTCACCAGCGTGAAAGCGGAGGAACAGCCGGTGAGAGCGGCCGACGCCACATTGAGGTTGCAGGCGCCGGTGTTGTCGATTTGCAGCGTCTGCGTTACACCCGTTCCACCGCTGCAAACCGAACTGCCAAACACCCCGGAGCCGCTCGTAGTGATGTGCCCTGGCGGCGCAGTCCCCGTCACGCTCACGTTCATGTTGCCGCTCGGGTTGTTGCTGCTGTCTACCGTGATGGTGCCGGATTTCGACCCGGTGCTCAGCGGCTCGAACACCACCGGCACCGCCAGCGAATTTCCGGCCTGCACTGACAGCGGATAGACCAACGTGCTCGGTGCCAGGAAGTCCGCATCCGAAGAGGTGATGTTGCTGATCAGCAGCGGGCACGTCCCGCTGTTCGCGATCGTCAGGTTGAGGTCGGCCAACGCACCAACGCAGACGTTGCCGAAGGCGCCGCCGCTGGCGATCACCGTGCTGCCCTTGGGCGCCCCTACCGTCGCCGTGTAGGTTACGTCCTGGCTCGGATTGACCACGCTGTTGCTGTCGATCTGGAAGGTCGCCGTCTCGGTTATCCCTTCATTCGCCAGCGTCGGGTTGTACTGAATCGTGAAATCAACCTCAGCGTTCGGACTGATCGTCACCGGAAAGCCCGGCCCGCTAATCGTGAAATCGGGACTCGCCGCAGTCAGGTTGATGCTCGAAATGGTCAAGTCCGTAGTCCCCACGTTGAACAACTGCAACAGTTCGGTTGGCGTCTGTCCCGGGCAAAGCGTGCCGAAGTTCAAAGTGCTGTTGGTCGTCAGCAGCGGCCCCGTCGGCGCAGCCAATTCAAAAGCACTGCGCCCGTAGGTGCCGATGCGCAACAGCGACGGACTGGCGCTGGAATCCAGCGCCACCGCGTTCACGCCGACCGTCGGCAAGCCCACCCCGAGCACCTGCCAGCTTGCGCCGTCGTCCGTGGTTTGGAACACGCCAGCGTCGCCGCCAACGATTACCGTGCGCGGATTGGTGCTCGTGCTGGGATCGATCGCGAGCGTGTGAAAGGGCAGGTCCGGCAGGCTGTCGGGGCCGGTGCCGGTGATATCGGTCCAATTGGCGCCGCTGTTGATAGTCATGAAGATATGCTGACTCGGAGACGTGCCGTTAACCCCCGGATAGGCCACGAATACCGTGGTGCTGTTGTTCGGATCGATCGCGAGCCCCTGCACCTGCTGCACGTTCGGGCCGCTCGGGCCCGGATTCGGGATCGCGGTCCAGGTCGACGAAGTGCCGAGCAACGCGTTGCTGCTGAAGGCAAGGCTGCCGTCGTTGCGGCCGATCCAGACCGTGTTGGGATCAAGCTTCACGGTGGCGATCGCCGACACCTGGGTGCCGCCGGTCAGGGGGAGCACCTGCGTGTAAGTATTGCCGTTATCGGTGCTCTGATAGAGCCCGTAGGTGGTCGGAACCAGTGCCGGTGGGGGGGGAGGTGGCGGTGGGTAAACGTCCGTATCGGGGATGTTGAGTCCCGCGTAAACCGTGCTGTCGCAGGTCTGGTCGAAGGCGTAAGCGGTGCCGTTCACGGCGAAACTCGGCTCTGTCGGTGTCGGCAACACCGTCACGGTGCCGCTCCAACCCCCTGCGCCTCCGGTGGTAGTCTGGTTATAGCCGCTGTCGTCGCTGGTAATCGCATGCAGCGGATTGCAGGGATCCACCGTCATCGGACCGCCGTCACCGTCTTGGTCAAGCTGCCAGGTGTTGCCGGTATAGCCCGTGCCGAATTGCGCGTTGCCGGTGTCCTGAAAGCCGGCATAGGTCCACTGCCGGTTGGCGCTCGAGCCGCGTCCTATATCCATCTTATAAATCAGATTGGTGGCGATCCCGCCGTTGGCGAAGGAGGTCGTGCCGTTGATGGCGTTCCAGGTGCTGCCGCCGTTGGTGGTGCTCGCTATGCCGCCGTCCGAACCGGAATAAAAGGTCTGCGCGGTCGGGTCATGCGGGCTGAAGACGAACGCGTGTTGATCCCAATGGACCAGACCGGCGGTAATTGCGCTGGCGCCGAAGCTGGCGCCGCCGTTGGTCGATTTCCAAACCTCCTGGAATCCGATATAGACCGTTTGATCGGTCGTCGGATCGACCGCGATCTGCTGATCGTAACCGCACTGGCATCCGGTGCCGTTATTGCCGTCGGCGTTGCCGGCGATGGCGGTGAGGCTTGCGCCAGCCTGAAAGCTCCAGGTGCTGCCGCCGTTGGTTGAAACCCACATTCCCAAAAATCGGCTCGGCGCCGCTGTTGTAGGCGTGTTGTTACCGACCGTCGTGTAGATTGTCTGTCCGGGTGGGTTCACGCCGCCGATAGTGGACTGCGCGAAAGTAATCCAGCCGACACTGCCCTTAGTCACGACAACGTTCTGGAGGGGCGAGCCGTTCGTCGCGCTCCACAGGTTGGTGAAGGTTGGAGTGGGGTCGCCGATATCAGTCGAAACGAAGATTCCCGCCGTAGGTATCGAGACGCGCACCGTGGTGCTCGGGTTCTGAGTATCGAGGCGAATATCCTCGACCTGGTTGCCGGCTGATCCAAAAACAGCCAACTGCGTGAAGTGAGCGCCGGCGTCTTGCGAGCGATAGAGCCCGCCGGTGGTGGCAACCAGCAGCACACCGGGCGCCGGAAAGACTATCCGTTCGATCGCAACGCCAGTCGGGCTGTTCGGCAGCAGCGCCCAGGTATTGCCGCCGTCCAACGACTTGTAGATACCGACGGCCTCAAAGTTACATGCTGGACAATCGCCGCCGAAGGCCGGATTGTCGGTGCCCATATAAACGATCGACGGATTACCCGGATCGAGCGCCACCGCGCCGGTCGAAAGTGTGAGCAGGCTGTCGGTTTTCGGCGTCCAGCTGTTGCCCGAATCGGTCGACTTCCAGATCCCGCCGCTGCCTGCCGCGATATAGATCGTCGAATCGGTCGTGCCACTCGGATCGATTGCGATGTCGACCACCTCGCCCGAATCCGGTCCCGCGCCCTGAAAGTTCTGGTTGACATCGATCTGAAGCGGGGCGGGGCCAATTTGCACCCATTGCACTCCCGTCAAGCCCGTTGCATGGGCTCTTACCAGATACGTCCCAACCGCGGCGACCACCATCGCGATTGCTACGAGACCCAAAAGCGGACGGCTTTGTCGGCTCACTTTTCCCTCCCCAAAATTCTGTCGAACGGCTCACTGCCCGCGAGTCTGCGCGAACCACGGCCCGCGCGCTCTTCGCGGATGGATCGGCTATTTGGTTGAGGCGGGCGACGCTGCGCCAACCGGCTTGGCCCCAATATACGGCGCCACTTTCATTTGGCGCGCGTGCTCGATGCCTCTGACGTAAGCCTTAGGGTCGACTTTGCCCGAGGCATCGGAGTGCTCACGGACGTATTCCTTCTGCATCTCCCGACGCTCTTCCTGCTCGTTCCCGAGGCCCTCGCGCTCCTCCGGCCGCACCGACTCACCGGCCGGATCGGCGCGCACCACTGCCGGCATCGAGAACACCAGGGCGGCAAAGGCAGCCACAAGAATAAATCGGAGGCGGACAACGCTATTGGCAACTCTTTGCATCTCAGAATCCCCTGTATGCGAGATCAGCTCGGACGGAAGCGACATTGACCAAAAGCCACTCTTGCGTCAATGCAGCGAATTATTGGGCACTGGTTCAGTTTCGGTGAAGGGGATGAACTATTCAGCCTGCCCCCGCCGGATGTGGCGTGCTATGCCTACGCTATGGTCAATCGCCAGGATGTCCCGTACTTGCTGCCCTCGCCCGAAATCGGGCGACACCAGCCTGCGGCAGAAATAGTTTTTGTCGGAACAAAGCTAGCCATAGAGCGGAGCCGTCCCAAAACCACTACGGATGGTATGAATTGCTCCGGGAGTATGTACTTAACGCAATTCCGGCGGACTAGGCCGGATCAGCCGAGACGAAGCGGGACGGTTCTCTACTTCCCTTTGAGGCGCGGATCGTCGGAAGCGATACAACCAGCGTGGTGAGCGGCATCAGCCAAGGCAGACTTCAAAACGGTCAACTGCTTGTCCCATTTTTGTGCCTCGACCGGATCGCTTGGTCGGGAGCCTAATTGATAGGCTTTAGGATCAATCTGCAAAGTCTTTGCGGTGAATGAACGAAGTTTCCCCATGTCGTTTTTACATTCAGCGATGGAGTCAAACACGTCCATTGTGTGCCATTGGTCGAATGTGGCATCAGGAAGCGCCTTTGGGGGTACACCCACGACCGGCGGCATTATGAGATACCAGCCCACAAGCGCGAGCGCAGCAGCGTGGCGGAGATTCATGATGTCTCTTTCGGCCATCCGCCGACAGGACGCTTTCTGGAAATCAACTTTCGCATCGCGTCTTTCCAATTGCCCTCGATTTTCAGAACTTCAGCTTTCGCGCCGGGCGACTCGCGGCCGATAGAGAAATGCTCGAGCTCGGCGCTCACGCCTTACCAACCCTTTCAAGCGAAGTCGATCAAGAACCTTGGCAATCGTCGTATAGGCAAGGCCGTCAGTTTGTCGAACCCGCAAATGAACGTCGCGAGCAGAAGCTGCGTTAAGTTCGCACAGAGCTAAGAGCACGGCGTATTCGAGGTCGCCACCGGGAAGCCGCAAGGACGGGTCTGACACTGGACCTCATTACAACCAATTGCCCGTTAATTCAAGCTCTGTCTGCTACACGGCCGCAGCCGGAGCACGCTACAGTCTGCGGGTTATGCAGCGGGAATACATCGGGTGTGTATTACTACGTTCGTCGCAACCATCAGTGCATATACGACGAGCGTAGTAAGTCGGAGAGCTACTGTTTGTGCATTGAGCCAATACATCTCATTGACATATGAGTGATAAATCGTTTATGACTCCGTCGTCAGCGATTCCCGTGCTTCTGGATGTTAGGAGGCGACTCATGCGTAGCTTGTACATTTCTGCACTCCTCTCAGCCGGCATGCTTTGTAATCTCTTAACTTCAGCTATCGGCTATGCTGATCCGCAACCTTCCGCGGCCGCGACCTCAACACCGTCAACGCAATCTCCAGCTGCGACTTATACTCTGCCGCCTGTCGTGGTGACTGCTACCAGGACAAGTATCACCCCGGACAATTCGACCAGCTACTTGGCGCTGTTCACGCACGAGGACGTCGAGCAAACGCCGGCCCTGGCGGTGGACGACGCGCTGCGCGACATTCCAGGCTTCAACACATTTCGGCGCTCAAGCAGCCTCGTGACGGCACCCGCCGACGATCCTGAGGCGCAAGGCATAACACTCAGAGGAGTCGGTCCCGGCGGCGCCAGCAGGGCGCTGGTATTGCTCGACGGAGTTCCTGTCAACGATGCTTTTGGCGGATGGATTTATTGGGACGAGATACCGCTCAACAGCATTGATAGGGTCGAGGTTGTCGAAGGTGGGGGTTCCGACCTTTGGGGTGACGGGGCCGAGGGTGGCGTAATTAATATAATTAGCAAGCAGCCCTCCAATTCCAACAACCTGCAGGTTCAAGGCTCTTACGGTAACCGTGATACTACCCAGGACGCAGTGTCAGGAGATTACTTATTGGGACCGATAAAGGTGAGTTTAGAGCAAGACCTCTTCAACACCGACGGTTGGGACATTGTGAAGTCCGGCTTCAGAGGGCCGGTGGACCACGCCTCCTCCTCTATTCATGATTTATCTGGTGCGCGGCTCGAATTTGATCCCGGTAATGGGATTTCGACCTTTCTAAGAGGTAGCTTTTACCAGGAATATCGCGACCTCGGCACCGCATTTCGAAGCGCGAGCGCAACGCGTGGCTTCATCGATGGTGGCGGATCCTATGATGACAACGCCGGCGATCTGTTCAATACCAGCGTGTACGCTCATATTTCGACTTACCACGAGACTTTTTCTATGGAGAATGTCGCTCGAACGGCCGAGACTCCTTCGCAGACCCAGAGCGTTCCCTCGACCGACGTAGGTGGGCTTCTCAGCTGGACGCGCACCTTTCTCAAGTATCATACAATCGCTGCCGGCGGTGACTTTCGCCTTATCGACGGCACGTGCTACGACAATTTCTATAACACGTCGGGCACCGCCATCGACGATCGCCGGCAGAGCTCCGGCAAGCAGCAGTTCTTCGGCGCATATCTCGAGGATTTGTATCGCCCGCTCGAACAACTGGAAATTGATGTATCCGTCAGAGGTGACGTCTTTACCAATGTTGACGGCAAAATCGTCGACACGCCGACAACTGGTCCCGCCACAACCCAAACCTTTCCCGATCACGCACGTACTGCGACCAGCCCCAGATTGGGTGTTCGTTACGAACCATGGAAATGGTTGACGCTTCGCATGGGGTTATACGAAGCCTATCGCGCACCCACACTGGCGGAACTCTACAGGCAATCCAGTGTCGAAGATCTGATACTGCTCCCCAATCCGAAGCTTAGCCCCGAGTTTCTGGAGGGAGGCGAGATCGGCGCTCAGTTCAGGGGAGTTTCCGGTTTGACCTTGGGTTGGACGGGCTACTGGGACTATCTGCACAATCCTATCAACAACGTCGTGACTTCCGTTAATCCGGTTACGGGTGCCGATGCGGAGCGGACGCGCGAGAACCTCGGGCGGGCGCGCATTCGCGGCTACCAGGCAGATCTTCAGTATGACTTTGACTGGATCAATTTGTGTCAGTGGTCCCGGTACCACCCCGGGCTGAGCCTTACCGCTAACTATCTACGGTCTGAAGCGACCTTGACCAGCAGCCCTCCCGATCCGACCCTGGTAGGCAGGCGCCTGGCTCTCGTGCCATGGGATACTCTCAGTATAGGCCTACGCTACAGCGATTCCCTGCTTGGCGAAGTCTGGGTCCAGGAAGAGTATCAAGGTAAGCAATGGGAAGATTCTGACAATCACGACCTTCAGCCCTCCTACTGGGTTACGAACTTGACTTGGTCCCGGTCTCTCCCACATCTTTCCAATGCCTCCTGGCTGGACGCGAGTACCGCTTATTTGAAGGTTCAGAACATGTTTAACAACCAATATGTTATCGACCTCGGCGGGGACATACCAAAAATCGGTACTCCAATCATGGTTGTGGGCGGTCTCACGGTTCCCTTGAGCTTGTAAGCAGTCCGCGGGACGAAGATGTACCTTGTGCCTGCCAAAACTCCGAAAGCGGCGATAAGTACCTGAGCGCCGCCGGCAGCTATGTTCTGAACGGCCGATTTCGCCTTGTCCCTGCTCAACACCTTATCTGCGCGAGCGCGAACCCGATTGGTCGATCTGGCCGGGCCCGAAGAATAATAGCGTTTAGGTATTTGGACGCGAGCGTCAACCACCGCGTGTCAACCGCCGTATGAAGCGACTAGCCTTGGCTGCGCTCAGTTATGCCGAGCTCATTTCCGGCCGCTTTTGCTCGACGGCCGCCATAGCTTCTGCAAGTTTTTGAGGCCATCCTCGAGCGTCTTGCGCAATTCCCTGGTTTGCTTGAGAGCCTCCTCGCCGAGGCCACTGTCGCGAATCGATTGCATGAAGGACTCGTTCGCATTGCGCCACGTCTGGAGCCACGCTTCGATTTGGCTGGCCGGAGCCTTATAGTCGCTCTTCGACTCCTTTGCGGAGGAGGATGACTGCGCGCGAGCCATCGTCTGGCGAATCCGCCGCTCCCAAATGGCGAAGCCCTGATCGATTGCCGCTACGTAGCCGTCCTTGGCCGCGCGGGCAATTCCGATCCAGTGCTCCATCTGCCGTTCGCCGTCGGGTATGCGGCGCTTGGCGAGGTCAGCAATCGCGCCGCCGATCGTTGAGAGGCCGTCAACATATGCTTGTGTTATGTCGCGCAGCACTTTGCCAATTCCGGTCGAGTCAGCCATGGATCAACTCCACTTCGAACACCGCCCCGCGTCGCTCAGGCGACCTTGCGCATCTTCGCCGCGCCCGCATGCCACTTGCGCATGTGATCCTTGTGGCTCTTGAGATAGGCGGGGCCATCGTAATACTTGTCGTAAAATTCAAGCTCGATGTGCTGCGCCTGGATGTAGACGTAGAGCACCGCCGGCGGCGCGAACGCGGGGAAGGTGCCGAACGTATCCCAGACATAGCGGCAGGTCTCCTTGCAGATCTGGATGGTCTTTTCCGGCGTGTGCGGTACCTGGCGCAGGAAGTCTGCGCGGTTCTTGTACGGCACCGGCTTTTTCGCGAACGGGTTGAAGGTGCCGTTGGGGCCGAACTTCTTCGCCACCACCGCATCGACCGCCGCGTCCATGTCCTTGTAGTAGGGCGGCCGGAAGGTCTCGAACTGGCCGTCGATTCCGACCGGAGCTGCGAAGGCGTCAGGATTCTTCGGGTTCGACTCGAAGCGAAAGCCGAGTCCGCAGCCGGTCGGTGTACCGCCCATGACCACAAGGCTATTCATTCCGCCATACAACCATCCGCCCAGCCCCAGCGCCTGCTCGGCCAGCAGTATGTTGTGGCCGATGAACGCGCCCTCAGCGCCGGCAGTGGCAAGCATCATTTGGCTCTCGAACATCGAGAGCGGCACCGGCGTGTCAACCCAGCCCTCGCGAATCCAGCGCTGGTCGATGCAGGGACGCATATTGTTGCGATCATCGACGACGTATTGGCCGAGATCCGCCTGCAACATCACGGCATTGATCATTTCCTCGGTGATGTCGGTCACCGGCATGAACAGAGTGGTGCCGGGCATGTTCGCGTTCCAGAGATTGAATGACATGATCGCGCCGGTATTGCGCGGGACATCGAGCCGGCCGTCGAACAGCTTGACGCGGTTCTGGCGCACGAAATCGAGCAGCCGATCGCGATCGCTCCTGGAGGCGACCTCCTGCAAATGCACCGGTTGCACGTCGCGCAACTTCATCAGGTAGACACCCTCGTCATTGGTATAGAAGAGTTCGGTGCCGTGATTCCCGCACGGGCTCGCCCAGGTGCGCCCCACATGCTCGACCATCGTGTTGCACATCCCGTCCCAGTTCTGGACGGCATCGAGATTGTCCGGGCGCGGCGTATGCGGCATGTCGGCCAGGTTGAGGCCCGAGACCCCGGTGCCGGCCGCGATCAGGATCGCTTCCTCGACTTCATCGAGCGGCAGCGGCGGGTGCTGCGACTTGTGCTTGTTGGGGCCCTCCTTGATCTCCATGCCCAAGCCGAAGCGGCGCGAGCGGCGGTTGAAGATTGCGTCGAAGAGCGGGAAGTTGAACGCCTCGTCGACCTGTTCGAGTTCCGACAGTTTGATTTCATCAGCCATGTCAATATCCTCCTGCGCTTGCCAACGCGCTTCAGTGCGGTTTCGGTGCCGGCGCGGGCGCGGCGGCTTGCGCAGCGGGCGCAAGGCGTCGGCGGCGATCTTCTTCTACCAGGCCGGCCAAATAGCGGAAGGCGAACAGCGCGGCGAAGTCGACTATCTTGGCGCTGACCTTCATTGTGCCCAGCATCGCCCGCAGCTCATCGACGCTGAGCATGGTCTTGGCCGACCACACTCCCATCTTGCCGGTCATTACGAGTTCGCCGTCCTCTACCCCCACGTCCTCGATCGTCATATTGAAATTTCCGGCGCGCGATTTGATTCGCATCTTCCGATCTCCTCGTTTCAGCCGTAGCGGTAGGTCATGCCGAATCCGCCACTTGGGTATCGCCACGAGATGTTTTGGAACGGGCAGATGATCCGGCAGGTGCCGCACTCGATACAGCTGCTCCAGTAAATCGTCGTGTGACCGTTGTCCTCGACTTTGTAGTTTTCAACCGGGCAGGTCACCGTGCAGGGTTTCTCGATGCATTTGAGGCAGACCCCCTGATCGATGATCTTCAGGTGCGGATTTCCTTCGTCCACCTTTATCACCAGGGTCGCGAGTTTGTCATCGCGGCCGAGCAACTTGGGCGGGCCCAGGAAGTTCGCCAACCCGGTGGGATTGGCAATGTCGGATGGGCTTTTGACGTTCGCTGCCATTGCAACCGGTGCTCCTTTCCCGGTCTGCGCCCTTAGAACATGGCCGCCTTGGCGGCATCGAGAAGGTCCAGGCCGAGGCTCATCAGCCCGAGCTCGGCGAGCACGTGGTCCGCCACCGCCAGCTCAAGCGCGCGCTTGGGCACCTGCATCCCGTCATCGGTGGGCACCACAGAAAACAGCTTGCGCGCGAGCTTGATGAATTCGTAGGGATATTTGTTGAAGAACTGGGGATGGGTCTCGGCCATCCGCGTCAGCCCCAGATAGCGATCGTAATCCTGCCACGCGAAGCTCTCGCGAAGCCGGCTCGGGTAGGACTCGAGCGCCTTGGCCGAAAAGTTGCCCGCCTTGTGCGCCTGGAGAATCGTCTCGGCCGCCATCACGCCCGAGGCCATCGCCATATTGGTGCCCTCGTGGAATAGCGGGTTCGCATTTACCAGCCCGGCGGCGCCGCCGATTACGACAATCCCGTCGCCCACGAAATGCGGCAGATCGTGCGGCGTCATCTCCGGAATCAGATGCGCCGAGTACTCCTCCGGCGTGGTGCCGCGCAGCAGACGGCGCACCACCGGATGCATCTTGAATTCGTTCAGCAGTTCGTCGGGCTGGACGCCCAGCGTTTTGAGTGCGCCAAGCGGGATCCCATAGCCCACGGAAATCGTGTCGCGGTTGGTGTAGAGGAAGCCCGCCCCCATCGCGCCCCGCACCGCGCCGCCGCCGAGATACTCGTACGCCGCGCCTTCATCTCCTTCCAGCGAAAAGCGATCCTCAATGACTTCGCGCGGCAGGGAGACCACCTCCTTGACGCCGAGGATCACCGACAGCGGAAGCTCGCCGCGAAGCCCCGCCGACTGCGCGATCAGCGAATTGGCGCCGTCGGCGGCGATCACCACGTTGGCGAGCACCTCGCCACCCTCGCGCCGCGCGCGAACTCCCACCACCCGGCCTTCACTGGCGATTACCTCGTCGACCACCGTCTGAGTGACCAGCACCGCGCCCGCCTCTTCGGCCTTTTTGGCCAGGTAGCGGTCGAATATCGCGCGCAGGGCCGTGAACGAATGGTTGTAATATGGAGGCTCGAAATCGAGGAACTTGAACGAGAGCGCAACCTCATCACTCTCTGAAAGCATCGAGAAACGCTTTTCGATGACGTGGCGCTCGACGCAGTTTGCTCCCGGAAAGTCCGGGAAGTACTTGCTGAGCACGGTCGTGTAGAGCACACCACCGAACATCGCCTTTGAGCCCGGGTAGTCGCCGCGCTCGAACATAATCACTTCGAGCCCGCCCTTGGCGAGAATGTATGCGGCAATCGAAGCGCCCGGCCCGGCTCCAACGATCGCTACGTCACAGCGTTCGGCCATGCGACCCCCGGCAGTTTTGCTGAGCACAACCGGAAATTGCAGCGCACCCAGCTTGTCACGACGGTCTAACGCTTAGCGCGGATGTGCCGATATGCGCAAACAGCGCCGCTAATCGAGCTATCGGGCGATCCACCCGCCGTCGACGACCAGCAGATGGCCCACGATGAACCGGGCCTGATCTGAACAGAGGAACAGGACCGCCGCAGTCAGCTCCTCGACCTTGCCCATCCGGCCGATCGGAAACAGCTTGCCCGCCTGCTCCGGCGCAATCGGAAGTGTTGCAACTTTGAAAACGGTGACGGAGGAGGCCCCGAGCGGAACTGGGCGGCGAGGTCTCAGGCAGCCAGATCGAACAGCTGGTCGATGAACTGATTCTGTTTGCGAACATCATTGCCGCAGACCCAGCGCGCCTGCCCCTTCCGGATCATGTGCATTGCCTCTGGCCTGCACCCCGAAAACT
>PLDK01000018.1 GCA_003135135.1 Deltaproteobacteria bacterium
CTGCCCCCGCTCTGGAGCGCGCAACAGCAAGCTCTGGAACCCCGATAGACTCACGCGGGCGTAGTTGCTTGCGTCAGGCGTTCTTCCCGAGGACGCTTCCCCGCAAAATGTCGGCCGGTTCGCAGATGGACATGCCAAAATCGCGAACAGAGAATTTTGAGCGATTTTTGCCGTCAGCCGCGGCCGTTGGCATTCTCCGGGTCCGCGGCTGCGCGTGAATCGCGCCCCACGCGCCGATTTCATTGCTTCTCCAAAAAGTAGGGAAACATGCCAGACTGTGTGGCGGATGACGCAGTCTTATGCGAACTGCTCTCTGCGTCAAATTCCCTGATCATCAGGGAAAATACAGGGAATTTTCGCGATTTCGACCGCCTTGGGGTCGAAGCGGGACCAAATACGTCTTGTCTTCTCTCGGGTTTTTGACGAAATTCCCTACTCAACCGAACAGGGAATTATTTTGGAGGAACAGGGAATTTTTTCGATGTAACAGGGAATTTTCAGGGCGGAGCAGGGAAATTCATCTGCCGGGTGGCGCGGCGCGAAACTCCTGTGTTTTCGGCGTGGATGGAGTTTTGAGGAGGCACAGGTTTGGGTTTTGCTATATGCCGAGCAGCATGCGACGCGACGCGAAGCCATGAGCCGTGAATGGCACCTGAAACGTGATCGGCGGCTGCGCAAGCGGCTGGCGCGGAGCGGTTGAGGATGCGCAGGTTCCATCGCACCCGAGCAAACAGGGACCGCGTATATGACCGCCACGCGCTTCACCGATGTCTGCCGAACGCCTTTCGTCGGGGCTGGGTTCGCTATAAGGCGGATTCAAAAAACAAGCGCACTGCGCCCATATTTCGGCTAGGCTCAGCTACCGCACCACCAGGGGACGCATCATATCGTGCTCTTCATGTTCGAGGATATGGCAGTGCCAGACGTACTCATGACCGCCGGTCCGGGGACTGACGGCACGGCGCATCGCTGCCGTCGGCAGGTTCGGCAGATTGAACTGCGCAATAATCGTGGTAACTTCTCCCGGATTCATGCGCACAGTTTCTTTCCAACCTGTTTCGTTCGGATCGGGTGGGATTGCGGGCCGGCTATACTCCCAATCTACGCCTTGAACGCCCGGTGTTCCGGTGAATGGCTGTCGCTGGATGAGCTGAACGTTTACCAGATGGAAGTGGATCGGATGGGTGTCGGCAGTGAGGTTGAAGATTTGCCATACTTCGATGGCTCCAGCGACAGGGGTCTCTGTCGCCGCCGACATGTAGGGCAGCCCCCACGTAGGCAATCCTTGGTTGTCCAAACTCTTGCTGGTAAACGTTCCTATGGTCTGGATCAGGCGCCCATAGTCGTCGAAGTCCTCGTTCAGGGTCAGGACCCGGTCGACTGTGCCCAAATACGGAACCGGGCCGGGTTCCGATGGATCGGAACCATTGTTGTAGAGAAGTCCGGGCTGATTTCCGCTAAGAAAATTGTTTTTTAACTGCACGTTGAGCTGTGCGATCCAGGCCGGCGTGCTGAGGGTATCGCCGGAATCAGCGACAGCAACGATCTTTAGCAGGGTTCGGGTATTGGGCCCAAAGCCGGGCATGGTCGTAGGAGCACCGCCTACTGAGGTTTGATCTGGGTCGCCCGTGAAATAGTCGTTGCGTGGGTCTCCATCAGGGAAAGGCGCCGGCGCGTCGTTGTACAAGATAAAGGTGGAGCCGGCTGACACGCCGTTGAAGTCGATAACCACGTCGGCCCGCTCCGCCGCAGCTAACAGCAGATTGAACGGACCGTCGGGATTGGCGGTATCCGGCTCAATCAGTGGCATGGGCGTGGTATTGTTGTGTACCACCACTGCCGGCAGGAAGCCGCCTTCGGTCCCGACCTGATAGATAACCGGTCCGGGCGTACCAACCATCGCCTCTCCCGGAATAGATGGCTGTTCGGGATACAGGTTCAGGTGGTAAAAGCGCGCCTGGGAGGCGTTAAGCAAGCGGAAGCGGACCCGCCTGGCCGGAACGCTGGCCATGGGATACACCCCGCCGTTGACCAGGATGGTGTCGAAGAAGGCCTCAGGTACCACGGAAGCCGATACCGGCAGGTGGTAGGACGATGCCCTAGGCAGGGTGGCCCCTAAGCAAGGGCCGTAATCCCACCTACCTTTCGGGTTAAGCGAACAACTGGGATGGGGTCCGGTTCCTCCGGTCTGGTTAGGTTCGTACACATGCGGGTACCAGAGGCTACCCGGCTTGCCCCAGTGCCAGTCGGGATCGACGCTATGAATGCGCTGGGAAACGAAGCTCTTGTCCTGGATGATCAGCGAGATTCCGATCAGATCGGGAAGGAGACCCTGATTCACCAGACTGATTTCAAAATCGTCAGTCAGAACCAACGCCGAAGCGAGTCCCGCATAAACGTTGGTTCGGGTGATGCCCACTGCGTGGTCGTGGTACCACAGCAACCTGGCACTTTGATCCATTGGGTAATAGTGAGTCGCGGTGTTCTTCGGCGGATTAGTGCCGGGCACGTTCATGAAACTCGGGCCGGAAAAACCATTGGGCGTGAACCATTGGAAAGGGGTGCCGTCACTGAACCAGGGAGTGAGGCCGCCGTGCAGATGAGTTACGGCGCGGTTCATCGGCAGGCTTCCAACATTGCGCCCGTTGGGCGCCGCCGGGAGAGTAGGATCGACGGGGATGAGCGCTTTGTCGGGAAGCTGGTTGGTTATGTGGAGCAGCACCGGCCTCCCTCTGCTGGCCACGATTACTCCCCCCAGATACTTTCGGTCGCGCGTGGCGAGATCGTGATACCCCCAAAATTCAGTGGATCCGGGCAAGTCCGGATGCATGTCTTCGGCAAACTTTGCCACGGCGAGGTGGTAAACGTCGGTCGATAAGCCCGCAAACGTCGCCGTGGTTTTGGTCGCCAATGGCAGGTACTGGCCAATATTGTTTGCCCCCGCGGGCCCCAGCCCGGGAAGGGTCGTAATGAACTTTCGTAAGCTCGGGCTCTGAACGAACGCTTCCGCGCGGCGTAGACGAAGCTTCAGAGTAAGCGCTGCAGCCGCGCCCGCGATTACCGAATACCGCAGAAATCGACGCCTCGTTATCATTGGTCCCCTTCCCCTCTTAAACCGGGATTTGAATCCTGAATCAGACTCCCACCCACGCCAAGCGGTTTGCAAACGCGAGGTTCGAGCCCGGTCTTGAGGCCAAAGGTGATCGATTAGACGATAATCTCTCCACGTGAAGATCACGTGCGCTGAGCGAAGCACCCGCCGCATTCGTACGGGTGACGGTCACACGTCGGCCGTTCGTCGTATCGGAATCGCCTCCGATTGATTCATCGAGATGGGCTGCTAGGCTTGCAACCTGCGACGGATCAAACCTGACGGGTGGTATTCCGATGGCCGAAAAGTACGACCTCGACCTCTTCGTGATCGGTGCTGGTTCAGCCGGTGTACGTGCCAGCCGCGTGGCGGCAAGTCTCGGCGCGCGCGTCGGCGTCGCCGAGGAGCGCTACCTCGGTGGGACCTGCGTTAACGTCGGCTGCATTCCGAAAAAACTGCTCGTGTATGCCTCCGAGTTCAGCGAGGCGTTCGAGGATTCCGCCGGCTTCGGCTGGACCATCGGTGAGCGCCGCTTCGACTGGAACAAGCTAGTCGCGAACAAGAATGTTGAAATTACGCGTCTCAACGGTGTCTATGAGGACCTGCTAATCAACGCGGGCGTGAAGATACTCAGAAGCCGCGCGCGGATCGTTGACGCGCATACTATCGCGATCGGCGGCGAACGCGTCGCCGCCAAATATATTCTTGTGGCAACCGGCGGATGGCCGACGGTCCCGCGAATTCCCGGCGCCGAACTCGCAATCACGTCGAACGAAGCATTCTATCTCGATCGGATGCCGGAGCGGATAGTCATTGTTGGCGGTGGCCATATCGGCCTCGAGTTTGCGGGAATCTTCCATGGATTGGGCGCGCGAGTCACGGTGATCCATCGCGGTGAGATCTTCCTGCGCGGATTCGACGACGATTTGCGCGTCGCACTGGCGGCAGAGATGCGCAAGCGCGGAATCGACCTGCGCTTCGAAACCCTCGTCAGCCGAATCGACCGGGGCGACGGCGGAGGCGTGCACGTCACGCTCACCCAAGGCGCCGCGATCGATGCAAGTCTCATTATGTTCGCGACCGGGCGTACCGCGAATACGCATGGAATCGGGCTCGAGGATGCGGGCGTGATGCTCGACGGGGTGGGCGCGATCGTGGTCGACCGCTATTCGCGTACATCGGCCAAGAATATCTACGCGATCGGCGACGTGACGAATCGCAAGAACCTGACGCCGGTCGCGATCGCCGAAGGGCGTGCGGTGGCGGAGACGCTCTTCGGCAAGCGCGCGATGAGCGTCGATTACGATAACGTGCCGTCGGCGGTCTTCAGTCAGCCGACGATCGGAACAGTCGGTCTGACCGAGGCGGAGGCGCGTCAGCGTTTCGGCGAAATCGATATCTACAAATCGAACTTCCGTCCGCTGAAACACACGCTCAGCGGCCGCGACGAGCGTACCTTCATGAAGCTGATCGTCGATCGCAAGACTGATCGTGTCGTCGGGTGTCACATGATGGGTACTGACGCGAGCGAGATAATCCAGGGCTTCGCCGTTGCGCTGCAATGCGGCGCGACCAAGGCCCAGTTCGACGCAACGATTGGAATCCATCCGACCGCGGCAGAGGAGTTCGTCACGATGCGTGAGAAGGCGCCGGCCTGACGCGAGGCATTAGTGGTACGGATATAGGATGTAAACGAGGGTCTAGAGCGGGAGCATGACAACCTTCTAGCCGCCGGCGCAAAAACTGACCCAGGGTCGCCGATTGAACGCGACGGCAGGCCGATAGTGGAGTTTTCGTGGATCGGATATGACGAGTGAACTTCGAATCTCTCGTGACGCCGCCTGTGTGTGGCGAATTGTTGATTCTGGGGAAATCAGTAATTCGCCACACTCACCCGGGCGGCTTGCGGCGTCAGCCGACGATGCGGATAACGTTCGCGTTTTCTTCGCTTGAGGCAAATATCTTTGAGCGACGGTCACATCCGGCCGGAGGGATCTCCCCGGGATGAGGTTTTGACGAGCGACAGTCCGCTCTTTGTTGATCATCCTTACGAGCTGGAACGCGAGATCGTCGCGCTCAGCGAAAGCAAGCGCACGAAGTCGAATTGGGTACGCACAAAGGTCTATGACGGTGTCACACGCGAGCTCGTCGCCGAAATGATCCTCAATAGCGCGACGCTGAAGGGTTCGTACGCGAAATACCAGGAAGAGGCCAAGGCGCTCGGAAAACGAGAACCGCTCGATGCCGACCGCCCGCGCTAGCACGCAGGCCTGTCGTTTCTCCTGAGAAAATAAATTCGCCCTTCACTCCCTGTTTGCCTCGCAGGGGCTAGCGGACACTTCGTCTTGGATTCGTCCCATTCAGCCGGCTCGGTCGCGGCTTCCTCAGCGCAAGCATTCGCGAGTTGCCCGACAACGATATGCGCCTGCAATACCGG
>PLDK01000013.1 GCA_003135135.1 Deltaproteobacteria bacterium
GAGTTTTCGGGGTGCAGGCCACGCGACACGTATGCGCAGGCCCGTCTTCCTGTTTCGTTGCCTTCTCTCAAGTCTCGGGTCTGTCATTTGGCAGACGTGCTTGTGATGATCAGTCCGGGCGTCGGGATCGGATTATGGCGGTCGTCGTCAGTGCGCTGGGACTACGTTCAGGTGTTCAGGTGTCGGCGGCGAAGATTCATGCTGATGACGAACGCGACCGGTTCGTTGCCGTCGTACTCTTGAAAACGTGGTTCGATCGCCAGCTCCAGGCACGCACGATAGCGGTGGCGTCCGTCGAGGATTTGTACTTCGTGAAGAACGATCGGCTCGCGAAGACCATTCGCGCGGATGTCGTCCTTGAACTGCTTGTACTCGGTGTCCGACATATTCGAAATGGCATCCGCCGCAGGATGCGCGGCAAGTTCGGGATTCGTATTCATCGTTTAGACCTCCATGATCGAAATGTGTTGCGGTCCAGCAAAAGCTCGATTCCCCAAATCTCAACTTCGCAATAACGCCTGCGAGCAATTTTGTAACCGGCCTCGCCGCTGTCGCTTTGGACCTGAGTATCGCGAGCACGACCTCCAAAACGGTCACGAGCCATAATAAAGTGAGCACTCTTCGCCATTTACTCACCAATTGCTAAGTAAATCGCCTCGATATAGCGAGCCGAACGGATTCGTCACAGAGAGGAGCGATAACCCTCGCCGGTTTCGCGTTGGAGGCCGTGGAGTCAGACCTGAGCCTGGGGTTCGGCTCGGGCGCGTCTTCAATACTATCCAAACTCGCAACTAAGCTGTCGTTCGCTCATCAGTCGGGGGTGATGACGCTCCCCGGCTAACTTCAGAGCCCGAGCTTCAGCAGCGACGAGCAAACGGCTTAGTTCAATTGCTTCGAATCGACCGCCGCGGGCGTGATGACCGGCGTAGTCAGAGAATTTCAGCCGAGGTGGTGACGACCAACGCGTCGGTCAAGTGACGCTTTCCAAGGAAGTTGCGCGCCGAACCGCGTCATTGATCTCAGTCGGGTTTTGCTTGAGTCGGCCGCGACCTGGAGCCTTTCGTTTCGCTGGAGTCGAATGCGTAACCGGCGAGTTTCTCGATCGGAATACCAGAGGCTCGTGATAATTTGAGCGCGTCGACGAGCCGCTCGACCTTCCATTCCTTGATCCACACGTAGACGGTTTGGCGATGAACGTTGCAGAGCTCGGCGACTGCAGTGGGACCGCCCGCCAACTCAATCGCAGCCGCGACCATGTTCGGTCTCGATCTTTTGCCGTGCGGTGGTCCTGAAGTTTTTCCCCTGCCCATCTCGCGGCCAGTGTAAATATCTCTTTCGCCATACTCAAGCGCGCGGACGTCCAGGGTGCTCGTAAATGTCACGTTTGCACTAGTTTTAACTAGCCTATAACACGAGCAGTAATTGAAAAATCTGGCCTTCGCTACTGACTAAAAGCGCGAATTCTTGCCGATTATGATACGTCGTATAGATTTGACAATAAGCCAAAAATGAAGTACTCTTGAACGTGTGGCGGCAAGGGATCGGCGAGCTGTGGGCGGGATGAGCCGGTGGAGATACGGACCAGCGCCGTCGTCGCATTTAGGCGCGTACGTATGGGGATCCGAAAGGACCAATTAGTCAGGCAGGACGGCGCCACAAGAAACGGCGACATCGGGAGTGATCGTGAGCCGCAAATGAATTTATCAAATTGCAAAACGGAGGAACGATAATCATGAATGCAGAGAGCGCGACCAAACTTGATGAACCGGCAAACCACGGAGACTCCTCCGGGGTACAAGGCGAAGTGGCCGGTCGGTCCGCCGGAACGGCGACCAATCCCGCAAAGGTCGGGGCCCGCTTCAAAGACAGATCATCGGTTCGCGGAATCAAGCGAAGGGCTTCGAATGGTGCCAGAGGTGACGACGAACAGCCGCGTTCGGAGGGATCACAGCCACCTCTCCCAATTGGCCGCGGCGAGGCGGGGAGCGATACGCCCGCTGCCAAAGGGGCTTCGCTTTCAAGGGAGACGGCGACCTCGCCGTTCGGTTCAACGGAGGGATTCAATCTCAAGCAGAAGCTGGCCGAAGTCCGGCGCCGCATTAGCTACATCCAAAAGCGCGGCCACAACGAGCGTTTCAACTACTCATACGTCACCGCTGCCGATATCGCGGGCGCGGTCGGCGACGCACTGGCCGAACTCGAAGTCGTGATCATCCCGAGGCTCGAGTCCATATCTCACGAGAACATTTCGCCGAACCAGGGCTATCCCGACCGACTCACGCGAGTGGTGATGACCTACACGTTCATGGACGTGAACAGCGCCGAAGAGCTGACGGTGAAGATGCCCGGCGAGGGGCGGGACCCGGGCGACAAGGGACCGTACAAGGCGATGACGGGGGCCCTCAAATACGCGCTGTTGCAATCTTTCCTCATCGCCACCGGCGACGATCCGGAAGACGAGCGTGCCGATAGCGGACAACACGCTGTCGGGAACGGGAACGGCGGCTCGGACCCTGTAATCAGCCCGGAACAGGCAGGCCAGATCTACGAACTGATCGAGCAGACCGGAACCGATGTCGCGAAAATGCTCGAGTACTTCAAGATCTCGAAGATCGAGGAGATGACGGCGCGCGTATATGGACGCGCGGTTCAGGCGCTCAGGCGCAAACAAGTGAGCGCCGCAAACGGAGGAGCTGCTCATGCCTAGACTTGAAAGCTTGCGGCAAAACTCGACCGACTGGCGTGACTGGCGACGGGGCGGGCTCGGTTCCAGCGATGCCCCGGTCGTGATGGGCGACTCGCGGTGGATGATGCCGCGAACATTGTGGGAGATAAAGACCCGCCGAAGCGAAGGACCTGAGCGCGACAATCTCGCGACCCGTCGGGGGCGCAAGCTCGAAGCGGCGGCACGGGTGGCTTACGAAGCAGAGACCGCCGAAATCATGGAGCCGCACTGCATGTCTCACGACCACCTGTCGTGGATGCGCGCTTCGTTGGACGGGCTGAACTTCGATGCCTCGCTGGTTCTCGAGATCAAGTGCCCGCTGCGCAGCCGCGATCACGCGCTCGCGCTTGAGGGCCAGGTCCCAAGGCACTACTACGCCCAGTTGCAGCACCAGCTTGAAGTCTCGCGTGCCCGCGAACTTCACTACTGGTCATTCGACGGCCGACGCGGAGCGCTGGTCAAGGTCATGCCCGATCACGGGTACATAGAGAGGCTGGTACAGGCCGAAGCCGAGTTCTGGAGAAACGTCACCGAGAACCGGTGGCCGGAGCCTCGATTCGAGGAGCAAGACCTGAGCAGTGATCCGAACTGGTCGGACGCGGCGCGCCGTTACCGACGGGTTCGCCAACGGCTCGATGAACTCTCGGACGAGGAGCGCGAGCTGCGCAACAGATTGCTTGGTCTGAGCGATAGCCGCCGAGCCGTTGGTGCCGGCGGTGAACTGATCCGCACCAGCCGCAAGGGCGCGGTCAACTATGGTGCGATTCCGGAACTGGAAGGAGTCGACCTGGATCGATACCGCAAGGAACCGGTCGAAGTGGTGAAGATAAATATTCTCGCCAGCCCCGGATAGTAGTCGTCAATCAAAAAACGATTCGTACGCGGGTCAAGACGCAACCGACCGATGTTTATCTACTGAGTAATCGATGGACTATTTATCTTTTCGTAATTTTCGACAATTCGAGCGAACCCGCAGGGAAATTCGCCTGCCCTGCGACCTGCTGCTCGACCAGCGGTTCAGGGAGCTTCCCGACGTATGGAAATCCCACTTGCTCTGCCTGCTCATGCTGGCAGCGCGCATGGACAACGCTCTGCCGGTCAATCCGCACAAGCTCGAGTCCCTGATCGGAGCGACCGAGCCGGTGGAACTCGAGGGTCTCCGGCCATTCGTTCGCTACGTCTCTCTCGACCAGCCGTGCGAGGAGGACCGCGCCGCAAGAATTCATATCCCCGACAGCGTGCGCGTGGCGGTGCTGGTACGCGACGGCGGTCGCTGCCGCAGATGCCACAGCGCGACCAATCTGGAAATCGATCACATCGTCCCCATCTGCAAGGGTGGGGACTCGGAAGAACCCAACCTGCAAACGCTCTGTCGCCGCTGTAACCGGCGCAAATGGAAAAAGCTGGTAGCGCGCATCTGACCCTGGGGATTGCAGGCAATCCACCGCGGACGCACGAAGAGGGTGAATGGAACAACTCGGCGAAGACGGCCTTCCAGGGCCCGCTTGCATGGGCGACCTGTTACTCGAGTGGGCGCTGGACCAGGCCGAGCGGCCGCTTAAGAGCATGGCGGCCCAGCACCTCCGTCCTGACGGCGCGCTGGTCTATGCTGTGCCCCTCGTGGACAAGGCGGCCTTGATAGCAAGCGATGGCAGCGTCACCTTAACCGATGACATCGAGCGCGCTGCCACCCGCGCGACATTCTCACCGCAAGGGATTCGCCGGCTCTGATTCAAGCCTGTGCCTTCTCAAAACCTAATCCGCGCGCACGGAGACGCAAAAGATCGCCCGGACGGCTCGTTTCCCAGCTGATTATTTCGAGGTGTCAGCCCTAGCAGGGACCGGCGTGATGAATTGTGGCGCGACTTTGCACCGACCGCGAGGTCTTGAGTCGCCCGCGGTCGCAGCTAAGGCGACGCATGAGCTTGACGCGGTGGACTTCGTATCGGAAGAGCGACCCCAGAACGGTCATATAGCGATCTCCTCGAGCCGCCGGACACGGAAGCAGCGCGATGCGCGCGGTGCGTCACTCCGCGATCGCACTAAGCGGATCGCAGACTAATTCTTCGAACGCTCAGGGTGGGCTGTTGTTGGCCCGTAGCAATCTGCGCCGCCGCAGATCGTATGCGCGTAGGCCAACAGGATTGACCATGCAGGTGAGCGTATCCCTTCGACCGCTCTCCGGAATACTGGCCGAATGCACTGGCTTGATTGCGAAGAAAAGTCCGCCACGATTGTCCCGGCCGTCTGCTTCGTGCAGGCAGGTAGCGTGACACGGTGGCTTGGGAGACGCTGAAACCGAGCATCAGAAGCTCGCCATGGATCCGCGGCGCACCCCAGAGAAAATTCTCATGGGCCATCTGTGCGATCAGATGACGAACTTCATTGGAAACCCTCGGACGCCCACCGCGCCAGCGACGCCGTGCTTGATATCGCCAAAGCGCTGACCAGCCATCACGGCGCCAGCGCAAGACCGTCTCCGCCTGGACGATGATCAGGCTGTCGCGCCATTGGGGCCACCAGCGCGAGAACAATATCCAAAACAGCCGATCCCAACGGCGAAAGCACGAGCGACGAGTTCCGCTGCGCTCCAGCACGGCGATTTGATGGCGCAGCGCGATCCCTTCCAACAGCAGCGCGGTGCGGGTTCGGGGTTCGCTTCGGGCGACCGGGACCGCGGCGCTTGTCGGCATCGCCATGACGGCAGGCTATCGCCAAACGTTCGAAACCACCAATGAATTCGTGCGGATTAAGTTTTGAGAAGCCACAGGTGTTGCAGGCGCAGCAGACGCTTTTCATCACGTGCTTCGTGTAGCTCGTTGACTAAAGCGGTGGGCGTCACTCAATTTAGAAGCGCACCAGTTAGCTGCGCGCCAGCTTGCTCATTCTTCATGGAATCGAAGAGCTTGGCGACCTGCACGACCATCTGTCGTCCCTGGCGAATCACGAATTTGTCGCGCTCCAATCGCGCCAGAT
>PLDK01000004.1 GCA_003135135.1 Deltaproteobacteria bacterium
AGTTTTCGGGGTGCAGGCCACCAGGAGTCCGTTAGAACCCTTCATCACGTCTCGCAAGTAACCAGGCATTGTTCCGATACCGAGGCCGCCTTGCCGCGCGCAATCTCGCCGCGACCGACGCATCGCGCAGCGAATCTTTACCTGCACCAGATAGCCGAACTGGTTGCCTCGAAATCATCGCGCATCCGCGCGGATGATTCGGCGCTTGTGTCTGCGAAGTGTCGCGCCAAACAGAGGTATTTGTTCGAGGCCTTTTTTTATCCGTGCCGTGCCGCCACGATGACGCGCAGAACCCTCACCTACCGGCCGCCAACCGGCCGGCCTCCTCTCCCGTGAAAATAACGGGCGAGGTAATCCAGAGAAAAAGATACGGGGTCCCTCCGCCTCGGTCGGGATGATACGAAGAAGAGACTTCGCTCGGGATGACGGAATTAAGACCGGCGCCGCGCGGGCTGGTTAGGCGGTGGGGGTGGCGGGCGATGAGAGCAGCGTTTTGGCGTGCACGAATCGCTTTACGCGGATCGCGTGCTCCGCTCTCCGCGCCTGAGCCAAATCGAAAGCAAGCTGCATTCGCATCAGGTGTTCCATCTTCGGCCCAAACGCCTTCTCGACCCTCAGGCCCATCTCACTGGTAAGAGCCGCTTTCCCGTTCAGCAGGCTCGAAAGCGCCTGCCGCCCGACACCGAGGGCCTTCGCCGCCTCGGTCACCGTCAGTCCGAGAGGCTCGATCACCTCGCGGCGGATTAAACCGCCGACATGCGGCGGATTCTTCATCGCCATAATTTCCAACGCCTCCTTCAATGATAATCAACAAAATCAAGATCGAACGCGTCACCTGCCTCAAACCGGAAGATCACCCGCCAGTTTCCGCTCACAGTCACGCTCCAAAACCCCTTCAGATCCCCCTTCAGCGGATGCAACCGCCAGCCTGGGAATAATCCAACTTCATCCGGGTGTGCCGCCACGATGACGCGCAGAACCCTCACCTACCGGCCGCCAAGCGACCGGCCTCCTCTCCCGTAAAAAGAACGGGCGAGGTATCAGAGAGGCAGGTTTTTCAATGGTCTCCCCCGAGGGGGGAGAAGTCGCGCGGAAGACTACATCCTAACTCTGGCGAGGTAATCCGGAGAAAAAGATCCGGGGGTTCCTCCGCTGCGCTCAGGATGACACGAAGAGGAGACTTCGGTCGGGATGACGGAATCAAGACCGCCGCCGAGCGGGCTGGTTAAGCGGAGGGGGCGGCGGGGGTTGAGAGCAGGGTTTTGGTGTGCACATAGCGGGTTACGCCGGTACGCGTGATGAGCCCGACCAGCACGCCCTGATCGACGACCAGCAGCCGTCCGATATCCGCCGCCACCATCTGCCGGATCGCATCGATGACGCCGGCGCCGGGCGCTATCTCGATTGTCCCATCGGCGGGCCGCATAACCTGGCCGATGCGCTTGCTCGCGCGCTCGGACGCGGGACAATCGCGCACCTGCGCAAGCGTCACCACGCCCATTACTTTTCCGTCCGCCGCGACCGGAAAGCCGCCGAAACCGTAGCGCAGAAAATAGTTCTCGACGGCATCGGCTACCGTTTCATCGGGGCCGAGCACGATCGGATCACGCACCATAATTTCGCCCACGCGCGTGCCGGAGAGCGCCTGCTCGACGATCATGCTCTGGTAGCCCGATGACGCGGCGCTGCGCAGGAACAGCCCGATGAATATCAGCCACATCCCGCCGACCAGCGCGCCGGCGAAGATCTCCATCGCGCCGAACGCGATCATGCCCCACGCGATCGTGTTGCCCCAATCGGCCGCCGCTGCCGTCGCGCGGCGCAGATCGCCCCATCGCATCCACAACGCGGCGCGCAGCAGGCGCCCTCCGTCGAGCGGAAATCCGGGCAGCAGGTTGAACAGTGCGAGCGCGAGATTGATGAAGGCGAGATAGGAGAAGACCGCTTTCCACAGCGCCGTCGCCCCAGCCGCGGGGATCCCGCGGGCGATCAGCCAGAAGATTCCCGCCATCACGATCGAGCTGAGCGGACCCACCGCGGCGATCTTGAGCTCATCGATCCCGCTTTTGGGCTCGTGCTCCAGCTCCGCCATTCCACCGAAGATGAACAGCGTGATCCGGTGAACGCCCTCGCCGAGCCGGTTGCCCATCGCTGCGTGGCACAGCTCGTGGGCGAGCACCGAGCCAAAGAACAAGATGGTCGCGACCAGTCCCACCAGCCAGTAGCTGCTGGTAGAGTAGCCGGGATACTCCTTGGGGAAATATCCCGAGGCCAGTGACCACAGGATCAGCGCGAAGATGACCAGCCAGGAATAGTCGATGGCGACCTGGATGCCGGCCACCTTGAAGATCTCGATCCCAGCCTTGCGCTCCGCCGCCATTGGAACCTCCGCGCGTGACACCGCGAATTTACGCGAGCCGAGCGGACATGGTAAGCGCTTGGCGATTGAAAGGCACGCGCACAGCCGCTGCTTCCCGTGGTTGGCCCCTCCAAACGCGGTTTGGGTTTCGGGCTTTTCTGCGCTGCCTGTTATCCTTCCTGCGAAAGGTGCGCAGGATGGTCCCTGCGGACCCGGTTTGGGTTGCAGTATCGGCCCAAAACCATGTAACCATCGGCGGGATAATGCGTATTAATAAACAGTTATGTTGGGTGTCTCGGCGCGTAGCAGGGCAGGGTGGAGATTGAGCGCCAAACCCGACGAGGAACTGATAGCCGAAGTCCTCGGCGGGGATAGCGGCGCCTTCACGGAGCTCGCAGGGCGGCATCGGCCGCGAGTGGAGCGTTTATGCCGGCGGTTTTTTTCGGACGAGGAGATGGCGCGAGATATCGCGCAGGAAAGTTTCATCCGAGCTTACACCGCGCTGGCGACGTATCGGGCCGAGATGCCGTTTGGCGGATGGCTGCGCGCGATCGTGGTGAATCTGTGTTACGACGAGTTGCGCCGGCGGCGGCGGCGTCCCGAGGAACTGGTGGGAGACTTCAGCGCGCCGGAAGTGCAATGGATGCAGACGGCGAACGTCGCGTCGCCAGAGGATATCGTCGGTGAGGCCGAAGAGCGGCGCGAGGCTTACGATCTGGCGCATCGCCTGCTCGACACGCTCAAGCCCGAGGACCGGATGGTGATGGTGCTCAAGGAAAGTGAAGATCTGAGCGTCAGCGAAATTGCCGAGACGCTTGGATGGAGTGAGGCAAAGGTAAAAATTCGCGCGTTCCGCGCCCGGCAGGCGCTGCGCAAGCAGGCGGAGCGGATGCTGGCGGCGGGGCGCAACAGGTTACAATGATGAATTGTTTTGAAGCACGACAGGAATTTTCCGCGCTGTGGCGCAAGACCGCGACCGCCGAGCGGCGGGCCGAGTTGCTGGCGCATCTGAAGGGATGCGCGAAGTGCGATCATGCGTTTCGCGTCTTCGCGCTGACGGCGCCGGTGCTGCATGGCAAGACGGAACCGGAGGCGGTTCGCGTATCGCGGCCGGCGCTGCGCGAATTCTCGCTGGCGGACAGGCCGCGGCGATTCGCGTCGGTATCGCGCGAGGTTGCGTTGTCGCGGCAGCCGAATCGATGGCTGGTGATGTCGGCGGCGGCGGCGGTCTTCGTTTTCGCCAGCAGCGCGGCGTATCTTTCGACGCGGGCGCCCAATGAGTCTTTGGGCGAGGCCCTATCGATACCCGAGGCGACTATGAATTCCGAAACCGCAGGCGATCCATTGGCGCCCGAGATGCCGATGACAGAGAGCGACCTTGCCAGCTAAGTCGAATTTCCTGCTTGGCTTGCTGGTGGGGGTCTCGTGCCTTCTGATCGGTTTCGCACTCAGCACGCTGGCGTATCGGTATCATTACTTGCGGGTGCCGGGAGCCCGGCTGATCGAGCGAATGAATCACGAACTCAACCTGACGCCGGCGCAACGCGATCGCGTCGGCGACATACTGCGCGATACGCGGTTCAAAGTGACGCAGGCGCGGCAGGATTTTGAGCATCGGCGCCATGATCTGTTCTGGGATGGACTCGGCCAGGTTCGCGGCGTGCTGACGCCCGAGCAGCAGAAGATATTCGATCGCGACTTCACGCAACCGTGGGCGCATCGCGGCCACGGCGGCGGCGATGGTGGCGACCACATGCCGCCCGAAGAGGGTGCGCCTCCGGAGCCCCCGCCCGTCCCGCAGAATTAAGCGCGGGCGCATCCAGCCCTTCATAGAGACCCGATCCGCCAGCGATCTGAGGTCTCGTCAAACTGGCCGTTTCAACATAGACGAACAGGTATTCCTCTTTCTGCGCGAGCGGAGCGTCGTTGGTTGACCGGGCCGCAATATAATGACATTCATAGTGTCAATATATCGACGATCGCCAACTCTCATTCCGAGCGAGGCATCCCTTGAAGATCTTGAGAACTCCCGACGCGCGATTCGCCAATCTTCCCGACTTCGCATTCACCGCGCATTATTGCGAAGTCACGGACCCCGACGGGACTGCGCTGCGAATCCACTATCTCGACGAAGGTCCGCCCACCGCCAGTCCCGTGCTGCTCATGCATGGCGAGCCGTCGTGGTCATTCCTCTATCGGCGGATAATCAAGAGTCTCGCCGCGCGCGGCCATCGCGTAGTCGCGCCGGACCTGCCGGGCTTCGGCCGTTCGGACAAGCCAGCCGATCAATCCGATTACACCTTCGAGCGGCACGTGCGATGGATGAGCGATTGGCTGGCGGCCACGCGCCTGTCAGGTATTACGCTCTTCTGCCAGGACTGGGGCGGCCTGATCGGGCTTCGGCTGGTGGCCGCGTTTCCAGAAAGATTCGCGCGCGTGGTGGTCGCCAATACCGGGCTGCCGACCGGCGAGGGATTCAGCGAAGGGTTCAGGAGTTGGCTCGAGTTCAGCCAGAGCGCACCCGTCCTGCCGATCGGGCAGATTGTGAGCATGGGATGCCGCCGCAGCCTGAGCGAAGCCGAACAGGCCGCCTACGACGCGCCGTTCCCGGACGAATCGTTCAAGGCCGGTGCGCGCCGCTTTCCGGCGCTGGTCCCGATTACGCCGCAGCACGGCTCGGTCGCCGAGAACCAGGCGGCGTGGAAAGTTCTGGAGCGGTTCACCAAGCCGTTTCTGACCGCGTTCAGCGATTCGGATCCGATTACGAAAGGAGGCGAGATCGTCTTCCACCAGCGTGTTGCGGGGACTAGCCGGCAAAAGCATGTGACGATCACTGACGCGGGCCACTTTCTGCAGGAGGATAAGCCCGACGAGATCGCCGACTTGATCCACGAGTTTATCGCATCGACGAAATGAACTTCGGCCGTACGCGCGCGCTTGTCACAGCGCGCCCATCTGCTTGAGAGTTTTTTCAGCTTCCGACGCGACGGTGGGATTTCTGGCGCTGTCGGCGAGCGCAATTCTGAGATACTTGAGCGCTTCGTCACGCTGGCCGGTCTGCGCGAGTAATTCTCCGATTCTGAGCGCGGCGAAAGTGTTCCTGGGTTCGAGTGCGTACCCCTTGCGAAAATAGACCAGCGCGTCGTCGGTCTTGGGCGGGGAGAACGATATGTACGCCTCGCCGATATTCAGATAGGCGCTGACCTGGTTGGGCTGATACTTGATGAGCTTTTGATAAACCTTGACGACGTTGGCGAAGTCGGAGCGCGAGTTGTAGTAGACCCCGAGATAAACGTAGGCGTCGTCGAGCGTGGGGTCGATTTCGGTGGCCTGCCAGAGCAGCTTTACGGCGGCGTCGCTGTCGGTCATTTTGATTGCGGCATCGACGAGCCCGCGGGCCTTGGCCGCGTTGGCCTCCTGCGCGCGCGCCGGGAAAGAAAAGGACGCGAGCGCAAGCATCAGTGCGGCGACCAGAGTCAGTGGTTTTAGCGCGGTTCGATCTCGCATGGCTTCAGGTATGAACTGACAGCTAAATGGTGGCATGAAAGGCGAGCGCTGCAAAGGTATCATGTCTGCGCGGCTGGCGGCGGCTTCGAGATGAGAAAAGAAATTCCGGTGGACCGATGAAGGCGCATCGTTTCGTAGCCAACGGGCTCGCGTTGAATTGCCTTGATTACGGAGGCGACGGCAAGCCGCCGATCCTGTTTCTGCATGGCGGTTCCGCCCACGCGCATTGGTGGGACTTCGTCGCGCCGGCCTTCGTCGGCGATTTTCACGTGCTGGCGCTCGATCAACGCGGGCATGGCGAAAGCGATTGGGCCGATGAATGGGCGTATGGCTCGCGTCATTACGTGTCGGATTTGGACCAGGTGATCGACCAGTGGGGATTCGGCGCGCCGATCCTGATTGGCCACTCGATGGGCGCGCATAACGTGCTCGCATACGCGGTCGAGCATGGCGAAAAATTGCGCGCGATGGTGGCGATCGATCCTCCGCCCGACTACCCGCAGCGGGCGTTAGAATTCCTGCAATCGATCGCGGAAAAGCCGGCGCGCCGATTCGAATCGCTCGACGAGGCGGCTGGAAATTTCAGGGTCCTGCCGCGCGAGACGGTGGCGAAGAAGGAAATCCTCGAGCACGTCGCGCGCCGCAGCTTCAAGCAGCACGCCGACGGCGGATGGACCCACAAGCTTGATCGGCGCACGATGATCCGCGAACCGTCGCGGGTATGGAACTCGTTGCATCGCATCGCATGCCCCGCGTTGATCGTGAAGATCACAAAGAGTCCGTTGCTGGATCGCGAGCTCGCAAAAAAAATGGTCGGGCAGCTTGCGAACGGGCGGCTGGTGGAGGTCGATGATTCGTATCATCACGTCATGCTCGACAATCCCGAGGCGCTGATCGAAGTAGTCCGTCATTTCGTGGACGGTTTGAAATGACCGCCCCGCGCAGCCATCTGCTCGAAGGCTCTCCGCGGCTCCATTACCTGGAGTGGAATCCGCACGCGCCGCGCACGATCATCCTGCTGCATGGCAACACTGCGAATGCGTGGTGGTGGGAACCGCTGGCGCGCGTGATTGCGGCACAGTACCGGCTGCTCGCGCTTGACCAGCGCGGCCATGGCGACAGCCAATGGGCGCGGCCGGCGGCGTACTCGCCGATCGATTACGCAAACGACATCGCGAGGTTTGCCGCGCACGCGACGGCGAATGCGGAAAAACCGGTGGTCGTCGGTCACAGCATGGGCGGGATGAACGTGCTGGCGTTCGCGCGGGCTCATCCGGACAGCGCGCGCGGCGCGATCGCTATCGACATCCCTGTCACCTCGACTCGCGGGCGCGATCGATATCTCGAGCGGCTGAAGTCACTGCCGGTGGTGACCTATCCCGATCTCGCAACCGCCAAGGCGCGCTTTCGGCTGATACCCAAAGAGGGCGCAGTCGCCGCCGATGTGCTTCATGAGATCGCCGAAAAGAGCCTGGCGCGTACCGATGAAGGGCGATGGACGCTCAAGTTCGATCGCGAGTGTTTTTTCGGCGGCGACGGGATGGTGGCGCTCGAGGTAATCAAGCAAATCACGATTCCCATGATGCTGGTGCGCGCCGGGCACAGTCGTATCATGACCGCCGAGGGCGCCGAGGATGCGCGCGCGGCGAATCCGAAGGTGCGGGTGGTGACGATTGCCGACGCGCATCATCATGTGATCCTGGAGAGGCCCGAAGCGGTCGCCCGCGTAATCGAGGAGTTCGCCGCGAGTCTCTAACTCTTTCACTCCTTGACTGCGTAACGCCGCCCAATCCACTCAGTCGGAATTCGCCGTTTCAACGACCCATTTGAACCATGTTCCCCATCGTGAAAAATGCCTCGTCAACCACGCCGCTGTTGATGTACCAGCATTCGCTATCGCCGTCACTTCGCGGCGAGAAGACCGTGGTTGAAAAGCCGCTGGTGAGGTCTTCATCGACCATCGCAGTCTGGAACATTCGCTTGAATGGCCAAATCGCGACACGAGCGCCGGGGCTGGACCGGTCGCGATAAGCATTGAAGGTCGCGATCGTTTTCCACAACTCCCCGTTGGGGTTGAACAGGTCGGCGGCCGTGATGAACCAGCCCTCCGAATCGATGTAGAGAATGCGCTTGGGAATTTCCACTTGTCCGCCCAACGACCTGCGCGACTTGACGGTGGCCTCGATTACGTACAGATGCCGCATCTCCCAGTTCTCGGGACAAATTGAGCGGCCGCCATCATTCGCGCACGGTACGGCGGGAATGTTTTGCGCCTCTACGCTCGCGAGCATGTTTTTCTCGCCGAGCAGGCGGTAATTGTAATCATCCGGTTTCGCCGCAAAACCAAACATGCTGTCGGGGTCCAGCGTCGAGGCGTCAGTAGGCACTGCCAACGAATCCGCGAGTTCCGTCGCCGGCAGACGCCTCAGCCTTCGGGTGGTGGGGCTATATACCCACGCGGCATCTTCTACACTGGGCAGAACCGACCCCTGTCTGATTAAACCGGCGCCGCGCAATTCCGGCGGATCGAGAATCGGAAAGACTCCCGCCCTATAGGCGATCCCGGTTTCATAGAGATCGTTATCGCGTGGTACGGGCGCGACCTCGATGCGCCCGACGTTTTTATAGAAACCGAGATGGCCCACGACGAAATCCTCGATCGCATCCGCCGAGTCCGGCCGGTGGCTCGATATCTCGACGTTGCGAACGTCGAGATCGTCGGTGTAAAGCGGGCGGAATTCGAAGTCCCAAATGATCTTGTTGGCGGCCTGGGGGTCATTGGGATCGATCAGAGGGAAAGGAAGGCCGGCGCGGTAGTTCCCGATCTCACCGGTGGGAGATAACGACACCTGCGGTGAGTATTTCTCGGTCGCTGCTGTGTACGGCGACGGCCATTCGAGGTTGCCGGTTGGCACGATTTTCATCACCATGCCCTGCTGGACAAGGTACCAGTTTCCCGGACTGACCAAATCGGCTACTTTCCACGCGTCGCGTGCCGTGATGATGTCTCCGGGTTTGACTACGGCATTCGCTACTCCCGCCTCGACGCTGCAGAGCGCGAACGCCAACAGCAATGCCATTGCGATTCGATAGTACGACATTTTCACGCTCCTAATCTGACTTGCGTTTCGCGTTTGCCCGGCTTGCCTTTCGCGTTTGCCTGACCTGCGTTTCGCGCGTTCGTGTATGGAGCGCGGGGGATGTGACCAGCGGCGCCAGCATCAGGCCCGCGGCGTCGTTCAGGACTTCCTCGAAATCGAGGTCCGGGCTCACCACCCACAGCAGCGTCAGGCCCTCGAACAGCGCAACGCCGGTGATTGCAATCTTGCGCGGATCAACGGGACGCAACTCGCGCTTGTCGATTCCGTCCGCGATCAGCATGGCGAAGGCGTCGACGCACGCGTCGAAGTAGCCGCGCACCAGCCGGCGTATCGAGCGACTGCGCGCCGCCATCGCGTACGCCTCCAGCTCCACACCCGCGAGCTGGCGGGCGTTGCGAATCTGTTCGGTGGCGCGTCGCGCGACCGTCATGATGCGCTCGACGACGGGGCGCTGTGATTCGATTTGCTCTGCGATGTCGTGCAGCAAGCGCTCGAATATGCGCGAGAGCGACGCGTTGATAATTTCGTCCTTGCTCCGGAAGTACCAGTAGATTGCGCCTTTGCTGAGCTGCGACTCCGCGACGATCTGTTCCATCCGCGACTGCGCAAACCCATTGCGCGCGAACACCTTCTCGGCCGCATCGAGGATCTGGCTGCGGCGCTCTTTGCTGACCTCGGGTCGCGACATCTTGTTGCGCAGCCTCCTTCAGGCCCGCACCGGTTCCAGCCGCATCTTCAAACCGTAGCGCGGGCGCAGCGTCACCAGGGGTTGCAGCGCGACGCGATGCCCCGGGACCATGCGCAGGCGATACTTCTGCGCCACGGCGGCCAGGATCAAATTCGCCTCGGTAAGTGCAAAGAGGTTTCCGATGCACTGGCGCGGGCCGCCCCCGAACGGGAAGTATGCGTAGTGCGGACGATTGGCGGATCGCTCGGGAGAAAAGCGCTCGGGATCGAAGCGCTCGGGATTCTCCCAAAAATCGGGATGGCGATGCGTCAGCCACTGGCTCAGCATCACGCTGCAGCCCGCGCGGACGTTGAAGCCGAGGATTTCATCGTCGGCCACCGGCGAGCGCCCGATCGACCATGCCGGCGGATAGAGCCGCATCGACTCGTCGATCACCATCGACGTGTAGCGCAGCCTGGGCAAGTCGGCGACCGTTGGCAAACGCCCGCCCAGCACGTCGGCGAGCTCGGCGTGCAGCTTGCGCTCGACCTCGGGATTTTGCGAAAGCAGATACCAGGTCCACGCGAGCGCATTGGCTGTCGTCTCGTGGCCGGCGAGGATCAAGGTGAGTGCCTCGTCGCGAACCTGCTGGTCACTCATCGCCTCGCCCGTGTCCTCGTCGCGCGCGGCGAGCAACAGCGAAAGCAGGTCGCCACGATCCTGGCCGCTGCGCCGATGCTCGGCGATGATGCCGTCGACGATCGCGTCGAGCGAGCGGGTGGCGCGGCGGAACTCCCGGTTACGCGGGGTCGGCAGCCACGCAAGCAGCGTTCCCAGATCGAACTGGCCAAGCCGTTCGTTGGCCACCGTGACGTCGCGGCCGATTTCATGCGCCAGCTCGCCCGCGATTTCCACCTTGAACAGAACCCGCGCGACGATCTCGAGCGTGAGCTGCATCATCTCATTGCATACGTCGAATGCGCCGCCTTCGACGGCCGGCGAACTCCACCGATCGAGCATCTTGAGGGTGCTATCCACCATCGTGGCGCCGAATCCCGCGATGCGCTGGCGGTGAAACATCGGCGCCATCAGCCGGCGCTGGCGCAGCCACAGCGGGCCCTCGCTGGTGAGTAATCCCTCGCCGAGCACGCGCTTGAGGATCTGGTAATCGACGGATTTGACGTAGTTGCGATGGTTTTCCTGCAGCACATGCTTGACGCCATCGGGGTGCACGACCAGGAACACTTGCATCTTTCCGATCCGGTAGCGGACCACGTCGCCGTAGCGCTTCCAGTCGGCTCTTATGTGCTCCAGCGGATTGCGCATTATCCTGAGCGCCGATAACGGACCGCGCGGCCCGGGTGCGGCCGGCGCGAGCGTGGAAGCCTGGGGCGAGTTCGATGTGTCCATCGGCTAAACCGACCAGTCAGTCTGGAATAAGATCAATATACTCAGCGAGCATCGATCAAGCAAGCGCCGCCGATGGATTTCCCTAGATGACCGTCTCTTCCGCGAGCGCCGCCGATTTGCCGCGATGCTTGGCGTAGATGCCGGCCGCCCATTTTAACGCCGGATGCTCCGCGAGATGCGCGCGCGCCAGCGCCATCGGCGCCGGGATTGCGGCGGGAAGCTTGTAGGGAAACTCTTTCGGCATCACCAGCGGCGACAGCAATGCGGCCGCGGTCAGATCGGCAACCGTGAAACTGTTGCCGACCAGGTAGCCCGAAGGCGCAACCTCACGCGCGATTCGATCCATCGCGGCGACGGTCTTATCCCGCGCCGCTCCCGCCTCGGCCGGATAGACCTTCATTTTGCTTCTCATCACGGGACGCACCAACGGAAAGATCGCGCGCATGAACAAGCGCTTGCCCAAGCCGGCTTGGCTCGTGAACAGCGCTGTGACCGTGGACGAGTAGGGCAGCAACATAAAATATCCCCATTGGCGGATATACGGGCCCAGCTCCTCGTCGAAATAATTTTCCAGTTCGAGCGCGCGTTCGCGCGCCTCGCGGTCGGCGGGATAGAGCGGCGGGTCGGGATAAGCTTTTTCGATCGCTTCGATGATGCGGGTCGAGTCGAAGATGATCGCGCCACCGAGCTCGAGCACGGGCACCGCGGTCTGCCCGGTCATCCTTTTGATTCTGGCGATATGTGGCCCCGGAATGAGCGAGCGCCGGATGTGCGGAACCTGCTTGTAATCGAGTGCCCAGCGCGCCTTCTCGGCGTAGTGGGAAATCGCAAACTGCCAGAGCACGGGCGCCTGCGCCGCCATGTCTTTTCTGTTAACCGGAATTTGCTTTTACTCTCCGATTTCAACTCGCCGTATAGACCCAGCGGCCTCCATAGGCAAGCTTTCAGCTTAGAGCTGAAACCGCGGCCGTGCTACGCTCCGGGCCATCGACGCAACCGCGCCGCGCCGGCGCCGACGATTGCCAGGAGATCGAGATGCCACAAATGTCCGAGACCGTATTGGCGCCCGAACTGGATGGCGGGCAATGGATCCAGCACGGCCCGGTAAGCCTGAAGGCGCTCCGCGACAAGGCCGTCGTGCTGGTCGATTTCTGGGACTACACCTGCATCAATTGCATCCGGACGCTGCCGTACGCGGTGGCATGGCATAAGCGATACGCGCCGAGCGGCCTGGTAATTGTCGGCGTGCATGCGCCGGAGTTTTCTTTTGCGCGGGAGGGATCGCAGGTGGCGGAAGCGGCGGCACGATTCGGTCTGGAATACCCACTCGTGCTCGACAACGAATACTCAATCTGGCGGGCGTACTCGAATCGATTCTGGCCGGCTAAATACCTAATCGATGCGCAGGGGCGGATTCGCTATTACCATTTCGGCGAAGGAGACTATCAGGAAACCGAAGTGGCTATTCAGGGATTGATCCGCGAACTGAATCCTGGCGCGAGTCTGCCGCCACCGATGGAGCCGGTGCGCGACAGCGACCGTCCCGGCGCGGTCTGTTATCGCGTCACGCCGGAATTGTATCTCGGATACGCGCGGGGCAATCCCGGGAATCCCGGCGGCGTGGTTCGCGACCGGCCGCACGACTACCACGACATCGGGCCGCACGTCGAGGGCATGAGTTATCTCGCCGGCAGATGGCGCATCGAGCAGGAGAGCGCGCGCAGCGAGGGGCCGGACGCGGCGATTTCGCTGAGGTACACGGCCAAGGATGTGAACCTGGTGATGGGGCCGGCGGCGGGCGCGAGCGGGCGCGCGGAGATCACGCTCGAAGGCGCGCAGAGGCCAGGCGACGACGTGAAGTTCGAGGGCAAACGGGGATATATCACGGTGGACCGCCCGCGGATGTACAATGTGGTCGCCAATGAGTCGGTTGTTTCTGGCGGATTGACTATTCGAGCTGAGGCCGCGGGGCTGGCGGCGTATGCGTTCACCTTCATTTCATGCGTAGTCAGTTGAGGCCGACTGACGATGTGAGAATTGCGCGTGGAGGGCGGATTCCCGATGACAAAGCCGAGCGAAAGAGCGAGCGACGAGGAAATTCGCGAAGGCGCGAGGATGATCCTGGCGGCGCGGTATGCGATCGCGCTCACCGGCGCGGGGATGTCCGTCGAAAGTGGAATACCGCCGTTTCGCGGGCCGGGCGGGCTGTGGACCAAGTACGGAGAGCCGCCGATGAACGGCTTTCAGCGCTTCATGGCCGATCCGAAAAAGGCGTGGGAAGAGCGGCTCAGCAAACGCAACGATGAACTCTTCAAGCCGCTCATGGTTGCCAGGCCCAATCCGGGTCATCTCGCGCTGGTGGAGATGGAAGCATTGGGAGTGCTGCGCTTCGTGATCACGCAGAACATCGATGACCTGCACCGGCAAGCCGGGCAGAAGGCGCTCGCGGAAATTCATGGCAACTGGACTTTGATTCGATGCCTCGATTGCGCGACGCGGTTTGATCGCGACGCGATCAGCCTGGAGAAGCTGCCGCCGGCCTGTCCGCGATGCGGAGGATTGCTGAAGTCGGACACGGTTTCGTTTGGCGAGCCGATTCCGATCGACGTGCTGAACATGTGTGCGGAGCATTCGGCGAAGGCGGACCTGGTGATCGTGGCGGGGACCTCGGCGACGGTTTATCCCGCGGCGGGATTTGCGCTGGAAGTGAAGCAGCGCGGCGAAATACTAATCGAAGTGAACCTCTACGAGTCGGAGATCACGCAGTATTGCGCCGTGAGCCTGCGCGGCGGATCGGCGGAGGTGCTGCCGCGGCTGGTGAAAGCGGTCGACGGGATTCGAAGAGAGACCATGTCGTAGAAAATCCGGCTTCGATGTAGCTGTCGGAGGGTTTCTTGGGCGGATCCCGGGAACCTGCGCGCTGGCGAAGGAGGAGCATCTCGTCGGTGCCGTCGAGCGAAGTCGGGTTGCTTGTGATCACGATGTCGAAGCGGCTCTGCCTGGACGCGGGAAGCGCATTGAAGAGCGTGCGCCAGGCGATCAGGTACTCGGGCATCTGCGGATTTCTTTGCGCGACGATCGGAATTGTGCGGCGGCTGTAAAAAGCGACGTCGTAGTTGAGCGCGCCCAGGTAGCCGACCGGACTGTCGCCCACGATTTTCATGGCATGATCGGTGAAGTCTCTCAGCGAGAGCGTGTTGGCGATGGCCGGTATGACGACAACGTTGACCGCAACGGTGGTGAAAACCATCGTGGCCGCAATCGCGAGCACCATTCGTTCGATACGCGGACGGGTGAAGATCATAAAGACGCCGAGTGCGACGACCGCGAGCGGCATCGCGAGGTCCAGCACCCAATCCTCGGCAACAGCCGAGGTCAAGATGCGCGGAAAAGCGGGTGCGCGAATTCCCGCCGCTTGCAGCAGGCCGGCGAACTCCTGTGGCCTCGCGACGAGTATCGCCAGCGCAATCAAGCCGGCGCCGCCGAGCGTCAGCATCGCGAGACCGGACAATCGCGCGATCCAGTGGACACAGGCGCGCGTCGGTTCGGGACGCGCTACTGCCTGGCGGACATAGATCGCGACCAGGGTGGCAAAAGCGGGGTACATGCAGAGCAGGTACACGCCGCGCTTGCTCTGCGGCAGGTTGTAAAAGATCAGCACCGCGGCGAACCATACAAAGATGTATTTGAGGCGCGGATCGAGTGCGCGCGGCGCGCGCACGGCCTGGACGCCGACGATCGGCAGCAGAATCGTCCACGGGATAAATCCGGCGAGGAGAGCGAGCTCCATATAGTAGAAGGGATGGATGTGGCCCTCGTGAAAATCGGCGCCGCCGGCGAAGCGGAGCAGGTTTTCGGCGAGGATCTGCTTGCGGAAAAAATCCGGGCCGCCTTCGATCAGCGCTGCGAGGTACCATCCTCCGGCCAGCACCAGCACCACTATCGCGCCGCGCACGAGGCCCATTCGGCGCAACAGGTTCCATCGCTTCTCAGCGGCGATCCAAATCAGGGCGACCAGCCCCGGAAGAATCAACCCGATGGGGCCCTTGGTCAAAACGGCGAGCGCGATTGCCACGTAGAGCAGCATCCGCCGGCGCGTCAGGCCCTCGGCCATGAGAATGAATTCGAAGAACGCGACCTCCATGAAGAAGGTCAGCGTCATGTCAACGCGGGCGCCGGTCCCGGCTTGCAGGTACTGAAACGTGGTGGCGAGGATGAGCGCGGCGATCAGTGCGGTCACGTTGTCGAACAGGCGTCGCACATAGAAGTAGCAAAGGATCACGCCGGCGATGGCGAGCCCGGCTGACGGCAGCCGCACGGCGAATTCGTTTACACCGCCGGCGACGAGAGAGACCAGCGCGGCCATCCAGTGCATCAGCAGCGGCTTGGAGGGAATTTCGACGCCTGCGCGCTGTGGGAGAATCACGCCGCCGCCGTGGACGATGTCGAAGACGGTAACGGCCTCGCGCGGTTCGCCCTTGGTGTAGAGCGGATAGCCGCCGAGATTTACGAGATAGAGAGCGACTCCGAAAATCAGCAGTATCGGCCATGCGTAGCGCGGCTCGGCTATATGCCGGAGCCAATTCGGCGCGGCATCGGGAGCGGTGGCGGCGGGTTCGCGCGGCGCTTCATACGCGGGGATGGGAGCAGGCCCGGAATCGGCGCGGGTAATCTCTTCAGGTACTTTCAATCTAACTCGAGCGAGGGACCGGGCCCGCATCAACTGAGAAACTGAAAACTAGTATTCGTTCTTGACGCGAGCGCGGCCGATGTCGTCGTAAACGTAAACGTCGGCGGGATTTTCGTCGCGCGTTTTCTTGTGCGAGCCGTCGCAAAAGGGCTTGTTCTTCGAGAGTCCGCACGCGCAGATATACACCGGCAACTCGGTGCCTTCCGCAACCTCATAGGGCGAATTCTTTTCGTGTCTGACAATTCGGGCCATGAAGAATTCCTCGCGTTGAATTTCTGTTCGCTGTTCGCGCGCAAGTTCGAGCGGCGGTATCTGTGGGTCACTTAAGACCAGCAGAGTCGCAGAGTCAAATGGCAGGGGCCGGCGGGCGCGGGGGAAGGGGAGATCACCAGAAGCGGGAATCAGGTCATGGGTTCGTGGATTGCCTCCACGGCTTCGGAAGCAGGTTGTTTGCGATGCGGGTCGGCGCCGAGGACCAGAGCCAGCACGCCGCTGACCGAGATGAGAATACCGATGGCCTCGCGGGTAGTTGCGTGCTCGCCGAGAAACATCACGGCGAACAGAATCGAAAGTATCGGGATTCCGGGGACGACCAGCGCCGTCACCCACGCCAATGAGAGCCGGTTGATGGCGCCGAACCAGGTGAGCGCGCTCAGAAAATAGATAAAAAGACCGGTCACGCCGATCACGCCGAGCGAAGTCGGGTCGGCAAGTTGCACGAGCGAGTCGCGGCGGAATATCAACAGCATCACGGTCAGAATAATCGCCGCATAGAAAAATCGGCCGCCGGTGACGGAAATCGGCGTCAACGGAGGCATCAGCTTCAGGCCGAGCACGTGCGACGTCTGCCAAAATAGGGGAGTCGTGAAGACGAGCGCCGCGGCCCATAGCGGTGAAAATGAGCCGCCGGCGAACACCGAACCGATGCCAACGAGGATGATGGCGGTCGCAAGCATCTGGCGCCCAGACGGCCGCTCGCCGACGAAGATCGTCGATAGAATTAACGAATAGACCGGCTCGGTTTGCAGCAGCAGCACACCGGCGATCGCGTCGATGCGGGTCAGTCCGTAGGTGAGGGTGAGGCTCGTCATCACGGTTCCCGCCATCGACATCATGAACAACCGCGCGCGATAGCGCGGATCCACGATCATTCTCAACTCGCCGCTGAAATAGAGAACCGGGATTGTGCAAATCGAGGCGAACACGACCGCGCTGGTGCAGAAGAGCAGGGGATCGAGGTGCACCGCACCCCATCGTGTGATCACGGGCTGGCCAGCGCCGATGATCGTGTTGATGATGCAGAGCGTCACGCCGACCTGAAAGGCTCGGGCGCGCAGCGCCGTGGCGGTTTGGTTGTCGGCCGGGGGCACGGACGCAGCCGAGATGTCGGTTGGCATCGACTACAACCGCGCCACGGCGACGGCGATGACAATCACGGCCAGCACGATTCGATAAACCGCGAAGGGCTTGTAGGTGTGGGTTCGTAAGAATCTCAGCAGGCCGACGATTGCGAGCAAACCAAAGACGGTCGCGGCCGCAAAACCCCATCCGAGCTGAGCGGCGAGGCCCGTATGGAAAAGCTTGTGCGCCTCGAGCATGCCGGCGCCGGCGATAATTGGCGTCGCCATCAGGAACGAAAAATTGGCGGCGTCGGCGCGGTCGATGCCGAGGATGCGAGCGGTGGTAATCGTGGCGCCCGAGCGCGAGACGCCGGGAATGATCGCGAACGCTTGGCTTAGCCCGATGAGGATGGCGTCGAGGAAAGTGAGGTCATCTATGGTGCGTTTTTTCGAGCCATACCAATCGGCAACCCATAAAAGAAGCCCAAGAGTAGCCATCGTGGCCGCGATCAGCATCGGTGATCGGAAGATCGTCTCGGCTTGTTTCTCGAGCAGGACGCCGATGACGGCGCCGGGAACTGAGGCGACTATCAGTAGATACAGAAGGCGGCGCGGCAGGCGGTTGCCGACGGCCAGCGATAATCCCATATCGAGCCATTCGCGCCAGTAATAGAGCAACAGCGCCAGGAGCGTCCCAAGATGAAGGGCTACATCGAAGGCAAGCCCGGGGTCCTGCCATCGGAGCAGCCAAGGGATGAGTATAAGGTGCGCCGAACTGGAGACCGGCAGGAACTCGGTCAAGCCCTGAACCGCGCCGAGAACGATAGCCTGAAATACAGAAAACATAATATTTTCAGGTCCTTAGCAAAGAATCGGGCTTTTCGCACACAACTGTGCCGGTCGGGACCGACGACCACGAAACGCACGGAGAGGTGAATACATGTGGAATTTGCTCCTTGACCGGCTCAACACATGGTCTAGAATCAGTAGGGGGCGGGAAGCGGCCGGATGATGGTAAGGGTAGCAGGAGGCGCTGCTGTGTATGAATCGAGTTGCTAGAGGCAAAGTGATCCCCTTGCGGGAAGTTAGTATGGTCGAGTCGGACCGAGCACTCGACCAGTCTGCCGTTTGGGATAGCATCAACCAGGGCGAACCGCATCCATTTCCGGTCGTTTCAACGTTGCCGCGCCTGCCGGTGATGATCCCGGACGAGATTCTGGACTACTACGGATGGGTCTTTTGCCAAGGCGGGTTTCTTAATCTCCAGATGACATTCGAGCAATTCCTGGCTGTGGTAGCGGCGGTAAGTCCGGCCGGCCTGAGCCCGGAATACGACGCGAGCGAGGCGTCCTTCCCTAACGACTGACCCCCCCGCGATAGCGCGAGAGCATTGTTTCGATGCCTGCCCGGGCGCGCCTGGGCGGGCATTGATTTTTGTGGCGGTCGATTTTCATGATTTGGTCTTTCGGACCCGGCGTGGACGCCCGCCGGGTTCAGTTGCCCGTTGGGGCTTCCTTTTTGGGCTGGCTCAGCAACTCGTTCCTGATCCAGACGCTGGGCAGATTGGCAGCGTCGGTGGGGGATTTGAGCCCGTTATCCTGCGCGATTTGCCGCCAGTTGTCCTCGTTGCCGGTCGCCCGGCGGGCCAGAGCCTTCAAGTCCTCGTTGGGTAGCAGGGCGTAGTTGACGCCGCCCTCTTTGGGAGTGCCGCCGGAGGGAGGGAATTTCGCGGCGAGATCTTCGATTTTGCCGAACAGGTTCAGGCGCGTGCTGGCCTTGTACTTGTCGAGGTCCTGGTCGGGGACGTCCTCGGTGCGGACATTGACGATTATTCGGGAGCTGCGATCGCCATTTGGCACGACTTCGATCTCGTAGCGATACTGCGGATGCACGCCGACAATGCTGCCGAGGATGCCCGGCCCCGTGTCGGCATCCTTCCACAGCGTGACGAGTTTGTCGTCGTGCTTAACCTCGAACAGAACCCCCTCACCGCGCAGAGCATCCTGGGTCAGAAGGAACGAATCATTTACGTTGTACGGGAAGTCGCGCTGCTCGCCCTCGGCCGCATCGGTGCCGCCGCCTGCGGCGCGGTTGGCGAAATATGGGGCGAAATAGCATCCTGCGAAAAGCACTATCGAGGAGACGATCGCGATTTTTCGAAATTGCCCAAACACAGTCCGCGCCACACTCATCACCACCGGTAAGGAAACCATGCGAGGTTCACGCGCGCAAGATGAACCATGGGCGCTGAGCCAAAGCGGAATTGCGAGCGGTTGAGGTTGCACGGCAGGCGCGCAGACGGTAATTAAATGGGCTTATGAATGTCGCAGGAGGCAATTAAGGGTCCTTATGGCTGATGCAGCTAATGTTTCATCGCGCCACGTGATGGCGGTAATCGGGGGCGCGACGGCGGGTTCGGAAATCGCGCGAATCCTGGCGGGATACGGCGCGCTGGTGATCGTGTTCGAGCAGAATCCGCGGCCCTACGGAAAAATCGAAGACGGGTTGCCGCGATGGCACGTCAAGCAGCGCCACGATGAGTATGAGGAGATCAACAAACGCCTCGACCATCCCAATATCGAATACGTACCGCTGACGGGGATGGGACGCGATATCGATTTCGAGGACCTGCGGACCCGTTGGGGAGTCAGTGGAATCGTACTGACCAACGGTGCATGGAAGGATCGCCCGCTTCCGATTGACGGCGTAGATCAGTACATCGATCGCGGGCTGGTCTACCAGAACAAGCTGATCTATTGGTGGAATCACTATCCGGAAAAGTCCTACGACGGCCCGCGCTTCGAACTGACTCCGGGAGCGCTGGTCGTCGGCGGCGGACTCGCGTCGATCGACGTGGTCAAAGTCCTGCAAATCGAGTACGCGCTCGCGGGTCTCAAGGCGCGTGGTATCCCGGGCGATATGCTCGAGCTCGAGCGCGAAGGGATCGAGCCGGTGCTGGCCGCGAAAGGGCTGAAGTACGCTGACCTCGGCATCGCGCCGTGCAGATTGTATTATCGCCGGCGCGTAATCGACATGCCGCTGTCGGATATCCCCGCCGGCACGCCGGACAAGCGCGCGGACGCGCTACGGCAGGCGCGCGTGAAGATCGTTGACAAGGCGCAGCGCAAATTCCTGTTCGAGTTCCACGAATTGCGCGCGCCGGGCAAAGTGATCGCAGAGAACGGCGCGATGGTCGGGTTGAACTTCAACCGCACCGAAGTCACGGGCAGTCAAGTGAAGACGGTCGAGGAAGGGGTGGAGGACGCGCGCGCGCAGCTGACGATCAGTTCGATCGGAAGCATCCCGCAACCGATTCCTGGAATTCCGCAGAAGGGCGAGACTTATATCTACGCCGATCAGAAGATCGGCCTGCTGATGGAGGGCGCGACCGCCGTGTTTGCGGCCGGAAACGTGCTGACCGGCAAGGGCAACATCAAGGACTCGCTCGAGAGCGGAACCGAGATTGGAATGCGGGTGGCCGAGGCGTACCTGGGATTGTCGGGCGAGGAATTGAAGATCGCAGAGGGCGCGCGCAAAGAGGCGGCGGCCTCGGCCGAGAAGATCGCGGGCGCGATGAGCGTGCGGCCGAAACTAGCGCCGGAAGCCGTCGCGGGCCTTCTGCGCCGTGTGCGCGAACGCCAGCGTGCGGTCGGCTGCGAGGGCAGTTTCCGCGCATGGCTCGCCAAGGTGACGCCGCCCGATCTGCAGTAGCAGGCTGTCGCAAACTTTTCGCGCGCCGACTGGCGGACAACTCCACCCCGGGTTGCTCCGCCAGTTTTGCGTCGGTGCGTCCGCGCTTATAGGATCATCGGATGACGGCAACGGAGGTGCGGTGTGGACGAACTCAAGCGAACTGACCCGGAGATTTATCAGCTCATCAGGGATGAAGAGCGCTACGAGATCGATTCGGTCCGGCTGATCGCGTCGGAGAATTACGTTTCGAAAGCGGTGCTCGAGGCGACCGGATCGATTCTCACCAACAAATATTCCGAAGGCTACCCGGGACGCCGTTACTACGAGGGCCAACGCAACGTCGATCAGATCGAAACGCTGGCGATAGAGCGCGCCAAGGCGTTGTTCAAAGTCGATCACGCAAACGTTCAGCCGTACTCGGGGTCGCCCGCAAATCTCGCGGTATATTTCGCGCTGCTCAAGCCGGGCGATACGATCATGGGCTTGTCGCTCCCGCACGGCGGGCATCTGACGCACGGATGGCCGGTCAGCATCACGGGCACGTTCTGGCGTTCGGCGCAGTACGTCGTGGATCGCGAGAGTCAGGTCGTGGATTTCGACGAGATCCGCGCGATGGCGCGCAAGGAGCGTCCCAGGATAATCGTGACCGGCGGCACGGCCTATCCGCGGCTGTGGGACTTCAAGAGTTTCAGCGAGATCGCCAGGGAAGTCGGCGCACTGCTGCTTGCGGACATTTCACATATTGCGGGACTGATCGTTGGCGGCGTGCATCCGGATCCCGCGCCGTACGCCGACGTGATCACGACGACCACGCACAAGACGCTGCGCGGCCCGCGCGGCGCGATGATCATGTGCCGCAAGGAATACGCCGAAGCGATCGACAAGGCGGTTTTCCCCGGGCTGCAGGGCGGTCCGCATAATCATACGACGGCGGCGATCGCGGTTGCGTTGAAGGAAGCATCGACGCCGGAGTTCAAGACGTACGCAAAAAAAGTGGTGAGCAACGCAAGCACGCTCGCCGGTGAACTGTTGGCGCGCGGATTCAGTCTGGTCTCGGGTGGCACCGACAATCATCTGATCCTGGTCGATTTGACCGGCAAGAAAGTGATTGGCAAGAAGGGCGCCAAGGCGCTCGACGCGGCCGGAATCGTCTGCAACTACAACACCGTCCCGTACGATCCGCGCAAACCGTTCAGCCCAAGCGGGCTTCGGCTCGGCACGCCGGCGGTAACCTCGCGCGGGATGGGCGATGCGGAGATGCGGCAGATTGGAAACTTTATAGACGAGGCGATCGCGCACGCCAATGACGAAGTGGCGCTGAAACGCATCGCGGCCGAAGTCACGGAGATGTGCCGCAGGTTCCCCGCGCCGGGAATCACGGTCAGCTAGCAGCGCGCCGGCGCCGGTTCTCTTAATGCGTGAAACCCTCCGCGGGTTTCACCCTTCCGCGGCAGGGCTGAGCCCTGCACCCGATAACGAATCGAAAAATCCGCGCAGCGCGTCTTTTTCTCTCGCGCGTAATACCGGCGGCCGTGCCAACGGTTCGAGCGTGACAACGGACGCGGGCTTAATACCGGGTGCGGGCCTCAGCCCGCCATGGTCAGGCCGCCGCTCACGCTGAGCACTTGGCCGGTGACGAAGTCCGAATCGGCAGAGGCGAAGAATGCGACCGCGCCCGCCAAATCCGCCGGTTGCCCGAGCCGGCGGAACGGGATGCCACGCGCCATCGATTCGAGAACCTTCTCCCGTCCCGCCATCGCGTTCTTGAGCAGCGCGGTGTCGGTCGGTCCCGGGCAAACGACGTTGACGTTGATGTGATTTGCCGCGAGTTCGCGCGCGAGTGTTTTGGAGAAACCGATGATGGCGGCCTTGCATCCCGCATATACCGCTTCGCCAGTGGAGCCGACGCGGGCCGCGTCGGAAGAGATCGAGACGATTTTGCCCGCAGCGCGGGATTGCATCCGCGGCGCTACGGCTTTGCAGCAATTGAGCACGCCGCGAAAGTTAATCGCGATCACTTTGTTCCAAAGATCGGGGGCGGACTCGACGAACGGCCCCACCACGTCCCATCCGGCGTTGTTCACCAGGATGTCGATTGGTCCCAGTTCGCGTTCGACGCGATCGGCGGCTGCGATTGCTTCGTCGAGCCTGGTGACGTCAAGCGCAACCGCGATCGCGACCGCGCCGCCCCGGCGGATTTCCGCCGCGGCCTGCTCGGCGGAATCGAGCTGGATATCCGCCAGCGCCACCTTTGCACCTTCGTCGGCAAGCCGGATCGCGATTGCGCGCCCGATTCCATTGGCTGCGCCGGTTACGATCGCGACTTTGTCTGCGAGGCGGTTCACGATTCTAACTTAACTGGAGATTCAACCGCCGTCGATGATGAATGCCGGCGCCAGGTTAGCGCTCGTTGCGAATTGCCCGACGGAGTCGCAGCCGACCGGCCGGCGCACCGTCCACATCAGATTGTGGATAGCTGCGCCGGCCGCTTGCGACAGTTGCGATGATCGTCAGACACTGCGTGCCGCGAATATCGTCAGGTCCCGCTTACTCGCCTGCCGCCGCCCGAGCTGATTGAAAGTAGCCGCGGACCGCCTGCCGATTGCTTTGCAGATCGGTGTAGAGAGTGGAAGCCGCGCTCAACTGGGTTTGTGAAAGTTGCCCGCAGACGTTTTGCGCGATTACGTCCCGGTCCTGGATCACCTTCAGCTGGGCTGCAGACACGGCAGCCTCATCCGCAGTCAAAGAGGTGCTCTTTGCAAGGATGGCCTGATCCAAGGCCTGCTTTGCCGCGTGGACGGCTTTCTCGTCGGTGCGCAACGATGAGCTTTTGAACGTCGACCGGAGACCGGTCTTTACCGATTTCGGCGCGGCGGCCATACAGGCACCCAAGGCGGATGAACCGTGGTGGCCGCCGTGACCGGCGAAAGCCTGCGCATAGCCGGTGACGGCAAAGATTGCGGCGCCTGCGACGGCGGCGATGAACGGTGAAAACTTTCTCGAGACCATAAAAACTCCTTGAATTCGTGTAGCGGCCACCTTTGGCGGCGGCGATCGCTCTTATTCTAAATGTACGTTAAGCAAAAAAACCGGTTACGCGCCTTGGGTGCCATTGGTGACCAGGTTCGGCCGGGACGTCGATTCGTACGTGAAATCGCACGATCAATGAAAATCGTGCGACGGCGGGAGCGCGCCGGGAAGCTTAATCTCCTCGAAGCGCCGCGCGCGAATCGCGGTCACGCCGTCAACCGTTTGCAGCACGCCCTCGGCCAGGAGAATTCCGGCACTGCGCAGCAGCAGGCGGTTTTTCTGGAACAGGTCGGGTGTGACGATCAGGTTGGCAATTCCGGTTTCGTCCTCGAGCGTGATGAACAGGAAGCCCTTGGCCGTGCCGGGGCGTTGGCGCACGATCACGACGCCGGCCGTCTTCACCCACGATTGATGCCGGGCGCGCGTGAGATCGTCGGCGCTGAGAATTCCGCGCGCGCTCAAATCGCCGCGCAGATACGTCATCAGATGAGGTCCGGTGGTGAGGCCGGTCGCGGCGTAGTCCGCCAGCGTTTCATCGATTGGCGCCATCGACGCCAGCGGCACCTCGCCATCGCGCGGCTTCGCGCCCGCCAGCAGGCTTTTTGGATCGCGCTCTACCGCGGCCGCATTCCACATCGCGTCGCGCCGCGCCAGGCCGAAGGCGGCGAACGCGCCCGCGTAGGCAAGCGCGTCGATCTCGCGGCGGTTCGGTCCGACGCGCGCGGTAAGATCGGCAATCGAATCGAACTGTCGCCGCGCCCGCTCGCTTTCGATTCGAAGTGCGATTTCCTCGCGGATGCCCGTGACGTAGCGCAGTCCCATCCGCACCGCGGGGCGCCGATCCACAATCTCGATCGTGCATTTCCAGTTCGAGCGGGTCACATCGACGGGTAGCGCGACGACGCCGTGACGGGCGGCGTCTTTCACCAGCGTCGAGGGATGATAGAAGCCGAGCGGGTAGCAATTGAGCATCGCGGCAACGAACGCCGCCGGATGATGATGCTTGAGGTATGCCGACGCGTACGCGATCAGCGCGAAGCTGGCGGCGTGCGATTCGGGGAAGCCGTACAGCGCAAAGGATGTGATTGAGCGCACGATGTCGTCGGCGAGATTGCCTTGCAGGCCATTGCGCAGCATCCCGGCGCGCAGCCGCGCTTCGATTTTCTCCATCCGCTCGGCCGAGCGCTTGAATCCCATCGCGCGGCGCAGTTCCTCGGCCTCGCCGCCGCTGAACCCCGCCACCGTCATCGCCATTCGCAGCAACTGCTCCTGGAAAAGCGGGACGCCCAGCGTGCGTTTCAGAATCGGCTCGAGCGAAGGATGCGGATACTCGACGGGCGCACGATGGTTGCGGCGATCGAGATAGGGATGCACCATTTTGCCGACGATCGGGCCGGGGCGAATTATCGCGACCTCGACCACCAGGTCGTAAAACCGCTCGGGCTTCATCCGCGGCAGCGTCGCCATCTGCGCGCGGCTCTCGACCTGGAAGACGCCGACCGTGTCCGCGCGGCGGAGCATCGCATACACGCCGGGGTCGTCGGGCGGAAGATGCGCGAGATCGATATCGACTCCTTCGTGCGCGCGGATCATCGGCAGAGCCTCTTTCAGCGCCGCCAGCATCCCGAGTCCGAGCAGATCGATCTTGATGATGCCGAGATCGGCGCAGTCGTCCTTGTCCCATTGAATCACCACGCGGCCGGGCATCGAGGCCGGCTCGAGCGGGACGATTTCATCCAGCGGCTGCGCGGCGATCACCATGCCGCCGCTATGCTGCCCGAGATGGCGCGGCACGCTCTGAATCCTGCGCACGAGATCGGCCAGCATCATGATTCGCGGCGCTTGCGCATCGACGCCGCCGCGCTTGAGCAGCGCCACGAGATCGTCGTGATGGTCGCGGAACTCGTACACCTGGTTGAGCTTGGCGAGCCGGTCAACCTGTTCGGGCGAAAAGCCCAGCGCCTTGCCGACTTCGCGCACCGCGCTTTTGGTTCGATAGGTGATCACGTTCGCGGTCATTGCGGCGCCGCGTTCGCCGTAGCGGCGATAGACGTATTGAATCGCCTTCTCGCGATCGTCGCCGCTGGGCAGGTCGAGGTCGATATCGGGCCATTCGCCGCGCTCTTCGGAAAGGAAGCGCTCGAACAGGAGTTCCATCTTGACCGCATCCACCGCCGTGATTCCGAGCGCGTAACACACCGCGCTGTTGGCCGCGGAGCCGCGTCCCTGCACCATGATCCGATTCTCGCGGCAGAACTGGACGATGTCCCATACGATCAGGAAGTAGCCGGCCAGCTTGAGCCGCTCGACGATCCCGAGTTCATGTTCGAGTTGACGGCGGGTGCGATCGTCGATCGCGCCGCGCCATCGCTCTCGCGCACCCGCGTAAGTGAGTATTCGCAAATAGCTGTCGGCCGTTTCTCCCGGTGGAAGCGGGTAGTCGGGGAAGCGATAGCCCATGTCGGACAGCTGGAAAGCGCATCGCTCGGCAATCGCGCGCGAGGCGGCGACGGCGCCGGGCAGATCGCGAAACAGCGCGGCCATCTCGGCCGGCGATTTCAGATGGCGCTGGCTGTTGATCCACAGCGCGCGGCCGGCTTCTTCGAGCGTGGTCTTGAGCCGGATGCAGGTCAGCACGTCGAGCAACCTGCGATCCGAGCCGCCGTGACATACGTCGTTGGTCGCGATCACCGGGATTCGCGCCGCGCCGGCCAGCGCCGCGAGCTTGCGATTGAGGCGTTCCTCGCCGGCGTCGAGATGACGCTGCAAATCGATGTAGAAATTTCCCGCGCCGAAAATCCCGCCGAGCCGCCGGCTCAGATCGCCGGGATCCTCGCCGCGAACCAGCATGCGCGACAGCGGACTCATCACGCCGCCGGCAAGGCAGATGAGTCCACGGCCGTAGCGTTCGAGATCGTCGAGCGTAATGCGGCTCTCGCCCTTGGCGGGATAGACGGGCAAAGCGCCGGAGCCGTCGCGTGCGAGCGCGCCGGGATTGAGGACACGCATCTTCGCGTCGGTGATCATGCGGCAGAGATTCTGGTAGCGCTTGCGATCCGGTGCGAGGACGTAGAGGCGCGAGTTGTCGTCCAGCGTTAGTTCCGCGCCGACGATTTGCCGGATTCCCGCGGACTTCGCGGCCTGGTAAAAGCGTGGCGCGCCGTAAAGTCCGTCGCGATCGCCAAGCGCCATCGCGCCGTAGCCGAGTTCCGCCGCGCGCGCCGCGAGATCCTCGGGCGTAGTCGCGCCTTCGAGAAAGCTGAACGCGCTGCGCGCGCGAAGTTCGACGTAGTCGGAGTTCATGGCGATTCGCCGCGATCAGTCAGTCGTAGGCGCCGTCGAGAAACCACTTATCCGAGTTCAAGTCGCGGAAGATGCGGTAAACGCCGCCGTCTTCGAGCGCGAGTTCGTAATAATCGCGGATGAAGCCGCACTTCTGCACGGCGGGTTTTTTTTCATCGGATGAATCCGCGTGCATGTCCACATCAACCGTGAACCCGAGCCACCATTCGCCATCGCGCCGCCACGGCCCAGCGATCGAAATCACGCGCGCGCCAAGATTCTCGCCGCGGACGAACTCCGGAATCTCCCGCGAGCACATCACCTCGATTTCCCGCGCCGGGCGAATCGCGCGTATCACCAGCTGCGTCACATTCCTCGCCATCGCATTTTCGGGGAGCGGCGGCGCGGGATGCGGTGCGAACGGATCGAGCCGCATCGCTTCGGGCCGATGCGAATTCTCCGCACTCAGCATGCCCACGTTGCCGGGGCCGCATAGCGCCGCCAGCCGCGCAATCGTGGTCTGCAGCTTGTCCGGCGCGGGACAGGGCGGCAGGAACATGTCGGTCTGCGCGGGACGCGGGACGCGCGGCGCAATCTCGATTCGAATCGATTCGACGCCGGCCTCGGGCGGCGCCGCTTCAAGGCTCAGGTTGATAAGCGTGAGAATCGCGCGGACATCGTTCGACGGCGCCGCGACCGCGACTCGGCGGCTGAAACTGCGATGACCGCTCATCCCGAACGCGAGCGTGATATCGCCGGCGACCATCGCGCGCATCGAAAGCCGCTGGGCGAGCCGCTCAAGCATCGCACGCATGACAAATCCCAGCGGCTCCAGGTTCTCGATTCCGTATTCAAGCTCGACGGTTTCGACGAAAAACTCGGCGCGGCGGCGCGGCACAAGCGGCGCGTGGCTGCCACCGCGCGCAAGGCGGACCAGCTCGACGCCGCGACGGCCCAGCCGCGTGCCTACAGCGTCGGGATTGAGGCGCGCCAGCTCGCCGAGCCGGCGCATCCCCCATCTGGCGAGCGTGGTCTCCAGGTCGTCGCCACGATCCGATTTCCCGAGCTCGAGCATGTCGAGCGGCAGCCAGTTCAGGAATTCGCGCTCGCGCCCGGCTTCGATCACGCGCACGCCCCCGCATCGCGCGGCCAGATGCGCCAGCTCCTTGTTGGCCGCGACGCCGGCGGCGGGTTCCATCCCGACTCTGCGCACGCATCGCGTCAGCTCGTCGGTAATCTCTTCTTCGCCATTGTAGATGCGATGCAGGCCTGCGAGATCGAGCCACACGCATCCCGGCGCGCCCGACTCGACGACCGGCGAAACCGATTCGACCGCGTCGAGCAGCGCAGAATGCGCCGAACTTTCAGCGGCGGGCGAGCGATGGACCACGGCCAGATCGGCGGAGATCGCGCGGGCCTGCGCGATCGTCATCCCGGGGCGGATTCCAAGTTCACGCGCGCGCGGCGCCACGGCGTCGAGCTCGGCGTGCGGAGCGAGGCTTCGGCCGATAGCCAGCAGCGCGGCCCCCAGCGCGGGATTCGAACGCACCAGCGCCGCAATAGAAAAATCGGCGACCATGATGCACGCGATACGAGCCATCGGGACACCGTGCTAGCTGCTTGCGGAAACTCGAAGCTGCGGATGCAAGCCGGTTGGATCTGGAATCGGAACCGGATCAACGAGAGCGCGAACGCGAACACGCCGCCCCGTCCCGCCCATCTTGTTCCGCGCGACCATCGCATCCACCGCCAGTCCGTCGAACATTACCGGTGAGCCGGGAGCGAGCCGGCTGAACGACGTCTCGGCGCGGCTGGCATCCAGACTCAGCGCCGCGAATGTCCCGCACATCCGCCACGGTGCGATCGCGATCACGGCGGCGCCGCTGCGCTCGGCCGCGCGGGCGATTCGAAGCGCTGACGCGTGAGCGAGTGCGCGGGGCGCTTCGCCGAAATCGACGACGACCAGGCCAAAGCCGCCAGCCTCGAGCACGAGCTGCGCAGCTTTGACGATCGCGGATTGATGGCGCGCGAGCGGGGCGGCGGCGAAGCGGGCGTACGGGAGAGTCGCACGCGTCATCGGCGACGCCGTCGTCGTCGTCTTCATCGATGCCCACAGCATCCGGCCAAGCTCCACTCCGGCAGCCGCCATGCTCTCGGGATCGAAGGCGCCCGAGGCGTCGAGCCATGCGGCGACCTCGCCACGGCGGGTGGCGAAGGCGGCGAACGATGCGGCAATCGAGGTCTTGCCCGAACCGGCGCGGCCCGTGATTTCGCTGATTCGCCCGCGCGGGATTCCGCCGTCGATCAGGGCGTCGAGCGGGGCGAGTCCGGAGCTTAGGCGGCGGTCCTTGCGGGTAAGTTCGTGGCCACGAAAAACTCCTGAGAATTCAAGTGGTTGCGGCCTTTCGAGCGGGATATGAGACGGCGACCTGACGGCCTGAATCGGGCTTGAAGGGTTGCTCCATGAGGGTTTTGGAAGTGCCGTCATCAGCACTGTTTTCGCTCTTTCTTCGCTTCATGTCAACGGGGATTATCCGGATGTTGACACGCAACCGAAAGGAGAGCGAAAATGAAAGGTGACGTGACAGGCTGGGCATTTACTCGTGACAGTCGGACGCAGTGGCGCTATTGTGCGCCGCATGGCAGAGGACACGCCCACTACTTTCAAAAAACTCTCTCAGGAAGAGAAAGACAAGATCGATACGTGGATTACGACTCATTGGTCGAAGCGCAACTGTCCGTTATGTACCCACATCGATTGGCACACAGCGAACTACTTGGTGGCGACGCTGACCATCGTAGAGGGCAAAATCCCTGCTGTGGGCGAGAGTCCCGGACACTACGGCTTCGCGCTGGTATTCTGCGGATTTTGCGGGTTTTCGGTTTTATTGCATGCCAATATTCTAGGGCTGTCACCTTATGGCAAAACGCCCAACAAATAAGCTTGTCGATCTCGCCGAGCCTAACGTTGGGCTTAATCCGATCAGCTTGAGGCGTGACGTGAACGCCTACACGCTAACGGAGTCGGAGTTCAATTCACTGGGAGCAGCGGGCGTGCGGTTGACCGTTTATCTGTGGCTTGCTGGCATGGGATTCTCGTTCGGAGCCAGCGCCGTTTTGACAGCGGCAACCGTGCTGCCGCCATGGTCGGCGCAGCAATGGGGGCTTTTCTATTACGCGCCCCGCTTTTCGTTTTTGATGGGCATTGCCTTTACCATCTTGTCTCTGATCGAAATATTGGGACGTTGGTCCGAAGTGCGTCGAATTAAACGCGAGCATCGGATGCCAGCAGAGGTTCGAGTCATTTCTCCTGAATAGAGAAAAGCGAGAGACCAACGCCGATAGGTGCCCGCGCCGCCGGACCGCGACTCCGAGAACTGTTTGCGGACTACGAACAGGTCGTCGCTGAAATCGCCGAGTTCAAGCACAGTCTTGAGATGGCGGAAGATTGGCGCGATGACTTGAAGACGCAACTCATGCAAGCTCTGTCCATTCGGGAGCAACAACCTAAATTGGGCAATAACCTAGTTGACT
>PLDK01000001.1 GCA_003135135.1 Deltaproteobacteria bacterium
CCAGAATCTCCAGCGTGGGCGTATCTCCACAGCACGCCATTACTACATCCGGCTCAGCGCCCTGGTCGTTGCTGGCCCATTGCCAGATGCCAATTCCTTCCGTGCAATGCACGACCGCCGCATCCATGGTCAGCCATTGGGGCAGTGCGTGTTTGCCTGCAACCACCACGTTGACGTAATGCCGGCTGCGCAGGCAGTGATCGAAGACCGATAGCAGGCAGTTAGCGTCGGGCGGTAGGTAGACGCGTACGATATCGGCCTTCTTGTTGATGACGTGGTCGAGAAAACCGGGATCCTGGTGCGTGAAGCCATTGTGATCCTGCTGCCAGACGTGGGAGGCCAGCAGATAGTTCAGCGATGAGATTTTCCGGCGCCAGGGCAGTTCCAACGTCACCTTCAGCCACTTGGCGTGCTGGCTGAACATCGAGTCGACGATGCGAATGAAGGCCTCATAGCTATTGAAAAGCCCGTGCCGACCGGTGAGCAGATAACCCTCGAGCCAACCCTCGCACTGATGCTCGCTGAGCATCGAGTCCAGCACGCGTCCGGCGGGCGCGAGGAATTCATCATGCTTAACTTCCCGGGCGTCCCACTGACGGTCGGTGACTTCAAAAACCGCGCCCAACAGATTCGAGAGCGTCTCATCGGGACCGAAGATCCGGAAATTGCGCTGTTCCTGATTGAGCTTGGCTACGTCGCGCAGGAACTTGCCCAGCACGAGCGTATCCTGGCCGTCGACGGCGCCGGGCGAAGGCACCTTCACCGCGTGAACATGGAAGTCCGGCATTCGCAGATCGCGCAGCAGAATGCCGCCGTTGGCGTGGGGATTAGCGCCCATCCGCCGCTCGCCCTTGGGCGCCAGCTCGGCTAATTCCGCCCTGAGACGGCCGTTTTCATCGAATAGCTCCTCGGCCTTGTAGCTCTTCATCCAGCTTTCAAGCAGCTTGACATGATCGGGATGTTCCGGATCCACGAGGAGCGGGACTTGGTGCGACCGGAACGTGCCCTCGATTTGCAGGCCGTCCACGACTTTCGGTCCCGTCCAGCCCTTGGGTGACTTAAGGACGATCATTGGCCATCGCGGCCGAGTGGTGTCGTTCTTCTTCCGCGCGTTGCTTTGGATTTGTCGGATGTCTTCGATGACCTCTTCCAACGTACCGGCCATGAGTTGATGCATCTTTTCCGGCTCATCACCTTCCACAAAGTAGGGCGTCCAGCCGCAGCCTCGTAGAAATTGCTCCAACTCCTCATGCTCGATGCGGGCGAGCACGGTCGGGTTGCTGATCTTGTAGCCATTGAGGTGCAGGATCGGCAGCACGGCTCCGTCGGTAATTGGGTTGAGAAACTTGTTGGACTGCCACGCGGTCGCCAAGGGGCCTGTTTCCGCTTCACCGTCGCCGATGATGCAGGCGACGATCAGATCGGGATTGTCGAACGCGGCCCCGAAAGCATGGCTGAGCGAGTACCCCAGCTCGCCACCTTCGTGGATTGACCCCGGCGTTGTCGGCGCTACATGGCTGGAAATCCCACCGGGAAACGAGAATTGCTTGAACAGCTCTTTCATCCCGGCTTCGTCCTGGCTGACGTTCGGATAAATCTCGCTATAGGTGCCTTCGAGGTAAGTGTTACCCACCAGTGCCGGGCCACCGTGCCCGGGACCGGCGATGTAAAACATATCCAGGTCATACTTCTTGATGACCCGGTTCAGATGCACATAAATGAAGTTCTGACCCGGCGTCGTGCCCCAGTGTCCGACTACCAGCGGCTTCACGTGCGACAGTTTCAGCGGTTCCTTCAACAGCGGATTGTCGTAGAGATAAATCTGGCCGACCGACAGATAGTTTGCCGCGCGCCAGTATGCATCCATCTTGTGGAGCAGTTCCGGGGAAAGAGTTGTCGTCTTCATGGTTCAGTTCCCTTTCCTTGAGCCAAGGCCTAGAACGCGGCAAACCGTCCTGGCGATCATGAGTTCTTCGTCCGTATGAATGACGCGGACAGCGACCCGGCCTGCCGCCGCAGAAATCACGCCCTCATTCGCCGTGTTTCGCTTTTCTTCGAGTTCGATTCCCAGGAATCCCAGCCCATCGCAAATCCGGGCGCGGACCGTGGGCGCGTTTTCGCCGATGCCGCCGGCGAACACCAGCGTGTCCAGTCCGCCCAGCGCCGCCGCGAATGCGCCGATCCATTTCTTGATCTGGTAGCAAAACAGCGCGACCGCTTCCGCTGCCCGCACGTCCTGCGTTTCACGTTCGAGCAAGTCGTGCATATCGGAACTGGTCTCCGACACGCCGAGCAGCCCGGACTGGAAGTTGACCATCTCGTTGAATTGCTTCGCGCTCATTTCTTCAGTGCGCGCCAGATACCAAACCAGTCCGGGATCGAGATCGCCTGAGCGGGTGCTCATCGGCACTCCGGCTGTCGGGGTGAAACTCATGCTCGTGTCCACGGATTTTCCGTCACGCACTGCTGCCAGACTCGCGCCGTTGCCGAGGTGTGCGAGGATCACCCGGCCTTGTGCCGTTTCCGATCCCGCCAGGCGGGCCAGCTCTCCCACCAGAAACGCATACGACAACCCGTGAAACCCATACCGCCGCACTCCCTGCGCTTCGTAGCGGCGCGGGATCGGCAACAACCGGGCGACTTGCGGCAGGTCATGGTGAAAAGCCGTGTCGAAACACGCCACTTGGGGCAGGTCAGGAAATCGGCGATGAAATGCCTCGGTCAAGAGGATCTCTTCGGGCATATGGTCCGGATCGAATGGACTGAGCCGGTGCAGTTCCTCGACCATCTCCGGATTGATTCGCTGCGGCTCGCTATACTTCGGCCCGCCATGCACCACGCGATGCCCTACCGCGGTCAATGCATCACGGCCGCTGCGTTCCTCCAGCCAGTCCATCAACACATTCACCGCTACCGTGTGGTTCGGCGCGGCCAAGGGCCGGGAAAAGTTCTCCGAACCTTTGACTGCAAACGTGGCGTCCGGCAGGCCGATCCGTTCGATACTCCCGTCCAACGCGCGGCCGAGCCGCTCGCCAGCCTCGAACAGCGCGAACTTGATGCTCGACGAGCCGCCATTGACCGTCAGAATGCGCGGGCTAGCTGGTTTCATCGATGAGTCCTTGGTCAGTGTGCAAGCCGAACGAAGCCAGTTTCGCGCGCGTGGACGTGTAACCCGTGTGAAGAATTCCCGTACCGGACCTTGAGCTGAGCGACCAGTTCGATGAGGTGCTGAACGCCACACGTTGCGCAGCGATCGACGGATCCGGCTGCTCTGTGTAGTACGCAGTCACCAGTCTGGGAACATCCACCAGCATCGAGAGCAAGGCCGGCTTTGCTGCCTGCGGGCTAAGCCTCGTGCTCATGTCTAGCTCTTGAGCTGAGTGCTCTTCTCCGCAATGCAGGCGAGAAGGTCATCCCAGGACTTGACGAACGACGCCGCTCCCTCGCGCTGCAGGTCGGCGGCCAAAGCGTAGCGGTCGATACCCGCCTGCGTGAACCGCTCGAGGACTTGCTCGGCGTCTCCCCCGTCGGGCGGAATCGTGGCGCCGATGTCGCCGTGGTCGGCGAGCGCCTGCAAGGTATTCTCCGGCATGGTGTTCACCGAGTACGGCGCTGACAGCGACTTGACGTATAGGAGGTCCGATGCTTTCGGATCCTTGGTGCCGGTGCTTGCCCATAACACGCGCTGCGCGCGTGCGCCGGCATTGAGGAGACGCAACCAGCGATCGGAAGCGAGCAGATCGCGGTACGCTTTGTAGGTGTGCCTGGCCACTGCTATACCTAGCTGGTTTTCGAGGCTTGCGGGCGCCTTCCCCGCGACGGCCACGTCCCAGCGGCTGACGAACAGCGAGGCGACTGATGCAACCTGTGGGTTCAAGCCTGCGGCGACGCGTCGTTCGATACCGCGGAGGTACGCCTCTGCCGCCGCCACGTATTGCTGGCGCGAGAAGAGCAGCGTCACGTTGATCGCTACGCCTGCGAAAATCGACTCCTCGATGGCCGCGAGGCCCTCGTGGGTGCCGGGAATCTTGATGAAGAGGTTGGGCCGAGCCGCTCGCGCGTGGAGTTCTTGCGCCGCCGCAATTGTGCTCTTCGTGTCGTAGGCCAGCTTGGGTGAGACCTCGAGCGACACCCAGCCGTCGACCCCGTTGGTCGCCTCGTGGACCGGAAGGAAGAGATCGGCGGCGCACGTCAGGTCTTCGATCGCCAGCTCGAAGAATAGCGCCTCGCCCGACTTGCCTTCCTTCAATTTCCGGCGGATGGCGTCGTCGTAGTCATGACTGTTCTTGATGGCGTGGTCGAAGATTGTGGGGTTAGAGGTAAGCCCCGTGACCGAGAACTCCTGAATGTAGCGGCGGAGCGTGCCGCTGGTCAGCAGACCGCGGGTGATATTGTCGAGCCAGAGGCTCTGGCCTATTTCGTGGAGCTGTTGGGTCGCTTTCATCATTTCTCTCCTGGGCAAAACGGTGTGGCCGGCGTGGCCGGCTGCGATCAGGGCGAGCCGAAACTCGGCCGCAGTGGGTCCATCATCTGGATGCCTCCTTGAGGCTGGGGTTGTGCCAATGGCCGTCTGGAGCGATGAGCGCGTCAGCCTCTTTCGGCCCCCAACTGTGGCGCTTGTAAGGGCGAACCCGGTGATGGATCTTAAGGACTGGATCGACTACCGCCCAAGCGGCCTCAACCGCGTCCTCACGGGTGAACAGCGCTCCGTCGCCGCACATCGCGTCGGTCAAAAGCCGCTCGTAGGGCGCTTCCTCTTCCGGCCCTTGTTCGAACAGGTAGAGCTCTCGCTGGTCGCCGACGAACTCCTTTCCTGCGAGCTTGACGCGAGCGGCCAGCGCGACGGCCGAGTTGGGAGAAAGCCGGAAGCGCAGATAGTTGGCGCGGCCAGTGGCAGTCACTGAGTCGGCGAAAAGCCTCTGCGGCGGTGCCTTCAGCTCCACCAGGACTTCGGTCGCCGTTTCGGCCAGGTATTTGCCGGAGCGCAGGTACCACGGCAC
>PLDK01000021.1 GCA_003135135.1 Deltaproteobacteria bacterium
CAGGGGTCAGCCCCTGCCGCCCGCCGCGCAGGCGATTCTTCCTTCGTTCGAGGGTGTCCTAGTTCAGCCTGCCCGCGCCGGATTTCGCGTGTTATGAGTACGCTATGGTCAACCGCCAGGATATCCCGTGCTCGTCAAGCTTGCCCGAAATCGGGCGAGCTTGGCTCTCTGCTGAAATTATTTTTGACGGAACAAAGCTAGCCTTAGAGCGAGGCCGTCCCAAAGCCACCACGGATGGTATGAATTGCGCTTCCCAGCTCTTTTCGATCGCTCACAATCGCGCCCGCCGCAGTCTGTCGGGTTGGCAACCTCAACGATTACCCGCCACCGGCGCTCTGTTCTCACAACCGCACGCATACCATAGGATCTAGCCTTCGCTTGACGAGACCCTGACCCTGATCCGAACTCTTCGCATGAGCAACGCCAGCATCGACCGCAGCTTCGATTTTCCCGCCGACGTGCCCGAGCCCGGACTCGCGACCCGCGTGTGGCGCTTTGGCAACGTGGTGTGGCTCGCGGCGTACGTGTACGCGGGCTACAAAGGCACCCAGCTCTGGACGCGCCTGGTCAGCGATCGCAACAAGGCCGAACTTTATCGCCGCCAGGATCTTCGCGCGGCGCAAGCTCTCAACCGCACTTCAATCCGCCTGGAAGGTTTGCTCATCAAGGCATGCCAGTTCATCGCGACTCGCGCCGACGTGCTCCCCGACGAGTGGGTATCCACCCTCTCCGGCCTGCACGATCGCGTTCCACCGCGGCCGTTTGCGATGATCCGCGAACAGATCGAGCGCGAACTGCGCCGGCCGCTCGAGGACGTTTACGCCGAGTTCGATCCCGTGGCGCTGGCGTCGGCGTCGCTCGCGCAGGTGCATCAGGCGCGCCTTCACGACGGCCGCCGATGCGCGGTCAAGGTGCAGTATCCGGGCATCGAGGGGATCGTCCGCGCCGATCTGCGCAACATGACGCTGGTGCTGCGATGGCTGGCGATGCTCGAACGCGACTTCGACTATCGCGTCCTGATGCGCGAGGCGCTCAAGTACATCCCGATGGAGCTGGACTTCGATCACGAGGCTGACAACTCCGCAACGATGCGCCGCAACTTCGCCGCCGACTGCGACGTGATGGTCCCCGAGGTCTATCACGAGTTCACCACGCGGCGCGTGCTCACGATGGAACTGGCCGAAGGAATCAAGGTCACCGATGTCGCTGCGCTCGAGCGTGCGGGGATCGACAAGCACGCGGTCGCGCAGAAACTGATCGAGATTTTCTGCGACCAGGTCCTGCGCGACGGTTTTTTCCACGCCGATCCGCATCCCGGCAACATCCTTGTTCAGCCCGGCCCCCGGATCGTGCTGCTCGACTTCGGCCTGGCCAAGGATTTCCCGCCCGCGTTTCGCGACGGCATCGTGCGCCTGACGTTTTCGATCCTTACTTCGAATCGCGATGGAATCGCCGCCGCGTTCAAAGAGCTGGGCTTTCGCACCCGCACCGGCAATCCCGACACGCTGCTGGCGTTTGCCGACGCGTTTCTCGGCAGCACCATCAAGTCAAAGAAGGCTTACGCGGACAAGGACATGGTCGAGAAGTTCTCCGAGGAGCTGCCGCGTGCGATTCGCGCCAATCCTGTCGTCGAAGTTCCAGCCGACGTCTTGCTGGTCGGGCGCATGATGGGTCTGCTGAGCGGCCTGGGCAAAACCCTCGACTCGCAAGTCGATCTGTTCGCGACGATCATGCCGTATGCGCAGCGCCTCATGATGGCGCAGCCGGCGCCCGCGCCTGCCGCCAGCGTTTTCGACCCCGCGGCAGACGCTCCCACGAACACTCCGGCCGGCAAGTAGGCCGGTTTCGCCGCGCTCCGCTTTCATGGCACTGTTTTGCCGAGGCGGTTTTTTTGCGGATGCGGCCCAAGATGCCGCCGCACTGCCGACTTTGACGATGCGGAGTCCAACTGATGTCTGATCGACGCAATAAACTTGTGCCACTCGCAGCGGAGCTCGCGGCCGACTTTGCCACTCGCGCCGGGGAACACGACCGCGCCAATTCATTCCCGGTCGAAAACGTCGATAAAATGAAAGCGGCCGGATACACCGCGCTCGTCATTCCCGAAAAATCCGGCGGACTCGGCGCTGACCTCGAGGATTTCGCGCTCTGCCAGGAGCAGCTCGCGCAGGGATGCGCCGCGACCACGATCGCAATCAACATGCATCTGTTCGCCATCGGCAGCATGGTCGAGCGCGCCACGGGCCGCCCGGAGGAGGATTTGTTTTTCGACGCGATCGCGCGTGGCCGCCAAATCCTCGGCGGCGGTATCAGCGAACCCGAGACCGGCGGCGATTGGGGCTACTTCGCGACCCGCGCGCGGCGCGACGGCGAGACTTACGTTCTCAACGGCCGCAAAACCTTCACCAGCCTCTCGCCCGTGATCGATCTGTTCATGGTCATGACAACGATCGAGGACTCGAGTCCGCCCGCCGCCGCCACCTTCGTCGTGCCGCGCGGCACTCCCGGCCTCGAGCTGGTCGAAACCTGGGACGCGATGGGGATGCGGGCGACGGCCAGCCACGACCTGGTGATCAAGGACGTCCGGGTGCCCGCGATCGCGATGGCGGAATTGCGGCCGATCGGTCCCGTCAACGACCAGGCGATTTCGCTGTTCGCATGGTTCGGCATTTCCGTCGCCGCGACCTATACCGGCGTGGCGATTGCCGCGCTGAAGTTCGCCAAAGAATTTGCCGGCCGCCTCAAACCGCTTACCCAGCCGCGGACGATCAAATATCTGCCCGGCGTTCAGTTCGCCATTGCCGAGGCCGAAGCGCTGATCGCGCAGTCGCGCGCGCTCTATCTCGGCGTCGCCCGCGACTACATTCGCGATCGCGCTTCATTCAAGGGCGAGACGGGATTGGCGCGAGTCGTGATGCCGAAGTATGTCGCGACGAACAACGCGGTACGCGCGGTTGACTACTGCATGGAGGTCGTCGGCGCGCACGGGATGCTGAAAAAATTTCCCATGGAGCGCTATTACCGCGACGTTCGCGCCGGCCCCAATCATCCGCTGTCCAACGCCCGCGCCCGCGAGCTGCTCGGCAAGGCCGCGCTCGGCGTGGGCCTGGCCGAGACGCCGCGCTGGTGAATGCGCAGTCGCGGCGCGCATTGCCGACTGTCGATTGATCTGCGCTCGGCGCTGGACGATTCTCCCCGCGAGTAATATCGTGCCTGAATTGTGATCAACGAAATCGAACAGGTTGCGCTCCGCGCCGCGCGTGCCGCCGGCAGAATCCATCTCAAACGGCTCAGCAGAATAACCATCAGTCGCAAGTCGAACTCGATAGATCTTGTCACCGAGGCCGACCGCGAATCGGAAGCCGCAATCATCGAGGTCATCCATCGCGCATTTCCAACCCATGCGATCCTCGCGGAGGAAAGCGGCGCCAGCGCGCATCAAAGCGACCATCGATGGATTATCGATCCGCTCGACGGCACCACCAACTTCGCGCACGGCTATCCGCAATTCTGCGTATCGATCGCGTACGAACGGCGCGGCCGCGTGCAGTTCGGCGTAGTCTTCGACGCGCTGAAAAAAGAATGCTTCATCGCCCAGCGCGGACAGGGCGCGCGCCTCAACGGCAAGCCGATTCGCGTCAGCACGACGCCAAACCTCTGCGCCGCGCTGCTGGGCAGCGGATTCGCGTACGACCGGCGCGAACGCCGGCGCTTCTATCTCTGCTTCTGGGAAGAAATCATGATGCGTGCGCAGGGCATACGCCGCAGCGGGTCAGCCGCGCTCGATCTCGCCTACGTCGCCGCCGGACGCATCGATGGATTCTGGGAGTTCGGGCTGCGCCCCTGGGACGTGGCAGCCGGCGCAATCCTCGTCGAGGAAGCACGCGGATGCGTCAGCAACATGGACGGCCGCGAGCTTGACCTGGCCGGCGCGAATATCCTGGCGACCAACGGCCGGCTGCACGAACAGCTCATCGAAGCGATTGCTCAGGCGCGGCCGGAGGCCGACCGGCGCCACGCCGAGATGCTTCGTGAGACCAAGGCCTCCGCGTAAAAATACTTGCTGGATTTTCGCAGCACGCCTGAGATGAACGCGCAGCTTCGATGCGTGACCCGCAGCTAGCGCTGCGCGACGAACATCCCGGTATCCTTGCTGATTCGAATTTCGCCGCGCGCCGCAATTTCATTTTCGAGATGGCGGCGCAAGCCGGCAACCTGTTCGTCGCTGACTCTGCTTCGCACGCGCATCGAACAGATGTAGTCCATCAACGGCGCAGCTTCGGTTACAACCAGCGAGTCGGGATAGCGTTCGAGTTTCACCTCGCCGAAAGCCCGCCGCATGTAAGCCTGGCCACTCTCGAGGCCAAATCGCGCAACCGAATCCGTCATTCGTGGAATCGAAAAAAAGCGCGCCGCAAGGTCGTCGATCTCCCGCATGTGCGCGAGTCCCATCGTGGCCGCATAGCAGAACCCTGACGGCTTGAGCACGCGCCGAACCTCGCCAAGCGCGCGGGGAATGTCGGGCACATGATAGAGCATGTGGTTGGCGATCACCGCGTCGAACGATGCGTCGCGAAACGGGAGCGCCTGCGCGTCAGCCTGCGAGTAGGTGAACGAATGGCCCAGCCGCGTGAGATTGGCGCGCGTCTCGCGGATCATTCCGTCCGACATGTCGGTTAGAATCACGCGCCATCCCGGCGGAACGGGCACCGGGCTGCGCCACAAAATGCCGGTGCCGCAGCCGAGCTCGAGCACGCTGGCGTTTTCAGGAATCCGAAAATGATCGAACATCCAGCGCATCAGCCCGTAGCGGTTGGTGCTGAAGCGCTGATGGAGCCGAATCCGCGCCGACAGGTTGGAGCCGTCCTTGTATTGCTCGCGCAGGCGCCGCGCGGAGTCGCTATCGGTGTTTGTCGCCATCGCCGCGATGTTGGCGCACGAATCTTTTTCCGTCAACGCATCGCGCTTTCTTGTTCGCGGCGATTCCTTGATATAGTGCTTGCCTCTGCCACACCGTTTGCCCCGGTAGTGAAAAGGACATCACGGAGGTCTCCGGAACCTCAGGTCCGGGTTCGATTCCCGGCCGGGGCATTTTTTTGGAAGATTCCACTCGCGGTTTCCCTGGTTTCGACGGTCGGTCTGGTCCTCCGGCGCGAAGACCGCAAACCATACGCAAAGTGCAATTTTCTAACACCCCGCCGCCCCTGAAGGTTGTAAACTAACAGTAGGCAGATAATTCTTACTGTTTGTTCACTCTATTGGAACTTTTCTGATTGCTTATGGATGTTTTAATATCCTATATATCTCATGACTTCTTTAGTATTGCTTCAACCCGTCATTAACGCCACAATTGCGCGCGATGAAAGCCGATACGCAAGATAGTCAGGCTCTCGTGCCACAAGAAGAGTGCGAGGTCCTCAGCCTGATTCGAGAAGACCACGAGCTCATCGATCGCCTCAATATAACCCCTGAGGAGCTCGCGGCGCTGTCGAAATGCGCGATGTTCGGAACCATGACCTGCAAGCAGCATATGCTTGCCATCTTGCGCCAGATTCGCGAGGCGGGCGGCCCCGCGGCGGGCGGTCCCGAGATCGGTCAGACGCCCCTCTTCCCCGAGCCGGCTATCCCCGAGGAAGAGGAGGGAAACCCCGTCCCAGACTGCCGCAAAATGTTGGTTCGTCTCAATGGCGCCGCCACGCATGAGGAGCCGGGGTCGCTTGCGGGTGTTGCTCGTCAGCGCGCGCCCGAGCGGCTCGCCATTCTTGCCTGGACGACCCTTGCGGTCGCGGGCCTGGGGTGCAGTCTCCTGATCGTGATGACGCGCTGGCGCAATAGCTTGCTGACCAGAATCGGAATGCCCGCGGGCCAGGCTCCTGCTTCGGCTGCGTGGTACAGCAATCTCGACCGGTCCAACACTCTGCTGTGGGGCGAAGTTTTGTTCGTGGTAGGCATTGTAATTGTGATGTTCCTCAGATCCCACCGACGTTCCCGCCGCTTCAAAGTCAGGCCGCGCCGAAGCTGGCGCTAGCCAGTCTGCTCCGGCAGGGGTGACCCATGCACCCAGTATTAAGGCCGCGCTCCGTTGTCGCGCGCGGCCCCTGCACCCGCAGTATCAATCGAAAAGACTGGTCCGAAACGGTTTGCCCGCGCGCTTTCGCCCGGCTACCAATACGAACTGCAAAACCGCTCGCACGGGGAGTCACGATGGAATATCGAATCACGCCCGGCAGATTGGAAATCGGCAAGTTCTCGCTCTACTACGAACGTGTCGGCGCCGGCGCGCCGATCATCTTTCTGCACGGCCTCGGCGGCAACCATCTCTCATGGTGGCAGCAAGTTCCCTACTTCATGCGATCATTCGAGTGCATCACGGTTGACCAGCGCGGCTTCGGCCTCTCGCCCGACCCCGACGACCTGTTCAATCGCGCGCATGCGAGCGATCTCGGCGCCATCCTCGATCATCTGGAGATCGACAAGGCCGTGCTGATCGGGCAATCGATGGGCGGATGGACGATCGTCGGCTATGCGCTCGAGCATCCCGAACGCGTCGCGGCGATGGTGATGGCGGATACACCGGGCGGAATCTTCACGCCCGAGATGAGGTTCGAACGGCCGCGCGAGCCGATGCCCGTCGATGCGACGCCAGCGATCGGGTCGTTGCCGACCTATGCCGCCGATTATTTCACACGGCGCCCCGAGATGGCGTTTCTGTACGACGAAATCCGGATTCATGGCGCGCGGCCTCCCGCCGACGCGGGCCAGCGGTTAATCGGTCTGCGCTACGATCTCGCCGCCGTGAAGCGACGCCTGACGATGCCCATCCTGTGCATGGTTGGCGAGGAGGACACGCTGATCACACCCGAGATCGTCAAGGCGCTTGCGTCGGCGCTGCCGAATTCGCGGCTGCGCACGGTCCCCGGCAGCGGCCATTCGATTTATTTTGAGAATCCCGCCGTTTTCAATCAGTTGGTGCGCGATTTCATCGTCGAGATCGGCTACGCGAAATAGCCGCGAAGTCCTCGTCGCGACACGGGATAGTCCAGAATTCGTCGAATTGTTAGGTGATTGACGCAGGACTATAATCGAGACGTTATGAGTCGCGTCGCAAATTCGCTGGCGGTCTTCGGGCTGGCGGTGGCTCTGGCGGGATTGGCGTCATGTGTGCCCCTGCAGAATCCCTATGGAACCACCGGTGCGACAAAAGGGGCGCCGCTGGGGACCTCGAGCAGCTTCGGTTCCAGTTCGAGTCTGCCGCCGCCATCGAGCGCGGGCACAGTGGTAGGCGGTGTCATCGATTCGCCGCAAAGCCAGGCTCTCTCCGATTATCTGAAGCATCACTCGCTGCCGCTGGTCGGTGCGCAAGTCGTCACGAGTACGAGCGGCGGCAAGCAGGTAATCCTGTTTGGCTTCGTCGCAAGCGACTTCGGCAAGACTGACGCCGAGCAGAAGGCTCGCCGCTATCTGAAGGATCCGTCGCTGGTGGTGGACAACCGGATCAAGATCAGCCCCGAACTGGCTGGCAGCAGGGGCAACTCCGGATCGACGGTCAACGGAGTTCCGTCCGGGAATGCAATGCCGTCCGATGGCTCCGATCCATACGCCGCGAGTGGCGCGCTCCAGGATTATCAGAACAGCGAACCGCCCGGAGCGCAGGCCTACCAGGCCCAGGGCCAGCAACAGCAGTATCAGCAATACAACAGCGCCCCGCCAAGCATGTTCACGACGATTATCCCGATGCTGCTCGGCGGCGGAGGCATGTCGACCGGCAGCGGCGGCTACGGCGGAGGTCTCGGTGGATTCAGTTCTGGTTACGCGCCGAGTTACGGCAGTTACGGCTACCCAACTTATCCGCCGCCGATGCCAGGTTCCGGGTTTGGCCCGTCGTCCGGATTCCCTTTCTGATTCTGCCGCGCGCTTTCGATCGGTCGGTCCCGCTATCTCGCCAGCTTGAATCGCTCGCCCAGGAACACCTGGCGTACTGCCTCGCTGGCGACGATGTCGCGCGGTTTGCCCTCGAACAAAATCTTGCCGGAGTGAATGATATAGGCGCGATCGATGATCGACAGCGTCGCGTGCACGTTGTGATCCGACATGAGCACCCCGATGCCGCGCTCCTTGAGATAAGAGACGACGCGCTGAATCTCGACGACGGTGATTGGATCGATTCCCGCGAACGGCTCGTCGAGGCATAAGTACACCGGATCGAGTACCAGCGCCCGCGTGATTTCTACGCGGCGGCGTTCGCCACCGGACAGCACGCCCGCCTTGGCCTTCGCCAGTTTCGAGATTCCGAGTTCGTCGAGCAACGATTGCAGGCGCGTGTAACGCTCCTCTTCGGTAAGCGGCAGCGTTTCGAGAACCGCCAGCAGATTTTGCTCGACGGTCAGCTTGCGGAAGACGCTGGGCTCTTGCGGCAGGTATGAAATCCCGCGGCGCGCGCGCTGGTACAGCGGCAGGGTCGTGATGTCCTCGCCGCCGAACACGACTCGGCCATGGTCCGGCTTGAGCAGTCCCACCAGCATGTAGAAGGTGGTCGTCTTGCCCGCGCCGTTGGGTCCCAGGAAACCCACCACCTCGCCCGGCCTGACCACTACGTCGACGTTGTCAACGACCGCACGGCCGCCGTAAACCTTGGTTAAGCCTTCGCCGCGAAGCGCGAGCGTTTCGGCCTTTTCAGCCGCGGCGCTGATCGCGCCCGGTTTAATGCTTTCGACGCTTGCCATTCTCAGATATCGCCCAGCTGACCATCTTAGAACTTATCGGCTTTGACCGGGATTTGGAACGCTTCGCCGGGACTGCCTGCGCGTCAATCATACCACCACCGGTCACCACGCCGGGATCACCATCGTCGATGCGATCCAATGCCGGCTGTGCTAAATTGCGCCGCCATGAGGGAGTAGTCTAATGGTCAAAGGATTATGTTTCGCCAGCGGCGTCATCTTCGGAGTTTTCTTGACCTGTGCCGTGTGTATGCAGCGGCCGGCGTATGGCGGCACTGGCTATTACGGTCCTCCCCCCGGACCTCCGCCCGGCAGCCATCCTGCAATCTCGCAAGCGATGAACGAGCTACAGCATGCACGCTACGTACTACGAGCTGAGGCCGCAAATGACTATCGAGGGCATAAGGCCAACGCGATCGGATTCATCGACAACGCGCTCATCGAATTGCAAGCCTGCATGTCGATGCCGTAGCCATCGACTGGCCCCGCGAAAGCAAAACAGTCAGCAGCGTCGCGCCCTCGCCGCGGACCCCTGCTCCCGGGCGCGCTCCCGACGGATTCGCGATTGCCGCTTTTCCGCGGCGCCGTGGGATGCTACTCGATAGGGTCGTGGCCAACGAGTATGACAGCGAGCGCTTTCCCGGAAATTTCTACCAGGGGATGATTCTCAAGCTCGACCGCGTGCGCGGCCGTGGCGTGGTGCGGTCGCATAGCGGCAAGGAAATCCCCTTTGAGTTTCCATTCGTGGCTGTAGTGGGCGCGCCAATTGGCGGCACGATGCCGGGGATCGATCTGATTCGCGAAGGCGACATCGTCGGCTTCGATGTCGGCTGGACCTCCAGTGGACTGCGTGTCACGACCATCCAGCCGCGGCCGGGGCAGGGCTGAGCCCTGCACCCAACGTTATGGCCGCCCGCCGTTGGCGGGCGNNTAATACTGCGCTGCCGTCGCCACGGCCAGGGCTCAGCCCTGCCGCTTACGCTGGTACATCCGCCACTGTTTGACGCCTATCGGGTACAGCTCGCCCAGGATTTCGTAGCCCTTGGAACTGTAGAACGCGACGTTGGCCTCGGTCCCGGTCTCGAGGTAAACGCCGGCGATTTCAGGCCGCACCCGTGCCTCCAGCGCGAGTCGATCGAGCAGTGCCTTTCCGTAGCCCTTGCCCTGAAAGTCCGGATCGACCCCGAGGGTTTGCAAATACAGATGCGGCTCCTTGGGATGGTGCTTTGCGAGCACGCCGACCATATTCATCGCGCGGATCATTCCGCCCCATCCGACCCCCCGGACCAGCCGCGGCAACTGTGGCAGCCCGGCGGTGATCAACCCGAGCACGCCTGAATGCCCGACGCCTTCGGTCACCGCGGCGGCAACGACGCGTCCATCATAGACCACGCCGAAGACCGGCTGTCCGGTGCGACGCTCCACACCCAGCTGCGCGCGAAACAAGTTCGCCAGATGCTCGGCGCGCGCGACCGGCTCGGTAATATCCGGAAGGATCGCCTTGAAGGCTGGATCGTGGATGAACGCGCGGCCGAGCGCGACGGCGGCCTGCTCGTGCTGCTCGGGGTACAGGATAGTAACGATCGGTTTTCCATTTTCAGGCATTTCTTTTGGTACCTCGATTTACTGCGACGGCTTCGTGAGCGCGCGCGCGACCGCGTCGCGCCATCCGGCGAGCAATAGTTCACGCTCGGCAGTTTGCATTTTCGGCTCGAACACTTCCGCTCCCCCGGCGATCGCGTGCAACTCATCCGGTGATTTCCAGACTCCCGTCGCCAGGCCAGCGAGCATCGCCGCGCCCATCGCGGTGGTCTCGGCGATCTTCGCGCGCCGGACCGGCTTGCCAAGGATATCCGCCTGGAATTGCATCAGGTAGCGATTCGCGGTGGCGCCGCCATCGGCGCGCAGCTCGCTCATCGGACGGCCGATGTCGGATTCCATCGCAACTATCACATCGCGCACCTGATAGGCGATACTGTCGAGCGTCGCGCGCACGATATCGGCGCTGGTTGTGCCGCGGGTGATTCCCACGATCGCGCCCCTGGCGGATGCGTCCCAATGCGGCGCGCCGAGTCCAACGAACGCCGGCACCACGTAGGGATGGGTGCGATCTTTATTTTTCGCAAAACTCGCGCGCGCCTCGCCGTATGTATCGGCAGCCCTGCGCACCAGCTTCAGGCCGTCGCGAAGCCATTGCACGGCCGCGCCCGCGATAAACACCGAACCCTCGAGCGCGTAGGCGGGATCGCCGGCGGGACCGAGTGCGGCGGTCGTGAGCAAGCGATTCTTCGACGGCACGATCTGGTCGCCGGTGTTCATCAGCAGGAACGCTCCCGTCCCGTAGGTTGCCTTCGAGTCGCCGGCCGCGACCGCGCCCTGCCCGTAGAGCGCCGATTGCTGATCGCCGATTATCGCCGCGATTGGAATCGCGCGCGGTGCGATCGTGCCCGGCGCCGTCTCGGCCAGCGGGCCTCGCGAACTTGCGGCCCGTGGCAACATCTCGTGCGGAACCGCCAGCATCGCGAGCATCTCATCGTCCCAATCCCGGCGCGCCAGGTTGAACATCATCGTTCTCGACGCGTTGGTGTAATCGGTCACGAACTCCGCGCCGCGGGACAATTTATGCACCAGCCAGGTGTCGATCGTGCCGAAGCACAGCTCGCCGCGCTCGCCCCGCTTGCGTAGTTCGGGCTTTTGGTCGAGCAGCCATTTGAGCTTCGTGCCCGAGAAGTAGGGATCGATAACCAGACCCGTCCGCCGCGCGACTTCGGGCTCGCGCTCGCGCAACTCGTCGCAGATCGCGGCGCTGCGGCGGCATTGCCATACGATCGCGCGGTGGATCGGGCGGCCGCTGCGCCGCTCCCATATCACGAACGTCTCACGTTGATTGGCGATGCCGACTGCGGCGATCGCGGCGGCCGGCACCTTCGCGGCGGCGATCGCTTTTTTCGAAAGCGTGACGACCGAGCGGTAAATTTCCTCGGGGTCATGCTCGACCCATCCCGGCTTGGGATAGTACTGCCTGATTTCGGCGTAAGCTCGGCCGCGGATGCGGCCGCGGCCATCGACGACGAAAACCGTCGTACCCGTAGTTCCCTGGTCGATCGCAAGTATCACCTGAGGCATCGTCGCTTTCTCCCGGTGCCACTGTTACACGCCCGCGCCAATCTCATAAATACCCGTATGCCGGAGGACGCCCACGGCCCGGCCCACTGCCCGCTGCGTGCTTGCCTCGGATGTTTTCTGAGGCCATTATACGCGCTTGGCGGAGCCTCTTTTCAGGGAGTCGCGATTCGATTTGATTCATGAGTGAGTTGCTCGAAAAGAAAGAGGATCTAATCCGCTACTTCCAGCAAGGCGGCAAGCCGCGCGCGCGATGGCGGATCGGCACCGAGTACGAGAAAGTCGCCGTCCGCAGCGCCGACTGCACCGCCATACCCTACTCCGGGCCCGGCGGCGTCGAAGACCTGCTGCGCCGGATGGCGGCCAGCTACGGCTTCGAGCCCGAAAACGAGCACGGCCACATCATGGCGCTCAAGGGTGAACGCGCGGCGATCACACTGGAGCCGGGCGGTCAGATCGAGTTGTCCGGCGAGCAGTGCGACACCATCCACTGCGCCTATGCTGAGTTCGCGCTCCACGTGCAACAGATGATCGACGTAACGAGCCAGATCGGTGCGACGGTGCTGGGACTGGGGATGCAGCCCTTAAGCCGCATCGACCAGATCGAACTGCTGCCGAAGGTCCGCTACCGCATCATGTACCCGTACATGGCGCGGATGGGGACGCTCGGCCAGCGGATGATGAAGCAGACCGCGGGCGTGCAGGCCAACCTGGACTATAGCGACGAGGCGGACGCGATTCGCAAGCTGCGCGTCAGCATGGGCATCGTGCCGCTCCTCTACGCGATTTTCGCCAACTCACCGCTGAGCGACGGCGGCCTCAACGGCTATCACAGCTTTCGCGGACACATCTGGACCGGCACCGACAGCCAACGCAGCGGGGTTCCGGAGTTCGTGTTTCGCGGCGATTGCTCATTCGAGGATTACGCCGAGTACGCGCTCGACGTGCCGATGTACTTCCTGATTCGCAATCATGAGTACATCGATCTCACCCAGCCGCCGGGCCTGACGTTCCGCCAATACCTGGCGCGCGGATACGGCCGCGAGCGCGCCACCGTTGACGACTGGACCAATCATCTGACGACGATTTTTACCGAGGTCCGCCTCAAGCAATACGTCGAGGTGCGCACCGCCGACAGCCAGCCGCCGCAATTCATGCTCGCGTTGCCCGCACTGCTCAAGGGCATGCTTTACAACGACGATTGCCTCGAGGCGGCGTGGGACCTGGTTAAGGGATGGAGCTATCGCGAGCGGCTCGAAATCGCCGACGCCGCGCATAAGAACGGACTCGACGCGCGGGTCGAAAGAATCAAGCTGCAGGCGCTGGGCTACGAGTTGCTGCAGATCGCGGCCAAGGGACTCGAGCGCCAGCGGGCATTGAACAAAAACGGCCAGGATGAGAGCATCTACCTGTTGCGCCTGATGGACCTGGTCCGGGGCGGTCACAGCCAGGCCAGCCTTGTGATCAGCCGCTGGAAGGGTGAATGGAACTACGACTTTGGCCGTCTAGTCAAAGGATGTGCTTACCAGGCTGAATCGATTCTGTAGATGGAAATCAGGTTCACACAACTCCACGTCACGATTCTGAACTTCGTCCTGGTTGGAGCACTGGCGATCGTCTCGGCCATGTGCGTGCGGGACATCATCGAGCGCAGCGTTTCAAATGAACCCGCCGCTCCCGCCGCATCGGCGGCCGCGCCGAAGGCCGCCGGCCCGCACGCGCGCGCCTACTACGACGCAATCGTCAAGCGCGACATCTTCAACGAGGTCCCGCAGGAGAGCGGACCCGCGCCGGTGGTGGAAGAAGATCTGCACCTGAAGCTGATCGGCACCTCGCTGCTAAGCAAATCGAAGCCGTACGTGATCGTCGAGGATGATCACAACATCGAATCGCTCTACCAGATGGGAGAGGACATCCCGGATGCGGGCAAGCTCGTAGCCGTCGAAACCAGCCGCGCGATCATCGACCGCAACGGTCATCGCGTCGCCATCGAGATTCCGGCCTCGGAGATTGCCGCAGTGCCGTCTTCCGCTTTGAGCAGTGCGATTAGGTCGCCCCGGCAAAGGGGCGTTCACCCTGCGATACGGCGCGGACCGCACGGATTTGGTCGTCCTGGGGCCAATGATCAAACCGACAATAGCGACGACAACAGCAAAGCCAACAGCAATCTCAAGCTGAAGAAGCTCGGTCCCGGAAAATTCGAGGCCAGCCGCGCCGAAGTTCAGCAGACGATGGAAAATCCTGTCCAGTTCTTCACGCAGATGCGCGCGTTGCCCCATTTCGTCAACGGCAAGACCGACGGCTTCTCGATCTCCCAGGTCGCGCCGGGCTCCGTCTTCGACCAACTCGGCCTGCGCAACGGCGACTTGGTGACCTCGATCGACGGAAAGCCCGTCACCAATCCAATGCAGGCGATGGGCCTGATGGAAGCGATGAAAACCCAGTCGGCGCTCGATCTCACAATCAATCGCGGCGGAGCGCCAACCGCGGTTCATCTCGACCTGAAATAAGCGATGGAAGTCCGGGCCGCGCACCACGGCGAGCGTGACGAGGTGCTCGACCTGCTCGGGCAGTGGTACAACGACCACGGCGAATTTTTCGCCCGCTACAACCATAACGATCCCGGCTTTCGCGACGCGTTGTGCCTGGTTGCGCGCGATGGCGGCCAACTGGTTTCGACCGTCCAGATTTTCGATCGCGCCATAAACCTCGGCGGACAATCGGTTCCCATGGGCGGCATCGGCTCCGTCTTTACGCTCGAGGAGTACCGGCACAAGGGCGTCGCCTCGGCGCTGATGCGCCTGGCGGTCGATACCATGGCGCGCGAGGGCTTCGAAGTATCCTTGCTGTTCGCGGAGCGCCTGAGCTTCTACAACCAATTCGGATGGCGTGAGATCGAGCGCAAGTTCAGCATCCTGGCGGGCGCCGCTTCACTGAACGCGCCCAATCGTTTCGTCATCGACAGTTTCGAGATTGCGCGCGACCTTGCCGAAGTTGCCGCGATTCATCGCAGCTACAGCGGTCGATTCAATGTCACCGCGGTTCGCGACGACACCGCGTGGCGCGCCAATCTCAAATTCGCCGGCAATCAGCCGCTCCATCCCGGTGAGGGCTCCGAGGAATATTTCGTGGTGTGTCGCGATGGCGGACAGATTGCGGCATACGCGCGGGTGGCGCGCTTCTACGGCCTCTCGATGGTGATGGAATACGGCTACGTTGCCAGCGCGGTCGGGATTGACGCGATGCTCGCGACGTTCAAGTGCCTCGGCGAGGAGGCATCCGGCGTGCCGGTCACGAGCGCACGCATCGGGGATCATCAGCGCGCCGCCGTGCTCCACAGCGCTTCCACGCCCGCCGCGCCGCCGGTTCTCGTCACGCATACCGCGCACGATCCCACGCTCGAAAAAGCGCTGGACGGCGCGGGCTGCCCCGTCGCGCATCATACCGACAACTTTTACATGTGGCGGATTCTTGCACCCGACAAACTCGCGCGCCGGTTCGCGATGGCTCCGGAGGCTGCGTCAGCGCGCGCGTTCGAAATCTTCGCCGACTCCCGATCTTTGTTCTGGACCGCCGACCGCTTCTGACCAGAAAATCGCCATCCTCGTCTTCTTGGACAAAGGAAGAGTCCAAAGGCGGAGCAAGTGTTAGGTAGTCTCTACTGTCGGGAACGGACGCAGATCCTCACGCCACCAAATCAGAAAGGATTCGGTATCGAATGCTCGGACCGCCACGCCTACAAGCGTGTTTACGACGTGCTCCAGATCGGAATCTTTCAATTGAGTTTTGCGCTCTGAGATTCCAGCTATATAGAAGAAGGCGGAAGATGGGTACGGGAGAACCGGCTCGTACAGAAGCCCCAGGATATCGTCCTGCGACAGCTCCGAGCCCGACATACTCTGGCCTGCTCCCCAATTTCAAGACAATCATAAGTAGAGTCCGCCGGTTTTATCGCCCTCCTGGGGAGGTTGCGTTTCCTGTCCTTTAAGC
>PLDK01000033.1 GCA_003135135.1 Deltaproteobacteria bacterium
AGTATTAACCCGTTGGCAGGGGCCGCGCGCGCCAACGGCGGGCGGCCTTAATACTGGGTGCAGGGGTCACCCCTGCCGCGCGGTGCCGCGTGGGAGACCGAATCGGAAAGATGCTAGTCTAAAAGGGCCGGAGTGAGTCGGGCGATCGCTTCCTGAACAGGGAAGAGGAAAGTCCGGGCTCCATAGGGCAGGATGGCCGTTAACGACGGCGCGGAGCGATCCGCGGAAAGTGGCACAGAAAATACACCGCCCGAAAGGGTAAGGGTGAAATGGCGGGGTAAGAGCCCACCGGCGCGCGAGTGATCGTGCGCGCATGCCAAACCCCATCCGGAGCAAGACCAAATAGGAGGCTGAGCGGCCCGCTCTTAAGGCCTCGGGTATGGTCGCATGAGCCGGCGAGCAATCGACGGCCTAGAGGAATGATCGCTGCCCGCAAGGGCACAGAACCCGGCTTACAGACTCACTCCGGTCTTTTCTTTTTCAGGGAACGTGCAATGTGCGAGCATCGTGCCGGGTGCGCGCATCGCCAACACAGCCGGCTTTTTCAGGCAACGTGCAATGTGCGGGCGCCGTGCAGGGTGCGGGGGCATGGGCAACACAGCAAGCCTTTGTTCAGGGGACGAGCAATGTGCGGGCGTCGTGCCGGGTGCGCAGCCGCGAAGCAGCGGCCTCGAGCGGTTTGAGAATCGCGGTGCCTGAGGTCACGTAGCGGGAGACGCGCGAGAGGGCGGCCAGGTCGCGCACGCCGGCTTCGACTTCCGGCGCGATTGCGAGCTTGACGCCGGGCGGAAGTTCGCGCGCGAAGGTCGCGACGCGCTCGATATCGTCGAGGGTCCGGTCGCGATAATCCTCGAAGTGATGGACCATCCGGCCGAATCCGGCGCCGTCCCCGTCGTCTCTGGTGAGCGACGATCTCAATTCCGAAATTTCCGCGAGATGACTCAACGGACGCTCGGCCAAATCCGCGATGGCCGACCAGGTGCGCTCGTCGAGGAACCGATTGATCACTATTGCGGCGAGCTTGAGCCCCTCGGAGTTCATCTGGCCGAGCAGCTCGCGCGCCTGGCGGATGCGATCGGGTTCCGCCGTCGTCACCATCACGAACCGAACGGCGGGCGAATGCAGCAACGCTTCGGTTTTGTGCAGACGATCGATAATTGCGTCCATGCTCTCGGCGGCAGCGGCGAAGAAATCGGTGATGGTCGAAAGCACGTTGGCGCCGGCAAAGCACTCGAGCTCGTGCACCACAAATCGCGCGGCCTTGCTGGCGACCTTCATCGCAATCCGCCCGGCAGAGAGCGACGGCGTAAACAGCCATCGCGCCGTCCGCGAATCGAGCAGGCGAATGAACCGCGCCGGCGTCTGCAGGAACTCGAAGGAGTGTGAGGCGGGGGGAGTGTCCACGACTTCGAGCTCGAAGGCGCCGGTCTGATGAAGATCGTAAAGTTGCTGGAGCGCGGCGAAGGCCTCTGAGCCGGCGAACTCGGCGGTCAGGCTTTTGTAGAATGGATTGTCGAAAATTCTGCGGCGCGTCGCCGGGTCGGCAACCAAGCGCTCGACGATGGCGTCCCAGGCGCCCGTCACGTCAAGCATCATCGCGGAGAGCCGAAGCTGGCGGTCGAGTCCGGCCGCGGCAAGCTGCCGGCCCCCGATTCGGGTTGGCTGGCCGCCCAGGTGCGCCAGGCCGAGCGCGTCACGCAGGCGCTCGGAAGGATCGACGGTTATCACCGCGGTGTTGAGATTGGCAGATGCGCCTGCGAGTCCGAGCGCGGCGGCGACCGTCGTCTTACCGACACCGCCGGTGCCGAGCAGAATCGGAATCGAGCCTTTGGTGAGCAGGTCTTTCAAGCATCAGCTCCGTTTTCAGGGTCACGATAGCAGGCGCGGCGCACGGGCGCATCGCAGGGCAGCCGTTGCCGTCGCGAGCTGTAAAAATGCCGGCAGTGATTAGACGGCTTCGCGCATGGGGAATAGAATCCTCCCGGGGGAACCAGGGGGCGCCAGATGGCAATAGAATTCGTGGCAGCAGTTGTGGTCGGTGCTTTCCTCGGGATTGCAATCGGATGGCTGCTGGCGCAGCGCAACGCGACGCGTCTCAAGGTGCAGCTCGAAGAAACCGAAAAGCGCCTTGGAGAGGAGAAAGGTCTGCTCGACAAAGCCAAGGAGCAGCTCTCTGACACCTTTCGAGCACTCGCCGCCGACGCCCTTCATCAGAACAACGACGGATTCCTGGCGCTTGCGACCGAAAGACTCAACACCGTCAGAAGCGAGGCGTCAGGCGAGCTTGAAGCGCGCAAGCAGGAAATCGAAACGCTGGTGAAACCGCTGGGCGATTCGCTCGCCGAAATGACGAAGCAAATCCGGTCGCTGGAACAGGCTCGGAGCACGGCTTACGGAACGCTGACTGAGCAAGTGCGGTCGCTGATATCTACGCAGGATTTGCTCCGAACGGAGACGGGAAATCTCGTGAAGGCGCTGCGTGCCCCAATCGTGCGCGGGCGATGGGGCGAAGTTCAGCTCAAGCGCGTCGTAGAATTGGCCGGGATGATCGAGCGATGCGATTTCTTTCAGCAGGAGAGCGTGGACACCGAGGGCGGAAGACTCAGGCCTGATATGCGCGTCCAACTTCCCGGCGGCAAGAATATAGTGGTCGATGCAAAAGCGCCGCTGCAGGCGTATCTCGACGCCCTGGAAGCACCGACCGATGAGCTGCGAATGACGAAACTGAAGGAACACGCGCGGCAGGTGCGCGATCACATGGTCAAGCTGGGTGCGAAGAACTATTGGGAGCATCTGCAGCCGACGCCCGAATTCGTCGTGATGTTCCTCCCGGGCGAGGCCTTCTTCAGTGCCGCGCTCGAGCAGGATCCGTCCTTAATTGAACAGGGCGTGAACCAGCGCGTGATTCTTGCCACGCCGACTACGCTGATCGCAGTGCTGCGTGCGGTGGCCTACGGATGGCGTCAGGAGCAACTCGCGGAGAACGCGCAACGCATCGCCGACCTTGGTAAAGATTTGTACGAGCGCATGGGCACCATGGCAGAACACATCGAAGATATTGGCGGCGATCTCAGCAAAGCCGTCGGCTCGTACAACAAGGCCGTCGGTTCACTGGAACGGATGGTTCTTCCCGCTGCGCGCCGGTTCAAGGAACTCGGCGTCGGCGGCAGCAAGCAGATACCTGAACTGAATCCTGTCGATAACGTGCCGCGCCAGTTGACGTCGATAGCGATCCCGGAAACCGACCGCGACGACGACTAGCCGGGCGCTCGCGTTTTTCACTTACTCGATCTCGGCGTCTGACGGGGGCGGGGGCTTGAGCTGGCTGCGCTCCTTTCCCGCGACGATCCATCGCTCAACTTCGTGACGCTCGCGCTTGAGGAATCCCGCAACTGCGCGCTTGAGATCCGGGTTGGAGACGTAATGGATGCTGCGGGTGAGTGCGGGATCGAAACCGCGCAGCCATTTGTATTCGCCGCCGGCGCCGGGCTCGTAACGCTGAATGCCGCTCAGGATCGAGTGCTCGATGCCGGCGTAGTAGCAGACGTTGAAGTGCAGGAAGCGGACCTCGCGGAAGCATCCCCAATAGCGGCCGTACATCACGTTGGCCTTGGCCAGATTGACGGCGCCGGCGATCAGTTCGCGTCCCGCGTACGCGCCGATAAAAACCATGTTGCGTTTGAAGGATTTGCCGATGAGGTCGAAAAATTCCCCGGTGAGATAGCGACGGCCCCAGTAAAGCTTTTCGATCGTCGAGCAATAGATTCGATACATCTCGGGGAACATCCGATCGGGAATTTCTTCGCCCGCGACGACGCGGATGTGGATGCCCTGCTCGTCCATCGCGGCGCGTTCGTGGCGGACGGCGGTGCGCCGCTTGTGCTTGAGGCGGGTGAGATAATCGTCGAAGGTCGCGAAGCCCGCGTTATGCCAATGGTACTGATAGCCGAGCCGCTCCATGAATCCGATCGGCGCGAGCGCGGCAGCTTCGTCGGGCTCGCAAAAATTGACGTGCACACTCGACAGCTGGTTGTCCTCGCAGATGGAGGTGAGCGCGAGGCCGAGCAGATTGATGAGGCCGGCTCGATCGGCGCCCGGCGCGGTCAGAAATCGGCGTCCGGTATGCGGCGTGAACGGCACGCCGACCAGAATCTTGGGGAAGTAGCCGATGCCGGCGCGCTCGGCCGCGTCGGCCCATCCATGGTCGAAGACGAACTCGCCCATGCTGTGGGTTTTGAGGTAGAGCGGGGCTGCAGCGACGATTCGTTTTCGGCGCAGCTCTCGAACCACGAGATGATACGGGGCCCATCCGGTGCTGCGCGCAGCCGATCCGGAGTGCTCCATCGCATACAGCCAATCCCATTCGACGAATGGGGAATCGTCGGGGGCGAGCAGGGCGTCCCACGCCGCGCGGGGAATTTTGTCGATTCCCTCGACGATCGCGACTTCGAGCCTGGGCGCGGAATCATTCATGGCAAAGTTTCAATTGTTCACTCCCATCGCATGAGCAAATCACAACGGTCAAAATATCAGACTTATCGCAACCGAACCGAATTTTGCCGGATGCTCACCAGCCATGCTCGAATTTGATATTATATATGTCAGACGGAGCGAGGCGCTCCGAGCGACTGAGGTGCGATGGTGGATTTCGTGCGCAAACGGACGGTTTCGGCGCGAATCACCGGCGCTGACGGCGACGGCGATGGCCGGCCGGGCGGCGGCGATATCGCCACCGAGCGCAAGACCCGCACCAAGTCGAAGACCGCCAAACCGCCTCTGTACAAGGTTATTTTGCTCAACGACGATTACACGCCGATGGAGTTCGTGGTCGAAGTATTGAAAGCGGTGTTTCACAAGCAGCATGCCGAGGCGACCCGAATCATGCTCCACGTGCATCAGAACGGGATGGGCGTGGCGGGCGTATATCCATTCGAAGTCGCGGAGACCAAGACGCATACCGTCGAGGAACTCGCGCGTGAGTCCGAGTATCCGCTCAAGTGCGTGATGGAAAAGGAGTGAGCAGGCGATAGCACCCATGGCTGCGTCGAATAACAACATCATGATCAGCCGCGAACTGCAGGTGACGCTGCAACTCGCGATGAGCGAAGCCGTCAACCGGCGTCACGAGTTCGTGTGCCTGGAGCATCTGCTGTTCGCGATGCTCCACGACGTGACGACGACCGAGATACTGAAACATTGCGGCGCCGATCTGGATGGGCTGCGGCGCAAGCTGGCGCATTACCTCGACGAGCAGGTCGAGCGGATGCCCAAGGACGAGGAAGTGTCGCCGCGCTACGCGATCGGGGTGCAGCGGGCGCTGCAGCGGGCGGCGTTGCACGTGCAATCGGCGGGGCGGCAGGAAATCACGGGCGGCAACGTGCTGGTCGCGATGTTTCATGAAACCGAATCGCCGGCGATTTTCTTTCTGCAGGAGCAGGGCGTTACGCGCTTCGATGCGATCAATTATATCTCGCACGGGGTTTCGAAGGCGGGCGCGGAAGACGACGAGGACGGCGAGGAATCGGACAAGGACTCGATCGATCACGAGGGACACGAACCCGAAGGCGGCGACGAAGAAGGCGAGCGCAAGCTGTCGCCGTCGAAGGCACTCAATACTTACGCGATCAACCTGGCCAAGCGCGCGGCGGACGGAAAAATCGATCCGCTGGTCGGCCGCAAGAAAGAACTCGAGCGCGCGGTGCACGTGCTGCTGCGCCGGCGCAAGAACAATCCGATTTTCGTGGGCGAGGCAGGGGTCGGCAAGACCGCGCTGGCCGAGGGACTCGCGCTGGCAATTCATAAGGGCGAGGTGCCCGACGCGCTCAAGGGCGTCGAGATCTACGCGCTCGACATGGGCGCGCTGCTGGCGGGGACGCGGTTTCGCGGGGACTTCGAGCAGCGGCTGAAGGCGGTCATCAAGGCGGTGGTCGGCGACTCGAAGCGGATTTTGTTCATCGACGAGATTCACACGATAGTCGGCGCCGGCGCGGCTTCCGGCGGGACCATGGATGCGTCCAACCTGCTCAAGCCCGCACTGGCGTCGGGCGATCTGCGATGTATCGGATCGACGACTTACCAGGAATACAAGCGCTCGTTCGACAAGGACAAGGCGCTGGCGCGGCGCTTCCAGCGAATCGACGTGGTCGAGCCGACGCAGGACGAGGCCGTGCAGATTCTGGGCGGCATCAAGTCGTACTACGAGAAGCATCACAACGTCCGCTACACGAATTCGGCGATCAGATTGGCGGTCGAGCTGTCGGCGCGATACGTCAACGACCGGTTCCTGCCCGACAAGGCGATCGACGTGATGGACGAGGCCGGAGTCGCGGGGCATTTGCGCGGCGCCGGAACGACGGAACCGGTGACGGTGGGTACGCGCGACGTGGAGCGGACGGTGGCGCGGATGGCGAAGATTCCGGAGCGGACGGTGTCGGCGACCGATCGCGGACGGCTGCAGACGCTCGACGAGGATATGAAGCAGGCGGTGTTCGGCCAGGACGAGGCCATCAACTCGGTGGCGCGCGCGATCAAGCTGGCGCGCTCGGGGCTGGGCCATCCCGACAAGCCGGTCGGTGCGTTTTTGTTCGCCGGACCGACGGGCGTCGGCAAGACCGAAGTCGCGCGGCAACTCGCGAAGGTGATGGGCGTCGAGTTCATTCGCTTCGACATGAGCGAGTACATGGAGCGGCACACGGTGTCGCGCTTGATCGGCGCGCCGCCGGGATACGTCGGCTTCGATCAGGGCGGATTGCTCACCGACGCGATCAACAAGACGCCGCATTGCGTGCTGCTGCTCGATGAGATCGAAAAGGCGCATCCCGATTTGTTCAGCATCCTGTTGCAGGTGATGGATCACGCAACGCTCACCGACAACAACGGGCGCAAGGCGGATTTCCGCAACGTGATCCTCGTGATGACGACGAATGCGGGCGCACAAGAGCTGTCGCGCGCGATGATCGGCTTCCACGGCGGAACCGGCCAGGGAAATCCCAAGAACGTGCTGGAGAGGATGTTCGCGCCGGAGTTCAGAAACCGGCTGTCGGCGACGATCGAGTTCGCGCCGCTTAGTCCTCCGGTTATGGAACGGGTGGTGGACAAGTTCATCGCGGAACTGCAGGAGCGCCTCGACAAGCAGAAGGTCACGCTGACGGTGACGCCGGCGGCGAAGAAATGGCTGGCGGAACATGGTCACGATCCGCGCTTCGGCGCGCGCCCGCTGGGGCGGTTGATCGAAAACGAGATCGCACGCGAGCTTGCGGACCAGGTGCTGTTCGGCAAGCTGACGAAGGGCGGCAAGGCGACGGCGGACCTCGACGGCGACAAGCTCGCCTTTTCGTACGAGCCCAATCCGGCGCGTCAGCCCGCGCCGGTGGCGTAGTCTAGCTAACCGCCAAGCCTGCTTCGGTGAGGCGATGCTCGAGAAGCGGGATGCGGTCGTGACCCCAGAACGGTTCGCCCTCGAAGAAGAACAGCGGCACGCCGAAGACGTGGTCGGCGGCGGCCTCCTCCTGAGCGCGCTGATAGGCAGCAGCGCCCTCGCCTGAAAGATATTTACGATAGTCGCCGGCGGACATGCCGAGGCTTGCGACTACGCCCGCGACCGCGTCGGGCTCGTCGGCTTCCAGTTCGCGCTTGAAGAACAACTCGTAAACTCGACGGCTGTAATCGAGCAGGCGGCCGTGCTGCTGCGAGAACAGCCCGCCGATGAGAGCCGGCGTGGTGTCGTAAACCTTCAACGGCCCGCGAATGATCAGGCCGCGCGGCTTGGCCCATCGCCGCGCGTCGAGATACGAGTATCGCGCCTTGTGTTCGGAGTAGAGACTGCGCTCGCCCTTGCCCTTGATTCGAAGCTGGAACGGAATCCATCGCAGCCGAATCCGAAATCGCTGTTCGAGCGCGAAGGCGGGATCGAATGCGAGATAGGCGAACGGACTCTTGTAGTCCGAGTACATCTTCACTTCATCCGCTTGCATGAGATCGATCCCGCGGCGCGGAATTTTCAGATCTACTGAGCGAATTTTTGCAGCACGGTCGGATGCACCCATTCGGGGCCGCCGGTTTCGGGATGATCGATGTTGTAATGCAAGCCGCGCGACTCACGCCGGGTCATCGCGGATCGCACGACCAGCTCCGCGACCGTTGCCAGGTTGCGCAACTCGATCGTGTCGGCGTCGAGCAGGTGGTCCCAGTAGTAGCTGTGGATTTCCTCCTTGATTAACTCGATGCGGCGAAGCGCGCGCTCGAGTCGCTGGTCGCTGCGCACGATGCCGACGTAGTTCCACATCAGGCGGCGAATCTCGTCCCAGCTCTGGGTGATCATCACGCGCTCCTCGCTGCGGATCGCGCGCCCGGGATCCCACTCCGGGAATTCGGGCGGCGCGCCGCCTCCCGACGCGACGATTTCGCGCGCCGCGGCAAACCCGCGCCGGCCCATCACGGCGGCCTCGAGCAGCGAGTTCGAGGCGAGCCGGTTGGCGCCGTGCAGTCCGGTCATCGCGACCTCGCCGGCCGCGTACAGGCGCGGAATCGAGGTGCGTCCATCGAGATCGGTCTGCACGCCGCCGCACATGTAATGCGCCGCGGGCACCACCGGAATTGGTCCTTTGGTCAGGTCATATCCAAAGCTCAAGCATCCCTTGAAGATATTCGGGAACCGCCGCCGGATGAAATCGGCGTCGCGATGGCTCAAATCGAGATACACGAAGTCCAGCCCGTGACGTTTCATCTCGGAGTCGATGGCGCGCGCTACGATGTCGCGCGGCGCCAGCTCGGCGTCGGGATGGTAGCGCTTCATGAAGGCGGTGCCGTCGGGCAATTTCAGAATCGCGCCCTCGCCGCGAAGCGCCTCCGAAATGAGAAACGACTTGGCGGCGGGATGATACAGGCAGGTGGGATGGAACTGGTAGAACTCGAGGTTGGCGACCGCCGCGCCCGCCCGATACGCCATCGCGACGCCGTCGCCCGACGCGATATCGGGATTGGTGGTGTAGAGATAGACCTTGCCGGCGCCGCCCGTCGCCAGCATCGTGGCGCGCGAAATCACTTTGCGGATTTCGTGAGTGCTGCGGTCGAGCGCATAGACGCCCCAGCATGCGTACGGCTTTCCCGCGGTGGGATTCTCGACCAGCAGATTGATCGCGATGTGATTTTCCAAAGTGCGGATGTTCGGCCGCGCGGCGGCGGCCTCGGTCAGCGCACGCATTATTTCGCGGCCGGTCAGGTCCTGCGCGTGAAGCACGCGGCGATGGCTATGCCCACCCTCCCGGCCCAGGTCGTACTCTTGTTCGCTGTCGTCGGGTCCGCCGGTCTCAACCCGGGTGAAGCGAGTGCCGAGCCGGATCAATTCGCGCACCGCCTCGGGACCCTCGCGAATTATGGTCTCGACCGCGGCGCGATCGCACAAGCCGGCGCCCGCCCGCAGCGTGTCCTCGATGTGCGATTCGAACGAGTCGTGGACGCTCCACACGCTGGCGATACCGCCCTGCGCGTAGGCGGTGTTGGCCTCGGAGCTGCCGGCCTTGGTGAGGACGGTGACAGTGCCGGCTTCGGCCGCCTTGATCGCGAAGGTCAGGCCCGCGATGCCGCCGCCGATTACCAGGAAGTCGCTGGACAGTTGCGCATTATGCCTCATCAGGTGGCCTCGGGCGCGCCTGCGGGTGAATCGCGGAGCGCGCGTTGTGTCAAAATGACGCTACTCGGTCTGCGCTCGGCCAGTCAAGGCGATCGAGCGGCTGCGATTTGCCACCTTGATTCGATTCAAATATTCTCGAAGGTGCGGATTGCAGTGAAAAACGAAACCTTCGCCGTGCAGTTTCGTAGAGTTGAAGACAGGCCAAGCCCGTGCCGATGACGCCGCCAAATATTGTCACGCTGCTGCGGATCGCCACCGCGCCGATCCTGATCTGGATCCTGATGTACAGCGGGCCGGCCGCTTCGTGGCTTGCGGCCGGGGTGTTCTTGATCGCAACGGTCAGCGATTTTTTCGACGGCTACCTCGCGCGCAATTACGACTCGGTCACGACGCTCGGCAAGTTTCTCGATCCGATGGCCGACAAGCTGGTGGTCGCGACGGTGCTGATCATGCTTGCCGGGATGGCGCGAACGCCACACGTGCCGGCGTGGATGGTGGTGGTGCTGGTGACGCGCGAAATAATGGTGACGGGACTGCGCGCGGTGGCGGCGGCCGAGGGGTTGATCGTGGCGGCCGAGGAGCTCGGCAAGTACAAGATGGCGTTGCAGTCGATCGCGATTGAGGGTCTGCTGATTCATTATACGTATTGGCACGTCGATTTCTTCGCCGCCGGGATGTTCGTGCTGTGGATCGCGATGGCGGTGAGCGTGTGGTCGTGCGTGGATTACTATGTGCGCGTGGTCATGGCGCTGCGGCCAAAACCAATTGCCGCGGCGGGCAAGCGGGCGGCGATTTGACAGGCGCTGCCTCGCCGGATAATCAAATGGATTCATCGCGGCGGTTTGGAGAGCGGGTGTAGCTCAGTTGGTAGAGCGCGTGCTTGCCAAGCACGAGGTCGTCGGTTCGAAACCGATCACCCGCTCCACATAAGTCGCGGCGGACGGCCTCTCCCGGCTGCGCACTCTCGGGGAATCGATCGCACATCACAGCGGGAGACGAGGTCTCTTCTCCATGTCCGAGAAAGTAAGCGAGCTTGCCGGAAAACCCGTCGATCAATCGCAACTGGTCGATATCCCCCGGTTGATCACCGCTTACTTCGCCTGCAAGCCCGACGCCGGCAATCCCGCGCAACGAGTCGCGTTCGGCACCTCGGGGCATCGCGGCTCCTCGCTGGACAGCGCATTCAACGAAGCGCACATCCTGGCGATCAGCCAGGCGATTTGCCTCTACCGCAAAAGTCAAAATATCAACGGGCCGCTCTACCTCGGGATGGACACGCACGCGCTTTCGGTCCCGGCGTTCGCCAGCGCGCTCGAAGTGCTGGCTGCCAATGGGGTCGAGACGATGGTGGATAGCCAGCGCGGATACACGCCGACGCCGGCGATCTCGCACGCGATCCTGACCTACAATCGCGGGCGCAAGAGCGGGCTGGCGGACGGGATCGTGATCACGCCGTCGCACAATCCGCCGTGCGATGGCGGCTTCAAGTACAATCCGTCCAACGGCGGCCCGGCTGATTCCACGGTCACCGATTGGATTCAGAATACGGCCAACGAATTTCTCAAGGCCGAGCTGGCCGGGGTGCGGCGCGTTGCGTACGAGCGGGCGCGCACGGCGGCGACGGTTCATAGCCACGATTATATCGGCGCTTACGTCGGCGACCTGGGCAATGTCGTCGACATGGAGTCGATTCGCGGCGCGGGCGTGGAGGTCGGAATCGATCCGCTCGGCGGCGCGGCGGTGCGCTACTGGCCCGCGGTGATCGAAAAGTACGGAATCAAGGCGACGGTGGTCAGCGACGTGGTCGATCCGACATTTCGCTTCATGACCGCCGACTGGGACGGGAAGATCAGGATGGATTGCTCGTCGCAGTACGCGATGACGCGCTTGCTGGCGATTCGCGATCGTTTCGACGTCGCGTTCGCCAATGACACCGACGCGGACCGGCACGGAATAGTCACTCGGTCGAGCGGACTGATGAATCCGAATCACTATCTCGCGGTTGCGATCTCGTACCTGTTTCGCAATCGCGCCCGATGGCGCAAAGATGCGGCGGTCGGCAAGACGGTGGTGAGCAGCGCCATGATCGATCGCGTCGCGGCGAGCATCGGATGCAAGCTCGTCGAGACTCCGGTGGGCTTCAAGTGGTTCGTGGACGGGCTGATCGATGGTTCGGTCGGATTTTGCGGCGAGGAAAGCGCCGGCGCGTCGTTCCTGCGCACCGATGGAACCGTGTGGACCACAGACAAGGACGGACTCATCCTGGGCTTGCTGGCGGCCGAGATGACCGCGCGGACGGGGCGCGACCCCGGCGCGACGTACAACGACTTGACGCGCGAGTTCGGTGCGCCGGCGTACGAGCGTATCGACGCGCCCGCTACGCCCGCGCAGAAGGAAATTCTGAAGAAGCTGACTCCCGCGCAACTGAATGAGCGCGAACTGGCGGGTGAGAAAATTGTCAAAACATTGACCGTGGCGCCCGGCAACGGAGCGGCGATCGGCGGAATCAAGGTGATCGCGGAGAGCGGATGGTTCGCGGCGCGTCCGTCGGGCACCGAAGAGGTCTACAAGATATACGCGGAGAGCTTTCGCGGGGTGGAGCATCTTCATCGGATTCAGGCCGAGGCGCAGGAACTCATCGCGCGAGTCTTCAAGCAGGCGCAATCGGCGGCCTCGGCGCCCACCGGCGGCAACTGATGTGCGGACGATTCACAATCACGCGCCGCGACGGCAATTCGATAGCAGCCGAACTCGGCGTCCCGGCGGACTCGTTCGTCGATTATCGGCCGCGCTACAACGTCGCGCCGATGCAGAAACATTTCATAGTGAGGATCAAGTACGAAAATCGCGAAGTGATTCCCGCCACGTGGGGCCTGGTCAAGAGCGGCGCGAAAGACGCCAGCATGGCGAGCAAGTGCATCAACGCGCGGTCGGAGACGGTCGAGGCGCGGCCCGCATTTCGCGACGCGTTCCAAAAGCGGCGATGCGTGGTGCCGGCCGATGGTTTCTTCGAATGGACCGGGCCGAAGACCGCGCGACAGCCGGCCTAGTTCCATCGCGAGGATAGCCGGCTGGTCCTGTTCGCCGGACTTTACGAGGCGTGGCAGAAGGAGCCGAGCGTGTGGGAGACGACGTTCACGATCATCACGACGACGGCCAACGCCGTGGTCGGGCAGTATCACGATCGGATGCCGGTGATACTCGCAGATCGCGACGCCGACGACTGGATGGATCCGCGCGCGGCCGATCCGCTCGCGCTCAAGCGGCTGCTGGTTCCCGCGCCCGCTGACTTGCTGATCGCGACTCCGGTGTCGCCCAAGGTCAACAATGTACATAACGATTCGCCGGAACTGCTGGAGCCCGCCGGACAGACTCTCCGCTGAGTCGGTCGATCCGAAGCGGCCAGGCGGTCGGCGAAGGTCGATAGAACGCGCGCTCGCCGCGAAAGTCAGACCGCGATGGGCGCGATTCTGAGCGATCGAATCGAGCTGGAAGGGGCAAATTCTACCACCTGTAGGCACTGGTTCAGTTTCGATAGAACGAAGTTTCTAGGAGGCCCACAATGAACGAAAAACTTTACTTGTGTTTTGAACAGCAGGCTTTCAAGTTACTTCGTGATGCCGATTGCCACTCCGGTAACGATCCCAAGCGCCCGTTTGATGATTTGTTTCTGCTCGTCGGTAGCGTTCGCCTTCTGCGCTGCGACCCCGACTCGGACCAGATAGTCGCTCACGCTCGTAAGGGTCTCCGGCGAGTGCTCAGCAAGCGCCGTAAGCAACGCAACGACCGTCAACCCTATCGTGTGCGCAATGTCTAGCGTCGTACCCGTACCAGGGACCAACTCGAATTTGTCTGCCATCGGGCTACTCCTCAATTTAGTTCAGTTTGAAACGAAGATAAAGCGTAATGCGCAATTTACAAGGGAAAATTTATGCTTGCTTGTAAGTATATGCTTGACCGCTTGCTATCTGCTAATGTACATAAGCACACAAGTAAGGACGAAACGAGGATATCAAGTTCAGCATATCGGGCGCGGCGGCGAGGCTTTCCAATGGTTGTTCCGACCCACGGGTCGCGTCTTCTTGCAGGAAGAACGAAGGATCGGCCAAGACACTCGCCGCCGCTTGCCTGATTCTACTGGTTTGCAATGAGGAAATCCATGATGGTTAAGCGCTCAAGGATGCCGCGTGATATGAACCAACTTGCTCATCGAGTCGTGGAATTGGCGACCACTGATGCGGGACGCGAAGAGGAATTTTCGGCTGGCATGACGTTGAGTGAGGCTGCGGCGGCAATGGGGCGAATGGGCGGTCTCAAGGGAGGTCCCGCGCGAGCGAAGAAGCTGTCCGCAACCCGCCGAAAAGCGATAGCCAGAAAAGCAGCCAAGACTCGTTGGAACAAGCGGAATCCGTAACCTGTGCCAAGCATCCCGTTTACTGCTAATCAACTTGTTGAAAATGGATTGCGGGCTTACCAACAGCGATTGGAAAAGGCTTTCGACGCCGACTGCGTGGCGTTCGCCGGTCCGATTATATTCGGTATTGACGATGCTATTCGTGACGCCATTGAAGCGATAGAAAACAGGCAGAAGAAGCTAGTTTTCATGCTGGAGACGCAGGGAGGATTTGCAGAAACCGCTAGACGAATTTCCGATACACTTCGATTTCACTATCAAACAGTCGATTTCCTTGTGCCTAGTCATGCGATGTCGGCGGGTACGATCTTGGTGATGTCGGGCGATGCAATATACATGGACTATTACTCGATACTCGGTCCAATCGATCCTCAAGTAGAGTCCCCAGGCGGAGGAGGGATGATTCCCGCGCTTGGTTATCTGATTCGATACGAGGACTTGTTGAAGAAGGCGAACGCTGGCAATGCCAGTACCGCCGAGATGGAGATACTTCTCAATTTCGATCAGGGTCGTCTGTATTCCTACGAGCAGGCCCGCGACTTGGCACGATCGCTGCTCGAAGAATGGTTAGTGAAGTACAAATTTAAGAATTGGACCGAAACTGAAACAAGGCGTCTTCCCGTTACAGAACCGATGAAGAAAGAGCGCGCAAAGGAAATTGCAGACAAACTGAACGACGTAGGGTTGTGGAATTCTCATGGGATTGGAATCAATATGGAGCGGCTTCGTCGCGATCTAAACCTGAAAATCGACGATTTTGGCCAAGAACCAAAATTCAACGAGGCTGTTCGTGCGTATCACAGGTTGCTAACTGACTACATGGTAAAAATGGGGCAGTCGAGCGCAATCCACACAAGGCAAGGCTACACGCCGCTGATGGTTGTGTAGATAATCGGGGCAAAACTATGGAAAAGCTAGACATCGAAGCACTGTTGGACAAAAACCCCCAAGTAGACCGTGAGGCAATAAAGGCGCGTCGAGCACGGCCGGCTAAGGAGGAAGCACGCACGCCTTTGAAGGGCGGCGACCCTGCTTCTCCGTATGGTGGGCGTCGTGTAATTACTGACGACAAGATGAGATGGCCTGCTACTATTCGGAAAGTAGGCCAACGCTGATAGGAAATTGTCTTTTGGTCTGACCCGGCGAGCTTATGATTCGCCGGGTCTTTTTTTGGGCCTTGACTATTCCTGAGCGCTCAAGTATATTGTTCAGTATGAACACGTTAAGCATTGAGCAACGCGCGCAGATTGTTTCTCTGCTTGTCGAAGGCAACGGCATCAACGCAATCACGCGCATTACTGGCGTTGCAAAGAATACCGTTCTCAAACTACTTCGTGATTTAGGCGAAGCGTGCGAGGCTTATCACGATGAGCACGTTCGCGGCCTCATTTCGCAACGCATTCAGGCCGATGAAATTTGGTCGTTCTGCTACGCGAAGAAAAAGAACGTGCCCGCTGAGCATCAAGGCCAATTCGGATATGGCGATGTGTGGACGTGGACTGCAATCGACGCCGATTCAAAGCTGATGGTTTCGTGGCTGGTCGGACGGCGCGAAGCGCAGGACGCTTACGCATTTATGCAGGACGTAGCCTCACGCGTTGCCAATCCGATACAGCTAACGACCGATGGATTTCACTGTTACTTGAATGCAGTGGACGCGGCGTTTCCGCACGGAATCGACTACGCGATGCTAGTCAAAATGTATGGCACCGATCCTGAAGCTGAAAAGCGATACAGTCCTTCAATCTGCTGGAGCGCTGAACGCAAGATAATTCGGGGCAATCCTGACCGCGAGCATATCAACACGAGCTACGTTGAAAAGCACAACCAGACGATGCGCCAGAACATGCGGCGCTATACTCGGCTCACGGCAGGGCATTCAAAAAAGCTGGACAATCACCGCTTCGCGACGGCCCTCCATTTCGTGCATTACAACTTCGCGCGTATCTGCTTGACTGTTAAAATGACGCCTGCGATGGCGGCAGGGATTGCGGATCACCGATGGACTATCGAAGAATTGGTTTTGCTTTCAAACTGAACCAGTGCCCACCTGTAGTGGTTTTGGGACGGCTGCGCTCTAGGGCTAGCTTTGTTCCGTCAAAAATAATTTCAGCCGACAGTGGAGTTCGCGCGATTTCGGGCGAGCCGGGCTGGCCTGCTCCCCAATTTCCC
>PLDK01000016.1 GCA_003135135.1 Deltaproteobacteria bacterium
GCTGATCACCGAGGTCAAGAGCGCGCTTGCCCGTGACGGTGTTGCCGACAACTATCCGGTTGCCGTCGATTGCGATCATGGCAAGATCCTGTTGAGCGGGGTGGTCAAGTCGGCCCAGGCCGCAAAGCATGCCGGCGACCTCGCGGCCGCCGCACAAGGCGTCACCGCAGTAAAAAATCAACTGACCTGGCATTAGCCGAGGTGCCAGCCAGCTTGGAGAGTTAAATCACGATGCTGTTGATTCTCATTATCTTGCTGATTCTATTCGGCGGCGGTGGCGGCTACCGAACCTATCATCACGGCGCCAGAGACCCGGGCGGCTTGTTGATGCTGGTGCTCATGATCATATTGGTCGTCTGGTTAATCAACGGCGGCCTTCACGTCTGATCATTCGCTCATGTCGTCGCCGCGAGTTGTGCCGAGGTTAGCCGAGTGCCAGCGTCATCCCGCAGCCGCCGAGTGCCGTGACGATGCGAACTGTATGGGTACTTTACGGTGATTGCGCATGCGGCGGTTCAGGCGCGCAGGCACCGCCGTTCGTTTCGGCATCACGGGTCGCCTTGTGAACGGCGGCCAGCAGGGTGGCTTTCTTGACCGGCTTGACGACGTAAGCATCGCACCCCGCGTCGATTGCTTTGTCCAACGCCTCGGCGAGGACGGAAGCCGTCAGCGCGATGATCGGGATACGGGGGCGTCCGGTTTCCTTCTCCATCGCGCGTATCGCCCGGGTCGCCGAGTAGCCGTCCATGATCGGCATCTCGATATCCATCAGCACCAGATCGTAGATGCCGGTCCTGAACTTTTCGACCGCCGCGGCGCCATCCTCGGCTTCGTCGATAATGTAGGGCATCTTCTTGAAGTAGGCGTGCACCAGCAAGCGGTTGTCGTGTGAATCGTCGGCCAGCAGGATCCTGAGCGGGCGCATCTCGCCCAGCACGTCGCTGGCGGAGGTCGAATCGACGCCGGTGTGCTCGGCGGCCGAGGTGATTTGCGATGATGCACCACCGGCGCCAAGTGCCCGGTTCAGCACGGCGAACAGATCGGCGCGCTTTATCGGCTTGACCATGAAGACCTCGACGCCCGCATCGCGAGCGCGCGCCATGGTTGCGCCCAGGTCGTCGGAGGTGAGCATCAGTATGATCGGACGGTCGTGTGACCCGAGCCCGCGATGCCGGATCCGATCGGCCACTTCTATTCCGTCCATCCCGGGCATCCGGCAATCCAGCAGTACCGCGCGATAGGGGTTGCCGCCGGCCGCGGCCCGATCGATTTCCTCCAGCGCAGCCTCGCCGCTCGCGACACAGGTAACCAGGACGCCCTGCGAGGTGAGCGCCGCGTCCAGAATCAGTCGGTTGACGGCGGTGTCATCGACGACCAGGATGCGCATGCCGGCCAGGTCCATGCTTGCCGCGTCAAGCGCGACCGTCACGGGGGCAGGCCGGGTCTTGAACTCGGCGGTGAAGCTGAAGGTACTGCCCTTGCCCACCTCGCTCTCGACGGCTATCGCGCCTCCGTACATCTCGACCAGACGCTTGACGATCGTGAGCCCTAGCCCGGTTCCGCCATACTTTCGCGTCGTCGAGGAATCGGCCTGGGTGAAGGCGTCAAAGATGCTATCGGCCTTGTCGTGCGCGATCCCGACCCCGGTGTCTGCCACCGAGAACCGAATCGAGGCGGTGCCCGAGCCGGTATCCGCCCGCGCCATCTCGGCGCTGAGCACGATCTCGCCGTGGTCGGTGAATTTAACCGCGTTGCTGAGCAAATTAACAATCACCTGGCGCAGGCGTAGCGGATCGCCAACCAGGTTATGCGGCACGTCGGCCGCCACCTGGCCGACGAGTTCGAGATGCTTCTCGTGCGCCCGCAGCCCCATCGTCTCGGTGACCATGTCGATCAGCTCACGGATGTCGAAGTCAACTTCCTCCAAGCTGAGCTGGCCGCTTTCGACTTTGGCGAGATCGAGGATCTCGTTGATCAGGTGGAGCAGGGTGGCGCCATTGCTGCGTACGATGTCCAGGTAGTGGCGCTGCTCCTCGCTCAAGTCGCCTTCCGACAGCATGTCGGCCATACCCAGCACCGCGTTCATCGGCGTACGAATCTCATGCGACATGCTCGAAAGGAAGTCAGACTTGGCCCGCGAGGCTTCGAGCGCGGCTTCGCGCGCTGCGATTAGCTGACGCTGTGTCTCCTTGATCGCGCCGATATCGCGAGTGATTGTCATGCAGCACAAATGTCCGCGGAACTTGAGATTGAGCGCGGAGATCAGGCCGGTGTAGGTGCTGCCATCCTTGTGGTAGAAGGTTGCCTCCATGTTCCTGACCAAGCCGGCTCGTTTGAGCTCGGTGACCAGGTGCAAGGCCTCCTCATCGTTTACGAACGACCGGATTTCGCGTGAGCGTTTGCCGAGGATGTCTTCGCGGCTGTAGCCGCTATTTCGGGTGTACTCTTCGTTGACATCGATGTATCTGCCGGTTTCGAGATCGATAATCATCATGGAATCGAGGTTCTGATCGAACAGTTGGCGCAGCGCCGTCTCACTCTCGCGCAAATTCGCCGCAATCAGCTCGTTCTCGGTTATGATGCGGTCTTTGGCCCGCGAGGCTTCGAGCGCGGCTTCGTGCGCGGCGGCTAGCTCATCCTGTGTCTTCTTGAGCACGCTGATATCGCGGTTGATCGAGACCAGGCACAGATGTCCGCGGAGCTTGAAACTGACCCCGGAGATCAGGCCGTGGTAGGTGCTGCCGTCTTTGCGGCGAAAGGTGGCCTCCATGTTCCTGAGCACGCCGGCTCGTTTGAGCTCTTCGGCGTAACGGAGGCCCTCCTCAGCGTTCACGAATGGAAAGAATTCGCGTGAGCGTTTGCCGACAACGTCTTCGCGGCAGAAGCCAGTACTGCGGGTATACTCTTCGTTGATATCGACGTATCTGCCGGTTTCGAGATCGAGAATCGCCATCGAATCGGGACTCTGATCGAACAGTTGGCGCAGCGCCGTCTCGCTCTCGCGCAACTTGGCCGCAGCCAGCTCGCCCTCGGCAATAGTCTGATCGCGCCGCGCAACTTCCTGTTCGAGGCGAACCTGCACTTCGTGTCGAGCGGCGACTTGCGCGGCCAGTTCGCCGCGAACCGCCTCTAGCTCGCACTCGGCCGCCTGGAGCCGGCTGATCTCATCCTCGGTGATATCGGTCTCGTGGCGTCCCATTCTGAATCCAATGCTCCTCAATGCGCGGCTCGATGCCCTCACTGGTGGAGAATGAGCAACTGTCGTGCCTCAGAATCGGGGGACGTCGCGAAGATCAGGAGGACCCGGGCAACTGGGAACAGAGACGCCCCAAGCCAATGCCGAAGTAGGGTGGGTAACGAAGAGCCGCCGTACGTCGGCGCTTCATCACCGCGAGGCAGAAACGAGTCCAGGATTTCGCGGGTGTCAGTAGCGGTTGAGCCGAGCCAGCCGATCGGCGTGAAAGCTCGCATCGCCGAACAGTTCCTGGCCTACGCGGACCCGCTTCATGAACAAGCCGATGTCGAATTCGTCAGTCATTCCGATACCGCCATGCATCTGGACGGCTTCATTCACGGCGAGCGTGGCGCTAAGCCCGGCGCGCCCCTTTGCCACCGACACGATCGCACCGGCGCGGTCGAAGGAACTGTCTAGCGTCTGCAGAGCCTTCAGCACCGCCGAGCGAGTGACTTCAAGTTCGCAGTAGAGGTGAGCGGCGCGATGTTGCAACGCTTGAAATTCGCCGATCGCCCGGCCGAATTGTTTGCGTTCCCGCAGATAGGCGACCGTCCGGCTGAACGCTTCCTCGCCTGCGCCGACCATCTCCGCCGCCACGGCGGCGCGGCCTGCGTTCAGCGCCCCCTCGAGGACCTCCCAACCCGCGTCGATCCTGCCCAGCACATTGTCGGCGCTGACATTTACGTCCTGGAACGTGAGCCGCGCAGCATTGTGCGTATCTACGGTCGGGGTCCGCTCGGCGCGAATTCCCCTGGCGCTTGCGTCAACCAGGAACAGCGTGAGTCCGTCGGTATCGCCCGGCTTGCCCGCGGTGCGAGCGACCGCGATCAGAAGATTCGCGACGTGGCCGTCGATCACAAAAGTCTTGGCGCCGCCCAGCTTGAAGCTGTTGCCGGCACGAGCAGCGGTCATCGCCGTTTTTTCCGGATGATGCTTTGCGGTTTCATCGACGGCCAGCGTGGCGATCAAATCGCCGGCAACGATTTGCGACAGGTAATGCTTTTTCTGCTGGTCCGTGCCGGCTCGAGCGATCGCGGTTGTGGCCAGAACCGCGGTCGAAAGAAACGGGGAGGGCGTGAGCGTGCGACCCAATTCTTCCATCACCACGCCGGCCTCGACGTATCCAAGTCCCAGGCCGCCGTACTCCTGAGGGACGAGAATTCCCGCCCACCCCATCTCGACAAAGTCCTTCCAAAGCGCGCGCGAGAATCCGTCGGCGTCGCGTTTGTCGCGCAGCGCGCGCAGATGGGCGATGGGTGCATTTTTGCCGAGAAAGCCGCGCGCATTGTCGCGCAGCATCGTTTGTTCCTCGTTGAGAACTAGCGCCATGTGATCACACCCTGTCGCGATCGGTGCAGTAGCGGCCCAGTCCGGTGATTCACCGGCCCTCTAGGCACTGGGCAAGTTAAGTATTCGTTTGGCGATGATGTTGAGCTGAATCTCGCTGGTCCCGCCCTCGATCGAGTTGCCTTTGGAACGCAGCCACGCGCGCGCGGTGCGGCCTTCACGCGACCGCTCGCCTTCCCATTCCAGCGCGTCCGTGCCGCCCGCCGACATCACCAACTCCATCCGCCGCTTGTTGAGTTCGGTGCCGTAGTATTTCAGCAACGACGACACCGCGGGATGAGCCTGACCCACCTTGGCCATGTCGCCGACGCGCTCCATCGTGAGGCGGAAGGCGACCGCGTCGATCTCGTACGCCGAGATCTGTGCGCGCAGCGCGGTGTCCGCGAGCATCCCGTTGTCGGTCCCAACCGTCTCACCCGCAATCTGTCCGAGCGAGCGGTTTTCCGAGGTGCTGCCCATGCCGCCGATCATGTCGCGCTCATGAGTCAGCAGGTACTTCGCGACATCCCATCCCTTGTTGAGTTTGCCGACGAGGTTCGCCTTGGGCACGAGCACGTCGTCGAAAAAAGTCTCGCAAAACGGCGACAAGCCGGAGATCAGAACGATTGGCTTGGTCGATACCCCGGGGCTTTCCATGTCGAACAGCAAAAAGCTGATGCCTTCGTGCTTGGACGCGCTGGGGTCGGTGCGCACCAGGCAGAAAATCCAATCCGCCTTGTCCGCGTATGTGGTCCAGATCTTCGAGCCGTTGATGAGGTACTGATCGCCCTTGTCCTCCGCGCGGGTTTGCAGCGATGCCAGGTCGGAACCCGCACCGGGCTCGGAATACCCCTGGCACCATCGAATCTCGCCCCGGACAATCTTGGGCAGATGCTCGCGCTTCTGTTCTTCGGAACCATATTTGAGCAGCGCGGGTCCGAGCATCGAGATGCCGAAGCTGGTCAGCGGCGCGCGGCAGTTGAGCGCGCGCATTTCCTGGCGCAGAATTTTGGTCTCATCGCGCGAGAGGCCGCCGCCGCCGTACTCGCGCGGCCACTCCGGCACCGTCCAACCCTTGGCCGCCATGCGCTCGAGCCACAAGCGCTGCGCGTCGGATTGGAAAGCCGGATGCCTGCCGCCCCAGCAAGCGTCTTCCTCGCCCTGCACCGGGCGTCGCATCTCGGGAGGACAATTGGCCTCCAGCCATGCGTGCGTGTCTTTACGAAAAGTTTCAAGATTATCCATAGATATCTCTGGTCCTAATAGGTTTGCCCGCGCGATTCAAGGTTTCCTAATCGGCTCGTGGGTCGATTTCGAGCTCGGGCCTTCAACTCTGGAGTTCGGCCAGCATCTTGGGGTGATGCGTCCGCCAGTGCTTGAAAAACGAAGTCCCGCATCTTCTCTTGTCACCGGGAGCGGAGGTCGGCCCCTGCTGACTTGTGTTACACGCGCCCAACAGATAAGCGGGGTTAATGACGGATCCGGCAAGACTCTGGACCAGATGCTGGAGCGCAGCCTCTGAACGTTTGTCGCCCGCGGTTGCATCGGGCCTCAGCGCTTCGAGAGCAATTGTGCGGCCGGGATTGCTGGTTGCGATGCTCATCGCGCTTGCGCCGGTTTATGTCGTCCTGACCCAATCCGGACTGCACGCGAGCGGTAGTACGATAACGGTCAACAACACGACCGACCCGGCAACCACCTCCGGCAACGGGTTCTGCACCCTGCGCGAAGCGATCAACAACGCGAACGTCAAGTCCGATACATCAGGCGGCGACTGCGCGGCGGGCACCGGTACCGACACGATCAACTTCAGCGTCAGCGGCACGATCACCCTGGGCAGCACTCTGCCTGACATCGCCAACATTCTGACGATCGATGGCAGCGGGCATAATGTTACTGTCTCCGGCGCCAGTCTTTATGGCATTTTGGTGGTGAACTCGGGCGCCACGCTGACCCTGAATGACCTGACGATTGCCGATGCCAGTTCAACAGCTGACTCATCCGACGGCGGGGGCGTCACCAACAACGGCACGCTGACGGTGACCAACTGCACCTTTTCGGACAACGCGTCGGGTTGGGCCGGCGGCGGCATTTTCAACAACCTCGGCGCCGGCACACTGACGGTGACCAACTGCACCTTTTCCGGCAACACCGGGACTTCGAGTGGCGGAGGCGCCGCCATCGACATCACCGGAGGCACGGGCATCGTGACCAACTGCACCTTCTCGGGTAACAGCGCGTATTTAGGCGGCGGCATCGCGAACGGCAGCACGCTGACCGTAACCAACAGCACCTTCTCGGGCAACAGCGCGTATGAAGGCGGAGGCATCTTCAACGACGGCACCTCCGCGAGCCTCACCATCACCAACAGCACCTTCTCCGGCAACAGCGCGGAAACCGACGGCGGCGGCATCTATAACGGCTCCGCGGCCAGCCTCCGCATCAACGACAGCACCTTCTCCGGCAACAGCGCGACAACCGCCGGCGGCGGCGGCGGCATCTACGGCGGCGCGGTGAGCGTCACCAACAGTATATTGGCTAAGAGCACCAAGGGCGGAAACTGCGGAGGAAGTGTTCCTAGCAGCTCCAGTTACAATATCTCCGATGACGCTTCGTGTGCTTTTGGTACCAGCACCGGCGCCAATGGCGATACGATAGGAGATAGCGTCAGTGATACTAACATAGCGCTCGACTCCAGCGGGCTGGCCAATAACGGCGGGCCGACCGAGACCATTGCGCTTGACTCGGGCAGTTATGCGATAGACGCGATTCCGATTGCCGCTTGCCCGGCCATCGACCAGCGCGGCTTGCCGCGACCCGATCCTGAAGGCTCCAGCTCCGCCTGCGATATAGGAGCGTTCGAGTACGGTGACGTGGTTCCCTCGCCTACGCCGACCGCCACGTTGACTGTGACGCCCACGGCCACGCCAACCAAAACTCCAACCGCAACCGCAAGCGCGACGGCGACGGCGACCGCCACGGTGACTGCAACCGCAACCGCGACGGCGACGCGGACATCGACGCCGACAGCCACAGCGACTCGGACTGCAACAGCGACTGCGACGCCGACTGCCACAGCGACTCGGACTGCAACAGCGACTGCGACGCGGACTGCCACTGCGACCGCGACGTTAACGGCAACAGCGACCGCGACGCCGACAGCCACAGCGACGCGGACTGCAACGCCAACGGCAACGGCCACGTCGACCGCGACGGCGACAGCCACTGCCACCGTCACGGCTACGGCAACCGTGACATCGACGCCGACTGGTACGGCAACCGCGACGTCAACGGCAACTCCGACGGCAAGCGCGACGGCGACTGCGACGGCAACTCGGACAGCGACCGCGACAGCGACTGCGACCGTCACCGCGACCGTCACCGCAACTCCAACAACCACTGCGACCGCGACCGCCACGGCTACGCCGACAGTTACAGCCACGCCGACTGCGACTTCGACGGCGACCGCGACAGCGACCGCAACTCTCACGGCGACCGTAACCGCAACTGCAACGGCGACAGTAACCGCGACTGCGACTCCCACGCCCACCCCCACGCCGACGACCGCGATATCGGCGCCGGCGAAGCTGAAGGTGGGCAAATCGACGCTGGGCAATACGCTGTCCAAGAACCTCGACTTGAAGAACGCGGGCAAGGCGGACTTGTTTATCGGCAGCGTGAGCGTGAGCGGGGCCAACGCCGGCGATTTCGCGCCGGGCGTCTCGACCTGTCCGGTGGGCGGGCTTGCGCCGAAGGGTAAGTGCACGATCGCGGTGGGATTCACGCCGAGCGCGCTCGCCGCGCGGGTCGCAACGCTCACGCTCCACGACAACGCGGGCACGGGCGAGCAGAACGTGGCGCTGTCGGGGACGGGGGAGCCTGATGTGGTAGTGTCGCCCGCCAGCATCGCCTACGGCAAGGTGAAGTTGAGCGCAAAGAAGAGCAAGAAGGTGAAGGTGAAGAACGCGCAGCCGGTGCGGGTGGCGCTCAGCGAGAGCATCACCGGGACCAACGCGGGCGACTTCGCGGTGACGGGCGGGACGTGCAGCGGCACGCTGGCGGCCAAGGCGAAATGCACCTACATCGTGACGTTCACGCCGGGGGCGACCGGTGCGCGCTCGGCGACGCTCAGCGTCACGGCGAGCCCCGACCTGCTAAGCCCGCACGACGTGAGTCTGGCCGGCACCCGCTCATAGGCTGAGCGATCGGTCGGGATGACACAAAAAACGGACGCGCAAGCGCAGAAAGCTGCACCCTCACCTACCTCGCTACGCTCGGCCGCCTCTCCCGTAAAATAACGGGCGAGGTAAGATCAGGTCCCTTCCCCCTTAACCTGTTCTAACAGGGCGAAGCCCGCATCTTTACTTTTCACTGGGGGCAGGGGTCACCCCTGCCCAAGGAGGTGCGGAACCCACGGTGGGTTCCGCATCGCTACACGACTTTCGGACCGGGACATTTGCGAAGCCAGACGGCGCTGACTAGTCTGCGATCGCGATCGGAGGACAACCATGGCCGGATTAGCGCTTCGCGAAGACCCGGACGGTCTGGCTACGCTCATGCGCGAGCGCATCGCGGCCTTTACGAATAGATCGGCGCGCCGTGACTGATATCGAGACCGCGCCCGCGGCGGCGAGCGGCGATCGCGTCGCGCTCGAACCGCCGGGCGAAGGCACGAGCGGGAGCCGCGGGGCGTTTCGCGCGCTTCGGCATCGCAACTATCGTCTCTATTTCTTTGGCCAGCTCACCTCTCTGGCCGGCACCTGGATGCAGAGCGCCGCCCAGGCGTGGCTGGTGCTGAAGCTGACGAACTCGTCGACGATGCTCGGGGTAGTATCGTTCGCTCAATTCACCCCAATCCTGCTGGTCGGTTTGTTTGCCGGGGTAATTGTCGATCGCCTCGACCGCCGCCGCCTGATAATCACCACCCAAATCCTGCTGATGCTGAGCGCCTTCACGCTCGCGGCGCTGACGTGGAGTGGGGCGGTCCGGGTCGAGTACGTGATCATTCTCGCCGCATTCAACGGCACCGTCAGCTCGTTCGACATGCCCAGCCGGCAGTCGTTCGTGGTCGAGATGGTGGGCTACGAGGATCTGGCCAACGCGATCGCGCTCAATTCGATGATGTTCAACACTGCGCGCATGCTCGGCCCCGCCGCCGCGGGATTGCTGATCGCATGGCTGGGCATCGGAACCTGTTTTTTCCTCAACGGGGTGAGCTTCCTCGCCGTCATCTGGAGCCTGACCCAGATGGAGATTCCCGCCCGCGTGATCGCAGGGGCCGGCGCGCGCATGTTGCATCAACTGCGCGAGGGCCTCGCCTACGTTTGGAGCAACCGCCCGATCTTTTACCAGATGGCACTGGCGGCGGTGACCAACGGCTTCGGCTACACGTACCTGGTGCTGGTTCCCTTGTTCGCCCGTAATGTGCTTCACGGCGACGCTCGCACTTTCGGATTCCTCGTCGCGATCCAGGGACTGGGTTCGGTGGTCGGTGCGGCCACACTGGCCTCGCGGGTCACGACGCGGGGAATCAGGAACAATCTCATCGCGGGGCTTTTTCTCTCGGCGGCTGGAATCGTGGTCTTCGGGCTGTCGCGCTCGATTGTGCTCTCGATGGCCGCGCAGTTTGTAATCGGCGCCGGGCTGACCAACTTCAGGGCGAGCAATAACACCCTCGTGCAGATGTTCGTGAGCAACGATCTGCGAGGCCGCGTGATGAGCACCTATCAGTTGGCGACTGTCGGGATGGCGCCGATCGGCGCGCTCGAGGTCGGCTACATGGGTTCGCACCTGGGCCCGATGCAAGCGGTCGTCATATGCGGCGTGGTCACGATGATTTCCGGGGTCGTGCTGCTCACTCGCCTCAAGTCGATTGGAAAGGATGCGGCGCCGTCGTAATATCCTCCTTGCCAGACAATGACTTCGCGTGTTCAATACCTCATCTGTATCGATACGCGCCGGATAGCTGTTCGTTGCTCGCCGACCGTTCAACTCAAGGAGCGCCCATATGAAGCCGTGGATTTCGAAAACAGCAATCGCGATCGCGATAGCAATAGTCGTGGCGCTTCCCGTCCTCGCGCATGCCGATAGCTGGCAAATCGATCCGTCGCACACCAGCGTCGAGTTTACCGTGCGGCACATGATGATCTCGAACGTGAAGGGGCAATTCCAAAAAACCACGGGAACGATCACCGCCAACGGCAACGATCCGGCCTCGGCGAAAATTGACGTGACTATCGACGCGTCGTCGGTCGACACGCGCGTGGAACGGCGCGACGCGCATCTGAAGAGTCCCGATTTTCTCGACATCGCGAAGTTCCCGACGATCACCTTCAAATCCACCAAGGTCGAAGCCGACGGGCCGAACAAGTGGAAGATGACAGGCGACCTGACGATTCATGGCGTGACCAGGCCGGTGGTGCTCGACGTCGAAGGGTCCGGGCCGCCGATTCAAGTGATGGGCCATACCCGCGCGGGCGCATCGGCGACCACGAAAATCAAACGCAGCGATTTCGGCCTTACCTGGAACAAGACGCTCGAGACCGGCGGCGTACTGGTCGGCGACGAGGTTGCGATCTCGATCGACGTCGAGGCAGTCAAGGAGTAGCTATTTTTTCGGATTGCGAAGCGGGTTCAGTCGTGGCGATATTGGCGCTTGATGTTAATCGTTCTGGCTAACAGTTCGCTGGCGTGTTATCCGCTCGGCGGTGGCGTCTGGTCCTGGATGCTGCAATATCCACTTGGGTTGCGCGCGCTGGGTCACAATGTTTTCTGGATCGAGTTGATGGAGTCATGCGGCGATCCCGCGCGGGATAGGGAGTCCGCCAACGACTTCTTAGCCCGTGTCGCGGCTTACGGTCTCGCGCCGCACTGTGCGGTTCTGGTGTTCGAGGATCTCGACGTGCAGGACATCGATCGCGCGCAGGTTTATGGCCCCGCGCTTCATACCATCCTCGATATAGCGCGGGGTGCGGACTTGTTATGGAACCTGGCGTGCTCGATCCGGCAGCCGCTGCTGGCGAAGTTCGCCCGTCGTGTGCTGATCGATGTCGACCCGGGGCATCTGCAGATTTCGGCGACGCAGTTCGAGATGGGAGTCAGCGATCATCATGTTCATTTGAGCATCGGCGCCAAGCTGCACGATCCCGATTGCGGGGCGCCGACGCTGGGTCTGACTTGGCGTCCGTTTTTGCCGTTCGTGTACCTTCCGATGTGGGAAGCGGCGCCCGACCCGGGCCCCGAGGCGCCATTCTCTTCGATCACGCAATGGACGTGGGAAGAACTTTCGTACCATGGGCGAACGCTAAGCCTGTCCAAACGCGCGGCCTACCTGCGCTATGTGAATCTTCCGGCGCACACCGGACGCGCGTTCGAGATCGCCGCATTCATCGGCGATAAAGATCCGGCGCACGATCGCGAGGCGCTTCGCAACGGTGGCTGGCGCGTCGTCGATCCGCACAAGGTCGCCAACACCCCGGAGGCCTATCGCGGCTATCTGCGCGCCTCGCGCGCCGAGATTTCGTGTCCCAAGCCGATCTTCCGCGAATTGAACACCGGATGGTTTAGCGATCGCAGCGTCTCCTACTTGGCGCTGGGCCGCCCGGTAGTGGCGGAAGATACCGGGTTTGGCGACGTGGTGCCGACGGGGCGCGGCGTTCTGAAGTTCCGCGATAGCGAAGAAGCCCAGGCGGCGGTCGCCGAGATCGACCGCGACTACCGTCTTCACAGCCGGCGCGCTCGCGAGCTGGCCTGCGATCTCTTCAACTCCGACCGCCAGCTCAAGGCGATGCTCGCCGCCTGCTAAAGCTGGGTCGCGAAATCCAGCCGCCTAAGGCTTGGCGGTTTGATGATGCTCTGCCGTGTGCGCACCGAACTGGACGGGAGCGCGGTCTGATCCCTGCACCACCACGACGCATCGTTTCGGGTCGGTGAGATCCTCTGCCGAGAGTCCGAGCTTGTCGGCCAGGTTGGTGGCGATGACGACCAGGCCGCCGGGCGTCTGACGCGCGAGCTGCGCCGCCGTCGGCGCACTGAGCACGTCGGTATGCAGCCGGCGTCCAAGCGCGAGGCCGGCGTCGCGAATCAGATCGAGCAGTTCAGTGTCCTCCGCGGTCCCATCCTTGGGCACCAGCACCGCGTGCAAGCCGGACTTCTTGCGCAGCGCCACTCGCAAGGCCAAGTCGAGTGCCGCGCGCCCGTGGATTCCCCGATCGACTACCGCAAACACCCGGTCCAGCGGCCGCTCGCCGCCATGAATCACGACCGCCACGTGAACCGGCAAATCGCGGGCCTTGTCCAGAATTTCACGGACCACGCCGCCCATGAAGTCGGAACCGAAGACCGCGCGATGCGATCCCAGCAGCAGCCATCCGATTTGCGGCTGTTTGGCGAACGCCAGGATGTCCGCCGCGGGATTGGTGGTCCAGACTGCCTGCGGCGTAATGATGCTGCCGCGCTCGAGTGCCAGGTCCAACGCCGCCGCCAGCGCGGGAGAGCGGGGCGGCACGCGCTGGTCGGCCTCGCGCAGTCCCGATCGCACTCCGCCCGGCGGAGTCTTCACCAGGGCGAGCACGCGCGGTGGCGGGGCGCCGTGAGGCGTCGCCGCCAGTGCGAGTTCGACCAGAACGGCCACGCCTTCAGGGTTCGAGACCGGCACCAGGATGGCGCTGTGTTCCGTTCCCGCCAGCATCGGGCGGGCGGGCGGCGGCGCTGGATGGGGCGCGGGATGCGGCGCAGGATGCGGCGCGAGAATCGGAGCCGGCGGCGCGACCAGCGGCTCGGGCGAAAATGTGCCAAGCTCCGGAAACGGCTGAGCGTCCGGAATTTGATGGCGCGTGATCAGATGCAGAATCGGCGTGGTCGCAAAGGTGGTGACCAGCGCCATGATCACCAGCATCGCGAACAGGGTCGGCGAGATGACGTTCATCTCCAGCCCGATATTCAGCACGATCAGTTCCATCAGGCCGCGCGTGTTCATCAGCACCCCGAGCGACGACGAATCGCGCCAGTTGAGTCCTGTGATTCGCGCCGCGACGACGCTGCCGCCAAACTTGCCCGCCGACGCGACGACGACGATCAGCGCGCACATCATCCATTGCTCGTATCCACTGACCAGCCCGATCTGCGTGCGCAATCCCGTGTATGCGAAAAATGCCGGCAGCAACAGCACGATCACGATGTCTTCGAGGCGGTCGGTCAGCTCGCGCGCCATCCCGCTGTCGTGCGGAATCACGGCGCCGAGCGCGAACGCGCCGAACACGGCATGGATACCGATCAATTCGGTGGCTGACGCGGAGAACAGCAGCGCGACGAATATCGCCGCCATCACGCCCTGCGTCAGCCGCCCGCGGTTTCCATAGACCAGCGACAGACGGACCATCGCGGGCCGCACCACGACGATCATCAGCGCAATAAACCCGAGCGCCATCGCGATTGTCGCCACCGCGCCCGCCGCCTGCGCTCGCGCTACGCTAACCACGAAGGCGAGCATGCACCACGCCGTCACGTCGTCCACGGCGGCGCAAGTCAGCGCGATCACACCCATGCGGGTTTTGTGAATCCCGCGATCGGTCAATATTCTCGCCAGCACGGGAAACGCCGTCACCGACATCGAAACGCCCAGGAACAGGGAGAAGCAGGTGAACGGCACATCGCGGGTCGAGAGCCTTGGATAAAGGTAAAGCGCGATCGTCGCGCCGAGCAGGAATGGCGCCATGATGCTCGCGTGGGAGATCGCAACTGTTGTATGGCCGCGTTTGCGAAGCAGCGCCGGGTCGAGCTCGAGCCCGACCAGGAACATGTAAAGGATGACGCCGACCTGCGCGATTATATTGAGAGCCGGCCCCACCGTAGCCGGGAAAAGATATCCTTCCGCGCCCGGCGCGAGGCGCCCAAGCAGCGAAGGACCGAGCACGATCCCCGCGAGAATTTCGCCGACCACCTGTGGCTGACCAACGCTGCGGAAGATCGAACCCATCGCGCGCGCGGTCGCGATTACCACCACCAGCGCGAGCAGCACGTGCAGCAGATCGCCTTCAGTGGCACGCGACGCGGCCGAGCCGAAGATCGCTGCCCCGATTGGAGCGGGCGCGCCCAGCGTCTCGCCGTATGAGCGTATCCACAAATACAGCAGCACCAGGCCGCCGATCATCAGTCCGTATACGGCGACGGCGCGCGTGCCCGCAGTGGTAATTCGCGGCTGCCCCTCAGCCATCGCTGAATTCTACCAGAGCGCCAGCTTCATGCGCAGTGCCGGGGAAAGTGGCAATGACTCGGGCCCCTGGCCGTAGCGACGGCAGCGCAGTATTAAGCCGCTGGCAGGGGCCGCGGCCGCCAACGGCGGGCGGCCTTAATGCTGGGTGCAGGGGTCACCCCTGGCCGTTGGCACGGCTGGCCAGTATTAAGATCCGTTGGCACGGGAAGCCAGTATTAAGAGACCGCCCGCGGCAGCCCCCGCGCGCGACAACGGAGCGCGGCCTTAATACTGGGTGCAGGGCTCAGCCCTGCTTCCTTCTCCGCGCGGGCGCCTTTTTCGGCGCCTTGGTCGATTCGCGCGCCGGCGCCACATCTCCGTTCGATGAAACCGAGGCGGCCAACTCGGCGGGCTTGCGTCGCCGGCGAATCGCAGAGATGGTCGCTGCGATTTCGACTGCATCCGGCGCGGCGCTATCTGCGCAGCTATGGTTGACAACATCGCTCAATGACAGGATTCCGACCAACCGGCCGCGGGAATCGGCCACGGGGAGACGGTGAATCTCATGCGTACGCATCAGGCGATGCGCGGTGTCGAGTTCGTCGCCGCGCGCACATGAAATCACCCGCGGCGACATCACGCGCTCCACAGGAATCGCCTCGAGCGGAAGACCTTGCGTATATGCGGCCATGCAGATGTCGCGATCGGTGACTATTCCCGCGAGCTTGCCGTGCTCATCGACGACCGGCGCGCATCCGCAATCGTGATCCCACATTATACGAGCCGCCGCATTCAACGAGTCATGAATCGTGCACGCTCGTACATCGTGGGTCATCAAGTCAGTGACTTTCACTCAGTTACACTCCTTACAACGGGATTTGCCCGGCGAATCATTTCCAGCTGGAAAATGGTTTGCTCGACAGGTTTGAATTGAAATAGCGCGGATCGCCGCTCACTTCGCGGTCGATCCAGTCGGGAAGTTCAACTTGCTCGGTGGCATCCTTGAGCTCGACTTCGGCGACCGTCAGTCCACGATTCGCGCCGGCGAATTCATCGACCTCCCAGGTGTGGCCCTTGAAGACGATTCGGTAGCGCGTCTTTTCGATTGGCGGATGCGCGCACAAGTTGTTCAGAATCTCGTTCGCGTCACGAAGCGGAATCTCATACTCGTATTCGTCGCGGGTAATTCCCGACGTGGCTCCCTTGATCGTCACATAGGCGCGGTCTCCATACGTGCGCACGCGCACCGAGCAATGCGCCGACGCGGACAGGTATCCCTGGTGAATGACGAGGCCGGCCCCAAGATCGCTCCATTTGCGCGGATGAGTCAGGAATTTCCGTTCGATTTCTTTCGCCATGCCCCTTCACAATCGCCGAGGATCGCCTCATCAGCATAGCGTATGTTTGAATGAGAGTTCAGGCCACGCCGCGCGATCGCGCACCGGCCGATCTCGAAACGGGCTAAGATGATTTTCCCAAATGCGGAATTCGAATGTTGCCGGCGGAGCACTCATCGTCGTCGCAGCCGCAGATCATCGCAGCCGCGCATCACAATAGCACTACCGCCGGGCGCGCAGAAAAATCACGCGACGATCCATTTTCAGTTTCAGCTATTTAACCGCCGACGCGCTCTCTCATTCCTGCTCCTCGGGCGGATGAACCGGGATTGCCGGCGGCCGATCGTTTGCGCGATGAGCGCCCGGCGCGTACGACTTGCCTTCGGCCCACCGAGCGCATCTGCTTGGTCGGCAGATCGTTGACGCTCATCAACCCGAGCCGTTCGCGCAATGCCACGGGCTCGATTCCGAGCACGTCGCATACGTATTCAAAGGAAAACGGACTGTGGATTCCGGCCTCCGCATGGAACCATCGCCGAACCTCGTCGAATTGCTCGCGGTCGCATCGACGCGACGAGTTCACCGTCTTCACGTAGCATCGGACCGCGTCTTCCAGCACCGCGAAAACCAGTCGCGTCTCGCCGTCGAGCGTCGATCTGCGCCGGGTCAGATCAAAAAACTGAACCGGTACCAGAAAATCCGGCTCGAAGCGCGCGCTCAGCCACGGATCCGGCCCGGCGCACTCGTCGACAACCCGGTTCTGATTCGAAGGCCCGTGTTGAACCTGTTCTGAAGCAGATGCGTACATGCTAATTGGACCTCCTCTGAGCCGAAGCGGAATTGCTGACTGCAGAGCATGGCCTGTGCCAGCCGATCTGAGCGCGCTAGAATGAAAATCAGTAGGGAATTTGGAATTTCTTGATGACGGTGACAGCGGGTGCTGCTCAATTGTTAGGCAGCACTGCAATCGCCACTGTGCAATGAGATCCCGCCGAAGTGCGGGTTAAATCGTATCCGAGGCTCTCGCACGCCCCGCGCGATCCGGTTAGAATGCCGCCCTTCGGGAGCGGCAACTCCCGATGCGGCAACCAATCTGGAGTGATTTCCGTATAAGGAAGAATCCGACTCGGATGGTGCTCTGCAAGACTATTGAGTTCGCTCGTTTTTCTTACAGTGGCGCGAGGCGCGATCAATGCTCATATTAGAATACGGACTGATGTGCGTGAACGGTCCTTGCTTATGAAGACTCGACCTAAAACTCGACCGACGAAGACTCGCAAGAGGCAGAAGACCAAGATGGAAGCCGCAGTTAACACCGGCGGAACCGCCCGACGGCGAATCGACGCGCTCAAGCATCTGCTTGCCAAAGAGCGCGCCGAAACGCTGGCCCGGGTGAAAGAATTGATGCGCGAACAAGCCCGCAATGGCGGGCAGCCGCCTGCCGATGAGATGGACGTGGCGAGATCGCTGTCAGAAGTCGATACGCATGCGGCGCTGTTCGACCGCGCGCGGGAGCGCCTGAGCGCGATCGACGCGGCAATCGCCAGGCTTGGAGCGGGAGTGTATGGAACCTGCGCGCGATGCGGCGATGAAATCCCGTTGACACGGCTCCAGGTTATCCCGTTCGCGCAATATTGCGTCGATTGCCAGAACGAAGCGAACACCGAAGCTCGCAGCGGTCAAGGTGGATTGGCCAAGCCGTTCGCTGTCCGATGGTCCGGGTCCGAAGAAATGAGCGGCGCCGATGACTCGGAAGAGCACGTCGAACCGGCCCGCTCCGCCGACGACGACGTGCAAATTGACAGCGCATTTGGCCCCGACGAGGACGAACTCGAAGCGACCGGAGTCGAGAAGCGCCGCCGTGGGCGTCCGCCGAAGGCAAAGAAGGCAGCGGTTCAGAAGAAGATGCGCTAGCATCCGCAGGCAGGGGGTGAGGAGAAAATTCACTTGATTGAATGTGAAACCCACCGTGGGTTTCACACATCCCTGGGCAGGGGCTGCAGCCCCTG
>PLDK01000035.1 GCA_003135135.1 Deltaproteobacteria bacterium
AAATAACGGGCGAGGTATCAGAGAGACGAGTAAGCCGCATCGGCGTCACTCGGCCTTCAAAAAAAGAGGTGTTTCACTGGCTCAGATGAACCAGTGAAACACCGCGGGGCGGGCGACCCTATAACTCTCAGCCCTTGGGGAGGAGCAGGATGCGCTCGCCGATCATGTTCTTCTGCACCGGCGAGGTGCCGCCCGCGATCGTCAGCGACTCCGAGTACAGTATCCGGCGCATCCAGTCACCCTCGGGCGCGAACGGCGAATGGCCCTCGAGCAGCGCGTACTCGCCGAGCAGCCGGGTGATGAACTTGGTCATCCGCTGGCCCAAGTCGGTCGAGAGCAGCTTGGAGATCGACGCTTCGGGTCCGGGCTGCTGACCCTTGAGGCGCTTGGAGAGGCTGCGCAAGCCGTTGTACTTCTTGGCGGTCGTTTCGATCGCGAACTGGGCGATTTGCTGGCGGATGTCGTTGTCCTCGATTGCCGGCCGGCCATTGAGCTGCACGGCCTTGGCGACCTGGACGAGCGCATGGAGCAACTGTTCGGTGCCGCCGAGCGTCTCGCCGATGCCGAACCGCTCGTGCATCAGGGTTGCGACCAGCACCTGCCATCCCATGTTGAGCGGGCCGAGCAGGTTTTCCTTGGGCACGCGCACGTCCTCGAAAAAGATCTCGTTGAACTCGCTGTCACCGGTGATCTGCTTGAGCGGACGGACGCTCACGCCGGGCGATTTCATATCGACCAGCAACGCGCTCATCCCCTTGTGCTTGGGCAGGTCGGGATCGGTGCGCACGAAGAGTTGCACGAAGTCCGAGCGTTGCGCGATCGTGGTCCAGACCTTCTGGCCGTTGACGATAAACTCGTCACCCTTGAGCTCGGCGCGGCACTGGATCGACGCGAGGTCCGAGCCCGCGCCCGGCTCCGACATCCCCTCGCACCAGATCTCGTCGCCGGTGAGGATCGGATTGAGGTAGCGTTTTTTTTGCTCGTCGGTCCCCCATTGCATCAGGGCCGGTCCGGTCATGATCACGCCGAGCACGTTGCATCCCATCGGCAGGTTGAGGCGGCCGAGTTCCTGCTGAAAGATGACCTGCTCGATGAAGGTGGCGCCGCGGCCGCCGTATTCCTTGGGCCAGGTCAGGCCGGCCCATCCCGCGGCGTAAAGTTTTTTGTGCCAGGCCTTGAGGCGATCCCAGATTGCGTTGCCGCTGCCGGTTTCGAGGTCGGCGGCACTGCCCATAGATTGAGGGCGATTCTCTTCGAGCCATCGCCGCACTTCCATCCGATACGCGTCCTGTTCGGGCGTCCAGGTAAAATCCATTTGGTTCGAAAATCTCCTCTTTCAGTACTCGGAGCCGAGGTGCCCCACCGGGTCAGTGTGGCGGGATACTCGAGTATCTCTTGAGTAGCGCCCATGCGGACCGCGGAGCAAGCCCCGCGCGCGGCAGGGGGCGGGGTGTCCGTGACACCTCCCAGGTCAACAGAACCCTCACCTACCGACCGCCGGGCGGTCGGCCTCCTCTCCCGTAGAATAACGGGCGAGGTAAGATTCGGCCGAGGCAGGATTCGGGCGAGGCAAGATTCGGGCGAGGTAAGATTCGGGCGGGGGCGGCGCCCTGACTCGGGTGAAGTTCAGCTGGTGAGAATTGGCGGGGGAGGCGAGGAGGCGAACTCGGCTTTGAGCGCGTCGTAACTCTTGAGATCGTCGATGGTGCGGAAGTAGCCGCGATGGACATAGCCGAACACCGGCATTTCTTTTGCGACCATCGGCGCGAACAGGCCGGCCATCAGGCTCCAGGGCGGCGCCGGCGGCATCAGGTCGAACACCGCGCGATCCGCGACGATCACGCCGCAATACATGAACGGCGATAGCCATGGGGCAAGGTTGTCATCGAGGGCGGCCGGGTAATCGTCGTATTGAAGCGGGTCGCGGCGCGCCAGCAGACGCATCCGGCGGAGTTTTTTGCAGGCGTCGATTTCGAGGCGGCTGTAGTAATCGAGATTGGCGGGGTGGAACAGCGCGATGGTGGCGATGGCGGCGCGCTCGCGATGGAACGCGAGCATCGCGCGCAGGTCGAGATCGAGGATCGTGTCGCTGTTGGCGATTACGAAGGTATTTTCGTTTTCGATCCCGCCCAGGAACTCCCGCAGCCCATTGAGCGGGCCGCCAGTGCCGAGCAAAACCGGCTCGGGGGCATAGGTGATGCGCAGTCCGAGCCCCGATCCGTCGCCGAGTCCTCGCGAAACGGCGGAGGCCAGATGATGGACGTTGATTACGACCTCGGTGACGCCGCCGCGCCGCAGCATCGCAAGCGGATAATGGATCAACGGCCGGCCGCCGAGTTCGAGCATCGGTTTCGGCGTCACGTCAGTCAGCGGGCGAAGCCGCTCGCCCATCCCGGCGGCCAGTACCAATGCCTTCATTGTATAGACGCCATGTTAGGCGCTGAGCGCCGCGCAAAGTTCAGGGAAATCCTGCCCCATCTGCGCAAGCATCCGGCGCGCCTGTGCGAGCGCATGCGGGATGTAGGGACGGTATCCGCGCTTGCCGCCGCGCTCGAACGTCTCGAAGCGCCCGATCATCTTGAGCGCGTGCTGCAAAACGCACAGGCGGTAGCTGCCGATGAATTCCGCCGGGGCGAGCGTGGTGGGGATGCCGCGCCGCGCGAGTCCCGCGCAATAGAAGTCGAGGATGCGTTGCTCGATGGTCGGCGTAATGAATTCATCGGTGTCGCGGGTGGTCAGGAGCACGGCGAGATCCTGCGCGGCCGGCGCCATGAGCGCATCCTGAAAATCCAGGATTCGAATTCGCGGACCGTCCTGGATGAACAGGTTGTGGCCGTGGTAGTCGCGATGCGAGAACACGCGCGGGAAACGATCGAGCCGCGCGGCCATCCGCGTCAGCTCGGGTGCGATGCGTGAATAGTCGGCGCCCGACGCGACGGCGGCGAGGCCGACTTCCGCAAATTCCTTCATCTCCCATTCGAACAGCCGGCCGCTGTAGGCGATCTCCCGCGCGACACATCGGCGGTCGATTTGACCGGTGCCGTCAACGTGCAGGCGGATCAGTTCGGAGGCGGCGAGCCGGAACAGGTCCGCGGCGTCGGCGCCGGGCCGGCGGACGGCGTCGAGCAGGGAGAGTTCGCCGACATCTTCGACCATCAACGCGCGCCGGGCGAGGTCCGCATCGTAGAGCGCGGGAACCGGAGCGCCGATCGACTCGAGCGCGCGATGCACGTCGATCCACGGCGGCTCGGCGCGGCGCCGTGGGACAAGATTCAGGGCGTGAACGTAACGGGGGAAGTCGTCGGGGCCGAGATCGACGAGGATGGCGGTGGCGGGCGCGCCGGTATCGCCATGCGGGGCGATGTTTACCTTTTGCTGCGCAATCGATACGCGCCAGAAACGGCGCGTCGAGAGATCGCCGCGGAGAGCGGCGATTTTGTCGACGCGCGCGCGCGGCCATCGCCGCGCGACCACCTTTGCCGCCCATGTTTCGAACGCGTCGTCGTGTTGCACGTGATGGATTGTAGCGGCGCAATAGCGGTTGCGCGAGTATCAGGAGCGCCGGTGACCAGTGAAAAGTGACAAGTGAAAAACCGGCGCGGCCGTTGGTGGCCGCGCCGGTTTATTTCTCAATCAGTCGCGCGACTTTCTTCAGTCGATCACGCCGGCCATCAGTCGCCTGCTATCCCGTGCCCGCCCTCGGCCGCGCGTGCCATCGCCTCGGGAGTGAACCACTCGCGATCCACGGCGCCCATGTTGATGAACCAGCTCTCGGGTGACGGAGCGTTCAGCGACGGATGGTAGCAAACGGTGGAAAATCCGCTTTGCACGTTGGTCGTCGAGGATCCGACCTGGAACTCGCGTTTGAACGGGTAGATCGCGATGCGGGAGTCGGCGCGCGCCCGATCGGCATAGTTCATCCACGAGGTGTAGTTCATGAACAACTGGCCCCCCCGGTCATACAGGTCCACGAACATCGGGAAGTCGGCCTCCGAGTCGATGTAGATAATTTCGCGGCTGTAAATCGGGCTGGCGTACCGACCCGGCCGTGCCTTGGCCTCGAGCAGGTAGAGCCGCCTGAGTTGCCACGGGTCGGGGCAATGGCTTGCGCCGCCGTCGGTTGGGCAGCGCGGATCGTTCCCATGATGTACGTCGATGGCGGCGAGCATCGTCTTTTCGCCGAGGAACTTGAAGTCGTAGTCCTCGGGCTTGCCGCTCCAGCCCTCGTAATGGTTGGGATCGTAAGCCTGCGTGCCTGCCGCGGAGTCACTCAGGGTGTAACTCAGACGCCGGAGCCGGCGGGTACCGGGCTCCCAGGTCCAACTGTCGTCCTCCCTCGTTGGGCTGGAGTAGCGGAACTTGAGGATCCCGTTGCCGCGCGCATCGGCAGGGGAGAGCACCGGATAGAGCAGCGCCTCGTAAAGGCGTCCAGTTACATTGAAGTCGGGATCGATCGGCAGCGGTTCGACTTCGGTGCGTCCGATTTCGTTGTAGCCCGCATAGTGGCCGATCTCGATGTCATTGATCGAGAAGTACGGCTTGTTATAACCCCAGTACACGTTGTCGCAATCGAACCAGCGCAGGTCGTAGTCGTCCGTAGCTATTGGCCGGAACACTTCGTTCCAGATCACCTTCTCGGCCGCCTGCGGATCGTTGGCGTCGATGATAGGAAACGGCTGACCCGCGACGTAGCCAATCAGGCTGCGATGGTCAGGGGTCAGCCTGGTCTGGCTCGAGTACTTTTCGGTCGCCTCGGTGTAGGGCTGAGGCCAGTCGATGCGCTCGGTTGGCTCGACCTTCATCTCCATACCGTGCAGGACGCGCATGTATGCGCCTGGTGGGAGCAGGTCCTGGACCTTGGACGCGTTGTCCGGGGTGATGAAATCCCCGGGTTTCACCTGAGCCGATGCCGGCGCGCTGGTCATCGCGACCACCAGCGTCAAAGCAGTCAGTACTGCGCCGCACCAGGCTCCCCATCCGATTGCGCGTTTCATGTTGACTCCCTTTCGGCAAGTGGTTGCCGGAATTTGGAATTTGGTTCCGCAACAATCTTTTAACACTGTACGCAGGTAATTAGTCCTGCGGCTCGAAGTCGTCAATAGCGCTAATGATCACAAAAGCATTAATGATCACAAACTGGTTGGGTATGCTTCAGCGCAAGCAAAATGAGGCCTGCGCACCAGCGTCAAACATGCGATGATCCGTCGGCAACGATGACCGGCCGGAGAGATGGGTAACACTTTATCGCATTGGAACGGGGAGGAGAGCGGGGGCGGCTGCCCCCCTTGGCCGCTCCAGGGGCCCGCAGCCTGGATGACGGCCAACGAGTTTGAGGGTGACGCCATCGACGATTCCCAGGGGCGCCGGAACAATCGAGTTTTAGCGCTTCGGGGCATTCGGTTTACATGCGGGGAGCGATTGGCTAGTTTGGGCGGCGTTTTTAGTGTGTTTGAGTGACATCCGGAAAATTCAATGCGCGCGCGCCGCGCGCGCCGTCAGCTTTCGGGCTTCATCGCCCGACCCGCGGGTTATCGCCGGCCGGTCGCGCAATGCGGACGCCGGGCGGCGCGGTAATCCTGCTGGCGCTGGCGGCGTTTTCGTTTTCGTTGTTCGCCGCCGCGGTCGCGCGTGCGCAGGGCCCGGCTCCGATAATCTCCAAGATTGAGATCACCGGCAACCAACGCGTCGACCAGGACGCGATTCTGATCCACATCACGCAGCAGCCGAACCAGCCGCTCGATCAGACGGCGGTCGATGCGGACATCAAGTCGATTTACCGGATGGGGTTTTTCGAATCGGTGACCGCCCGCGTAGAGCAGCAGGGCGGCCGCAGCGTGCTGGTCTACCGGGTGAGGGAGCGCCCGCAAATTACCGACGTCAAGTTCTACGGGATGAAGGCGGTTCGGTCCAACGACGACAAGATAGTCGCGGCGGTGAAGCTGCATCCGGGGTCGATCCTCGATCCGGTCGCGGTAAAGGAGACGATCGCCGGCGTGACGCAGGTTTACGCGGACGAGGGCTACACGGACGCCAAAGTAGTCTTCAAGCCGATACCGCAGCCCGACAACACGGCGTTTGGCGAATTCGACGTGACCGAAGGGTCGAAGGTCAGGATCACCAAGATCGTGTTCGAGGGCAACAAGGCATTTTCATCGTCCATTTTGAAAGGCCAGATGCAGACGGCAACCTACAGCAAATTGCTGAGCTGGCTGACCGGATGGGGCGCGCTCGATCAGAAGAAAATGCAGGAGGACGTCGATCGGCTGACGGCGTTTTACTACGACAACGGCTACCTGAACGTGCAGGTCGCGCAGCCGCAGGTGGTGCGCAACGGCACGGAGATTACGATCCTGATAAAGATCGACGAAGGCACCCCGTACCGCGTCGGCCGAATCAACATCGAAGGCAACCTGAAGTTTCCGCGCCGCGAACTGCGCCGGCTGCTGACGATGAAGAGCGGACAACTGTTCCGCGGCTCGGCGTTGCAGCGCCAGGTGCTCGCGCTGTCGGATTTTTACTCGAACCGGGGCTATGCGTACGTCAACATCGATCCGCGCACGCAACTGGTCCACACCACCAAGCGAGTCAACGTGGTGTTCGTGATCAATCCGGGTCACGAAGTGATAATCGACCGCGTCAATATCAGCGGCAACACCAAGACCTCGGACAAGGTAATCCGCCGCGAGATCCAGATTCAGGAGCAGGAGCCGTACAGCGCCGAAGAGATCCGGGATTCGAAGGTGCGGCTGGACCGGCTGGGATTCTTCACCGACACGCGCATCACGACCTCGCCGGCGGCGCAGCCCGACAAGATAAACCTCGACGTGAACGTGGCCGAGGGCAACACCGCGTCGTTCCAGGTGGCGGGCGGATTCGACAGCTATCAATCGCTGTTCGGCAACTTTACGCTGGGCAACACCAACCTGTTCGGCGGGGGCGAGTCGCTGATCCTCAACGCGCAGGTCGGCTTCCTGTTCCAGAACTACAGCGTTAGTTACACGGAGCCGTGGTTCCTGGACATGCCGCTCGCCGTGGGCCTGCGGTTGTTCGACAACAAAACTTACCTGCTGAGCTTCAACCAGTCGGCGGCGGGCTTCACCCTGACCACGACCTATCCGCTGACCGAGTTGGGCTTCAAGAAGCTGGGGCCATTCTCTCTCAAGGACGTGCAGGCGGGACTGGGCTACACCTTTCAGAGCATAGGAATCACCGGGCTGAACCAGTATACGGCTTACAGTATCTTGCGCTACAAGGGCTACACGCAGACCTCGGAAATTACGCCGACGATACGCCGCTTCACGGTGGATAATCCGGTCGATCCGCGCACCGGCACGGTCGAGAGTCTGAGCATGGATTTCGGCGGAGTCGGCGGCGGCCAAGAATTCATCAAGGGCGTCGCGCATTTCCGGTATTTCTACCCGTTCCTGAAGAGCCAGTCGCTGGGAACGTTCGTGGTGTCGCAGGGAATCACCTTCGGCATCGGGACCAACCTGCAAAGCGGCACCGGCGGTGAGTTGCCGCTGTACGAGCGATTCTTCCCCGGCGGCGTCGGAGGTCCCGGCGACGTGCGCGGCTATCAGCTCTATTCGTTGGGACCGCAGCATACGATATACGGCCAGAACGGCACTCCGCTGAGCGTCCAGGACCTCGGCGGCAGCAAGGAATTGTTGCTGAGCAACGAAATCACGTTCCCGATACTGTCGGGATTGGGAATCCGCGGGGTGGTATTCAGCGATGCGGGGCAAGCGTTCCTGCTCAAGGATTCGATCGCTATCGACCAGCTGCAGGCGTCGTTCGGCATCGGCGTGCGCTGGAAATCGCCATTCGGGCCGCTGGCGGTGGATATCGCTTTCCCAATCAACCCGCGGCCGGCCGACCAGCACACCGTCTTCGAAATCGGGGCCGGCTCCCCGCTCTAGCGTCGATCGATTTTTCGACATCGGGCGACGATGAGGGCGTGGGCAACTGGATTTGATGCTCGATGAAGTACTATTGTGTATAGTTCACATGCACGAGCGATGCGCCGTGAGGACGCGTCCGATGCAGATAGTCAACAGGAGGCTTTCCGGGCTGTATGAGGCAACGGTTGTTCATCGGTGCGTTGTTCGGTGCGTTCCTTGCGGTGACGTCCGCGGCAGTTCCCGCGCACGCCGACATGAAGTTCGCGTATGTTGACGTGCAGCGAGCGCTCAATGAGTGCGACCCCGGCAAACGGGCCAAGGCCGAATTCCAGGGCCGTGTCACATCGGTGGAGGCGAAACTGCAGCGGCAGCAAAATGAGGTCCAGTCCCTTAAAGACGAGATGGAAAAAAAGGGCATGCTGATGAACCCGGATCAGCGCCAGAGTCTGCAGGACCAGTACGTGGAAAAGCTCAAGAACTTCGAGCGCGACTACAAGGACTCGAAGGACGAGTTGCAGGCCAAGGACCAGGCGGTCACGGCGAAAATCGTGCATGACCTTGCGCAAGTCATCCGCTCGCTTGGTGAGCGTGACGGCTACACGATGGTGATGGAGAAGGGATCGATCCTGTGGGGTGCTCCGGGCATCGATATTACCGACCAGGTAATTCGCAGTTACAACGCGATGCACGTGGCGATAGGCTCGGTCGGCGAAGGCCCGGGCGCGGGAATAAGGGCCGCGAGTACCCAGAGTGGGCAGGCCGGCGCGCCGGCTCCGTCGGATTTCGGCTCAGCGGCGGCCAGGCGGTCGACGATCTCGAAGTAGGCCGCTCGAAACAAGATGCGCGAAGTGATTTTCGGTGCCTGACGACGCAAAAGTCGCTGAGCTTGGGCGCGTGTTGGGGCTGCTGCCCCATCGCTATCCGTTTCTGCTGGTCGATCGCATCATAGAACTCGTCAAGGGCCGAATCGTAACCGTCAAGAACGTCACCTTCAACGAGCCGTACTTCGCGGGGCATTTTCCCGGTCATCCGGTGATGCCGGGGGTGTTGATCGTCGAGGCGCTGGCGCAGTCGGGGGCGATCCTGGCGCTCAATGAAGTGGGGGGGGACCCGGCGCGCCTGTTCATGCTGACGGGACTGGACAAAGTGCGCTTTCGCCGCCGCGTAATCCCGGGCGATCAGCTGCGGATGGAAGTAAAAATTCTGAAATTTCATCGTCCGCTGTGGCGGATGCAGGCGGTGGCCCGCGTCGGCGACCAATTGGCGGCCCAGGCGGAATTGTCCGCGATGGAAGTCGAGGAGCAAGTCCGATAGCGGGCCGAATCCATCCCTCCGCGGTCATCGACAAGCGGGCCGAACTCGACACGAGCGTCGAAGTCGGTCCGGGCGCGGTGATCGGACCGGACGTCAGGATAGGAGCCGGCAGCGTGGTCGGCCCCTGCGCGATGATCGAGCGTAATACCACGATCGGCGAGCGCAATCGCATCTGGCAGTTCGCCGCCATCGGCGCGGAACCGCAAGACCTCAAATTCAAGGGCGAACCGTCGGTCGTCGAAATCGGCGACGACAACATGATTCGCGAGTTCGCGACCATTCACCGCGGCACCGAAGGCGGCGGGATGAAAACCAAAGTCGGCAGTCACACGCTAGTGATGACGTACGCGCACGTGGCGCACGACTGCATCATCGGCGACCACGTGATCCTGGCGGCGTGCACGGGGCTGGCCGGCCACTGCGTTATCGACGAGTACGCGATTTGCGAGGGGCAGGTCGGGGTGCATCAGTTCAGCCGCATCGGCACTCACGCGATCGTGGCGGCTGGCGCGAAGGTGGCGCAGGACGTGCCGCCGTACTCGATGGTGGCGGGAACCGAGCGCGCGCGGCTGGCGGGCGTCAACGAAGTCGGCCTGCAGCGGCGCGGGTTCAAGCCCGAAACGATTGCGGCGCTCAAGTCGGCGATTCGCACGCTGTTCTTTTCGAAGATGCTGCGCGACGATGCCGTGAAGCAGGTGCTGGGCGAGTACGGCACGGTTGCCGAAGTCGTACGGCTGGTTGATTTCATAAACAACTCGAAGCGCGGAGTCGTCGGCCGCGAGCGTGAATAAGCTCGGGCTCATCGCGGGCAACGGCGTCTTCCCGCTCGAAGTGGCGCGCGCCGCACGCCAGCGCGGAATCAAAGTCATCGCCGTCGCGCACCTCAATGAAAGCGACCGCGCGCTTGACTCGGCGGCCGACGAAGTCACCTGGATCAAAGTCGGCGAGCTGCAGAAAATAATCGACGTTTTCAAAAACGCGGGAGTCTCGGAAGCCGCGATGGCCGGCGGCATCTCACGCGCGCGGCTGAAAGATTCTTTCGCACCCGACGCGCGCGCGCTCAAGATGCTGGCGGGAATCGGACGCTTCAGCGACGACACTGTGCTGCGCGGCGTCGCGAGTGAAGTCGAAGCCGAAGGAATCAAAATGATCGATCCGGTCCCGATGATCGAGCATTGGCTCGCGCGCGCCGGCGTCGGCGCCGGACCCGAGCCGACTCCCGCGCAAATCCGCGATCTCGAGCTCGCATTCGCGGTCGCGCGCCGGCTCGGCAGCTACGACATCGGCCAGACGGTCGCGGTCCGCGACGGGATGGTCGCTGCGGTGGAAGCGCTGGAGGGAACCGACGCCGCGCTGCGCCGCGCAGCGGCGCTGGTGGGCGCGGGCCTGGTGGTGGCCAAGGCGGCCAAACCGGGACAGGACATGCGCTTCGACCGTCCCGCGATTGGCCCGGCTACGGTGCAATTGCTCGCCGAGATCGGCGCGGCGATGCTGGGCGTCGAAGCTCAGGTCGCGCTGATTCTCGAACGCGAGCGCACGCTGGAGTTCGCGTGCGCGAAAAACGTGACGTTATACGGCTATGCGGATTCCAGTGGTTGAGCTGCGCGCTGCAGTGATTGGTGCGGGACGCCTGGGCACGCTGCACGCGCGCAAGTACGCCGCGATTTCGGGAATCAAGCTCGCACACGTCGTCGATATCGACGCCGAGCGGGCGCGCGCCGTGGCAACGGAAGTTGGCGCTACGGCGCTGGCCGACTACCGGATGCTGGCGGGCAAGGTGGACCTCGTGACGGTCGCGTCGCCCGGCGTGACGCATCATGAGATCGCATCCGCGATGCTGAAATCGGGCATCGACGTGCTGCTGGAAAAGCCGATGGCCGAGACGCTGGTGCAGGCGCGTGAACTGGCCGGGCTGGCGTCGTCGAGCGGCCGCATTCTTCAGATTGGCCACCTCGAGCGGTTCAATCCGGCGGTCGTTCATCTGCATTCGATCGTGAAAAATCCCCGCTTCGTGGAATGTCATCGGCTCGCGCCGTTCACCGAGCGCGGCACCGACGTGGATGTGGTGCTCGATCTGATGGTGCACGACCTCGACGTGATCCTGTCGGTGGCGCCTTCGGAAGTCGTGTCGCTCGAAGCGGTCGGGGTCGCGATCCTTACCGATCGAATCGATCTCGCCAACGCGCGCATCCGCTTCCAGAGCGGTCTCATCGCGAATCTGGTCACCAGCCGCGTGGCGCCCCGGCGCGAACGCAAGATTCGCTTCTTCCAGCCCGACGCGTATATCTCGGTTGATTACGAGGCGCGCAGCATCCAGATGTATCGCAAAACTCCGCCGGCGCCGGGCGCGCAGTTCTCCACCATCTCGGCCGAGCAGATCGAATTCGGCGAAGGCGATCCGCTCGCCGACGAAGTCAATGCGTTCGTCGCGGCCGTTCGCAGCAGGTCCACGCCGGCCGTCAGCGCCGAGGACGGACTTCGGGTGATGGAACTAACCGAGAGAATCAAGGAAGTGATGCTGACGGATTCGGTCGCGCCTTGACGCTTGCCCTGCGCTGCGACAGCATCGATTTGTGATGCGTCGGATCAGGCTCAGGATTCTCGGCGGTCTGGTGCTCGCAGCCGGCGCCGCCGCGTTTCTCATCTTCATCGCGGCCTCGGATTGCACAACGGTGACCGGCAACGACGAAGTCGTTGTCGACGTGTCCGCGATGCGTCCCGGTAGTGCGCGGCTTTTCTCTTACACCGATGACGCAGGCAAGCGGCTGCGCTTCGTGCTCGCGCGCGGGGTCGATGGCAAGGTGCGCTCGGTGTTCGACGCATGCCGCCAGTGCTCCGCGTTCCATCGCGGCTACCGGGTGGCTGGGGGCGAACTGATTTGCCGGGTGTGCGGGAATCACTACCCAGTCGAACGGATGACGGAAGGCCAGGCGTCGTGCGTGCCCGTCAGCTTGTCGCACAAGGACGATTCCGGAATCGTGCACATCAAGACCGCGGACCTTGAAGCCGGACATACGCTCTTCTGACTATCTGAGTAGCTATAGCAAGACCATGGTTGATATTCGCAAGTTAGTAACGGATATATAACCACTAGGATATGGTATGAGTATCCGGAGTAATCTCAGGTCTTTCGCTATCATCGCAGGAATGACGTCGAGCCTGTTCGCGGCTGCCGGATGCCACGGCGACTCATCCGCGACTGCGTGGAACTGTCTCACCGACACCAAGCTCGTCGATCAGCATGGCAACCAGGTCTCGCTCGCGTCGCTCAAGGGCAAACCGCTGGTGGTGGATTTCATCTATACGTCATGCCCGGGGGAGTGCAAAATGGAGACGGCGAAGTTGACGAACGTCGCGCTCCGGCTGGGGTCCGACCTCGGTTCGAAGGTCACGATCGTTTCGATCAGCGTCGATCCCGAGCATGACGGCCCCAAGCAATTGCTGGATTACGCACGTCAGCAGGGGGCGGACGAGAAAGGATGGTATTTCCTGACCGGAGGCCCCGCCGACATCGATACAGCGCTGGCGGGCTTCAAGCTCAGCCGGCAAGTCATGCCGGATGGTTCGATTGGCCACCTGGTCGACATGATGCTGATCGGACCGGATGGGCGGTTGGTGCATGAATACAACGGCGAGCTCGTAAAAGCCCAGGATATCGTCGACGACGTCAGGAAGACCCTGAACAAGAGTTGAGAGATTCGCCATGAGACGAGCAATTATTTTCGGCTGCTCGGTTGCGGCGATTCTGGCGCTGGCATATTTGTGGCCGTCGCTCGGCGGTTCATCGGCGGACAACGGCGGCGCGCGCGGCGCGATGTGCATCGCGGGTCATTGCTGCTGCGCGGGACGGGCGGAGGCCGAGACCGTCGCGGCCAACGCGGCGCAGGGGCGTTTGACGCTCGACCCAAACCAGTTCACCGGTCCGGTAAAGCAGGCGTACACAATTGCGGAGAAAAACCCCGCGCTGCTGGCGGAACTGCATTGCTATTGCGGATGTGACAGGACGGAAGGTCATCAGAATCTGCTCGATTGTTATCGCGGCCGCCATGGCGAGACCTGCGAAATCTGCACCGAGGAGGCCCTGCTGGCGGATCGGATGTCGGAGCAGCGCTTGCCGCTCGATCAGATACGCGACGCGATCCGCAGGCGGTTCGCTTCCGACAACTGAATCGCACGGGCAGGGCAGGGCTGGGCTCGAATCTCGCGTTTGCAGGCCGCGTGGTCTTGGCGCTAGTCTCGATCGGCTTCAAGATAGGAATTCCGACTTGCTGCCTGCTATAGCAGACCCAGTGATATGGCGTCAGACCGCCCCATGAGGTTGCCCGATTTCATTGGGCTCGGGCCCCCCGTACCGGCACGACTTGGCTGCATCGCGTGCTTGTGGGTCATGTCGATCTGCCTTATGGAATCAAGGAGACGCAATTCTTCACCACCTATTACTCGAAGGGAATCGATTGGTATGCGCACCATTTCCGCTATGCGAACGGTGACCGCAAGATCGCGGAGATTTGCCCGTACTTCAACGCGATGAAGGCTCCTGCGCGCATCCACCAACATCTGCCGGGCTGCAAATTCCTCGTGACGTTCCGCAATCCCGTCGATCATGCCTATTCGACTTACAAAATGCTGGTACGCGGCGCGTTCGTGCGTGGAACGTTCGATGAGGTGCTCAACCTGCGCCCGCATATCGACGACGGCAACCGCTACGCGAAGCATCTGACGGCATGGTTTGACCAGTTCGGCCCCGAGCGTTTTCTGATCATGCGCTATGAAGAGCTGCGCGACGATCCCCAGGGCTACCTGGACCAGGTGTGCGACTTTATTGGTACGGCGCGAATCCCGATTTCCGATCATGCCCGCAGGCAGCGGCAGGTTAATTTGATCGAGCGCGCACCGAAAAGCCGCAAGCTCGCCCAGAATGCACGGCACCTCGGATACTGGCTGAAAAGGCGTCATGCCTACGGCCTTGTCGCCGCGCTCCGACGCGCCGGCGTATGGGAATTTTGTAACGGCCGTGGCGAAATATTTCCGCCGCTTTCGCCCGAGCAGCGAGCGATGTTGACCGAGCGCTATCTACCCGAGGTCGAGGCGCTCGAGGAGCTGCTGAAGATCGATTTTTCCCAATGGAAAAAGCCCGGCGCTGTGCCGCGCCAAGCGGCGGCGCTTGGTGCCGGGGGCACCTGATATGGATGCAGTGTCCGGCCGATTGGCGAGATTAATCCCCATTAAGGCAGAGCCCCGGCCACTGCTCCCGCACGCTGGCGGCCCAGGACGGCCAAGCTTCGCTGATAAACCGGAACACCGTCAAAAGCTCAGCACCAGGACGTCAGGGCTCCAAGCCGGAAATGCGGGTTGAATCGAACCAGCATGGCTATTTGCGGCGCCGTGTTTTTCAATCACAATCCCTTCGATGCCGTTGAATGCCGAAGCGCCGCCGCCGCTTGATGACCGCCTGAAAGAAACCGCACGCCGGCGCCGCATCATGATCGTTGCGGGCGAGGCGTCGGGCGATCTTCATGGCGGCGATTTGGCGCGGGAAATTCTCGCGCGCGATCCGTCGTGCGACCTGTTCGGAATTGCGGGCGAGAAGATGCGCGCGGCCGGGGTGCGGGCGATCGTCGCGACGGAAGACATCCACGGGCTGGGACTTTCGGAACTGGCTTCCACGATTGGACGCACGATTGGCGCGTTTCGCGCCCTGCGTCGAATCATCAGGCGGGAGAAGCCGGACCTTGTGATCCTGATTGACTACGCGGAGTTCAACCTGATTCTCTCCGGCACGGCCAGGCGCGCGGGCGTGCCGGTGCTCTACTACATCACGCCGCAAGTCTGGGCGTGGCGGCGCGGCCGAATCGACAAGCTGGTGGATCGCGCGGGCCGCCTCGCGGTGGTGCTGCCGTTCGAGGCCGAACTATTCCATCGCGCGGGCGAGCGCGTTTCCTTCGTAGGGCATCCGCTGCTCGATCGGGTCGCCACGGTCCATAGCCGGGAGGAGACGCTCAAGCGCCATGGATTCCCGCCGCGGGCGCGAATCATCTCGATCCTGCCGGGCAGCCGCCGCGCCGAAGTTCGCTACCTGCTGAATCCGATGGTCAAGGCGGCGCGGATTGTCGCGCGCGATCATGGCCTTGAAATGGCACTCGCCCTGGCGCCGACCCTGACTCAGGCCGAACTCGCCGAGGTTGGGCGCACCGATCTCGCGGGAATCAGGATTGTCGAGCGCGACACATACAACCTGGTCGCGGCGAGCGAACTCGCACTGGTTGCGTCGGGGACCGCCACGCTGGAGACGGCGCTGCTCGGATGCCCCGAAGTTATCGCCTACAAAGTGTCGCCACTTACCTATATCCTAGGGCGGATGCTGGTGACGGGAGTGGATTTTATCGGGATGCCGAATATTCTGGCGGGCCGGCAAATCGTGCCCGAACTGATCCAGCGCGACGTGACTGCGGATAAGCTGGTACGAGCCGCCGAGCCGCTCTTGAGCGACACCATACGCGCGGAAACGGTGGCCGCGCTGAAGGCGTTGCGCGAGAAGCTCGGATCGCCGGGAGCGGCGGGCCGGGTCGCGACGATCGCGCTCGAGATGATCGCGTCCAGGACGGCCGCATGAAGCTGCTTACCCCGTTGCAATGGCGACTGTTCGGCTACCTCCGCCGATACCTGTTCCCCTACGTGTTGTTGCTGGGCGTGGCGATGGCCTTGCTGTCGGCGGCCAGCGCCGGAATCCCGTTCATCATGAAGTTGGTGGTCGATCTGGTCGCCAATCTCAAAGTCGCTCGTCAGCTTGATGCGCACAGCGCCTCGAAGCTGCGTGAGTTCTCGCTGATGCTCGCGGGATTATTTTTGCTGCGCGCGTTCGCGAATTTTTCCGACGACTACTTGAGCTCATATATTTCGCAGAAGCTGACGATGGATATCCGGGCCGATCTGAACGAGAGCCTGCAACGTCAATCGCTGAGTTTTTTCAACCGCACGCCGACGGGTGTCATGGTTGCACGAATCATCAGCGACGTCGGCCTGGTGGTGTCGAGTCTGAGCGGCGGCGTGTTTTCGATCTTCGGCGACGGCATGTCGCTCATTGCCTTGCTGGTGACGGCTTTTTGGCTCGACTGGCAGCTCGCGATCATCGCCTTCATCGGTTTTCCGATCGTTGTTCTGCCGATCGCCAGTCTTTCGAAGAAAGTTCGCCGCGAGACCAAGAATCAGCAAAAGCAAATGAGCGGCTTGCAGTCGCTGCTGCATGAAACCTTCCAGGGGAATCGCGTCGTGAAAGCGTTCGGGATGGAAGATTACGAGCGCGCGCGGTTCAATCACGAGCTCAAGCGGCTGTTCCGAATCTTCATGCGGGTGGCGCGGATCAAGGCGTTTACCGGGCCGCTGATCGAAGCGCTGGGCGCGATTGCGGTGGTCGCGGTGGTCTGGTGGGCGGTGGGATCGCTGCAGGCGGGCACGCGCACGCTCGGTCAATTCGCCGGATTCTTTACGACTATGATCCTCGTGTACCGGCCGTTTAAGGCTCTCGGCAAGACCAACAACAGCATTCAGCAGGGGATGGCTGCGGCCGAACGCGTCTTCGAGATGATGGATCAGCCGAGCGAGGTTCCCGACGATCCCGATGGCATCGAGCTGCCGCCCGGCCCGCACCGCGTCGCGTTCGAGAACGTCAGTTTCAAGTACGGCGACGAATGGGTGCTGCACGATATCAACCTGGAGATCGGGGTTGGCAAAGTCGTGGCGCTGGTCGGGATGAGCGGCGGCGGCAAATCCACCATTGCGGATTTGATTCCGCGCTTTTACGACGTGCAGCAGGGACGCGTCACGGTTGACGGAATCGACATACGCAAGCTGCGGATTAAGTCGCTGCGCGCGGAGATCGGCCTGGTCACACAGAGTACGTTTCTGTTCGACGACACGATTCGCGCCAATATCGCGTACGGCAGCAGCGACAAGCATCTCGAGCGCGTAATCGCGGCCGCCAAGCTCGCCAACGCTCACGACTTCATCACGCGGCTGCCCAACGGTTACGACACGATGGTGGGCGAACTGGGCGTGCGCATGTCGGGCGGAGAACGGCAGCGAATCGCGATCGCGCGCGCGCTGCTCAAAGACGCGCCGATTCTGATCCTGGACGAGGCAACCTCGTCGCTGGACTCTGCCTCGGAGCACTCGGTGCAGGAAGCGCTCGAGCATCTGATGGCAAATCGCACGACGCTGGTGATAGCGCATCGGCTGTCCACGGTGCGCCGGGCAGACCGGATCTTCGTAGTCGTTCACGGCCGGATAGTCGAAGACGGAACGCACGATGAATTGTTTGCGCGCGGGCAGGAGTACCGAAAGCTCTACGACCTTCAATTCATGTCCCCCGAAGATCTGGCCGGTAATGGCGGCCTCGTCAACTGATACTCACTGATCGTAATTCGACTCGTCAGGTGTGCCGATCGACGAGCTCTCGATGCTAAGCGCGCTCTACAATTTGCTGTGGTATCCGGCGCTGCCGTTTGCGCTGCTGGCCGCGCATCCGGCGAACATGCGGGACTATCGCGAGCGGATGGGGCACGGCGATTTTCCCGAGGCCGCGGGCGCGCCGCGAATCTGGATTCATGCGGCTTCGGTCGGCGAGATCGAAGCGATTCGGCCGGTCGCCAACGGTCTGCTCGAACACTATCCGGCCGCGGTCTTGGCAATCACCACGATGACGGCGGCGGGACGCGAGGCCGCCATGCGCCGAATCCCGGGGGCGGCGGCCTGGATGCTTGCGCCGCTGGACAATCAGCGCGCGGTGCGATCCTTTCTGGAGCGCGTGCAGCCGAGCATGGTGCTGATCACCGAGACTGAAATCTGGCCGAACTACTTCATCGAATCCGCGCGGGCGGGCGCGACGATCGCGGTGGTCAACGGCCGGATGTCAGAGCGATCATTGCGTCGTTACCTGCGCGCGCGCGGCCTGTTTGAAAATGCGCTCGGCCGGGCAGCCTTGATTCTGACCCAGAGCCCGCAAGACGCGCGGCGTTATGCGGAGTTCGATCTCGCGGCAACAGTGGTGGTCACCGGCAACACCAAAATCGAAGCGGCGCAGGCGCAGACGGCGAATGAAGAATCAATTCGTCCTGAGCTGATGGCGTTTGCACCCGGGCGGAAGATTTTTATCGCGGGATCGACGGCGGCGGGCGAGGATGCCGTGATTGCGGGCGCGTACCGTGAACTGCGCAAGGATTTTCCGCAGCTCGCGCTGACGATAGCGCCGCGCCATCTCGAGCGCACGCCGGAAGTCGAAAAGGCGCTGCATGCGGCCTCGCTCGATTACGTGAAGGCGTCGCAGCTCAATTCACCGGGCGCGGCGCGCGACGCGGACGTTTTGATCCTCGACACCATGGGCGAGCTGCGCAGCTTCTATCGCCGCGGATCGATCGCATTCGTCGGCGGCAGCCTCGCGCCGGGACGTGGCGGGCAAAACCCGGCCGAGCCCGCGTTGGCCGATGTCCCGGTCCTGATCGGTCCGTATCACGAGAACCAGCAGCAGATAGTGTCGTCGCTGGTCAGTTCCGGCGGCGCACGAATCGTCAAAAAGGGGAGCGACATAATCAATGAAACTTCGCAATGGCTCGCCGACGATGAGGCGCGGCAACGTGCGGGTCAATGCGCGCGCGCTGCAGTGAGCGCAGGGTCGGGTGGCGCGCGGTTCGCCTTGAAGCAGCTCGAAGGGCTCATTAATCTCGGCTGACCGATGCCCTCAAACGAGCCGAGTCCGAATCGCCCGCGAATCGAGCGATTGTGGCGGCGGGATCTTCCCGCTCCACTTCTTCCAATTTGGGCCGGGCTCGCGGCGGCGGCGGGATTCTACCGGGCCGGCGTGGCCGCACGTCATCTGTACTGGCGGATGATGAAACGGCGGGCGCCGGTGCTGACGGTGAGCGTGGGCAACCTGACGGTCGGCGGAAACGGCAAGACGCCGTTCACGTTGTTTCTCGCCAAGCGCTTGCAGAGCCACGGCCTGCGCGTCGGAATCGTGAGCCGGGGCTACCAACGCGCGCGATCCAAAGCGCGCGCCGAACTGGTGGCCGACGGCGGCGCATTGAAAATCTCACCGGTAGACGCAGGCGACGAACCGGCGATGATGGCGAAGTCGTTCACCGGTCCGATTGCGGTTGCGCGCCGGCGCCTCGACGGTATCGAGCTGCTGAGCAAGCTCGGTCCGCTCGACGCGGTGATCCTGGACGACGGCTTTCAGCACGTGCGCTTGGATCGCGACGTGGATCTGGTGCTGGTGAGCAATGAGCGCGGCTTCGGCAACGGCTGGATGATCCCGGCCGGACCGATGCGCGAACCGATCCGCGCGGTCGGCCGCGCGGACGCGATCGTAGTGATGAACTTCGGAACTGGCGCGTCGGCAATTAGACCGTCGCAGATGAAGAAACTAACCGCGCGCAAAATATTTCACGCGTCGGTGCGGCCGCGCGCCTTGCTGGTCACCGAGAATGGGGTGTGGCGCGAAACTCCGCTGGGACTCGGCGGACGACGCGTGCTGGCGGTAAGCGGTCTGGCGGATTCAAGCGCGTTCTACGCGATGCTGCGCGAACTCGACGCGGACCTGGTCGGCGTTTTCGATTATCCGGATCATCACGCCTACACCAACGCCGACTGGCAGGCTATGGTGAATGCGATGCGCGACATCGACTTGGTCGTCACGACCGAGAAGGACCTGGTCAAGCTGGAGCGGTTTCCGTTCCCGCGCGATTCGCTATACGCTCTCAGGCTTGAAGTAACGATGGACGCGGCCGATGCGCGCGCGCTCGACGAGTTGATACTGGATCGCATGACCGCAGCCTCGACGGCGGCGGATGCATAGAAGACGAAAGGAAATGCCTGGAGGAATTTTGCGATGGCGCTGAGTCAGGAACTGCTCGACATCCTGGCGTGCCCGAAATGCAAGGGCGACCTGCATCTCAACGACAAGCAGGACGGCCTGGTCTGCAGCGCTTGCAGACTCGAGTATCCGGTGCGCGATGACATTCCAATCATGCTGATCGAGGAAGCCAAACCGATCGCGTGACCAATCCGCGGCGCGTGGCCGGCCGGCTTTCCGCGATGAAAACGATCGACTCCCCGCGCGCCCGCCAGTTCGCATGGCTCGCGATGGGCATCTACATCGTCGGGCTCGGCATCTCGGCAACGCTTCGCGCGCAAGGCGACTTCAATGTTTACTATCGCGCGGGCCATCGCGCACTTCACGCCCTCGCGATCTATCCGGCGGCCGACTCCGATCGTTTTCTCTACGCACCGATCTTTGCGATCGGGTTCGCACCACTCGCGGCGCTGCCGCGCCATGTTGCGCAATTTGTCTTCTTCGCGGTCAACGCATTTTCACTGATCGAATTGATTTCAGGCGCGGGCGTGATTCTGTTCGGCCGTGAGCGGCGATTGCCGGCCGCACTGATCGTCGTCCCGGTGTTGCTGTCATCCCGATTCATCAACAACAACTTCGAGCACGGCCAGATAAATCTTCCGACCCTGGCGTTGATCGTGTGGGCGATCATTTACGCCGAAGAGTCTCGCGATGCGTGGGCGGGCCTGATGCTTGCGGCGGCGATACTGATCAAGCCGTTCGCAGTGCTGGTTGCGCTGCATCTTGCGATTCGCCGGCGCTTCGCCGTGCTCGGATGGGTGCTTGCAGCGGGAATCGCGCTGATCGTCGTGCCAATCGTGATCTTTGGACCGCGTGGATGGATCGATCAAACCGGCGCATACTTGACGGCGATCGTTTCGATGACGAATCGATATCGCACGATGCTCACCAACCAGTCGGCCGTGTCGGCGGTCGCGCGCTTGATGAGTCTTCGCGGCGGGGCTGACGTGGAAACGTCTTCGGCCGCAACGATTGCCGGAATGGGACTCGAGATAATTCTCGTCGCGGCAGTGTCGCTCTGGGACGCGATGAGCCGCGAGCGCGGGAAGTTCGCGAGCCGCCTCGCGCTGTGCGGCTTGTTCTGCCTGATGCCCTCGTTCGCGCCGATTTCGTGGAAAAGCTACTACGCGGCGATGCTCGTGCCATACATGGCGCTGACCGCGGCGCTGTGGACCGATCGAGACGGCGGCGAGCGGCCGCCGATTTCGGTGTGGACGCTATCCGCGCTTTCCGTGTTGCTCAATCTTGCGGCGGGAAACTATTTGAACCGCATCGCGCTTTTCTACTCGGCGCATTTCCTTTCATCGCTGCTCGCGCTCGCCGCCGTGTTCGCGTTGTGGCTGCGAAGCGGGAGCGATAGCCGAAGACCGCGCATGAGCCAGGCGTCCCAAGCGTGAGACCGCGTCAGCAAATGCAGTGGCGCTCGCTTCCGAACTTTTCGGCGTTCAAGATCGGCCGCCGGGAACTCGTGATCCATCGGGATATCGCCGCTCATGCCGCGGAGATCGTGAAAAGGCTCGGCGAGCTGGCGGCCGCATCGGAAGCGGGCGCGGGGAATCGCCGGAGCGCATTCCGGCTGAAGCTCGATGGCGGGCTCGAGCTGTTCGCGCGCCGGGGCCGGCGCGGCGGAATGATCGGTTCGATCCTGAGCGACGTTTACGCGGGCATGACGCCACGCCCGCTGACTGAACTCGGCCTGACAGTTGAAGCGATGCGGCGCGGAATTCCAGTGGCGGAGCCGATGGGCGCCATGATCGAATGGATCGGTCCCGCTCTCTATCGAGGATTTTTTCTGACTCGGGCGGTGCGCGGAATGACGCTGTGGGAGTTCCTGAAGACGGACGACGATCCGATCGTTCGCGGTCATGTTCTCAGGCAAGCGCGCTCAGCGATCGACACGATGCACAACCAGGGGCTCTTTCACGCCGATCTCAATCTGCACAACTTGCTGGTGACGCAAGCGCGCGAGAGTTTCACCGTGATCATTATCGACCTGGACAAGTCGCGGCTGTTCGATGCGCCGTTGTCGGCTGCGATGCGCCGGGCGAACGCGGCGCGCTTGGTACGGTCGGCGCGCAAGCTCGATCCGTCCGGGCGATCTATCGACGCGGCCGCGCTGTCGATTCTGCAGCAGGGGTGACCGCAGGGGGTGACCCCTGCACCCAGTATTAAGGCCGCCCGCCGTTGGCGGGTGCGACCCCCTGCGGCGAGCGCGCGGGTTCCCTTTTTCAGTCGCGTTTCAGCGCGATCGCGTCGATCTCGATTCGCGCGTGGCGCGGCAGCGCCGCCACCTGCACGGTCGAGCGGGCCGGATACGGCGGATCGAAATGCTCTGCGTACACGCGGTTGACGATTTTAAAGTCGGCGAGATCGATCATGAAGATGGTGGTCTTGACCACGTCGACGAAATCCAGTCCCGCAGCCGCGAGCACTTCGCCGAGGTTCTGGAGCACGCGCCGAGTCTCGAATTCGATCCCGCCTTCGACCAGAGTGCCCGACGCCGGGTCAAGACCGACCTGCCCGGAGCAAAAGACCATCCCGTGTTGCTCGACCGCCTGCGAATACGGACCGATCGCGGCTGGCGCCTGCCTGGTGTGAATCGAGGTTTTCATTTTGGAATCCCGCGGAGTAGTTGCGCGCGCTCGAAATCAATGGCGATTGCCGTTTTGCTGGCCGAGGCGCGACACGCGCATGACGCCGTCGATCGCGCCGATCGAGTTCATCAGGTTGTTCAATTGACGGGCGCTGGACACGCTGACCTCGAAGACCGCCAGCGCGCGTCCGTCGGCGCCGTGAGTTTTCACTTCGGCGGTCGATATATTCACGCCCGCTGAGGCGATCGCCTTGGTCATCGCGGCGAGCAAGCCCGGCTGATCGGCGCATAGCACTTCGAGCCGAATCGGACGCGGCGCTTCCTCGCCGTCCTTCCATACCACGGGCACGCGCCGATCCGGATCGGTGTTGAGCGCATGCGCGCATCCCGCGACGTGCACCGTAACGCCGCGTCCGCGCGTGATGAAGCCGGTGATCGCCTCGCCCGGGAGCGGATTGCAGCATCGCGCGAACCGCACCAGCATGTCGCCGACGCCAGAGACCACGACCGCACCGCTGGCGGATTTGCGCGCTTCCTTGGCGGCGCGCTCTCTTTGCGCGGGACCGAGCGGCGTCGGCAGTTTCTCGGGACGATAGAGTTTCAGCTCAGTGGGCGTCAGCAATTTCGCGAGCAACTGGGCAGGCGTGATTATTCCGTAGCCGACCGCGGCGAGCAGGCTTTCGACGTCGCGCTGCGAGAACTCGGCGAGCACTGCGTCGAGACGCTTGCTTGATCTAAGCTGCGTGACGCTGAGCTTGACGGGTTCGAGCTCGCGATCGAGCAGTGATATTCCGAGATCGCGGGAGCGTTCCGCTTGTTGGCTGCGCAGCCATTGACGGATGCGCGATTTAGCACGCGCGGTGGCGGCGTAGTTGGTCCAGTCCTTGCCCGGCACCTGCTTTTCTGAGGTCAGCACCTCGACCGTATCACCCGATCGAAGCCGGTAGCGCAGCGGCACCATCCGTCCGTTGACGCGCGCGCCGGCGAGATGGTTGCCGACCTGGGAGTGAATTCGGTAGGCGAAGTCGATCACGGTCGAGCCGAGCGGAAAATCGAAGACGTCGCCCTTGGGCGTGAAGACGAAAACTTCCTCGGGAAACAGATCGTCCTTGACGGTGGAGAGAAATTCCTGGGGGTCCTTGAGATTCTGCTGCCATTCGATCAGGCGCCGCAGCCATGCAAAGCGCTCGGTCTCCTTGACCTCCCTGGAGTTGCCATCCTTGTAGCTCCAGTGCGCCGCGATTCCTTCCTCGGCCACCTTGTGCATCTCGCGGGTACGAATCTGCACTTCCATCCGCTGGCCGCGCGGACCGATCACGGTGGTGTGCAGCGACTGATACATGTTGGCCTTGGGCAGGGCGATGTAATCCTTGAAGCGACCGGGGACCGGCTTCCAGTTGGCGTGCACGACGCCGAGCGCCTCGTAACATTCGCGCACCGTGTTCACGATGATGCGGAACGCGACCAGGTCGTAGATTTCCTCGAAGCTCAGCCCCATCTCCTGCATCTTGGAGTGAATCGAAAAGAAATGTTTGGGCCGGCCGGTGACCTCGGCCGTGACCCCGCTGTCGGAGAGGCGGCGCGACAGGATTTCAATGACGGTGGCGATGTACTCCTCGCGCTCCTGGCGTTTGGCCGCGACGAAGGCCTTCAGCGACTGGTACGCAGTTGGATTCAGATAGCGAAACGCCAGGTCCTCGAGCTCCGACTTGAGCCAGTAGATTCCGAGGCGATGAGCGATCGGCGCGTAAATTTCCATCGTCTCGCGCGCGATCTCCAGCTGGCGGTCGGCGGCGAGATGGTCGAGCGTGCGCATATTGTGCAGACGGTCGGCGAGCTTGATCAGCACGACGCGGATGTCGTGGGCCATCGCGATGATCATCTTGCGGAAATTCTCGGCCTGCTTTTCCTCGCGGCTCTGGAACGTGATCTTCGAGACCTTGGTCACGCCGTCAACGAGCTGCGCGACCTCGGCGCCGAAATCCGCCTGCACCTCCGCGAGCGAGGCGTGGGTATCCTCGACGACGTCGTGCAGCAAGCCGGTGATGATCGAAGGCACGTCGAGCTTGAGCTGCGCGATGATCGTCGCGACGTTGAGCGGATGCGTGACGTAGGGTTCGCCCGATTCGCGCTTCTGATCTACATGCATCCGCGCCGAGTAGTCGTACGCGCGGCGGATCAGACCGATGTCGGCCTGTGGATTGTAGGTCTGCACCCGCGCGATGAGGGCGGCGAGTTGGTCAGGAGTACTACTTTGCGCTAGCTCTTCCACGGCGCGAATTCGCCGCGCAGCCGGCCGACCTTGAGCCGCTCTGCGTTTACGATCGTTTCCAGCCGCGCGACGGATTCATGAAGCTGGGCGTTGACTATCAGGTAGTCGTATTCGGGATAGGCTTGGGCTTCGTCGCGCGCCTTGCGAAGCCGGTGCTGAATCTTCGATTCTTCCTCGGTGCCGCGCCCGCGCAGACGCCCCTCGAGTTCGGCGAAGGTCGGTGGCAGAACAAAAATCGCGACCGCATCGCGGGGATACATTGCGCGAATCTGGCGAGCGCCCTGGATGTCGATGTCGAGCAGGATGTCGCGGCCGGAAGTGATCGCGGCGTCGAGCGGCGCTCGCGGCGTGCCGTAGGAGGATTCGAACACACGCGCCCATTCGGCGAGTTCGCCGGATGCTTGCCTGCGTTTGAACTCCTCTTCGCTCACAAAGCTGTAGTCGATTCCGTCCGCCTCGCCTTCTCGCGGCGCGCGCGTGGTCAACGATACGGAAAACTCCAAGTCCGCGATGGCCTTGAGCGACGCGCGCCAAATCGTGGTCTTGCCGGCCCCAGAAGGCGCCGAAAGGATAAAAATTATACCGCGTCTCGGCGGCAAAGAATCACGTGATTTCAACGGTATAGAAGCCATTAACCGGGTGCAAAGGCCGCTTTACTATATCCTATTCGACGTTCTGGACCTGCTCGCGCATCTTTTCGGCTTCCGCCTTCACTTCAACGGTTACCTGGGAAAGTGCCGCGTTCTGCGACTTCGAACCCATCGTATTTACTTCGCGATTGATTTCCTGGAGCAGAAATTCAATCGACTTCCCGACCTGTCCCTTGCGCTTGAGGAGTGCCTTGAGGCCGTCGAGATGCGTGCGCAGACGCATGATCTCTTCGCTGATATCGCCGTGCTGCGAGGCCGACGACGCTTCCTCATAGAGGCGTTTCTCGTTGACCGGCAAGTCCGCCAGGAGTTCGCGAATCCGCTTGTGAAAATTTTCCATGATTTCCGCGCGCGTCTGCTCGGCCAGCCGTTCAATTTTCGGGATCGCCGCTTCGATATTGCGGACCCGCGCGGCAAAATCGTCGTGCACGCTGCGGCCTTCACGCACCCGCTCGGCATCCAGCGCTTTCAACGCGCGAACCAAAGCCTTGTGGCCAAGCGTGAATGCCGCGGCCGAGTCATGCTCCTCCTCAACGACGTGAAAAATTTCAGGCCGGTTGAGGATCGATCCAATTTCCGGATTGCCGTTGAGATGAAGCTGCTTGCCGAGACGGCGCAGTTCGGCGACGTACAAATTAGCCAGCCGGTCGTTCACCTCGAGCCGCACCGGCGGCGGTTTCAGCGCAACCGACTTGATAAAAATTTCGACCCGCCCGCGCGCCACGACATTTTGCACGGTTTTGCGAATCTCGGCCTCATGCTCGCCCCATCCGCGCGGCACCGTCAGCTTGAGTTCGAAAAATCGCTGGTTCAGAGCGCGCACTTCGACAGTCACGCGAGTGCCGTCCTGCTCAGCGATAGCCCTGCCGAACCCGGTCATGCTTTTCATGTGACTCAGTCCCTTTCCTCCCGCGTTTTTCCCACACACGCGCGATAGAGCGCGAGTGTCCGCGTGGTCATCTTAGCCATCGAATAATTTTCTACGGCGCGAGCCCGCGCCCCCGCGCTCATCTGCGATCTTAGCGCTGGCCACTGCGCCAGCCGGCCGATCGCCGACGCAATTGCTTCAGGATTTGCCGGCGGCACGATGATTCCAGTGTACTCACCTTCAACCACTTCGCGCAGGCCGCCAACGTCGCTTGCGACTACTGGAAGCGCGCTCGCCATGGCTTCCAGAGCAGCCACGCCGAGCCCTTCTTTCAGCGACGGCATCGCGAAGCAATCCGACGCCCACAGAAGTTCGCGCGGGTCGTCGATCCTGCCGAGCAGCTTGACGCGCTCGGCGCATCCGAGTTTTGCGATTGCGCGTTCGAGGTCTCCGCGAATCGATCCGTGACCCGCGATGAAGCATTTCAGCTTGCCGGACGGCGCGGTTGACGCGAGCTGCGCGATCGCCTCGATGAGATAGCGATGGCCCTTGCGCGGCTCGAGTGCGCCAACCGCAGAAATCACGAACTCGCCATAAGATATTCCGAGCGCGATCCGTGCGCGCACGCGTTCCTCCGCCGTGGGCGGCCGGAATCGGTCGCAAGCCACGCCGCTATGAACAACCGTGACGCGCTCGCGATCGACGCCCGCGGCCGCGAGCGAATCGGCAACGCCGCCGGAGATCGCGACCACGCCATCGACCGCGCGATTGAACAGGTACGGCGCGAAAACGCGGTTGGGCCTGTAGTCCATCCGCCGCGTAACGACCAGCGCACGCGCGAAGCCGCGCGCAAACGGCGCCATCGAATGCGCGCGCGAGGTGTGGAAATGAACGACGTCATAGCGTTCACGTTTGAGAATCGCGCGCAGCCGGATGCCGGCTGCCAGGTCGATGGCGTTGCGGATGCGCAGCGGATGGCATCTTATGCCTGCGGCGACAGCCCGCTCCCAGAGCCGTCCCGCGGGATCGCAAATCAACTCCGCACGATGACCGCCGCCGGCCAGCGCAATCGTCAAGCCATGCACCTGGCTCTCGCCCCCGGCGAAGCCGAGTTCGGGATCGACGCCGGCGATGCTCAGCGCCGGGGCGTCAGCCGTGTTGCTATTGGGAGGCACTTGGATGGCGTCGTCATGCTGAACTGTCTGCGTCATATTACAGTTTGATCGCATCAATCGAAAAATCTGTAATACAGGATTGCGCACACCGCGGTCAGCGCGTCGCGAAGGCCGATCTTCTTGCCCTCTTCGTAGGTCCGGCCCGCGTACGACACCGGCACCTCGTAGATTCGCCATCGCGCGCGCGCCGCTTTGGCGGTGATCTCGGGCTCGAAGGTGAAGCGATTGGCGTTGAGCTTGAGCGTAATCAATTTCGCGCGCACGAAACCCTTCATCCCGGTTTCCATGTCGGTCAGATTGAGATTGCTTAACATGTTGGAGAGCAGCGTCACCGCGCGGTTCGCCACGTAATGCCAGAAGAACATGACGCGATGCGGCCCGGAGAGAAAGCGCGAGCCGTAAACCATGTCGGCACGGCCGTCGAGCAGCGGCCCAATCATCGTGGCGTAATCCCTGGGATCGTATTCGAGGTCGGCGTCCTGCACGAAGAGGTAAGGATTTTTCGCGGCGGCGAAGCCGAGCCGGAGCGCGGCGCCTTTGCCGCGATTGACGGTGTGAAAAAAACATTGAACGCGCGGATGGCTGAACTCGCGCAGATACTTGGTAGTGCCGTCGGTCGAAGCGTCATCGACGACGATGACCTCGGGATCAAAGCCGCAATCCAGCACGCGCTCGATTACGCGGCCGATCGTCGTGACTTCGTTGTACACCGGAATCACCACGGAAATTCTGGTCCGCTCGGCCATCAGCTCCCTCGCACCTCCCGATGCGGCGCCACAGACGCCGATGCGCGGGCTGCCATCGCGGCGGCTTTGCGTTGCGTCCCGATTCTGGCCGCAAGCATCGCGGCAACGCGGCGGCGTACCGCGCGTCCGCGTCGCGCGGAAAACGCGGCGGCGTAGCCGCACCACACGCGCATCCGATCCGTATTCGTGACGCCGCCGAGCTCGAGCTGCCCCAGCTGAACGAGATTGCGCATCCGCGGCCGCTCGAAGCGGCTCAGAATCGTGCGCCGGGTGCGTTCATGATCGATGAAAGCGAATTGCGGCGGCGCGAGTCCGGTGACGAAGATGTTGAACGGCGTCAGGTCGCCGTGGATGTATCCGGCGCGATGCAATCGTGCGACCTCCGCGCCGAGCGCGCGCAACACGACGCGCCGGGACGCGAGCTTCGCGCGCCTCAAATAGCGCGCAAGATTAGACCCGTCAACGCGCGCGGTTACTATGATCTCGCGTCCGCCGCGGCGCTCGGCGCCGAGCAGCAGAATTTCCGGGACTCCCACGCCGTCGGCGCGGAGACTCTCCGATATCGACGCAACGTGCGCCCCGCGCGTCCGCTTGAACATCCGCCTGATTCGATTCAGGCCGCGGATTGGGTCGAGCACTTTGAAATAGGCGTTCGGACCCCCAACCTGATCGAAATGCTCGAACCATGTCTCGGCATGACGCGAGCGGCGGATGCTGTTCGCCAAGGTGCCGTCGATGGCGGCCAATGCGGAAACGATCAGGCTCTCGCGATACTCCTCTGAAAATCGCGCGGCGGAGCCCGGGATGAAGAAGGTCCATCCTCCGCGCGTCAACGGCGCCCCGTCAAAGCCCGTCATCCGCCAGCTCATCTTGCGCCAGGTCATCCGGCCGCTCCACGCATCGCGAGCGCGCGCCTCAAGTTGACAGTGACTTCTTCGGGGGATATTCGCCGCATGCATTCGCGCCCGACGGGGCATTGACGAAGATAGCAGGGTTGACACGGGATCGCGCCGCTGATTGCGAGCTCGGCAAAGCCCCATGGTGCGGAACGCTCGGCGGCGGTGGCGCCCCACAGCGATACAACCGGGCATCCCACGGCGGCCGCGATATGCATCGGGCCGGAGTCGGGTCCGAAGGCGACGGCGCATTCGGGAAAGATCGCGATCAGATCGCGGATCGAGGTGCGTCCGGCCAGATTGAGCGCGGGGACGCCGTTGAGATGGCGCATGACTTCGCCGGCGAGGTTGGTTTCGCCGGGGCCGCCGAGCAACACGGGGAATAGCGCCGGGCTGCCGGCGTCGGGTCGCGCGAGGTTGCGGATTACCGCGGCGGTCGATTCAGGAAAGTAGATGCGGCTTGGCCACGACGAGCCAAGGATCACCGCCATGATCGGCCGCGGCGCCTCGCGCAGCATCTCGAGCGCGCGGGCTCGTTCCGTGTCCGTCGCGGCGAGTCCGAATTCGATCGGTGATTGCGCGATTCCGAGCGCGTCGCCGAACGCCTGGTATTGCAGGAGCTTCAGGCGCTTGTTCGGCTGCGGCGCGATCCAATGATTCGAAAAGAGGTGGTTGAACTCCTTGGTGTTCGGCTTGGCGAAGCCAAAACGAACCGCGGCGCCCGAGATTCGCGACGTGAGACCGCTTTTGAGATGACGCTGAAGGTCTATCGCCAGATCAAAATGTCCCTTGCGAATTCGCCACAGAAACCCCAGGAACGTCCACGGCGCGTGCGCGCGATCGTACACGATCGCTTCGTCGAGCCATCGATGGTGGTCGAGTAATCCGCGGGACTTGGGTTCCACGGCCCACGCGATGTGCGCGTCGGGCCACGCATTGCGAATACGCCCGAGCAAAGGAAGCGCGCGAACCACGTCGCCGATCGCCCCGAGCAGCACTATCAGCACACGACGCGGCGGCGGCGCGATTTGCGTGGCGATGGCTTCAGGGGAGGACATTTTGAGACTGGCCGACGTTGGCTTGCGCTCCAACGCTCGATGATAACGACGCGGACCGGCGCCGCAAAGGGTGTGTGTTGCTAAGGAAGACGTTGGCGATTGGCGGCGGACAAGAGACGCGGCGCTGACGATGCAATCGGCGCCGACCCGCTAGCGATCGCACTCGCCGCCGATCATGTTGATCATTCCGAACGTCGCGATGATGTCCGGGATCATGCGGCCTATGAGCATCTTGTTGAGCGCGCCCATCCCGAGAAAGCACGGCGGCCGCACCCGCACGCGATATGGCCGGCCGCTGCCGTCGCTCACGATGTAAAAGCCCAACTCGCCGTTGGCGGCTTCGACCGCCTGGTAAACCTCTCCGGCGGGCACGTGGATGCCCTCCATGATCAGCTTGAAGTGGTTCATCAGGCCTTCGATCGAGTTGTACACCTTCTGCTTGTCGGGCAGCACGACCTTGGGATCGGTGATGGTGACGGGACCTTCAGGGATCGCCGCGAGCGCTTGCTCGATGATGCGCTTGGACTGATACATCTCCTGGAAGCGGACGTTGAAGCGATCGTAATTGTCGCCGCGGTCCCCGGTCGGGATCTCGAACTGCATCCGGTCATACACCAGGTACGGATGCGCCTTGCGAACGTCGTAAGCCACGCCGGCGGCGCGCAGCAGCGGACCGCTCAGCCCGTAGGAGATTGCCTCCGGCTGCGACAGCTTCCCGACTCCCGCCATCCGGTCGATGAATACGCGGTTGCGGCTGAGCATCTTGTCGCAGTCGCTGAGCACCTGATCGAGACGCGCGAACGCAGCTTTGATCCGATCGGTGAAGTCCGCGGGCAGGTCATGGGTCACGCCGCCCACGCGGCACCATGTCACGGTGACTCGCGCGCCGGTCACAGCCTCGATCAAGTCGTAGAGAAACTCGCGCGCCTCCACCATGTACATCCCGGCCGTGGAGCCGCCGACCTCGTGCGCCGCCATCCCGAGGCAGGTCAAGTGATCGGCGATGCGCGAAACTTCGCTCATGATCATGCGCACGTACTTGCATCGCTCGGTCGTGTCGATGCCGAGCAGGCGCTCGACGGCGAGCGCGAAGCCGACGTTGTTGATGCATGGCGAGGCGTAATTCAGCCGGTCGGTGTACGGGAAGCATTGCGTCCAGGTCCCCTGCTCGCACATCTTTTCGAATCCGCGATGCAGGAATCCGACCTCGACGTCGCAATCGACGATCCGCTCGCCGTCGAGCTTGAGATTGAACTTGATGGTGCCGTGGGCGGCGGGATGCGACGGCCCCATCTGCAGTTCCATGATCTCGTCGGAGGGGTCCGACGGTACGATTTTGTCCTTCCAGCGCGCCGGTAGTGCCATGGCTTGTATCGGGTCGTGTCTTCAGCGCGAGGAGCGAATCGGATTCACGACCGGGTCGATCTCCGGGACGATCGGTTGGCGTTTGTTGTATTGGTAGTCCTTGCGCAGCGGATGACCCTCGAAGGAGTCGTACATCAGGATGCGGCGCAAATCGGGATGGCCCTTGAAGACGATTCCGAACATGTCGAAGCATTCGCGCTCGAGCCAGTCGGCGGCGCCCCACACGCCAACGACGCTGTGGACCCATGGATCGTCGCCGTCCACGCGGATCTTGACGCGGATGCGATGGGCGAGGTTGAGCGAGTTCAGTTGATAGACGACCTCGAAGCGCGGCTTGCGCTCGGGCCAATCGACGGCGGTCACGTCGGTCAGGAAATTGAAATCGAAGTCAGGCTCGTCGCGCAGGGCGCGGAAAAAATCATACGCGCGTTCGCGATCGATGGTGAAAGTTTCCTCGTCGCGCGCATTTTGCGCGTCGAGGATTTCCCCGCCAAAGCGTGCTTTTATTTTTTCAATCAGCATCGATCGCCGCTAGTCCCAATCGAGCGCGCCGCGCTCCCAGGCGTAGACCAGGCCGACGCAGAGAATCGCAATGAAGATAAGCGCCTCGACGAAGCCGAACATTCCCAGGTAGCGCAGTTCGACCGCCCACGGATACAGAAAAATCACCTCGACGTCGAAGATCAGAAACAGAATTGCCGTCAGGTAGAAGCGCACCGAGAACCGACCCCACGCCGAACCGCTCGGCGCGTTGCCGCATTCGAAAGCCTCGCTCTTGACCGCGGCGCCGGCACGTTTGGGACCGATCAGCATGTTGATCGTGCACATGACGCCGACGATCACGCCGGCCACCACCAGGGTCACAGCCACGGGATACCAGGTTGTCATTTTCGATCCGCCTACAAGCGCTCCTTATCTCGATATCAATACCTCATGAGCGGGTCTTTTGGAACGATCGCCGACTTTTCAGGGAGCCTGTTGAAAAAGCAATTTTCAACCGCTGCTCGCTCCCGCTGGTCGCCGGTTGGCGCGGGGACATGGGTAACAGGCGTGCGAGATAATCTCAGAAAGAGCGATCTTCGCGCGCTAGTAGAAGCGGGACTGGCCGGGCGGGCGGGTTTTCCAGCGGCGGTGAATCCAGTTCCAATGATCGGGATGCTTGCGGATCATCTGCTCGATCGCGTCGGTGTAGCGCTGCGTGTACTCGCGCACCGCAGCCTCGCGATTGCGAGTCTTCTCGGCGTAAATTGCGGGCAGAATGGTGATCTTGTGATGAATCGAGTCGCCCTCGCGCACCATGAACGCCGGCAGCACGGGCGCGCCCGTGGCGATCGACAGCCGCGCCATGCCGTCGCTGGTGCAGGCCGGCATCCCGAAGAAATCGACGAACACGCCCTTGCGCACGTCGAGGTCGAGCGCAAGTGCGATCATCCAGTTCTGCCGCAGCATCCGCATCATCTCGCGCCCGCCCGCCTTGCGCGCGATGAGTCTGTTCCCATGGCGGATTCGCTCGGCGCAAACGGCCGCGTCGACCAGCGGATTGCGCAGCGGACGATGAACCATGGCGAGGTGGTAGCCGTAGATGGAGTGCGCGATCGGCAGCAGCTCGAAATTTCCGAAATGTCCGGTCAGCACCAGAATGCCGCGGCCGTTGGAGCGCCGTTCGGCCTCGTCCCAATTCTCCTTGCCATCGTAGGTAACGACCTGCTCGATGTTGGCGCGGCTGAGTTCGGGCAAGTGGGTCCATTCGGCGAGCACGCGGCCCCAACTGCGATACATCTTGCGCAGGATTGCCAGGCGCGCCACCGGGGTCATCTCGGGGAAAGCGATCTCGAGGTTCTTGAGCGCGATCGGCCGGTTGGGGCGATCGAAATTCATCGCCCATCCTCCCAGCCGCGCGCCCGCACGCACCGCCCGTTCTAACGGCATCGCACGCAGCGCCGCGGTGACGGCGGATATGCCCGTATATTCGATTCGGGCCTGAAAGGGACCGATTTGCCTGGCCATGTTTAATTGCAGCTTTTAAGCATGCGAAACCCCTTGCGGGTTTCGTGTTTCACTGATTCCCGCCGGCTAAGACAAAGATGCGGGCTTCGCCCTGTCAGAACAGCTAGCGGGAAAGTCAGGGGGCGATGCCGGGGGTTACGCCCGCAGTGGCGGCGGCCGCTGGTGCTGCCGAGACTTTGCCGGCGCCGGAATCCAGCGGCGCGGCAGGCCCCGAGGTAACAAATCGTTGCGACGACGCCGAGTACGGCGGGGCGCTCGCCGTGGTCGCCGAAGTCGAAGTCGAGTAGCTGGTCGTCGTCCTGTTCATCGAGGTCGGACCGACCTCAGGGCTATTGAAGGGGGTTTCGCTTTCGCTGCCGTCGGTCGCGGACCCGATTCCGGCGCCCGGATTTTCGGTGCCCGCAGGATACGGAACAGCACCCTCGGGCGCGTTCAGATCGGCCTTGGGAGAAACAGGAATCGAGAAGCTCGGCTTGTAGATCTGGCGGATCTGCGAGGCGGGCATATCGTGAATTTCCTTGCGGCCGAGCGAGTTGACGAACTCCTGGCGCTCGTCGAGGGCGAGATCGCGCAGCTGGCTCTTGTTGCGAACTATATGCGGCGTCAGGAAGACGATCAGGTTGTCCTTCTGCTTGTCGCTGCTCTTGTTGCTGAAAAAGTTTCCGATTACCGGGATGTCGGAAATGAACGGAACGCCCTGATTATCAACCGTATCCTGGCTGGAGAGCAGGCCGCCGATAACCGCGGTGCGATGGTTCTGGATCATCACGCTGGTCGAGGCGGACCGAATGGTCGTGGTAGGACCTAGCGTGTTGTTCGCGGTGCCGTTGACGACGTTGGAAACTTCCTCATAGAGGTCGAGCTTGACGTAGTCGCCCTCGGAGACCTGCGGCACGATGTCGAGCGTGATGCCGACGTTCTGGCGCTCGACCGAGTTGAAGATTTGTCCGGGTAATCCGGCGTTGGCCGCCGACGAGCCGACGAAAGGCAGGTTCTCGCCCACCACGATCATCGCTTCTTCATTGTCGGAGGTGAGCAGAGTCGGCGCGGAGAGCACGTCGGCATGAGTGTCGGTTTCAAGTGCCATGAGAAGCACGGCATCGCAGGGCAGGCTCACGTTGCCGGTAGTGGTGGTGCTCGTCGTCGTCCCGGTGGCGGCGGTAGCCGCAGCCAGAGCCGCGGCAGAAACCGTACAGGTGGTATTCGAGGCGAGGCCGAGGCCCAGACCGGTCACACCGAGCGGGTTGGAAAGCGCACTCTGAAGCTGCCCGAAATCAACCGTGCCGAAGCCGAGTACGCTTCCTCCCCCCACGGCCGCGTTGAAATTGACGCCGATCTGGCGCTGGCGCTCGGCGCTGACCTCGACGATGACGGCCTGGACGAAAATCTGGACGCGCGGGGTGTCGAGTTCGTCGATAATCTGCTTGAGGGTCTGCCAATCCTGCGGCGACGCGCTGATAACCATCGCGTTGGTCGCGGGATCGGCGGTGACATTTACCGGATAAGAGAAATCAACGGTCTTGCCCTGAGAGCTGGCCGACGCCGGACCGGTGCTGCTCGACGAGCCGCCGCGGCTGATCATCCCGCCGCCGCCACCGCCGCCACCACTGCCGCCGAAGCCGCCGGAGCCGTTCGTACCGCCCATGCTCGAGCTGCCGCCCATGCTGCCCATCCCGCCCATGCTGCTGCCGCCCATCCCGCCCGAGCTGCCACCCATTCCGCCAAAGCCCGAGCTGCTGCCGCCCATTCCACCGCTGGCAGCGCTGTTAAAGCTCGAGCGGCCGAGCGATCCCTTGCCTGTTGTGGGCGACATAGTGCTCGGGCCGCCGCCGCCGTTGAGCAGGGTGTTGAGCACCTGGACCATCTCGAGCGCCTGCGCGTTCTTGAGCCGATAGACGTGGATTCGTGAGGTGGCCATCGGCGGATTAACGTCGAGCTTGGCGACTATTTCCTGGATCTCACGCATCTGAATCGGCGGCGCCATCACGATAAGGCAATTGGTGCGTTCGTCGGGGATAACCTTGTAACCCGTCCCTGCCCCGCCGGTGGCCGACGGCGCGACGCCCATTTGAGGCCGTACCCCCTGCGCGCCTGCGCCGGCGCCTTGCATCTTGGCCGTCATGAGCGCATCGATCTCGGGCGCAAGCTCAGTGGCAAACGCAAGCTTGAGCGGAATCACCACGATGGTCTGCTGTTCGCCGCGCACGTCGAGGCTGCCGATTATCTGCAGCAGTCTTTCGACGTTGTAGGCGTCGTCGGTGACGATCACGGTGTTGTCCATCGGAAACGCGGCGACCAGACCGTCGTGCGAAACCATCGGCTGGATCACGCTGATCACCGAAGCGGCGTCGATATTCTTAAGCCGGATCATCCGGGTGACATACTCATCGCCCTTGGTCTCGGCGGGGACTTGCGATTCGGTAAGCGCGGCGGAGGAGCGCACGTTGCGCGCGGGCACAATCTTGATGATCTTGCCGGCCTGAACGGTGGTGAAGCCTTTTACCTGGAGCGCGGATTGAAAGATCTGGTAGGCCTGATCGGGAGTGACCTTGCTCGGCGAGATGATGGTGATCTTGCCACGCACGGATTCGTCGATGATGAAGTTGCGGCCGGTGATCTCGCTGATGAACTTGGCAAGAACGGGAATCTCCACGTTCTGGAAGTTCATCGTAATTGTATTATGCGCAGGTAATTCCGCGGGATCTTCGCCGAACGCGGGGGAGCTAAGGTTGCCGACGCAAATCAGCAGCGCGGCGGCAAACGCCCCAGCCAAAAGTCGGTTCATCCGGACTTCCTCCGCATTTCGGGTCAAAACGTCGTGAGCATATTTCACGGCCGCTGCGCAGCGCAACCCGGAATTGTTGCAATGGCCGCGAGCCTCGGCGACTATGACGATCACCGAGACGATCTCCGACCCGATTTGATTCAACCGAACACAGAAGAAAGGAAAGAACCGGGTCCCTTCGCTGCGCTCAGGATGACCCCAAAAGAAAGTTCTCACAGGCCGAAGCCCGCATCCCGCGGCGGTGCCGATTCTCTCAGCCCTGCGGTGCAGGGGTCACCCCTGCAAACCCACGGCGGGTTTCGCATACAATTTTAAATGGTGACGCGTTGCGCTACGAATTCCTGATTGGCCTGCGATATTTGCGCGCGCGGCGGCGCGAACGGTTCGTCTCGCTTATCGCGATCATCTCGCTGGCCGGGATAGCCTTTGGGACGTTCGCGTTGTCGCTGGCGCTATCGGTGATGAGCGGATTCGAGAACAATCTGCGCGGCCTGTTGCTCACGTTTACGCCGCAGATAACCATCGAGCGCAGCGACCGCGGGGTGTGGAATCCCGCCGAGCTCGAGAATCGGATCGCCGCGCTGCCGGGAGTGGCGGCGTCGGCGCCGTTCGTCACCTCGCAGGTGATGGCGGTCTCGAGCACGGACTCGGGCGGCGCGGGCCTCGTGTCTGGCGGAATTATCCGCGGGGTCCAGCCGCACAACAATGCGGTGCTCAAGGAACTAAGCGACACGCTGGAGAACGGGACGCTCGCGGACCTCGAGACGACGCATCCGGTGACGATCGTGGACAAAGGCGTCAAGCGCCAGGTCGAACTGCCCGGCGCGATCATCGGCAAATCGCTGGCGTTCGAGCTTGGGGTAAGGCCGGGCGACCCGGTAATCCTGATTTCGCCGGCGAGTCTGGGAACCGGAATCGGGCCTCCGCGCCTCAAGCGATTCGTGGTGACCGGGTTCTTTCACTCGGGCATGTACGAGTTCGATTCCACGCTGATCTTCGTCGCATTGAAGGACGGACGCGCGTTGCTGGCCGACGATGCGTCGCTCGAAAGCGGGCTCGAGTTGCGGCTGGTAAACATGTTCGACGCGCCGGCGATTCGCGGCCGGATCGCGGCGATGGCGGGGCGTGACTTCGAAGTCTCCGATTGGACCACGGCCAACGCGCCGCTGTTCTCCGCGCTCAAGCTGGAGAAGTTCACCTATTTCATGGTGCTGCTGCTGATCGTGCTGGTGGCGGCCTTCAACATTATTGCGACGCAGGTGATGGTGGTGATGGAGCGGCGCAAGGAGATTGCGATCCTGCGCACGATGGGTGCGCGCGCGGCGTCGATTGCGGCAATCTTTCTGTGCCAGGGCGCGGCGCTGGGCGTGGTCGGCACGATCTTGGGCGATGGCGCCGGGTTCGTGACGGCGTACCTGGTAGGCAGGTATCATTTGATTCATCTGCCGGCCGACATGTTCATGGTGAACGCGGTGCCGGTGGAGCTGAATCCATGGAACTTCATCGCGGTTGCGGCGGCGACGATCGTGCTATGCCTGCTGGCGTCGATCTACCCGGCATTGCAGGCGGCGAGGCTCTCGCCGGTCGAGGTGATTCGCTATGAGTGAGGGGCGAGGCGCGGCGGGATCGAAAGCAAAACCCAACAATCCCAACGGGCGTCTGATCGAGGTGCGCGGCCTCGACAAGACATTCTATGACGCCGATCGTGAGATTCGTGTGCTGCACGGTCTCGATCTGACCGTCCAGGCCGGCGACGAGATCGCCATCGTCGGTCAATCGGGAACCGGCAAATCCACCCTGCTCCATATCATGGGGAGCCTCGAAGAGCCGACCGCGGGCAAGATTTATTTCGAGGGCGAGGATTTGTTCGCGCTCGATCAGAAATCGCTGGCGGAGTTCCGCAACCTGAAACTCGGCTTCGTTTTCCAGTTCCATTACCTGCTGGCTGACTTCACGGCGCTGGAAAACGTGATGATGCCGGCGTTGATCAGCCGCATCAACGACGCCGAAGCGAGCCGGCGGGCGGCCGAGATGCTGGAGATCGTCGGGCTGGGCAACAAGCTCCGCCGCCGGCCGGCGGAACTCTCCGGCGGCGAACAGCAGCGCGTCGCGGTGGCGCGCGCGGTGGTCCTGCGGCCCAAGCTGCTGCTCGCCGACGAGCCGACCGGCAATCTCGATCCGCATACCGCCGAAGAAGTCCACGAGCTGTTTCACAAGCTCAATCGCGAGCTCGGGATCACGCTGGTGATCGCAACCCATAACGAGCAGTTGACGCGCAGCGTCGGACGCGCGCTGCGGCTGTATGAAGGAAAGCTGGTGGACGAGCGCCCGCCGGGGCCATCCCCTGCCCCCTGAGACTCGAAGGGCCCTGTAAGGGCCCTATCCAGTTTAATACGGGGCGCTGTGTGGTGATGCGACCGCTTTGTCCACCTCGCTCAGCGGGAAGTCCTCGCCCTTGTTGAGCTTGTCCATCAGGTGTTTGATTTCATCAATCTTGTTGTCGTAGGTGGCCTGCGTCAGCGGTTCCTGCGACCATCCCTGGCGCGCGATCTTGTCGTGCTGCTTGGCATCCTGAAGCTTTTTCATTAGTGCCGCTTTGTCAGCCGGCGACAGGCTCGATGCCATCGGCGCGCTCGCCGCCATACCCGGTGCCGGCTGCGCAAACGATACCCCATGCTGCACGGGAGCACTCATCCCGGCCAACGCTATCAATGCTACAATCGCGGTCTTCCGCATGCCCATGATTTTTCCTTCCTCCCGATGGTCGCGTCCGAATATTGGCCGCACCAGTTGGTCAGTCGTGCCAAATCAAGGTTACCGAGGCATTAACGGCTGGTTGACGCCAAGTGAAATTGTCAAATCGTGATCGCGCCGCGCGATTGTTCCCCGCGCCACGGGCTACTTGCCCAGCGTGATCAGCATGGGGACGTTGAGCAATGTCTTGCTGCCGTCGATTTTTACAATTGGCGCCGTGTCGTTGTCACCGGGGACCGGCGGCGCGAACTTGCAGACGCTGCTCAAGCCGGAACCGGAATTCGAGACGTAAACGTAGCCGTGCGAATCGACCGCGACGCCCTGCGGTTTATCGAGTTCGGTATTGCTTCCGGCGATCGTCGCGATCGGTGGGGTATCGGCCAGCGGCCCGGCCGCCAGCGGCGCGTATTCCGTAACGCTGTCATTGCCGGAGTTGGCAACGTAGATGTTGCCGTTGCGGTCCAGCGCGATTCCCACCGGGGAGTTCAGGACGGTTGAGCCGCCGCCGATCGACGCGTTCGGCTCAACGTTATTGCTGCCGGCCGCAGGCGACGCGAATTCCTCCACCGTCTGGCTGAAATTATTCACCACGAAAATGTTGTTGCTTGAATCGACCACGATTCCTTCGGGAACACTGAGCCCGGTATCGGCTCCGCCGATAGTGGCAGTCGGCGCCGGATCGTTGTTGCCCGGCGCGAGCGGTGCGAACTCCTCGACCGAGTTCACGTAGGGATCGCTGTTGGTGACATAGACGTTATCTTTTGAATCGAGCGCAATTCCGAAGGGGTACACCATCGCCGTCGTCGTGCCGGTAATCTCCGCGCTGGGGGTCGCGTCGCCTTTTTTACTGGGAGAATACTTGGTGACGACGCCGGGCCACACGTCGCCCACAACGAACACGTTACCGTGCTTATCGACCGCGACGCCCTGGGGATTCGATAACTCCGTCTTCGCGCCTAAAATTTGCCGCTTGGGCTCGATGTCGGCCTTCTTGCCGGGATTATAGATCGTTACCGAATAGTTGCCGGTGTTTACGACATACAGTGTGTCGCCGGCTAGGGCACGGCTTGCGCCCGCAAGCATCACCAATGCGGGTACGATTGTCAGCAGAGCACGGACCGTAAATCTCATCGGAAAAATCCCACTCCCATGATCCGCGAGCTGATCGAATCGGGCGCTCATCTACCACACGATGGCAAGATTCCGTAATCCCACCCGCCGCCGCGTAGTCGCGAAAAGATGCGTTGCGCAGATTTTCGCGTCTTCTCAATACCGGGTGCAGGGGTCACCCCTGCCCAGGGAAGCGCGAAACCCACGGCGGGTTTCGCATACAATTAAGTTCCTCTTGACTTAGCTCGGCTTCAACGCGCGTGACCCCTGCTCACCGCTGCCCCCTGCCTTTTCCGCCGGGTGCCGCAACCATCATCTTGATAAGCTCTTCCGTGATTCTCGGCTCCAGTCCCTCGGTGTGGCCCTTATCCAGGCGCACGACGTCGGCGATCAGGCGTCCGCCTCGGGCTTTGGGATAGAGATATACTTCGGTCCTGCCCGGCCGAGGCGACAGACCCCAGGCCCGGTTCGATTTCCCTTCGCGGATGGTGTCATAGATTTGGCCGGGCTCGTCATCGACCACATCGGCCAGCCTTACCCGCGTGCCGGCCCCGTATTTGTCGGCCCATGGCGAAGTCGATGGCAGCGCGACCATCTCATGCTCGCCCGTCGCGAAGATGAAGGAGATGTCGCAGTCGGGCGCCGTGGCGCGGCCTGGCCGGGGTGCGTCGCCTCCCTGGGACGGCATCGGGGGCATCGGCGCACCCATGACGGGGACGAAGAAGGACGCCGGGAGCTCGATCGGCCCGATCCGCCCGCCAGAGAGGCTGAGCCAGCCGTCGACTCGGTCCTTGAAGAAGTCGTCACCGAGGATGCGGTTCGCCGTCATGCCGCCCTGGGAATGGCCAACGAGCCAGAACGAGGCGATATTGTCCTTCCCATACCTGTCGAACACATAGTCCACGATATTGCGCAGATGGGCGTCATCCGCCTTTCCCACCCAGTGCCGAAACGGTTCCTTGGTGGCCGCCGACGGCGTGGCTATTACCAGCCGATACTTCTCTTTGTATTGGTAGGCCGGAAAGTAGGCGCGCTGCCATGCGCCGATCGAACCACCCCCGTGCAGGCTTAAGAGGAACACCACCTTGTCGCCGGGCTTAAGGTCGTCCGGATCGTCCAGATAGAACTTGCGACCGGTCTTTTCGTCCACCGCGCTGATACTGCCCACGCTCGTTTCCTCCAACCCGCCGGCTTAAGCCGTGATGTCCGGTTAACTCTCCGGCTTCACCTCGCCTTCTAGTCTCAAGCAGCCTCCCCGGCAAGGTCTTATCCCGGCCTTGCCCCACGATCGGCCTCCTTGTATCTGTGAAAGCAGAGACGAGGTAACCACCCCCTTCCCACTTCTAAAAGGGTCCTTCGAGTACTCAGGATAAACTCCGCCCGCATCCCGCGGCCGGGGCCGCGCGCGACAACGGAGCGCGGCCTTAACGGTGGGTGCAGGGCTCAGCCCTGCCACGGTGGGTTTCACATTCATTTGGCGCTGGGCGTTTGCCGCCGGCGCCTTCCACCTGAGATTCGAGCCAGTCAGGCGGCGCGGATGATGAGGAGGAAGCGCAAGCGCTTCATGCTGACGACTCGGTAGCTATAAGTTCGCTTGCGCGAGCGCGGTTTGGGAGTAGCCGGAGTGCAACGCTGGGTAGTTATTTCCCGCCGTGCTGGATGTATTGTCCGACGGTCCACAGCGTCCTCATGAAGGTGTTGATGCCGGCGCCCTTGCGCATGAACTCGGGCGCCTTTACCCCCAACGCCTTGCTCGGGTCGGCCGACACGCTCACGTAGCGAATTTCCGTCGATTTCCCATCCTTTGACGGGCTCAAAACGTAATCCGCGTGGAACTTGACCGGCGCGTTGGCGGTGCTCTCGGCCGTGATGGTCTGCTTGCCCGGGTCGAACGTGAATTTTACCACGAGCGGTTTCGTGCCCGGGTTGATACCCGTCGCTCCATGGTACTCGACCACTTTGCCCGTGGCGCTATTCGACAGTACCTTGACGCTCGTGATCTCCGCAGCGTACTTGCTGAGCTTCTCGGGATTAGTCAGTGCCTCGTAGACTTTCGCTTCAGGTGCGTTCAGGCTCGCGGCCAATTCGAGGCGCATGTTGCCGTCCTTGTCCATCGAGCTCTTCTCATTCTCGAAGTTCGGTTGGATGTCATCCGCGTACGCTCGAGTTCCCAAAAACGTCAAGAGTGTCAGACCAAGCATCAAAATCGTCAACGAACGCGCGAACCTCGAAGACATTATGGTTCCCCTTCCGAGAAGATCTGTTCGGTTATCGGCGGCGTGAATTCTGAAGCACGGCCGCCCGCCGGTCAAGGGATCGCTGCCAGGATCTCATTCGCCGCGCCGTGGCCGCGATCGCCCTGTCCCTGAGGTTTTAGCCCGGTCCTGGCCCACCGTGTTTCGCCGCCGCCGCCCGAGAAAAGTTCAACGCAAGCACGAGCGGTCTCGCTCACGACATTAGCCTTCGGTTAGGCGGGCATGATGCCAGGTCTGGACCGCCTCGGAGAGCGCCATCAGGCACACGCCGGTCGCGAACGGCGCAGTCCCGACTTCGATCGAATTGTAAAAGGCAAAATCCCCCGGCGGCGTTTGCTGCGATACGCCCGTGAACGTGCCGTGCGAGTCGACGTTCGCGCAAATCGCGCCTAGCGCGCGCGAGTATGCCTCGCGCGCGCGCGCCTCGTCGAGACCGCGCAGCCGGGCCCGAATCGCGCGGCCGAGCGCGAGCGCGAATCCGGCCGCCGCCGACGCCTCGAGGTACGAATCGTCGCGATCGATCACGGTGTGCCACAAGCCGGACTCGTCCTGCAGCGACGCGACTTTGTTGAGCTGGAGCGCCAGCGCCTCGCGTATCTTGTCAACCTTTGCAGCAAGCGGTTGAAGCACGCCGGCCGCCTCGATTTCGGCGATCACTTGCGGCGCCGCGATCGAAAACCAGCTGTTGCCGCGCGCCCACAGACACGGCGAATGCGAGTTGCGGTCAACGTAGGCGACGTGCCAGAAAAGTCCGCTGCCGGAGTCGGCCAGATGATCGCGATGAACGATCATCTGATCGGCTGCGCGCTCGATCATCGCGGCGTCGCCGGAGATTCGGCCGAGCAATGCGATCGCGGGCGCGGTGAAGTAGCAGACGTCGATCCACACTTCGAGGGCCGGCGGATGCGGGACGAAAGCGCCGTCGGGAGTGCGCACGGCGGTATTTTCCATGAAGCCGACGATCGCGCGCGCGTAATCCAGGTAGCGCGGATCGCGGGTCTCCAGGTGCAGGTCGAGCGCCGGGAGCGCTTCGGCCGCCCAGAACCAGAACCATCCGCTGGTGCGCGGACCGGTTGCGAGCTTTGGCGCGAACCATCGCGCGGCCGCCTCGATCGGGGCGTCGGTCTTGAGCGCGAGCGCGGCGTAAACGAGGCCGTCGCACAGAATCGCGTCGCCCCAATGAGGCTGCTTGGCGAGCAGTTCGCGGCTGGCGCTGGCGGTCAGGCGCTCGAGCGCGCCGCGGAGTTCATCATATTTTACAAAAGCTTGGCGCAAGATAACGTCTCCACAGCGGGCGTCGCGGGAGATATACTTGCGCAGAGACTGCACCGATGGCGATTATCAAGTCAAAGACTCCGAAGATCAAAGGGCTTCACGAAGTGGGGCGCTACGCCGTCGGCGTGCAATGGGTTGACGGTCACGACAGCATTTTTCCGCTGGATAATTTGCGCCGCGGATGCCCGTGCGACGCGTGCAAGGGCAACGTGGACGGCGATGTGCCGCCCGCGAGCGTCCGCATGCGGCAGCTTGCGCGGCTGGGCGAAGCGGCGGTGTTTATCGGATGGGTCGACGGCCACGAGACCATCTACACGATGCCCCAGCTCAGGAATCTCTGCCGATGCGCATATTGCGTGGGCGAGCCCGAGCGTCCGATCACCGGCGATTGACTAGGGCGTGGTGCTTGCCGGCGGCGGTTTTTGCGAATGCTTGACGATACTGCCGCGGCCGCTTGAGCCGCCGTTGAGCGCGTCGAGATTTACCTGCGCGACTTTCAGCTTGGGATTGAGCTTGAGGGCCTTCTCCCAGGCTTCTTCGGCTTCGCCGAAGCGCTGCAAATCGTTCAGCGCCATGCCCTTGGCGTTATAGAGCCGCGCGTTGGAAGGGTCCTTGATTATTCCGGCGTTGGCCGCGAGCAGTGCGTCCTCAGCGTCGCCGACGCGCAGGAACACGTCGGCCAGCTCGATGAAGTTGCCGCCCGACGGATTCAGCTCGGTCGCCGTGCGGTACATCCGGATCGCGCTGTCGCCGTCGCGCAGCACACCATCGCAGAAGCCGAGGTCCACGTACGCTGAATCGTTTCGCGGATCGATGCGCAGCGCCTCATGCAGCTTGTCCATCGCCTCGCGGATTTTTTTGCTGTCGACGGGATCAGCCTGACCAGCCTGCATGACCAGCTTTTCCGCCTCGGCAACGACCGCGTCGGATGCGGCGCGATTCGCGCCGGCCGCGTAACTCGAAGCCGCGATCGACAGGGCTCCCAATGCGGCCATCGCGGCGGCGAGCATCACCGCCAGATTCAATCGCGAGTTGCCGCGCAATCGATAAACCATGTTCACGCCACCATTCACCCCAATACCCAATGATAATAGGCGCTGCGTACAGATTGGCAAGATTGAGCGCCCGTCCAGCCCGGCCAGGTGTTTAGTTGTTTCACGCGGGCTGCTTCGATAGCTATGGATTCGTGCCCCGCGATTCGTTCAATCGTCAGATAGATTACCTGCGGTTATCGGTAATCGACAGATGCAACCTGCGATGCGTTTACTGTATGCCGCTGGAGGGTTTGCGCTTTCTTCCCAACGACGAGTTGCTGACTCCGGCGGAGTTCGAAACCGTCGCGCGCGCCGCGGTCGGCGTGGGCTTTCGAAAATTCCGGCTGACGGGAGGCGAGCCTACCTTGCGGCTCGATCTCGTGGAGATTGTCGAGCGGCTCGCACGCGTGCCCGGAGTGGACGGCCTGGCGCTGACCACCAACGCTCTTCTGCTCACGGAGCTTGGGCCGGCGCTGAAACGCGCGGGACTGAATCGAATCAACGTGCATCTCGACAGCCTGGACCCCGCGACCGTCGAGCGGCAGATGCGATGGGGCAGCTTCGAGAAAATCTGGCGCGGGATAGTCGCGGCCGAAGCGGCGGGCCTGACGCCTATCAAGCTCAACTCGGTGGTGACGGCCGGCTACAACGAATCCGACGTCGTCGAGCTGGCGCGGCTGACGCTCGAGCGCGACTGGCACGTGCGATTCATCGAGCTGATGCCGCTGGGCGGCGGCGAATGCGCGACGTTGTCGATGAAGCGCTACGTGTCCAACATCGAGACCCGGCGCAGAATCGAGGCGGCGCTCGGCGCGCTCACCGAAATCCCGTCGGAAAATCCGGCCGACGAATCGCGCAACTTCCGGCTGGCGGGCGCGCGCGGCGTGGTCGGCTTCATCAGTCCGGTCAGCGAGCCTTACTGCGGGACCTGCAACCGGATGCGGCTGACGGCGGACGGAAAATTCCACCTGTGCCTGCTCAATGACGACGAACTCGACGTGCGCCGCGCGCTGCGCTCGAATTCAGGCGACGTGATCGCCGACGTGGCGCGAATCCTCAAGCGCGCGGTCGAGTTGAAGCCCACAGGGCATCACCTGCTCGAGGGGCGCTCGACGCAAGATCGTTCGATGTACCAGATCGGCGGCTAAGTCAGCCTTTCAGGGGACGCACTGAAGGGTGCAGCGCGTAAACTATTCGGACGCCTCAACTTCAATCGGGAATCAGTTGCTCGAAGACTCGGCCCAAGATGGATTCGTCGAGAGGGAGTCCCTCCGATTCGGGTAGCGAAACCGTGTCGGGCGGATCCTTGAGATTGCTGATAGCGAATCGCCCAGGTTTATTCGAGGCGCGAAGCTTCCAATCGGAAAGCGTAGGGCCTCCGGTCCACAAAAGCGTTGCGAAAGCCTGGCCGCATTCGATTTTCACAGAATTGTTGTCCGGCGTCGTAGCTTTCACCGTGATAAGAAGCTGATCGTTTAGAAGAATCTTCAAATTTTCAAGTTCGTAGGGACCTTCGACCGGGCCCGTCAACGATACGCGACGGCTGGGCTCGAGCGTGCAACGAACTCGCGCGCCAAACTCCCTCTCTGCATACGCTTTAATGCACTCGTTGAGTTGATGCACGGCTTCTTTGTACGCAACAAATCTGTCCTTCGCTTCGTTACTCTTTTGTGTCCAAGCCTCCAACTTATCCTTTGCCGACATGCTCACTCTCCTTGAGGGCACGCAACTAACGCGTTGCCCAGTCAATAGTACTCGACTTGACGATCGCTGGCCACGCGGTCAAGAGGAAGTCATCGCGCGCGCCGTGCGCCGTCCGCGACCGTGGCTGATACGCTCCGTCAGCGTTCTTCGCCGAACAGGAAGATCGAGACCGCGATCATCGCGAACATGAAATTGGGAATCCACGCGGCGACCACCGCCGGCAGCAGCGCCGAACGGCCCAGCGCGGACGTGATTCCGAGCGAGGTCCAGTAGGCGAAGCCGATCACGATTGCCAGCCCGAAGCTCCGCCCGAGGCTCAGGTTGCGCGGCAGCGGATCGAGGCTGAGCGCCATCCCGAGCGCGGCCATTATCAGGCACGCCAGCGGCATCGCGTACTTAAGATCGCGATCGACTACGTAGCCGCCCGGGTCGAGTCCCTTGCTGCGCAAATCGGCGATGTAGCGGTCGAGCTCCCACAAGCTGAACTCCTCCGGGTCGAAGCGCAGCAGGCCGAAATCGGCAGGAGTCAGTCCAAGCTGGAGGCGCTCGGCGCCAGTGTTGGTCACGGTGCCGCCCTCGGCGATCTGGAACGAATTCAACCCGCTCTCAACCCAGCCGTGGCCGTCCCATCTTGCGCCCGCCGCATGTTCGAGGTCCTTGAGTCCGAAAGCGTCATCGAGTTGATAGTGGGTGATGCCGGCGAGCCGCGAGTTTTTCTGGTCGTAGCTGTCAACCGAAATGAATCCGTCGCGCACGCGCACCCAGATGCGCCGGTTGGCGAAGACCGCCTTGAGCTGATGCTTCTTGAGTTCCACCGCGTAGATATATTTCGCCTGGCGGGTCGCGGCCGGAACCACTGTTTCGCTGATGAAAAAATCAAAACCCGAAATCAATACCGCGACTATCAGCACCGGCATCGCCATCCCGAGCCGGCTGATGCCGAGTTGCTGGCAGGCCAGCACCTCTCCCGACCGATTGAGCAGCGCGAAGCCAAGCAACACGCCGGCCAGACTCGCCACCGGCAGAACCTGCGAGACGATCAGCGGCAGCTTGAGCGCGAAGTATTCGAGGCCCAATAACCCCAGCCCGCCGTAGCGGATCAAATCGTCGAATCGATCGAACATGTCGCCGAGCAGATAGGCCGCCGTGAAAGCCGCCAGGCAAACCATGAACGGGCCGAAGAACTGGCCGGCGATGAAGCGGTCCATCACCGGCGAAAGGCGCGGTTGAAATTTCATGCGGCCTGCCTGCTGCGTTCGTAGCGCTCGACGAGATCCCAGAGGATGTCGCCGGGGCCGCGGCCCTGGTCGCCCTTGTCGGACGCGGCGCGATAGAAGAACCAGAATGCCAGCGCCATGAATACGATGTCCGGGAGGCTCATCGCGACCCACGCGTCGAGCTTGCCGCGCTGCGCCAGCGTCTCGCCCACGCGCATCAGCGAGTAATAGAGAAAGAACAGCGCGACGCTGACGCCGAAGCGCTCCGAATGGCCGCCGCGCGCCGGTTTGAGGCCGAGCGAGATGCCCAGCAGCGCGAACAGCATCGTGGCGAACGGGACGGTAAACTTGCTCGCCATCTCGGTTTCGGCGGCGTAGTCGGGGTTCCCTTTGGCGCGCGCCGCCTTGATGTCGGCGTGCAGTACCGGGTACGTCATCTCGCCGGGATCCTGCTCGCCCACGTCCATCCCGGCCTCGGGACGGACGCTGAGATCGTAGGTCTTGAAACTGGTCACGTGAGTCACGTTGTTGGCGGGCTCGGCGCCGAAGATCGAACCGTCGAACAGCCGCAGCGTGATCGACTTGTCATGCGGGTCGGGCACTATCGACCCATGCTTGGCGATTATCGTGTTCTGGTTGCGCGGATCGCGCGCGTCCGAGATCAAGACGCCCTTCAAACTGGAATCGGTATCGGACATCTCGTCGACATAAACGACCAGGCCGGGGAAATTGCTGTTGAAGACTTTTTCCTTCAGCCCGGCGCTGGTCCGGGTCTGGCTGAGTTCGTAGAGTTTGTTGCGCAGATTGGAATTCGCCCACGGCCTCAGCGAGAACGCGAAGTAGCTCGAAAGCGCGTACACGCCCAGCGCCACCAGCATCACGGGCACCGCCAGCCGATACAAGCTGATGCCGCAGGCGCGCGCCGCGGTCATCTCCTGGTCGCTCGACATCCGCCCGAATCCCATCAACACTCCGAGCAGCACCGCCATCGGAAACGTGAGTTCCAGAAAGGCCGGCATGATGTACCCGATGATCCCCACCACCTCGGCGAGGCTGACGCCGTGATTGACGACCATGTCCATCAGCTTCAGCAACTTGCCCGTGACCAGCGCGAAGGTCAGCAGGCCGACGTCGACCGCGAACGGCCCCAGCACCTCGCGCGCGACGTAGCGGTCGATGATGGCAAATCCTGGGATTGCTAGTCTCATGGTCAGATCCCTGCCGCCGGCAAGGAGTCGCGCTCAAGTTTAGACATCCCGGCGCGCGATTGAAACTTGGGCATTCGATTTTCTTCTCGCCGACCGGGACAGCTACTTGCGCGGCGCTCTGATAGTATCGCCCCCGATGAGAGACTTTCGCGACAAGGGCCGCAATCCACGCTTCGACCGCAACGCGCCGACTCCACCGCGCCGCCATTCGCCCGCGCCCAATCCCAAACCGGCGGCGGCGCCGGCCCCTGCGCGCGATTATCGGCGTGCGGATGCGGACGAGCGCGAGAGTCGGCCCGCCAGCGCCAACGATCGCGAAATAGTCTATGGCGTCGAGCCGATCCGCGAGCTGGTCGCCGCCGCGCCCGGCTCGATTCGAGTGCTCTACGTGAAATCCGGCGATGAGCGGCGCTTCGCGGCTGAGATCGATCTCGTCAGAACCGGCGGCGGCCGCGTCGAATTCGCCGATGAAGCCGGATTGGAGCGATTGGCGGGACCGGCCGCCCGCCATCAGGGGATCGCGGCCCTGATGCGCGAGTACGAGTACACGCCGCTCGAGCAGATTCTCGCCGACGCGCCCGATCCGATCGTGCTGGTGGACGGCGTCACCGATCCGCGCAACCTGGGCGCCCTGATGCGCTCGGCGGAAGGCGCCGGCGTCGGCGCGATCGTCATCGCGAAGGACCGAACGGCGGGTATCACGCCCGCGGCGGTCAAGTCGTCGGCCGGTGCGTGGGTACATCTGAAGATCGCGCGATGCGGCAACGTCGCGCGCACCATCGAGCAGTTGAAAGAGGCGGGCTACTGGACCGCGGCGCTCGCGCCCGGCGGCGATACGTCGATCTACGCGCTCGACACCTCGCGCAAGCTGGCGATCATCGTCGGCTCCGAGGGGCGCGGCGTTCGCGATATCGTGAAGAAGGGTGCGGATTTTGTCGTGAGCATCCCGATGCGCGGGAAGGTCGGCTCGCTCAACGTGTCGGTCGCCGCCGCGGTGGCGCTGTTCGAAATCGCTCGCCGCCGCTGCGCCGCGAAGCAGCCAGGTTAGCGCCTAAGAACTTTGCGATCTGCTCTTGGCGATCTTTTTTGACGCCGCCAGCGCTTGCTTCACAGTGTTCATCCAGTTGGTTTCGCACTGGCTCGTGATTTTTCTCATCCCGCCGACCTGCTGGCTGGCCTGCTTCATCTGCGTTTTCAGCAGTAGGGCTCCCCTGGTGAGATGCGGATGCATTCCATGCACGTTGAGGTCCGACAGCGTCTTGGCGATCAGCTTGAGTTCGCCCTTGATGCGGTCGGCGTAAACCCGGGCCCATTCGAGATCGATCAGGGCGCTGCTGGCGGGTGACTTGAGTTTAGTCATGCCCAACACTGTCGGCGTCGAGACCCAAGATCGCAAGTATCGCGCTGTTACTTGGGGAACAGCGACGTTCAGTTTTCGCGGCGCAATTGTCGAATGCGACTGCCGCCCGCGGTCGCCGGGATGCAAGAAACAGACCCTGAAACGCCGTTCGGCTTGACAGTTGCGGCGGCGGCGAATAACTTTCTCCTCTTAACGTCGTTTGCCGATGTAGCTCAACGGTAGAGCACCTGATTTGTAATCAGGTGGTTGCGAGTTCGATTCTCGCCATCGGCTTGGTCGGCACGATAGCCTTGGGAGGAGAGGTTCCCGAGTGGCCAAAGGGAGCAGACTGTAAATCTGCCGGCTTATGCCTACGGAGGTTCGAATCCTCCCCTCTCCACCAGTATAATGATGAGTTCGACGGAGAGAGCGGGAATAGCTCAGTTGGTAGAGCGCGAGCCTTCCAAGCTCGGGGTCGCGGGTTCGAGTCCCGTTTCCCGCTCCAAAAAAAACCATCCGGCGATGGGCCGGAGCGACGGCAGTTTTTTTGGCGAACGGAATTTTCTTTTTTGGGAGAACGATTGCTCCGGTTGAGCAGAGCACGAATGCCCATGTAGCTCAGTCGGTAGAGCACTTCCTTGGTAAGGAAGAGGTCACGGGTTCGAATCCCGTCGTGGGCTTTCCAAATTCGCGCCGGCTGAGCGGCGAAAAAGTTTTTCGAGGCGGACGACAATGAGAGATCTGATTTCGCTTTCGTGCGACGGTTGCAAATCACGCAACTACACCACGACCAAGAACAAGAAGACGCAGACCGACAAATTTTCAATCAAGAAATTCTGTCCGAAGTGCCGCGCGCACACCGTACACAAGGAAGGCAAAATTACCTGATGGGTAGAGTCGGTCCCGGCGCGCGCTGGGGACACTGAAAAAAGGGTCAGTAGCTCCAATTGGCAGAGCATCGGACTCCAAATCCGAGGGTTCCAGGTTCGACTCCTGGCTGGCCCGCCAAAAATGACAGCGGTTTAACCGAAGCAATCACGCGGTTCTTGATTTAGGCACGAAATATGGATAGTGTGAAAAGTTACTTCAATCAGGGCGTAAGTTTCGTCACGGAAGCATGGACGGAGCTTGCGAAGGTCCATTACCCCTCGCCCAAGGAAACCATGCAGGCCACGATTGTGGTCGTGGGTTTGACGTTTGTGATGGCTTTGTGGCTCGGAGTGATCGACTTTTTCGCGGTTCGCGGCGTGCAGATGCTGCTCCGCTAGGGACTAACGACCGGACGCGAAGACTGCTGACTCTCAACGAAGATTGCTCATTGTGGTGAAGACTGCTCATTCAAATGACTGAACCGATTACCGAGACCGCCAAGCCCACGATGAAATGGTATGTCGTCCATACCTATTCGGGCTACGAGCACAAGGCCAAGGCCGCGCTCGAGGAGCGGGTGCGCTCGCTGCACAAGGAAGAGAAAATCGGCAAGGTGCTGGTGCCCATTGAGCGCGTGCAGGAACTCGGCAAGGGCGGCGCGCGCAAGGTTTCCAGCCGCAAGTTTTTCCCCGGATACATCTTCGTGCAGATGGTGCTCGACGATGAGACCTGGCACGTCATCAAGAACACGCCGAAAATTACCGGCTTCGTCGGGCATTCCACCAATCCGCCCGAAGTTCCGATGTCCGAAGTCGCAGAGATCGAGCAGCAGATGGAAGAAGGGGCGCTGCGGCCCAAGCCCAAGGTGCTGTTCGAGGTGGGCGAGGCGATCAAAGTCGTTGACGGCCCCTTCCAGGACTTCAACGGCACCGTCGAAGAAGTCAAGCCCGAAAAGGGCAAGGTGCGCGTTCTGATCTCGATCTTCGGCCGCGCAACTCCGGTCGAACTGGACTTTGTGCAGGTAGAGAAGGCCTGAAGCAACGAAAAAACACTCGATTCGCCGGATGCGCGCGGCTCGCGCGTGCAAGCGGCGTTCGCGACTGAGCAACCAGGAACGATTTTAAAGTGGCTAAGAAAGTAGTCGGATCGATCAAGCTGCAGATTCCGGCCGGCGCGGCGAATCCCTCGCCGCCGGTGGGCCCCGCGCTCGGACAGCGCGGCGTCAATATCATGGAGTTCTGCAAGGCCTTCAACGCCCAGACCCAGAACATGCAGGGCCTCGTCATCCCGGTGGTAGTCACCGTCTATGCCGACCGCTCGTTCACCTTCATCACCAAGAGCCCGCCCGCGTCGATTCTGCTGCTGCGCGCGGCAGGAATCGAAAAGGGCTCGCCGATGCCCAACAAGAACAAGGTCGGCAAGGTCACCCGCGCGCAGGTCGAGGAAATCGCCAAGACCAAGCTCAAGGACCTGACTGCGGCCGACCTCGCTGCCGCCGTCAATACCGTTTCGGGCACCGCCCGCAGCATGGGCATCGACGTCACCGATTAAGGCTAAAAAAGATGGCAGGCAAGAAATACAAGGAAGCGGCCAAGAAGATCGATCGCGAAAAGCGCTACACGCTCGAAGAAGCGGTCAAGCTGGTCGTCGATAACAAGGTCGCCAAGTTCGACGAGACCGTCGAGATAGCGGTGCGGCTCGGCGTCGATCCGCGCCAGGCCGACCAGAACGTGCGCGGCACTATCGTGCTTCCGCATGGAACCGGCGCGGTGGCGCGGGTGCTGGTGGTAGCCAAGGGCGAGAAAGAGCGCGAGGCGCGCGAGGCGGGTGCGGACTTCGTCGGCGGCGACGAGATCATAAAGAAGATCCAGGAAGAGAACTGGCTCGACTTCGACCGCGTCATCGCCACGCCCGACATGATGGGCCAGGTCGGACGGATCGGCAAAATTCTCGGCCCCCGCGGCCTGATGCCCAATCCCAAGGTTGGCACCGTCACGTTCGACGTCGCCAAGGCGGTCGCCGAGATCAAGGCCGGCAAGGTGGACTACCGCGTCGACAAGGCCGGCGTCGTGCACGCGCGGGTGGGCAAGCTGAGTTTCGGCCAGTCGAAGCTGCTCGACAACGTGCGCGCGATCCTCGGCGCGATCGTTCGCTCCAAGCCCGCCAGCGCCAAGGGTAATTACGTTCGCAGCGTCGCGATTTCCTCGACGATGGGCCCGGGAGTGCGCGTCGATACGGCGCAGGCGGCGCCCAAGGCGCTCGCGGCCGCCGCATAAGGTTTCGTTCGTTGGAGCTGGATCGGTATAATTAGATGAACAAATCAGAGAAAACCGCGCTGGTCGAAGATCTTAACCAGAGTTTCGGCCGCGCCAGTATCGCGCTCGTGTCCGAATACCGCGGGATGACGGCGGCGGAATCGACCGAGATGCGCAAGCGCTTGCGCGCCGTGCGCGGCGAGATGCGCGTGGCCAAGAACACCCTGGTCCGCCGCGCCATCAAGGGCACCGCCTACGAGGCGCTCGACAGCAACCTCGGCGGACAGGTCGGGCTCATCCTCAGTTACGAGGATCCGGTCGTGCTGGCCAAGACCTTCGCGTCGTTCGGGCCGCTGGGCGACAAGCTCAAGCTGCGCGGTGCGGTGCTCGACGGCAAGGCGCTCACGCCTGCCGAGGTCCAGGCGCTGGCGACGTTGCCGTCGCGCGAGGTGATTTTCGGCCAGTTGCTCGGCGTGTTGAACGCGCCGGCGACTCAGTTGGTACGCCTGCTCAACGAGCCGGGCTCGTACCTGGCGCGCGTGATCGACGCGATTGGAAAAAAGAACGGCGCCGGCGCTGCGGCTCCAGTCCCGGCGGCCGAGGCTGAGGCGGCTCCGGCCGCTGCGCCGCAAGGCTGACAAGATTCGTGATGTTCGCGTGCGCGCGTCGCACGCGCGACGATAACGTTAATAAGTAGTTCGACTAAAAAAAGAAAATCCTGGGGCGCTCCCACATCTCCCCGGATGCGTGAACAAGGAGAGAAGGTAACATGGCAGAAGCACAACTCAGCCGCGATCAGGTGAAGGATTATCTGAAGAACCTCAGCCTGATCGATGCAGCGGCGCTGGTTAAGGAACTCGAGACCGAGCTCGGCGTATCGGCTGCGGCTCCGGTCGCGGCGGCTGCCGCTCCGGCAGCCGGCGGTGCGGCCGCGGCGGCGCCCGAGAAAGAAGAGTTCAACGTCGTGCTGACGGGTTCGGGCGACAAGAAGATCCAGGTGATCAAGGTCGTGCGCGAATTGACCGGACTGGGCCTCAAGGAGGCCAAGGACCTGGTCGATGGAGCGCCGAAGGCGGTCAAAGAGGGCGTCAACAAAGCCGAGGCCGAAGAGATCAAGAAGAAGCTCGAAGCCGCCGGCGGCAGCGTGGAGCTGAAGTAGGAAGGATTTAGTCCTTTTGACGCACAACAAAGGGTCGGGAAATTCACGAGGCGCGGGACTCCCAGGCGCGCGCGGATTTCAAACGGTCTTTATCGATGAAGCCGTGGGCACGGGGGAAACCTCCGCGCCCGCGTCCTCTATTGCTTCACGGCGCGCCGAAGTTTGTGGCGCACGCACGGTGAGGTAGCTGATGGCCCAGGTTCATGTAACGAGCAATCTTCGCATTCGCCGCTCCTTCGGCAAGATCAAGAAGATCATCGAGATTCCGAATCTGATCGAGATTCAGAAGCGCTCGTATGACGATTTCCTGCAGGTTGGCGTTTCGACCGAGGACCGTGCGGACGTAGGTCTGCAGGCGGTCTTCAAGTCGGTCTTTCCGATCAAGGATTTCAACGAGACCGCGTCGCTCGAGTTCGTCTCCTACGAGCTTGGCACGCCCAAGTACGACGTCGAGGAATGCCATCAGCGCGGCATGACCTACGCGGCGCCGCTGAAGGTCAAGATTCAGCTCGTCATCTGGGACGTCGAGAACGGGCGGCGCTCGATCAAGAACGTCAAGGAGCAGGAAGTTTACTTCGGCGAGATTCCGCTGATGACCGGTAACGGCACCTTCATGGTCAACGGCACCGAGCGCGTCATCGTGTCGCAGTTGCATCGCTCGCCCGGGGTATTTTTCGAGCACGACAAGGGCCGCACCCATTCCACCGGCAAGCTTTTGTACTCGGCGCGAATCATTCCGTATCGCGGCAGCTGGATCGACTTCGAATTCGACCCGCGCGACGTGCTCTACGTGCGAATCGATCGGCGCCGCAAGTTTCCCGCGACCGTGCTGCTGCGCGCGCTCGGCATGACCACCGAGGATCTCCTCAACTACTACTATCGCAAGGACGTAATCGTCCTCGACAGCAAGCAGTACACCAAGCAGTTCGTCGCCGACCATCTGCTCGGTTCGCGGGTCAGCCGCGACGTCAAGGATCCCAAGTCGGGCGAGGTTATCGCGCGCGAGGGCCGCAAGTTCAACAAGGCTATCGTGCGCGCGATGGAGCAGGCGAAGATCAACGAAGTTCCGATCGCACTCGATGAGATTGTCGGCCGCGTCTCGGCGCACGATATCGTCGATTCCACCACCGGCGAGGTGCTGATTGGCACCAACGAGGATCTGACCGAGGAAACCCTTGAGAAGCTCAAGGCCCACGGCGTTAAAAAAATCGAAGTGCTGTTCACCGAGGACGCGCCCGGCGGCGGTCCGCTGCGCCTGACGCTCGCCCAGGACAAGCTCGGCACGCCCGAAGAAGCCGTAATCGAGATCTACCGGCGCCTGCGTCCCGGCGATCCGCCGACGCAGGAAACCGCGACCACCTTCTTCAACAACCTGTTCTTCAACGCCGAGCGCTACGATCTCTCCAAAGTCGGGCGCCTCAAGCTCAATCACAAGCTCAAGATCGACGTGCCGCTCGAGCAGGGCACGCTGCGCCGCGAGGACATCCTCGAAGTCGTCCGCTATCTCATGGATCTCAAGAACGGCAACGGCCAGGTTGACGATATCGACCATCTCGGCAATCGCCGCGTGCGCGCGGTCGGAGAGCTGGTCGAGAACCAGTTCCGCATCGGGCTGGTCCGGATGGAGCGCGCGATCAAAGAGCGGATGAGCCTGCAGGACATCGAGACCCTGATGCCGCAGGAGCTGGTCAACTACAAGCCGGCTTCCGCCGTGATCAAGGAGTTCTTCGGCTCCTCGCAATTGTCGCAGTTCATGGATCAGACCAATCCGCTCAGCGAAATCGCGCACAAGCGCCGCCTCTCCGCGCTTGGACCGGGCGGTCTGACCCGCGAGCGCGCCGGTTTCGAAGTCCGCGACGTTCACCCGACCCATTACGGCCGCGTCTGCCCGATTGAAACGCCCGAGGGCCCCAATATCGGACTTATCGCGGCGCTCTCGACCTATGCGCGCGTCAACGAATACGGCTTCATCGAGACGCCCTACCGCGAAGTCGAAAACAATCGCGTCACCGATCGAATCGTCTATCTGTCAGCGCTCGACGAGGAAGACAAGGTCATCGCGCAGGCCAACGCGCAGCTCGACTCGCACGGCCGCTTCACCGCCGAGCTCGTCTCGGCGCGCATCGGCGGCGAGTCCACCGTGGTCCGCGCCGACGACGTGCAGTACATGGACGTGTCGCCCAACCAACTCGTCTCGGTGGCTGCGTCCTTGATCCCGTTTCTTGAAAACGACGACGCCAACCGCGCCCTGATGGGCTCGAACATGCAGCGTCAGGCCGTTCCTCTGCTCAAGCCCGACGCGCCCCTGGTCGGCACCGGCCTCGAGGGCACCGTCGGCCGCGACTCGGGCGTTACGGTCGTCGGCAAGCGCGACGGGGTCGTCGAAAGCGTCGATGCCGAGCGAATCGTCGTGCGCGCCGACAAGCAGAGCAAGGATCTGCGCGACGCCGGCGTCGATATCTACAATCTCATCAAGTATCAGCGCTCCAATCAGAACACCTGCATCAACCAGCGCCCGATTGTCGTCAAGGGCGAGCGCGTCAAGTCCGGCGACGTGCTGGCCGACGGACCGTCCACCGACATGGGCGAGCTGGCGCTGGGCCGCAACGTGCTGGTCGCGTTCATGCCGTGGGGCGGCTACAACTTCGAAGATTCGATCCTGATTTCCGAGCGCGTGGTCAAGGAAGACCTGTTCACCTCGGTGCATATCGAGGAATTCGAATGCATCGCGCGCGACACCAAGCTCGGACCCGAGGAAATCACCCGCGACATTCCCAACGTCGGTGAAGAGGCGCTCAAGGACCTCGACACCAGCGGCATCATCCGCATCGGCGCCGAAGTCCGTCCGCAGGACATCCTGGTCGGCAAGATAACGCCCAAGGGCGAGACCCAGCTTTCTCCCGAAGAGAAACTGCTGCGCGCCATCTTCGGCGAAAAGGCCGGCGAGGTCCGCGACACCAGCCTGCGCGTGCCGCCGGGCGTCGAAGGCACCGTTATCGACGGCCGCGTGTTTTCGCGCCGCGGAGTGGTCAAGGACGAACGCACCCAGGAAATCGAAGTGCTCGAGGCCGAACGTCTCAAGCAGGACGAAGCCGAGGAAGTCCGAATCATCCGCCAGGAAACTCTGCGCAAGCTCAAGAAGTCGCTGGCCGGCAAGAAGCTCGCCGGACGCGTCATGTCCGATGAGCGCAAGGAGCTGCTCAAGAAGGGCGACACGCTCAGCACCGAGGAACTCGAGGAATTGCCGCCGACCCTATGGGGCCAGGTCCGCGTCGAGAACGAATCGGCGCAGGAAGACGCCGAGCAGGCCATCAAGGCGATGAACGCCAACGTCGAGGCCGTGCAGAATCATTACGGCGCCAAGGTCGAGCGCTTGAAGGCCGGCGACGAACTGGCGCCCGGCGTCATCAAGATGATCAAGGTCTTCGTCGCCATCAAGCGCCGCCTCCAGGTCGGCGACAAGATGGCCGGGCGCCACGGCAACAAGGGCGTGCTCTCGCGCATCCTGCCCGAGGAAGATATGCCGGCCATGGCCGACGGGACCCCGGTCGATATCGTGCTCAATCCGCTCGGCGTGCCCTCGCGCATGAACGTCGGCCAGATTCTCGAGACGCATCTGGGATGGGCCGCGCGCGAACTCGGCCACAAAATCGAGGAAGACCTGCGCAACGGCGTCAGCGCCGCGCAGCTCAAAAAGCGGCTCAAGGATATCTACCCCGAAAAGGAAAGCCACGTGTTTATCGACGAGCTCGCCGAGCCCGATATCTTCAAGCTCGCGGCCAAGGCGCTGGCGGGCGTGCACGTGGCGTCTCCGGTGTTCGACGGCGCGCGCGAAGAGGAAATATTCCAGCTGCTCAAGCGCGCCGATTTGCCCGAGACCGGGCAGGCTACCCTGCACGACGGACGCACCGGCTTGCCGTTCGAGCAGCCGGTCACGGTCGGCATCATGTACATGATGAAGCTGCATCACCTGGTCGAAGACAAGATTCACGCCCGTTCGACCGGTCCCTACAGCCTGGTTACGCAGCAGCCGCTGGGCGGCAAGGCTCAGTTCGGCGGGCAGCGGCTCGGTGAAATGGAGGTGTGGGCGCTCGAAGCCTACGGCGCCGCCTACACATTGCAGGAGATGCTCACGGTTAAGTCCGACGACGTGGCGGGACGAACGCGGATGTACGAAGCGATCGTCAAGGGCGAGAACACGCTCGAGCCCGGACTGCCCGAGTCGTTCAACGTAATGGTCAAGGAGCTCCAGTCGCTGTGCCTGAACATGGAGCTGCTCGAGCAGCCGCAAAGGGCTTAAGGCCAGGGAGTTATTAAAGAGATGGAAGATCTCTTCGGCATTTTCGAAAAGCCCAAGAATCCACTGGCGTTCAATGCGATCCGGATTTCGATCGCGTCGCCGGAAATGATCCGCTCGTGGTCGCACGGCGAGGTCAAGAAGCCCGAAACGATCAACTACCGGACCTTCAAGCCGGAGCGCGACGGGCTGTTCTGCGCCAAGATTTTCGGGCCAACCAAGGACTACGAGTGCAACTGCGGCAAGTATAAGCGGATGCGTCATCGCGGCGTGGTCTGCGAAAAGTGCGGCGTCGAAGTCATTCAGTCCAAGGTCCGCCGCGAGCGCATGGGTCACATCGATCTCGCCGCCCCGGTCGCGCACATCTGGTTCCTGCGCTCGCTGCCGTCGCGCATCGGCACTTTGCTTGACATGACGCTCAAGGAACTCGAGAAGGTCCTCTATTTCGAGTGCTACATCGTAGTCGATGCCGGCGAGACCCCGCTCCAATACAAGGAGCTGCTGACCGAGCGCAAATATCGCGAAGCGCGCGAGCAATACGCTGACGGCTTCAAGGCCGAGATGGGCGCCGAGGCGGTTCGCTCGCTGCTGGGGCAACTCGCGCTCGACAAGCTGGCCGAAGAGCTGCGCATCGAGATGAAGGCGACCGCCAGCGAGGCGCGCCGCAAGAAAGTTTCCAAGCGCCTGAAGGTCGTCAACGCGTTTCGCGACTCGGGCAACAAGCCCGAGTGGATGATCCTTACCATCCTGCCGGTGATTCCTCCCGACCTGCGTCCGCTGGTGCCGCTGGACGGCGGCCGCTTCGCCACTTCGGATCTGAACGATCTCTACCGCCGCGTGATCAACCGCAACAACCGGTTGAAGAGGCTCATCGAGCTCAACGCCCCGGACATCATTATCCGCAACGAAAAGCGGATGCTCCAGGAAGCCGTCGATGCGTTGTTTGACAACGGACGGCGCGGCCGCGCGATCACCGGACCGTCCAAGCGTCCGCTCAAGTCGCTCTCCGACATGCTCAAGGGCAAGTCGGGCCGCTTCCGCCAGAACCTGCTCGGCAAGCGCGTCGATTACTCGGGCCGCTCGGTCATCGTGGTCGGCCCCGAACTCAGGCTGCATCAGTGCGGGCTGCCCAAGAAGATGGCGCTCGAGCTGTTCAAGCCGTTCATCTACAGCAAGCTCGAAGAAAAGGGCTACGTCACCACCATCAAGAGCGCCAAAAAGATGGTCGAGAAAGAGGGCAAGGACGTTTGGGATATCCTCGACGAGGTTATCCGCGAGCATCCGGTCCTGCTCAATCGCGCGCCGACGCTGCATCGGCTCGGCATCCAGGCGTTCGAGCCGGTGTTGATCGAAGGCAAGGCCATTCAGCTCCATCCGCTGGTATGCGTGGCGTACAACGCCGATTTCGACGGCGATCAGATGGCGGTGCACGTGCCGCTGTCGATCGAGGCGCAGGTCGAGTCGCGCGCGCTCATGATGTCCACCAACAACATCCTGTCGCCGGCGTCGGGCAAGCCGGTAATCGTGCCGACCCAGGACATGGTGCTGGGTCTTTACTACATGACCCGCGAGCGTCCGCTGGCGCGCGGCGAGAACAAGAACTTCGCCAACGTCGAGGAAGTGCGAATCGCGTACGATCACGGGGAAATCGATCTGCACGCGAAAATCACGGTGCGGATGTCGCCGCTGCTGGCGACCGGAATCGCCCCCGCGGCGCCCGAGACCAACGGGCATCCTCGCGGCAAGGCCAAAGAGCGCGCTGCCGCAGCCGCGGCAGCCGCAGCCGCGGCAGCCGCCGCCGCGATGCCGCGCTACGAGCGCGTCACCACCACCGTCGGGCGCGTGCTGTTGTACGAGATCGTGCCGCCCGAGATTCCGTTCACCGAGCTCAATAAGACGATGAAGAAAAAGGAGCTCGGCAACCTTATCGACATCGTCTATCGCCGCGCCGGCGACAAGGCGACGGTTATCTTCGCCGACCGGCTCAAGGACGTCGGCTTTGAATTCGCCACCAAGGCGGGAATCTCGATCTCGATCAAGGACATGACGATTCCGCCCCAAAAGGCGCATCTGCTCGACGGCGCACAGAAGCAGGTCAACGAGATTCAGCAACAGTACAACAACGGCGTCATCACCGACGGCGAGCGCTACAACAAGGTCGTCGATATCTGGGCCGAAGTTCAGGACCAGATCGGCAGCGCGGTTATCAAGGGGCTCTCGACCCAGGTCTTCGGCAAGAACGACAAGGGCGAGACCATCACCGGGCCGTCGTTCAATCCGATCTTCATCATGGCCGACTCGGGCGCCCGCGGTTCCGAGCAGCAGATTCGCCAGTTGGCGGGACTGCGCGGCCTGATGGCGAAGCCGTCGGGTGAAATTATCGAGACTCCGATCACCGCGAACTTCCGCGAGGGGCTCACGGTGCTGCAGTACTTCATCTCGACCCACGGCGCGCGCAAGGGCCTGGCCGACACCGCGCTCAAGACGGCGAACTCCGGCTATCTGACCCGGCGCCTGGTTGACGTGGCGCAGGACTCGATCATCAGCGAGGACGATTGCGGCACGCTGGACGGAATCGAGATGTCGCCGCTGGTCGAAGGCGGCGAGATAATCGAGGGACTCGGCGATCGCGTGCTCGGACGCGTCGCGCTCGAAGACATCCGTGACGCGTTCACCACCGAAGTGCTGGTGCGCGCCAACGAGATGATCGACGAGGACAAGGTAAAGCAAATCGAAGAGGCCGGCGTCGAGCGAATCAAGATTCGCTCGGTGCTGACCTGCCAGTCGCGCCAGGGCGTGTGCGTCAAGTGTTACGGACGCGATCTGGGCCGCGGGCATCAGGTGAACCTCGGCGAATCGATCGGAATTATCGCCGCCCAGTCCATCGGCGAGCCCGGCACGCAGCTCACGATGCGCACCTTCCATATCGGCGGCACCGCCAGCCGGCGCGCTGCGGACACCACGCTCGAGGTCCGCAACGAGGGCGTGATGCGCCTGCATGGCGTCAACACGGTCAAGAGCCGTGACGGCAACCTGGTAGTCATGACCCGCCACGGCGAGGTCGTGATTGCGGCGCAGGTCACCGACGAAGGCGGCCACGTCCGCGAGCGCGAACGCGAGCGCTATCCGCTGGTGTACGGCGCCAAGCTGCGCAAGGCCGAGGGCGACAAGGTCAAGCCCGGCGAGCTGATCGCGGAATGGGATCCGTACACCACGCCGATCATCACCGAGGTCGGCGGCGCGGTTAAGTACGGCGATATCACCGAAGGCAAAACGATGGAGGAGCGGGTCGATGAACGAACCGGCGCGCGCTCCAACGTTATCGTCGAGTTCAAGGACCTCGACATGCGCCCGCGTATCTCGATCAAGGACGCGTCGGGCAAGACCGCCAAGCTGCCCAGCTCGAACAACGTCGCGCGCTACTTCCTGCCGGTGGGCGCGTACATCAACGTGCCCGAAGGCACCGCGGTCGAGCCCGGCGACGTGATCGCGAAAATTCCGCGCGAGACGACCAAAACCAAGGACATCACCGGCGGTCTGCCGCGGGTCGCGGAGCTGTTCGAAGCGCGCAAGCCCAAGGAATTCGCCGTCATCTCGGAAATCGACGGGCAGGTTTCGTTCGGCAAGGACACCAAGGGCAAGCGCAAGGTCGAAGTCACGCCCGAAATCGGCGAGAAGCGCGAATACCTGATCCCCAAGGGCAAGCATATCGCGGTCCACGAGGGCGATATCGTCAAGGCCGGCGAGCCGCTGATGGAAGGCTCGTCCAACCCGCATGACATCCTGACTATCCTCGGTGAAAAGGCGCTGGCGAAATACCTGGTTGACGAAATCCAGGAAATCTACCGGCTCCAGGGCGTGCGAATCAACGACAAGCACATTGAGGTGATCGTGCGCCAGATGCTGCGCCGGGTGCGAATCAAGGAAGTCGGCGACACGCCGTTCCTGGTCGGCGATCAGGTCGAGAAATGGCGCTTCGACGAGGAGAACGGGCGCGTGCTCACGCGCGGCGGAGAGCCGGCGATCGCGGAGCCGCTGCTGCTCGGAATCACCAAGGCGTCGCTGTCCACTGAGAGTTTCATCTCGGCGGCGTCGTTCCAGGAAACCACGCGCGTGCTCACCGAGTCGGCGATCAACGGCAAGGTTGACAGGCTGGTCGGACTGAAAGAGAACGTGATCATGGGACGCTTGATTCCGGCCGGCACGGGCATGAACTTGTACAACCGGATGGTGCTCAAAGTCGAAGGCGCCGCGGCCGAAGAAGATGCGGAAAAACCGGAGCTGGCGGCCGCGCCGGCACCCGGCGGAGATTGACACGGCGGGTCAGGTCCCATACATAATGATGTTTCCCCCAAGGGCATAAGTGTCCTTGGGGGGTTTGTTTGAACACCGCGTCCCACTGGAGGCAATCCGGCGTACCGGGCCGGCGCGATGCGAGCGCCGAGTGGTCCCGAGAGCCGGCGAACGCCCAGTGGATACGCCACTCGAAGCGGAAGAGAACGAGAATTATAACGTGCCGACGATAAACCAGTTGATCCGACAGGCGCGCGTAAAAAAGCGCTTCAAGGTAAAGGCGCGCGCGCTCGAAGGCTCGCCCCAGAAGCGCGGCGTGTGCACGCAGGTGAAGACGACAACGCCCAAGAAGCCCAACTCGGCGCTGCGCAAGGTCGCGCGGGTGCGGCTGTCCAACGGGATCGAGGTGAATACCTATATCCCGGGCGTCGGACACAACCTGCAGGAGCATTCCGTGGTGCTGGTTCGCGGCGGTCGCGTGCGCGATCTGCCGGGCGTTCGCTATCACGTGATTCGTGGCACCCTCGACTCGATCGGCGTGCAGGAGCGGCGCAAGAGCCGTTCCAAGTACGGGTCGAAGAAACCCAAGTAGAGTTATATGTCGCGCAAAGGACAAATTCGCGTCCGCGAAATTCCAGCGGATCCCAAGTATCACGACCGTACCGTCGCGAAGTTCATGAACGTCGTGATGCAACGCGGCAAGAAGTCGCTCGCCGAGCAGATCTTTTATCACGCGCTCGATCTGGTTGCGGAGCGCTCGAAGGAAGACGGCCTGGTGGTCTTCAAACGCGCGCTGGACAATGTTCGTCCGGCCGTGGAGGTTCGCTCGCGCCGGGTCGGCGGCGCCAACTACCAGGTGCCGAGCGAGGTGCGCCCGGTGCGGCGCAATTCGCTGGCGATGCGATGGCTGGTTGCGGCGGCGCGCGCGCGCGGCGAGAAGTCGATGGAAGAGCGGCTGGCCGCCGAAATCCTCGACGCAGCCGCCAATCGCGGCGGCGGGGTCAAGAAGCGCGAAGACACACATCGAATGGCCGACGCCAACAAGGCGTTCGCCCACTATCGCTGGTAATCACCGAGTTTTTTTAGATGGCTCGTCAGACACCAATAGAACGGGTGCGCAATATCGGCATCATGGCGCACATCGATGCCGGCAAGACCACCACGACCGAGCGTGTGCTCTTCTATACCGGCATCAACTACAAGATCGGCGAGGTGCACGAAGGCACCGCGACGATGGACTGGATGGTGCAGGAGCAGGAGCGCGGCATCACGATCACGTCGGCGGCGACCACCTGTTTCTGGCGCGACAACCGTATCAATATTATCGACACGCCGGGACACGTCGATTTCACCATCGAGGTCGAGCGCTCGCTGCGCGTGCTTGACGGCGCGGTCGCGGTATTTTGCGCGGTCGGCGGCGTGGAGCCGCAGTCGGAAACCGTCTGGCGCCAGGCCGACAAGTACCGGGTGCCGCGGGTTGCATTTATCAACAAGATGGACCGCGTCGGCGCGGAGTTCGAGCGGGTGGTGCAGGAGATGCGCGACAAGCTCAAGGCCACGCCGCTGCTGTTGCATCTGCCCATCGGTGCCGAGGAAAAGTTCACCGGCCTGATCGACCTGATCGATCGCAAGGCGCTGATTTGGGACGAGGATCGGCTCGGCGCGGAATATCGCGTCACGGAGATCCCCGCCGATTTGAAAGAGCAGGCCGCGGGATACCGCGACAAGCTGGTCGAGACGCTCGCCGATCACGACGAGCACATCATGGAGCTTTATCTCGAAGGCAAGGCGCCCGAGCCCGCCCAGATTCGCGCCGCGATTCGCGCCGCCACGCTCAAGATGGCGATTACGCCGGTGATTCTCGGCTCCGCGTTTCGCAATAAGGGCGTGCAGCCGATGCTCGACGCGGTTGTCGACTATCTGCCGTCGCCGCTGGACCTGCCGCCGGTGGTCGGCAAGGTGGGCGACAAGACCGAGGAGCGATGGCCGCGCGACGACGCGCCGTTCTCCGCGCTCGCGTTCAAGATAATGAACGACCAGCACATGGGGACGCTCACCTTTATCCGGGTTTATTCGGGCACGCTGGAAAGCGGCTCGTCGTTGCTCAATTCGACGCGCGGCAAGCGCGAACGAATCGGCCGGATGCTCAAGATGCACGCGAACAAGCGCGAGGATATCACCGAGGTTTATGCCGGCGACATCTGCGCGGTCGGGCTTCGCGACACGACCACGGGCGACACGCTATGCGATCCGGCCGCGCCGATAGTGCTGGAGTCGATCGAGTTTCCTGAGCCGGTCATCCAGATCGCGATCGAGCCCAAGACCAAGGCCGATCAGGAGAAGCTCGGCGAGGCGCTCCAGAAGCTCGCCAAGGAAGACCCGTCGTTCCGCGTGAGCGTCAACAAGGAAACTTCGCAGACCCTGATTTCGGGGATGGGCGAGTTGCACCTCGAGATCATCGTCGATCGGATGCTGCGCGAGTTCAAAGTTGACGCCAATATCGGCAAGCCGCAGGTCGCATACCGGGAAACGATCAAGCGCGCGGCTGAAGCCGAGGGCAAGCTGGTCCGCCAGAGCGGCGGTCACGGGCAATTCGCCGTGGTGGAGCTGAGAATCGAGCCGCTCGCCAAGGGCGGCGGTTTCGAGTTCGAGGACGGCACCAAGGGCGGATCGATCTCGCGCAACTTCATTCCGGCGATCGAAGACGGGGTGAAAGAGGCGATGGAGAACGGCGTGGTCGCCGGCTATCCGATGGTCGATATCAAGGCGATCGTGATCGACGGCAAGGAACACGACGTGGACTCGTCGGAACTCGCGTTCAAAATTGCCGGCTCGATGGCGTTCAAGGAAGCTTGCGAAAGGGCCGAGCCGATTCTGCTCGAACCGGTTATGGATGTCGAAGCGGTGACCCCGCAGGAGTTCATGGGCGAGGTGATCGGCGATCTGAGCGGGCGGCGCGGCAAGGTTCTGGACATGGAAAATCGCGCCGGCGCGCAGGTCATCGAGGCCCGCGTCCCGCTTGCCACCATGTTCGGTTACGCCACGCGGCTGCGCTCGATGACGCAGGGCCGCGCGACTTACACGATGCAGTTCGGCGCGTACGAACCCGTGCCGAAAAATATTTTTGAAGAATTGACGGCGCTCAAGCGCGCATCATAGGGACTTGCCAGCCAGGGGTCTCAATCGGAGGTTACTGAAATGGGTAAGGCTAAATTTGAACGCACCAAGCCGCACGCGAACGTCGGCACTATCGGTCATATCGATCACGGCAAGACCACGCTGACGGCTGCGATTACCAAGGTGCTCGCGTCAAAGAAGCTTGCCGTCTTCACCGCTTTCGATCAGATCGACAAGGCGCCCGAAGAGAAAGAGCGCGGCATCACGATTTCCATCGCGCACGTCGAATACGAAACCCTCAAGCGCCACTATGCGCACGTCGACTGCCCCGGACACGCCGACTACATCAAGAACANNCGACGGCCCGATGCCGCAGACGCGCGAGCATATCCTGCTTGCATACCAGGTCGGGGTGCCGTCGATCGTGGTCTTCATGAACAAGGTCGATATGGTTGACGACCCCGAGCTGCTCGACCTGGTCGAGCTGGAAGTCCGCGACCTGCTCACCAAGTACAATTACAAGGGCGACGACGTGCCCGTGATTCGCGGCAGCGCGCTCAACGCGCTCAACTGCGGATGCGGCAAGGCGGACTGCCCCAACTGCAAGCCGATACTCGATCTCATGGATGCGGTGGACAACTTCATCCCGCAGCCCAAGCGCGAGATCGAAAAGCCCTTCCTGATGCCGGTGGAAGACGTGTTCTCGATCTCGGGTCGCGGCACGGTGGTCACGGGCCGCGTCGAGAAGGGCAAGGTGAAGGTCGGCGAGGAAGTCGAAATCGTCGGCTTCAGGGACACCCAAAAGACGGTGGTCACCGGCGTCGAGATGTTCCGCAAGCTGCTCGACGAGGGCCAGGCGGGAGACAATATCGGCGTGCTGCTGCGCGGGCTAAAGCGCGAAGACGTCGAGCGCGGACAGGTGCTCGCCAAGCCCGGCTCGATCACCCCGCACACCAACTTCGAGGCGTCGGCGTACATCCTGACCAAGGACGAGGGCGGCCGTCATACTCCGTTCTTCACCGGCTATCGCCCGCAGTTCTATTTCCGCACCACCGACGTAACCGGAGTGCTCACGCTGCCCGAGGGCACCGAGATGGTGATGCCGGGCGACAACATTAAAATACTTGGCGAGCTGATCACACCGGTCGCGATGGACGAAGGGCTGCGCTTCGCTATCCGCGAGGGTGGCCGCACGGTCGGCGCCGGCGTCGTTTCGAAAATTTTGAAGTAACGGACACCGAAGCAGGGTGCGCAATCGAGTGGAGATGGAGCGGAGCGCTTAACGAATCGGGCGCGGTATACCTGGATGAACGACAAGATACGCATACGCCTCAAAGCGTACGACTACCGCCTGCTCGATCAGTCGGTTCGCGAAATCGTGGACACCATCCGGCGCACCGGCGGCCGCGTGGCCGGTCCGATTCCGCTGCCGACCCGTATAGAGCGCTTTACCGTCAACCGCTCGCCACACGTGGACAAGAAGTCGCGCGAGCATTTTGAAATTCGTACTCATAAACGTCTGCTCGACGTCCTCGAGCCGACCCAGCAGACCATCGACGCGCTGGGCAAGCTCGACCTGGCCGCGGGCGTGGACGTCGAAATCAAGCTCGAGTAGGGCCGATGCTGACCGGATTGATTGGAAAAAAAATCGGGATGACCCAGATGACCGACGCCGCCGGCCGGGTATGCGCCGCCACGGTGTTGACGCTTGGTCCATGCACCGTCTCCCAGTTGAAGACCGCGGCGACTGACGGCTACGAAGCCGTACAGGTCACCTTTGGCAAAAAAAAGCTCAGCCGCGTGACCGGCGGCGAGCGCGGCCATTTCGCCCGCGCCAACATCGCGGCAGGAGTCAGATCGGGCGAGTTCGAACGCCGCGGCGAGGGCGAGTTGAAGCTCGGACAGCCAATCGCGGCTGCCGACGTGTTCAAGGTCGGCGACCAGGTCGATATAACCGGCGTCTCCAAGGGCCACGGCTACTCCGGCGTCATCAAGCGCCACCATTTCTCGGGCTTTCCCGGCTCGCACGGCACCCACGAGTATTTCCGCCACGGCGGCTCGATCGGTAACCGCTCGTATCCCGGGCGCGTGCGCAAAGGGATGAGGATGGCGGGGCAGATGGGCAATGAGACCGCCTCGATCCTGAATCTCGAGGTGCTGGAGATACTTGCCGACGACAACGCAGTGGTCGTGTCGGGCGCAGTGCCGGGAGCCGACGGCGCTTTGCTCGTCGTCCATCACGCGGCCCGCCCGCGCCGCCGCGCCAATGTGAAGGTGGCCAATGTCTGAGCGAAAAGAAAAGCCATCGCCGGTCAAGCTGCCGCTGTACTCGGCCGCGCATGAAAAAGTCGGCGAGCTCGAAGTCGCCGGCACAGTTTTCGGCCGCGACGGCGATCTATCGCTGCTGCACGAGGCGGTGCGGATGCAGCTTGCCAATCGGCGCTCCGGAACCGCGTCCACCAAGACCAAGGGACTCATCTCCGGCGGCGGCCGCAAGCCGTGGCGGCAGAAGGGAACCGGACGCGCGCGCGCTGGATCGACGCGATCTCCGATATGGCGTCACGGCGGAACCATCTTCGGTCCGCGGCCGCGCGACTATTCGTACAAGATGCCGAAGAAGGCGTGGCGCGCCGCGCTGTGCCTGGCGATTTCCGATCGCGCCCGCAACGGCAAGCTGTTTGTCGTCGAGTCGCTCGATCTTTCCGAGCCGAAAACCAAAGTCGCCAAGGCCGCGCTCGACAAGCTCGGCCTCAAGCACGCGCTGATAGTGCTGGGCGAAGGCGACGGCAAGTTTTTACTGGCCGCACGCAACCTCGCCGCGCACAAGGTGCTCGCCATCGAAGGGCTTAACGTTTACGACGTGCTCAATTACCGGGAGCTCGTGATGACCAGTCGGACCGCCAAGGCGATCGAAGCCCGATTTGCCGGAGAAGCGAAATGAGCAGCCCCGAGAGCCTGATTCTCGCGCCCATCATCACCGAGAAGGGCACCATGGCGAGCGAAAAGGCCGGCCAGGTGCTGTTCCGCGTGCGCCCCGGGGCGAGCAAGGACAAGATCCGCGAGGCCGTCGAGCAGCTGTTCAAGGTCACCGTGCTCAAGGTCCGCACTTCGAACTTCATGGGCAAGGAACGGAAAAAAGGCGCAATCAAGGGCCGCCAGATGGACTGGAAGAAGGCCTACGTAACCCTCAAGGAAGGCGACAAGATCGAATTCTTCGAAGGGCTATAAGCGGCTGAACGCGACGCCTGGACGAGAGCTGGTAGCGAGACAGAAGAGATACTGAGAAAAGAAAAGATGGCAGTCATACAATTAAATCCGCGCACTCCCGGCCAGCGCTTCATGCAGATTGCGGATTTCTCCGAGCTCAGCAAAAAAGAGCCCGAGAAAAGCCTGCTGGTCCCGCTCAAGCGCACCGGCGGGCGCAACAATCGCGGCCGCATGACCTCGCGTCATCGCGGCGGCGGACACAAGCGCCGTCTTCGGCTGATCGATTTCAAGCGCAACCGCGACGGTATTTCGGCCGTCGTCTTCGCACTCGAATACGATCCCAATCGCTCCGCCAATATCGCGCTGCTCCACTATGCCGACGGCGTCAAGACCTACATCTTGGCTCCCGACGGGCTCAAGGTCGGCGCCAAAGTCGAGTCGGGCGAGAACGCCGACATCAAGCCGGGCAACGCGCTCATGCTCAGGAACATCCCGCTCGGCACCATCGTTCATGCCATCGAGATGAAACCGGGAGCCGGCGCGAAGCTCGCGCGCGGCGCGGGTGTACAGGCTCAGTTGATGGCGAAAGAGGGCAAGATGGCGCTGCTCAAGCTGCCCTCGGGTGAGCAGCGGATGGTGCAGGCCGATTGCCGCGCCACTATCGGCCAGGTCGGCAATCTCGACCACGAAAATATTTCTATCGGCAAGGCCGGACGCTCGCGATGGCTCGGCAAGCGCGGCCATGTGCGTGGAGTCGCGATGAACCCGGTTGACCATCCGCACGGCGGCGGCGAGGGCAAGTCGAAAGGAAACCATCCCCAGTCGCCGTGGGGCCAGCCCGCGAAGGGATACAAGACGCGCAAGAAGCAGCCGTCGGACAATCTGATCGTCAGTCGCCGGCCGCGCGGGAAGCATTAATCGTTATGGCCAGGTCACTAAAAAAAGGTCCGTTCGTCGACGGGCATCTGCTCAAAAAAGTCACCGCCGCGTCCGCCTCGGGCGACAAGCGAATCATCAAGACCTGGTCGCGGCGCTCGATGATAACGCCGGACATGATCGCGCTGACGTTCGCCGTCCACAACGGGCACAAGTTCATCCCCGTGTACTGCACCGAGAACATGGTCGGCCACAAGCTCGGCGAATTCGCGCCGACCCGGACCTTCCACGGTCATGCCGGCGATCGCAAGGGCGAAGTGAAGCCGGCGGCGGCTGCTCCCGCCGCACCGCCTCCGGCCGCGGCCAAGGCATAAGCGGGGAAGTTGTAACAGTCATGGAATCCGTATCGCGAACCCGCTTCATCAGGATCTCGCCGCGCAAGCTCAAGCTCGTGTGCGAGCTGATCGCGGGCAAGAAAGTCGATCAGGCGCTGTCGATCCTCGAGTTCACGCCCAAGAAGGCGGCTAGGTTCGTATCCAAAACATTGCTTGCCGCAATCGCCAACGCGCGCGATCAGCAGAACGTCGACGAGGACAAGCTGTTCGTAAAACGCGCGACCGCCGATACCGGGCCGACCTGGAAGCGATCGCTCATGCGCGCACATATGCATGCGACGCCAATCCACAAACGCACCAGCCATCTCACGGTAATCGTGGACGAGCGGGCGTCCTGAGGTCTTCGATGGGACAGAAAGTACATCCGCGCGGATTTCGCCTCGGCATCATCGAGAGCTGGGACTCCCGATGGTACGCCAGCCACGACTACGCCAAGCTGCTGCACGAGGATCTGAAGCTGCGCGATTTCATCAAGAAGCGGCTCTACCACGCCGGCATCTCGCGGATTGAAATCGAGCGGATGGCCAACAAGGCCAAAATAAATATTTACACGGCGCGCCCCGGCATCGTGATCGGCAAGAAGGGCGCCGAAATCGACAAGCTCAAGCTCGATATCCAGAAGCTGATGAAAGGGCGCGACTCGTTCATCAATATACACGAGGTGCGCCGCCCCGACCTCGACCCGCAGCTGGTCGCCGAGAATATCGCGCTCCAGCTCGAGCGCCGCGTCGCCTTTCGCCGCGCGATGAAGGAAGCCGTGACGCGCGCGATGCGGATGGGCGCGCAGGGCGTCAAGGTCCACGTCGCCGGACGCCTGGGCGGCGCGGAAATCGCGCGTCAGGAATGGTACCGCGAGGGTCGCGTGCCCCTGCAGACGCTGCGCGCGGACGTGGCTTACGGCTTTGCCGAAGCGCGCACGACATACGGCCAGATCGGCGTGAAGGTCTGGATTTTCCGCGGCGAAGTTCTCACCCGCAAGGATGCGGACGCAAAACGCGCAGGCACGCCTGCGCAGGCGAATTGACGAAGTAAGATGCTCGCACCAAAAAAAGTTAAATGGCGCAAGATGATGAAGGGCCGCGTCCGCGGCGCCGAGTCGCGCGGACTCACGCTCGCGTTCGGCGACTACGGACTCAAGTCGCTCGAGACTTGCCGCATCGATACCCGTGCGCTCGAAGCCGCTCGTATCGCGCTGACCCGCCATATCAAGCGCGGCGGCCGCGTCTGGATTCGGGTCTTCCCCGACAAACCCTTCACCAAAAAACCGGCCGAGACCCGCATGGGTAAGGGCAAGGGCTCGCCCGAGGGATGGGTCGCGTGCGTCAGGCCCGGCAGGATTCTGTTCGAGATGGAAGGCGTCGATTACGCCACGGCAAAAGAAGCGATGCGCCTGGCGGCGCACAAGCTGCCGATCAAAACAATTATGATCCAGCGCGAGGAGGGCGGCCTTGGAGCTTGACGAACTAAGGCAGATGACCGCGCCGGATTTGCGCGTCAAGGAGCGCGAGGCGCGCGAGGAAGTTTTCCGGCTGCGCCTCAAGCTGCGCACCAATCAGCTGGATAATCACGCCGGCTATCGGCGCGCGCGCCGCGAGGTGGCGCTCATCATGACTTTGCTCGGCGAGAAGGCGCGCGGCGCGGCCGCGGCGGACAAGAAGGTAGCCAATGCGGCAAAGAATTAAACGGCGCGAGGGCACGGTGGTGTCCGCCAAGATGACCAAGACCGTCATGGTCAGGGTGGATCGCATGGTCGAGCATGCCCTCTACGGCAAGCGCGTGCGTCGCAGCACCCGCTTCATGGCGCACGATGAACGCGGCGAGTGCAAGGAAGGCGATCGCGTGCAGATTATCGAGTCGCGGCCGCTCTCCAGGAACAAGCGCTGGCGCGTCAGCCGCATTCTCAAAAAGGCCGCGGGGTAGGGCGCGATGGTACAGGTACAAACCGTTCTGGATGTCGCCGATAACTCGGGCGCCCGCAAAGTGATGTGCATCAAGGTGCTCGGCGGCTCCAAGCGCCGGTACGCGTCGGTCGGCGACATCATCGTGGTCGCGGTCAAAGAGGCGATTCCCAACGCCAAAGTCAAAAAGGGCGACGTATCGCGCGCGGTTATCGTGCGAACCGCCAAGGAAATCAGCCGCGACGACGGCAGTTACATCCGCTTTGACGGCAACTCGGCCGTCCTGCTCGACAAGGATCACGAACCGGTCGGCACCCGCATCTTTGGTCCGGTGGCGCGCGAGCTGCGCGCGAAAAAGTTTCTCAAGATTATCTCGCTTGCGCCGGAGGTGCTGTGATGGCGTCGGCGAAATACAAAATCAAGAAGAATGACACCGTGATGGTCGTCACCGGCCGCGACCGCGGCAAGACCGGCAAGGTGATGCGCGTGCTGCCGGAGCGCGGACGCGTCGTCGTCGAGCGGCTCAATATCGTCAAGCGCCACAGTAAGCCGCGCGGTGCGCAGAGCCCCGGCGGTATCGTCGAGAAGGAGGCGCCCATCGCCATCTCGAACGTCATGATTTTTTGCGATCGCTGCAACGCTCCGGTCAGGGTCGGGGTCAAGGTCGCCGATGACGGCGCCAAGAGCCGGGTCTGCCGCCGCTGCGGTGAAGTGATAGGTAACGACTGATGGCCGACAAAAAAGAAAAACCCGACAAGGCCGAGCAGGCCGCCAAGGCCGAGCAGACCGCCAAGTCCGACCAGGCGGCCAAGGCCAAGCGCGAGGGCAAGGCCCGCCAGGCTCAGCAGAAGCAGGCGGCTGAAGAAGCCAAGTCCGCCGCCGCCGCGCCGCTGCCGCCCGAGCCCAAGCTGCCGGCCCGCTTGCGCGTTCGCTTCGACAATGAGATCGCGCCGGCCCTGATGCGCGAGCTGAAGATCGACAACAAGATGCGGGTGCCGCGGCTTCAGAAGATCACGATTAACATGGCGCTCCAGGAAGCGCGCGACAACGTCAAGATTCTCGACTCCGCGCTCGAAGAGCTCAAGGTGATCGCCGGGCAGAAGCCGGTGCTGACCCGCGCGCGCAAGGCGATTTCGAACTTCAAGCTCCGCCAGGGAATGCCGATTGGCGTGATGGTGACGCTGCGGCGCGAAAAGATGTGGGAGTTTTTCGACCGCCTGGTGAACGTCTCGCTGCCCCGCGTGCGCGATTTCCGCGGCGTCAGCGACAAGGCCTTCGACGGTCGCGGCAACTACTCGCTCGGGCTGAAGGAACATACGATTTTCCCCGAACTCAACCTCGACAAGGTCGAGAAGGTGAAGGGCTTGACGATTTCGATCACGACCACGGCGCGCAGCGATTTCGAGGGGCTGACGCTGCTTCGCGCGCTCGGGATGCCGATGCGTGGAGCGGCAGAGCGCGAGGCGGACGCCGCCAAGGCGGCAGCCGCCGCCGAGGCTCACGCTGCCGCCGCCGCCGCCAAGGCCGCAGCCGCCGCACCGGCGCCGACGCCGGCGCAGGGAACATAAGGATTAGTTGAATGGCGAAAATGTGCCTGCGGGTTAAGGCAACCCGCAAACAAAAATTCAAAGTGCGCCAGTACAACCGCTGCCCGCTATGCGGCCGCTCGCGCGCGTACTATCGGCGGTTCAAAATGTGCCGCCTTTGCCTGCGCAAGCTGGCGCTCGACGGAAAGTTGCCGGGCGTGATCAAGGCGAGCTGGTAAGAGAGACCAATTATGTCGCAGACCGATCCGATTGCAGAACTGCTTACGCGAATCCGCAACGCGATGCGTGCGCGGTACAATGAACTCACGGTTCCCCATTCACGGCTGCGCGAGGCAATTTGCCGCGTGCTGATGGCCGAGGGTTTTCTAGGTGGCGTCGAAGTCGCCGGTGAAGCGCCCAAGAAGACGCTGGCGCTCAAACTGCGCTACTCGCCGACCCGCGAATCGGTGATTCGCGGAATCGACCGCATCAGCAAGCCGAGCAATCGGCGCTACGCGGGCGCCGCGGAGATCGGCAAGGTGCGCGGCGCGATGGGCGTGCAAATCGTATCGACGCCGCTCGGCGTGATGACCGGACGCCAGGCGCGGCGCATGAAAGTCGGCGGCGAAATCCTCTGCAGGGTTTGGTGATCAGCGATGTCGCGGATAGGAAGACTGCCGATTCATCTCGATAAGACCGTCAAGGCTTCCGTCGCCGGCGGCACGCTTAAGGTCGAGGGCCCCAAGGGCAAGCTCGAACTCAAGCTTCATCCCGGCTTCACCGCCGAGATCAAGGACTCGGAAATCATCGTCAAGCGGCCCGGCGATACCAGTGAAGAGCGCTCTATCCACGGTCTCATGCGCAAGTTGGTCGCCAACATGGTCGAGGGCGTCGGCAAGGGCTTTACCCGCGTGCTCGAGATAAACGGCGTCGGCTACCGCGCGGAAGCCAAGGGCAGTCAAGTCAACCTGACGCTCGGCTATTCGCATCCGATCGTCTATCAGCTGCCGCCCGGGGTCACCGCCAAAGTCGAGAAACTGGTGACCGTTACCCTCGAGAGCGCCGACCGTCAGTTGCTTGGCACGGTCGCGGCGCAGATTCGCGAACTCAGGCCGCCCGAACCGTACAAGGGCAAGGGAATCAAGTACGCAACCGAGACGATTCGCCGCAAGGCGGGCAAGGCCGCGGCGGGCTCGACGGCGGCATAAAGGTTGTTTGGGCATTAAGGTTAGTTGGGCATAAAAGGTTAGTTGCGATTATGGCTGTAGAGCGATCAGAAAAACGCAAGCTGCGCCAGCACCGGGTGCGGCGCAAGGCGGTCGGCAACGACCAGCGCCCGCGGCTCTCGGTCTTCCGCTCGCTGCATCATATTTACGTCCAGGTTATCTCCGACCAGAGCGGACGTACTCTCGCCGCGGCTTCGACCGAAACCGCCGGCGTGCGCGAGGGCCTCAAGAGCAAGCGCAACCTGGCGGCCGCCAAGGCCGTGGGCAAGGCGATCGCCGAGCGATGCCTTCAGAGCGGGATTTCGAGCGTCGTGTTCGACCGAAACGGATTTCTTTATCACGGCCGCGTCAAGGCGCTGGCCGACGCGGCGCGCGAAGCGGGGTTAAAATTTTGAACGGCAGGCAACGAACGCTAAGAGAAAGTTCTGTCACGCAGCGAATCGATCCGCAGGGCCTCGAGATCAAAGAGAAGGTCGTGCATATCAACCGCGTCGCCAAGGTCGTCAAGGGCGGACGCCGCTTCAGCTTCAGCGCGCTGGTGGTCGCCGGCGATCACAACGGGCTGGTCGGATTCGGCCTGGGCAAGGCCAACGAAGTGCCCGAGGCGATTCGCAAGGGCGTCGATCGGGCCAAGAAAAGCCTGGTCCGCGTGCCGATTCAGGACGGTACGATTCCGCACGAAGTGGTCGGACGTTTCGGCGCGGGCCGCGTCGTGCTGCGGCCGGCTGCCGAGGGCACGGGAGTAATCGCGGCGGGCGGTGTCCGCGCGGTGCTCGAACTGGCGGGAATCCGCAATATTTTGACCAAGCGGCTGGGCTCGTCGAATGCTAACAACCTGGTGAGAGCGACGCTCGAGGCGCTGTCCGAACTGCGCAGCATGCAGGATATCAATCGGCTTCGCGGACGTACCCCGAATCATCCCGAAGCAGCCGCGTGATCGAGGTTTACGATGTCCGATAAAATTCGCGTGAAACTCGTCGGCAGTCCGATCAGCACCAATCGGCGCGTGCGCGAGACGGTCAAGGGGCTGGGCCTGGGCAAAGTCGGCAGCGTGCGCGAGCTCAAGCGCAGCGCCGCGGTCGAAGGGATGGTCAAGCGTCTGAAGCACCTGGTAATCGAGCTCAAGGATTAGGCTCAGTCATGGATTTGAAGGATTTAAAACCGTCCCCCGGCTCGACCCATCGCAAACGCCGCGTCGGCAGGGGCATCGGCTCCGGCCACGGCAAGACTGCCGGCCGCGGACATAAGGGGTTGGGCGCGCGCTCGCACGGCAACACGCCGCCGAGTTACGAAGGCGGCCAGATGCCGCTGCAGCGACGCTTGCCCAAGCAGGGTTTTCGACGCACGCTGAGGGCCCAAGCGCGCCGCGACGAATTCGCGATTGTGAACCTGTCGCGGCTGGGCGATTTCCCCGATGGAGTCATGATCGACGCCGCCGCGCTGGTCGCGCGCGGACTGGTTCCCGCCGGGCGCAAGGTCAAGGTTTTAGGCGACGGCGATCTGAAGAGTAAGATTAAAGTGCGCGCCGATGCGTTCTCGAAAAGCGCGCTGGACAAAATCGCCGCCGCTGGCGGCGTTGCGGAGTTGGCAAAGTCCACCAAAAGCTAGATGCTGGATGGGTTTTCAAACGCCTCGCGCATCCCGGAGTTGCGCCGACGCCTCGTGTTCACGGCCGCGATGCTGGCTGTGTTCCGCCTCGGCGTGGCAGTGCCTACCCCCGGAATCGACGGGCAGGCGCTCGCGGCGTTGTTCGAGCAGGCCAGCGGCACGCTGTTCGGATGGGTTAACCTGTTTTCGGGCGGCGCGCTGGAGCACTTCTCGGTCCTGGCGCTCGGCATCATGCCCTACATCTCGGTCGCCATCGTTCTCGACCTGCTGAAAATCGCGTCGCCCTATCTCGACGAACTCTACAAGGAAGGCGAGGCGGGCCGCCGCAAGATTACCCAGTACACGCGCTACGGCACGGTGGCTCTGGCGCTGTTCCAGGGCACGATGTTCGCGATCGCGCTCGAAAAGGCATCGGCGCCCGGCGGCGGTAGTATCGTTTATAATCCCGGACCGGCGTTTGTCGCGATGACGGTGATCACCCTCACGGCAGGCACGATGTTCCTGATGTGGGTCGGCGAGCAGATTACCGAGCGCGGAATCGGCAACGGCATCTCGCTGATCATCATGGCGGGCATCGTGGCGCGTCTGCCCAGCGCGATCGGCACCACGGCGCAGTTCGTGCGCGAGGGCGAAATGAGCATCTTTTTGCTCGTCTTCATCCTGGCAGTCGCAGCCGCGGTGATCGCCGGTATCGTCTATATTGAGACCGCCCAGCGGCGCATCCCGATCCAGTATGCGCGCCGAGTGGTCGGACGCCGCGTTTACGGCGGTCAGACTTCGCATCTGCCGCTGAAGATCAACACCTCGGGTGTCATTCCGCCTATTTTTGCGTCGGCGCTGCTGGTGTTCCCGGCGACGCTGGCCGCCTTCGTTCCATTTCTGAAACCGTACTCGGCCTACCTGACGCCCGGCGGCTTCTATTACGACCTGGTTTACGTCGCGCTGATTTTCTTCTTCTGTTACTTCTACACCTCGGTCACATTTAACCCAGTGGACGTCGCCGACAATCTGAAAAAGTATGGTGGCTTCATACCGGGAATCCGGCCCGGACGCTTCACCGCCGACTATATCGATCGCGTGCTGTCGCGCATCACGCTGGGCGGCGCGGTTTACGTCAGCGCCGTGTGCGTGCTGCCGACGATTCTGATCGCGCGCTTCAACGTTCCGTTTTTCTTCGGCGGCACCGCGCTGCTGATCGTCGTGGGCGTCGCGCTGGACACGGTTTCACAAATCGAAACTCATCTGTTGACCCGCAACTACGAAGGCTTCATGCGCCGCGGACGGGTCAAGACCAAGAGGGGCGCTTAGGCTGGTGCGGCTCGTGCTGTTGGGCCCGCCGGGTGCGGGCAAGGGTACGCAAGCGCAGGCGCTGGCTGCGCAGTGGGGCATTCCGCAAGTTGCCAGCGGCGATCTGTTGCGGGCCGTAGTGCGCGAGGACACGGAGCTTGGCCGCGAGGCGGCCGGCTACATGGAGCGCGGGCAACTGGTCCCCGACGAGTTGGTGTTGAAGCTGGTCGCGGAGCGGCTGCAAAAAAAAGACGCCCGTGGCGGGTTTATCCTCGACGGATTCCCCCGCAACGTGACGCAAGCCGAGCGGCTGGCGGCGGGACTCGAGCGCGTCGGGCTGAAGCTCGACAAAGTTGTCGCGGTGATGCTGCCCGATGAAGAGGTCGTCAAACGGATTTCAGGACGGCGCACCTGCGAGAATTGCGCGACGATGTATCACGTGGTCTTCGAGCCGCCGGCCAAAGCGGGCGTGTGCGATAAGTGCGGCGGCGAACTCTATCAGCGCGAGGACGATGCCGAGCGAACCGTGCGCGAACGTATCAAGGTCTATCATGCGGCGACGCAACCGCTGCTCGATCATTATGGGCGCCTCGGGATGCTTGCGAAGGTTGACGGAGTCGGGCGCCCCGAAGAAGTCGAGAAGCGAATTCTGGCTGCGCTCGACGGGCTGGCGGAGCAGAGTCAGGCCGGAGCAGGCGCGGGGCGCGCGCGATCATGATTACTATCAAAACTCCGGCGGAGATCGCCGTGATGCGCCAGGCGAACCAAATCGTCGCCGAGATCCTCGAGGCGCTGGCGGCGGCGGTGCGCCCCGGAATCACGACCGAGGAACTCGACAAGCTGGCCGAGGATCTAACCTACAAAAAAGGCGCACAGCCTGCCTTCAAGGGCTACAAACCGGGCGACGTCGTTTATCCCAAGTGCCTGTGCGTGTCGATTAACAGCGAGATCGTCCACGGCATCCCGTCGAGCCGCAAATTGAAGGCCGGCGACATCGTCGGACTCGATTTCGGCGTGGTGTACGAGGGCTTCTACGGCGACTCGGCGCGCACGCTCGCGGTCGGCCCGGTGCCCGAGCGGGTGACGAAGCTGCTGCGGGTGACGCGCGAATCGCTCTACGCGGGAATCGCGCAGGCTCGCGCGGGCAATCGTATCAGCGATATCGCGCGTGCGGTGCAGGATACGGTCGAAGGGGCCGGATTTTCGGTCGTGACCGACTTTTCGGGACACGGAATCGGCCGCCGGCTCCATGAGGATCCGCAGGTGCCGAATTTTTTCCGTCCCGGGATGCCTAATCCGCGGCTGCGCGAGGGAATGGCGCTGGCGATTGAACCGATGGTTAACGAGGGAAGCCCCGACTTGGAGATACTTTCCGATGGCTGGACTGCGGTGACGGCGGACGGTAAACTATCTGCCCACTTCGAGCACTCTATCGCGATTACCTCCAACGGGCCGGAAATCTTAAGCGAACTCGAAAATGTCTAAGGGCGACGCGATTGAAGTACAGGGGACGGTGCAGGAAGCGCTGCCCAATGCGGTGTTCAGGGTGACGCTCGACAATGGGCACAAGGTGTTGGCTCATATCTCGGGCAAAATGAGGATGCATTACATCAAGATTCTGGCCGGCGACAAGGTCACGGTTGAGCTGTCGCCTTACGACCTGACGCGCGGCCGGATTACGTACCGGATGCGCTAGCGGGCGCGCCGGATAGAGATTGGCAAACTATGAAAGTCCGAGCGTCGGTTAAAAAGATTTGCAAGAACTGCAAGGTCGTGCGCCGCGAAGGCGTCGTGCGCGTCCTGTGCTCGAACCCGCGCCACAAGCAGCGCCAGGGCTAGGAAGGGTTTCGCGATGGCACGCATAGCTGGAGTCGAACTGCCCAAGAACAAGCGGATGGATATCGCGCTGACCTATATCTACGGAATAGGCCGGCCGAGTGCGCTGAAAATTCTCGCCGCCGCCAAGGTCGATCCCGCGACCAAAACCGACGACCTGTCGGCAGACCAGCAGGTCCATATCCGCCAGGTGATCGACACCGACTTCGAGGTCGAAGGCGATTTGCGGCGCGACTTTCAGCAGTCGATCAAGCGCTTGATGGATCTGGGATGCTACCGCGGTATTCGGCATCGTCGCGGACTTCCGGTGCGCGGGCAACGCACGCATACCAACGCGCGTACGCGCAAGGGTCCGCGCAAAGTGGTCGCGGGCAAGAAGCAGGCGCCGTCCAAGGGCTAACGAAAGGGGAGCGAGCGACATAGCAAGCATCACGACGAGAGCAATTGGAATAAATGGCTGAAGAAATCAAAGAGACGAAAGCCGCACCCGAAAAGAAGACCGCTGCTGCCGCGGCCCCTGCTGCTGGAGCACCCGCGCCTGCGCCGCGGCGCAAGAAGGTGCGCCGCAACGTGCCCGAGGGCATCGCGCATGTGCACGCGACCTTCAACAACACGATCGTGACGATCACCGATCAGCAGGGAACCGTGATCGCATGGGCGAGCGCCGGCTCGGTAGGCTTCAAGGGCTCGCGCAAGGGCACGCCGTTCGCAGCGCAGATGGCGGCAGAGGCGTGCGCGCGCAAATGCTCGGAAGTCGGGATGCGCGCGGTGGTGGTTCACGTCAAGGGTCCGGGCGGAGGACGCGAATCGGCGGTGCGCGCGCTGCAAGCGACGGGACTGGGCGTCATCTCGATCAAGGACGTCACGCCGATTCCGCACAACGGATGCCGTCCTCCGAAGCGGCGCAGAGTCTGAACTGAAATACACGCGAGTGAAGAAGGCGTAATCGAAGATGGCTAGGAATCTGGGTCCGGTATGCCGGCTGTGCCGGCGCGAAGGACTGAAACTCTTCCTCAAGGGAGAGCGATGCTACAGCGACAAGTGCGCGATCGAGCGGCGCAATTACCCGCCCGGAGCGCACGGTCAGGCGCGCACGCGTTTCTCGGAATTCGCGATTCGGCTGCGTGAAAAGCAGAAGGTCAAGCGCATTTACGGATTGATGGAAACGCAGTTCGCGGCCTACTTCGAAATGGCCGAGCGGATGGACGGAATTACCGGCGAGAACCTGCTCGTGCTGCTCGAGCGACGGCTTGACAACGTCGTGTATCGTCTCGGCTTCGCCAGTTCGCTGGCGCAGGCGCGCCAAGTGGTTCGCCACGGGCATATTCACGTCAACGGCAAGAAAGTCACGATTCCCTCGACCTTGGTCGAAGTTGGCAGTGTAATCAGCGTGGCCGAGGCGAGTCGCACCAAGAAGGTGATCGTCGAGGCAATCGAGATGGCGCAGCGCCGCGGCGTCCCGCCGTGGATGGCACTCGAGCGCGAACAATTCCGCGGTTCGCTCCGGTCGCTGCCGGCGCGCGCTGAACTGACGATGCCGATCAGCGAGAAGCTGATCGTCGAGCATTACTCCAGATAGGGCGGAGGCATACCGATCGGCGTCCCGGTCCGTGGTGGACCTGTGTGGGCGCGGGAAATCCATCGGAAAAAAGAGCATAGACTATGCAGAATGACTGGCGAGATCTGATCAAACCCAAAGCGGTCGAGTTCGACGAGAAGGAAGTCACTCCTTCCTACGGCAAGTTTTCCGCGGAACCGCTCGAACGCGGCTACGGAATCACCGTTGGCAACGCGCTGCGGCGCATCCTGCTGTCCACGCTGCCCGGCTACGCGATTACAGCAGTCAGGATCAAAAACGTCCTCCACGAGTTTTCGACTCTGGCCGGCGTCAAAGAGGACGTAACCGACATCGTCCTCAACCTCAAGGAAATCCGCCTGCGCCTGCATGAAGGCGAGCAGATTACCGCGACGCTCAAGGTCAAGGGCGAGGCGCAGGTGACCGCGCGCGATATCACCGGCGGCCCGAGCCTGGAAGTCCTGACCCCCGACAAGCATATCGCGTCGCTCGACAAGGGCGCCGAACTCGACATGGAACTCGTCATCAAGCGCGGCCGTGGCTATGTCCCCGGCGAGCGCACCGAAGACGAGGAGCCAATCGGGACGATTCGCCTCGACGCGATCTTCTCGCCGATTCGCAAGGTCAACTTCACCGTGACCAACGCGCGCGTCGGCCAGCGCACCGACTACGATCGGCTCGCGCTCGAGATTTGGACCGACGGCTCGATCAACCCGCGCGAGGCGTTGACCTACGCGGCGCGCGTGATGCGCGATCAGATGACGATTTTCGCGGGCGTCGAGGAAGAGGCCGAAGCGGCCGCCGGCACGGCCGAGGGTGGCGAGGCCCATCCCACGATGAGCGAGCTGCTCTATCGGCCCGTCGAAGGGCTGCCGATTTCGGTGCGCGCGTTCAACGGTCTTCAGAACGCCGACATCAAATATATCGGTGAGCTGGTGCAGCGCACCGAGCAGGACATGCTCAAGATTAAGAACTTCGGACGCAAGTCCCTCAACGAGATCAAGGAAGTGCTGGCCGACATGGGGCTATCGCTCGGGATGCGGCTGGAGAACCTGCCGCCGCGCGGCGAGCTCGACCGCATGTGGGAAGAGCAAGAACGCCGCGAATCGGCATAGCGGTTTGGAGTAACTGATGCGTCATCTCAACTCGGGCCGCAAGCTCAATCGCACCTCAGCGCATCGCAAGGCGTTGTTCAAGAATATGGTGCTCGCGCTGATTCGCCACGAGCGAATCAAGACGACCGATCCCAAGGCCAAGGAACTGCGGCGCATCGCGGACCGGATGGTCACGCTCGGCAAGCAGAACGATCTCGCTGCGCGACGGCGCGCGTTTGCGTTCATGCAGTCGCATGAGGCGGTCAAGAAGTTGTTCGATGAGATCGCGCCGCGCTTCAAAGATCGCAACGGCGGCTATACGCGGGTGATCAAGTTCGGTCATCGCCGCGGTGATGCCGCCATGTTGTCAGTCATCGAGTTCACCGGCAACGAGGAGCAGACCAAGTCGAAGAAGCCGCGCAAGCGATCTGCGGCGAAGAAAGAAGGCGCTCCTGCCGAGAGACCGCGTCGGGCGGCGGCCGCCGGCTGATCGAACTCGAACGTCACGACCATAGACGCAAAGGCACGAAGAAAATCTCTTCGTGCCTTTTCTTTTTTCCCGGAGTCCTGCCGGTGAAGCTTTTTCGAGTTCTACTTGATGCTCTCGAGTAACTTCGCGCGGAGCGCCATGTGCGCGCTTTTCAGCCCGGACAGGATTCCGTCCTCGAAGTTCCACTCGCCGCTCGCCATCAGGTCGGCAAAATCGTTCGGATTGCGGATGTCCTCCGGGGTGAGCCCGGGATGAATCGCGCACGCCATCGCCAGCACCTTGCTCTCCTGCTGCGCGATCATTTCGAGCATCAGGCGATCGATGAGCGCCAATGTATCCCGCGTTGCTGCCGCCATCGGCGAATCGTAACCCGTTTCGAGGCCGCTGCGCCATCGTCGCGCCGATTGTATCCGCGGATTCGAGCAAGCGACCTTCTTGGTGGTTGCGCGCTTTGATAGACTTCATTCACAGGCGGCAAATTTAATGTCCAACGACCTCGTTGCTCCCGATAAATTTTTTCTGAACCGATTCGGCATGAACCACGGTGCACTCGAGCGAATCCTCGGGAGCGCGCTCGAACGCAAGGCCGATTACGCCGATCTCTACTTCGAGTACCGCAGCGCTGAGGGTCTCGGGCTCGAGGAATCGATGGTGAATCACACCAGCAAGAGCGTGAGCCACGGCGTCGGTGTGCGCGTGTGCGCCGAGGATCGCACCGGCTACGCTTATTCGGACGAAGTCACGATCGACAGGATGCGGCTTGCGGCGGAGGCTGCGCGCGCAATCGCCGATCAGCGCGGCACGACGCCTGCCGCGGTGCAGGTCGGTACTCCGGTCGCGCGGCATGCGCTGTACGATCTCGACAGCACGCCGCTCGACGTTCCGGTGCAGGAGCGTGCGCGGCTGCTGAGCGAGATCGATCGCGTGGTGCGCGCCTCCGATCCGCGGGTGAAGAACGTGATGGCGTCGTTCGCGTGCGAGCGGAAGATCGTGATGGTCGTGAACAGCGACGGGCAGGTCGCCGCGGACGTGCAGCCGCTGTGCCGGCTCAACGTCACCGTGATTGCCGACGACGGCAAGGGCCGCCAGATGGGCTCCTACGGCGGCGGCGGGCGCGTCGAGTGGAAGTACTTCATCGAAAATGATCGCTGGCGCGAGTACGCGCTCGAAGCGGCGCGGCAGGCGATCGTCAATCTCGACGCCGTCGATGCGCCCGCGGGCGAGATGATCGTCGTGCTCGGCCCGGGATGGCCCGGGATTTTGCTGCACGAAGCGATTGGCCACGGGCTGGAAGGCGACTTCAACCGCAAGGGCACGTCGGCGTTCGCGAATCGAATCGGCCAGAAAGTCGCGAGCGAACTTTGCACGGTGATCGACGACGGCACCATCCCGAATCGCCGCGGCAGCCTGAACGTTGACGATGAAGGCACGCCAACTTCGCGCACGGTGCTGATCGAAAAGGGAATCCTGCGCGGCTATCTGCAGGATCGGATGAACGCGAGGCTCATGAAGATGGCGCCCACCGGCAACGGACGGCGCGAGAGCTTTGCGCATTCGCCGATGCCCCGAATGACCAACACCTTCATGCTCAACGGCGAATCGACGCCCGAGGAGATAATGAAGTCGGTCAAGAACGGCCTCTATGCGGTCAGCTTCGGCGGCGGACAGGTCGATATTACCAACGGCAAATTTGTTTTCTCCGCGAGCGAGGCTTACCTGATCGAGGACGGCCAGGTGACGCGGCCGGTGAAGGGCGCCACGCTTATCGGCAACGGCCCCGACGTGCTGACCCGGGTCTCGATGGTCGGCAACAACCTCGCGCTCGACGCCGGGGTCGGGACCTGCGGCAAGGACGGCCAATCGGTGCCGGTGGGCGTGGGTCTGCCGACGATTCGAATCGACGGCATAACGGTCGGCGGCACGCGCGCCTGACAATTAGAATGACAGTCAGAATAATCTGATGGCGACGGTTGATATTGAACTCGCCACTTGGGCGCTCGACGAGGCCAGGCGCAAAGGCGCCAGCGCGGCGGAAGTTCTGTGCGTGACCGCGGAGTCTCTTTCGGCCGGCGTGCGCATGGGCGAAGTCGAGAAACTCAAGAGTTCACGCGAGCGGCGGCTGGGTCTGCGCGTATTTTGCGGACAGTCTTCCGCGACCTCGTCGACGGCCGAACTGGAGCGCGATTCGCTGGGCGACTTCATCGCGAACACGGTCGAGCTTGCGCGCTTGTCGGCCGCCGATCCGTGGGCGGGATTGCCCGACCCTTCGATGCATCCGAAGTCATTGCCCGAGCTTTCGCTGGCGGATCCCGACAGCGGAATAGTGACCGCGGATCGCGCGCTGGAGATCGCGCGCAGCGCCGAGAACGCGGCGCTGAAATTCGATCCGCGCATGAAGAATTCCGAGGGCGCCGAATTCAGCTCTGGGCGCGGCCAGATTCTGTTCGCCAACAGCCAGGGGTTTTCAGGCGAGTATTCCGGCACCTCGTACACGCTTGTGGTGCAGCCGATCGCGCAAGATGGCGACGCGATGCAACAGGGATTCTGGTACACGTCGAACCGCCGCTTGGGAAAACTCGAAGATGCGGAGTCGGTCGGAATAACCGCCGCCAAGCGGGCGCTAGGCCGGCTCGGAGCGCGCAAGATCAAGACGATGCGCGCGCCGATCGTCTTCGATCCCGACATGGCTGCTGGATTGATTCGATCGATCGTCGGCGCAGCGTCGGGGCCCTCGCTGTACAAGGGAGCGTCATTCCTGGTGGGACAGTTGGGCAAAACGATTGCCGCTTCCGGCGTCACTATCGTGGACGACGCGCTGATCCCCGGCGGCCTCGGCTCCAAGCCGTTCGACGGCGAGGGGCTGCCGACCTCGCGCAAGAACGTGGTGGACAAGGGCGTGCTCGCGAGCTACCTGCTCGACTGCTATTCGGCGCGCAAGCTCGGGCTGGCTCCCACGGGCAACGCCGCGCGTTCGGTGGGCGAGGCTCCCGGCGTCTCGACGACCAATCTGTACCTGGAGCCCGGCAGCTATACGCCCGCGCAGATAATCGGCTCGGTGAAGCAGGGACTGTACCTGACCGAGACGATAGGTTTCGGCGTGAACATGGTCACTGGGGACTATTCGCGTGGGGCGGGCGGAATATGGATTGAGAACGGCGAACTCGCCTATCCGGTGAATGAAATCACCATCGCGGGCAACCTGAAGGACATGATGGCCGGGGTCGAGATGATCGGCAACGATCTCAACTGGCGTTCATCCACGGTCGCGCCGACGATCAAGATAGCCGAGATGACGATCGCCGGCGCCTGAGCGCTTGGGATAATCTATTAGCGGTATTTCGTCTGCGCTTGACGCAGGCGCGGCGCTGAGGTAGCAGCTTGTAGGGTTTAAGTACACACCGGCCGTCATATGGCGCAGCCGCAAGGGGAGATGGCTATGAATCTTCAGGTCTCGGCGCAGGCCCGTGAAAGGCTGTTATCCAAGCTCTCATCGATGGGAATTGCGCGGCCCGCGGCGACCGCGCTTCTCGAGCGGCACATGCTCGTGCGCTATCCCAAGGGCGCGGAGCTGTTCTCGAGGGGCTCGCCGGCCGACGTGGTTTTCGCCGTACTGACCGGCCTCGTCAAGGTTTATAGCTCGCGTCCCGGCAGCGACCCCGTGTTGGTCGAGCTCGCCGGTCCCGGCGACCTGGTTGGATATGCCGATTTTGCCGGCGCGGACGGCGGCCGTTCGCAACAGTTCGGGGCGACGGCAGTGACCAAATGCTGCGTTGCGCTGTTCACGCGTCATCAGATCTCTGAAGTGCTCAAGAGCCTCGAGCCGGAGGCGCTGCTGGGGATTGCCGAGGCGATCAATTCGATGTGGTCGGCGGTCGCTTACCGTTACATGACGTTTTTGGGAATGTCGCTGCGCAAACGGCTCGAGATTGTTCTGGACGAGCTGGCGAAGCGATTCGGCGTGCCCGACTCGCGCGGAACGCTGCTGCTGCCCGGACTCGCGCAGGAAGAACTCGCCGAGATGATCGGCAGTTCACGCCCGATGGTCAGCAAGCTTCTAACCGAAATGACCGAGCGGGGCTTGCTGATTCGCCAGGGGCGGCGCCAGATCCTTATTGTTGCCCAGGAACCAGCCGACGCCGCGGCCGCCCCGCGCGAACCCAGGCTGCATCCCGCGTTCGAGCCGACGCCGGCGGTCACGCGCCGGGTGCGCGCGGATCGCCGCACCGTGCGCGGGACCGCTGCGCCGATCGTGCGTATCTAGCCCGTCGCCGTCAGTAAAAGCTGTCGGATAAATGCGTTTGGCTACGAATCTCGCGGTCGGACGCGGGGCTGCGTAGTATTTCGCCGCAAAAATTCTTCCTTCCATCCAGAGATTGCCTCGAAACATATTGGCGGGTGTCACCGCGACGGCCGATGGTGGATTTCGTTTTGCCAAATTTCGGAAAGTGGTTAACTTAAACAGCGGGGAAAACCGAACATCAAATGAACGCCAACCGATTCACCGAAAAACTCCAGGAGGCGCTTGGGCGCGCGCAAAATGCCGCGCTCACCGCGCATAACCAGGCCGTCGACGTCGAGCATTTGATAGTGTCGCTGCTCGAAGATGACGAAGGGCTGGCGTCCTCGATCGTGAAGCTGACGGGTGCCGATCGCGACGCGATCCGCCGCAAGCTCGGCGCTGAGCTCGCCAAAATCCCGCAAGTAACCGGCGGCGGCTCTGACAGCGGGCAAGTTTACGCGACCCAGCGCCTGGGCCGGGTGCTGGCGCGCGCAGAGCAGGAGGCGGGCAAGCTCAAAGACGAGTACGTTTCGGTCGAGCACGTGTTGATCGCGATGCTCGATGAGCCCGGCGCCGCTTCGAAAATTCTGCGCGAAGCAGGTTTGACCCACGACAAGCTGATGGCGGTGCTCAAAAAGGTCCGCGGCAACCAGCGCGTCACTTCGTCGAATCCCGAGGCGACCTACCAGTCGCTGGAAAAATACGGCCGCGATCTGACCAGGCTCGCGTCGGCCGGCAAGATCGATCCGGTGATAGGACGCGACGAAGAAATTCGACGCGTGATCCAGGTCCTCTCGCGCCGCACCAAGAACAACCCGGTGCTNNGTCGGCAAGACCGCGATCGTCGAGGGTCTCGCGCGGCGAATCGTCGCGGGCGACGTGCCCGAGAGTCTCAAGAATCGCAAGCTGGTCGCGCTCGACATGGGAGCGCTGATAGCGGGCGCCAAATTCCGCGGCGAATTCGAGGAACGGCTGAAAGCCGTGTTGAAGGAAGTGCAGGAAGCCGCGGGCGAGGTAATTCTGTTCATCGACGAGTTGCATACCGTCGTCGGCGCGGGCGCGGCTGAAGGTGCGATGGATGCGTCGAACCTGCTCAAGCCCATGCTGGCGCGCGGCGAACTGCATTGCATCGGCGCGACCACGCTCGACGAGTACCGCAAGTATATCGAGAAAGACGCCGCGCTGGAGCGGCGCTTTCAGCCGGTGATGGTCGAGGAGCCGAGCGTCGAGGACACCATCTCGATTCTGCGCGGGCTGAAGGAACGCTACGAGGTCCATCACGGAATTCGAATCAAGGACGCCGCGCTGGTGACGGCCGCGGTACTGTCGAAACGGTACATCACCGATCGATTCCTGCCCGACAAGGCGATCGACCTGATGGATGAAGCGGCGGCCAAGCTGCGCACCGAGAAGGAATCGATGCCGGTCGAGATCGACGAGGTCAATCGGCGCGTGATGCAGCTGGAAATCGAGCGCGAGGCGCTCAAGCGCGAGACCGATCAGTCCTCGCGCGATCGGCTGCAGAAACTCGAGAAGGAGCTCGCCGAGATCAAGGAAAAGCGCGCGGGCCTGCAGGCGCAGTGGGAAACCGAAACGGGCGGACTCGAGAAACTCGCAAAAATTAAAGCCGAGATCGAACAAACCAGGCTTGCGATCGAAAAAGCCAAGCGCGAGTACGACCTCAACAAGGTCGCGGAGCTGCAGTACGGCACGCTCGCGTCGCTTGAGAAGGAACTCGGCGCCGAAGAGCAGAAGCTCATCGAGAAGCACTCCGGCGGCAAGCGATTGATCAAGGAAGAAGTGGACGAGGACGATATCGCCGAAGTTGTCGCGCGATGGACCAAAATTCCAGTCTCGAGGCTGCTCGAAGGCGAGGTGCAGAAGCTCGCGCATCTCGAGGAGCATCTGCACAAACGCGTGATCGGCCAGGACGAAGCGGTGATCGCGGTTTCCGACGCGGTAATTCGCGCCCGCTCCGGACTCAAGGATCCCAACCGCCCGATCGGGTCCTTCATTTTTCTCGGTCCCACCGGCGTGGGCAAGACCGAACTGGCGCGCGCGCTGGCCGAGTTCCTGTTCGACAGCGAAGCCGCGATGATCCGGATCGACATGTCCGAGTACATGGAGAAGCACACCGTCTCGCGGCTGGTCGGCGCGCCTCCGGGCTATGTCGGCTTCGACGAGGGCGGGCAACTGACGGAAGCCGTGCGGCGCCGCCCGTACTCGGTAATCCTGTTCGACGAGATCGAAAAAGCGCACGCCGACGTGTTCAACGTGCTGCTGCAATTGCTCGACGACGGCCGGCTTACCGACGGTCACGGGCGCACGGTCGATTTCCGCAACACCGTTGTGATCATGACGTCGAATATCGCCAGCCAGATTATTCTCGGCTTCAAGGGACAGGACTACGAGAAGATGAAGGTGCAGGCCCTCGAGGTCTTGCGTCAGAGTTTCAGGCCCGAGTTTCTCAACCGGGTTGACGAGGTCGTCGTATTCCATCCGCTGACCCGCGAAGAGCTGCGCCAAATCGTCGATGTGCAACTGGTGCGGCTGCGCGCGCGGCTCGAGGAGCGCAAGATCGAGCTCGAATTGACCGACAAAGCGCGCGATTATCTGGCCGAGCATGGCTACGATCCGTCGTACGGGGCGCGCCCGCTGAAACGGCTTATCCAGCGCGAGCTCGAGACGGCGCTGGGGCGGAAATTGCTCGCGGGGGAGATTCGCGACAGTTCGCGGGTCACGGTTGACGCCGGCGCTCGAGGTCTGGGGTTCTCGAGCCAGCCCCTGGCCAGCGCCACCTAGTGCTACTTTTGCCTTCGGCATGAGAAGGCGGGTATGCTCAGGGGATTGTCGTAAAGAAACAGAGCCGGAAGATTTTGAGAAATGTGATTGGTCTGCCTGCCAGGGTGATTCGCGCCGGAGGATTGATGCTTGCCGCTGCGATTGCGATCGCGGCGATGCCAGCGACGGCTACTTGTTTCCCGTGGAGTATCGACATGTACCGCGGGCCGGAGATTCAGCCGTTTGCCGAGGCGCCGCGGGTCACTCCGGCGGACACGATTCCGGTTCATGGCGGAGAACCGCCTATGAGCCTCGAGCAGGCGGCGATCAAGATGCACAACCCCTTGCAGGCGACGCCGGAAAATCTCGCCAAGGGTAAAGAGCAGTTCAATACCTACTGCGCGCCGTGTCACGGAGAATCGGCTCAGGGTAACGGCCCCGTCGCGCACATCCTGGCAAAGCCTCCGAAAAGTCTGCTCGTTGGCGCGATCAAGGATCGTCCCGACGGCTATATCTACGGCGTGATCCGCGACGGTGTCCTGTCGAGCCCCTCCTACGCACAAGAGCTGCCCGTCGAGCAGCGCTGGCAGGTCGTGATGTACCTCCGATCGATGCAGAGTGCAGCGGCCGCAAAAGCCAAGGTCGCAGGCAACTGAACCTCGCCGCAGCGGCGAGCAGCGGCGTCCTGCAATCGCGATCCGAAGAGGTGCTTTCGGTCGTCGACTCAAACCGGTTTAATTGAATGTCGATTCCGGAGCTTGGCGCGGCCCTTTAGATATTGATTATCATTCTCATTTAGGCTAGCTCTAAACAACCCCGGTCATCGCCGTGGAACTTTTCCGAGGCGGCGACGTATAGCAAAGGGCGATGTGGATCGAGGAGTTGCGATGCCAACGATAAAGATTGGCGGTGCGTTGATGCTTGCGATCGCGACTGTCGCGGCCGTTTTGCCGGCCCGCGCCGAGGCCGGGCTTAACGCCAATGAACTGGTGGAAGTCGCGATCGAATCGAATCCGCAGGTCCGTGCGGTGCATGCGCAGTGGGAGTCCGCACAGCATCAGATTCTGCAGAACTATGCTCCCGCGGATCCGACCTTCACCTACTCGAATCTGGATAGCAGCAAAGATTTCAACGCGGCGGTGCACGCCCATGCATTCAGCGAAAATTTCCAGTTTCCGGGAGAAGCATTTTTACAGGCGGATGAATCAAGGCGGACCGCCGAGATTGCGCGGTTGACCTATGAGGCGGCAGTACGCGACCTGCGAGGCGGCGTTGAGACCGCTTATTACCAGGTGCTGCTGGATGAGGGGTTGATTGCAATCAACGGCGAGAATATCGGCAACTTGAAACAGGTTGTTAACGTAACCCAGGCCCAATACACGGGGGGTCAGGCGCAACAATCCGATCTCATCGGCGCCGAACTAGCTCTCGAGCAGGCTCAGTTGCAGCAACGCCAGTACCAAACCAACCGCCTGAACGACCGAGCGGGACTGAATCAACTGCTCTATCGGAAACCCGCCGCGCCCTTGGACCTTGACCAGAAGATCGAGCTGAAGCCGCTGGAGATCAAGCTGGATAAAGCGATCGACACCGCAACGCACGCGCGCCAGGAGATACTCCAAGCCGCGCTGACCGAGAAAAATTCAACCACGGCGCTGACACTCGCCGAGATGGAATATCTGCCGAACTATACGGTCGGATACGAGTTTGACTACATCCTGCAAGCCGGCGCTCAACCTAGCCCTGGTGTTACCCAGGTGCATACGTTTTCGATTGGATTCAATATGCCGGTATTTTTCTGGATCCATCAGCGCGAGGACGTAAAGTCGGCGCAACATTCGTTGCAGGCCGCTCGTTACAGCATGAATTCCGTCCTAAGCCAAACCGAGGCAACCGTCACGCAATTGTACCAGTCTGCGCAATTCGCCTACGAGTCGGCGCAAGTATACAGCGGACGGCTGATCCCCCTGGCCGACCAGGACTTCAAAGTGGCATTGGTTGCTTATCAGTCGGGCAAAGTCGACTTCCTTACATTATCCTCGGCCTTACAAAGCGATTACGCGTCGCGCCTCACGTACCTTCAGAACGCCAATCAGTTCTTCGCCGGAGAAGTGGCGCTGGAGCAGGCGATGGGGGTCTCGTTTCAAAAATGAAGCACAGTGCCATAGCTACAATCTCTGCAACCTGGTTACTCGCAGTAATTGCGAGCGCGACGATTGGTTGCGGCGGTTCTCCAAGCGTTACTACAAACGTCAAGCCGGGTCTGGAATTGCCCAAATTTATTCACCAGGGACAAGGTCCCGAGCTTATGGAACTGGCTCCGGCGGATTTGGCGGGCATGACTCTGACGACCATCCAATCGGTCGATCTACCCGGGACTCTGGAAACGTCGGGACAGGTTACCTTCGATGATCGTCGAGTGGCCTCGATTATTTCGCGGGTGGCGGGCCGTATCGAGGAAGTGCGGGTCTCGCAGTGGGATTATGTTCAGCGCGGCCAGGCGATCGCCACGCTCTACAGCCCGGACATCATGACTGCTGAGGCGGAGTATCTTCAAGCCAAGGACTCGGTTTCCAAGCTGGCGGGCATCAATAACGGCGAGTTCTCACGCGCGATGCTCGAAGCATCGAGACGAAAGCTGGACCTGCTGGGGATCGAGCCTGCGCAGATAGCGAAGATCACGGTACCGGCTCCAACCTTCGTGATGCACGCACCGATAAGCGGAAATATAGTTCAGAATCAGACCCTGCGCGGTTCGGCGGTTAATCCCGGCGACGTATTGTATTCACTCGGCACACTCGAAGACGTCTGGATTACCGCAGACATCTACGAGGATGAGCTTGCTCGCGTGAAACCCGGGCAGGAACTCTCAGCGGTCACCACCGCCTACCCCGACGAGACTTTTCATGGCACGATTGCACGGATCAGCCCCAACGTCGATCCGGCCACGCACACCGTCCAGATTCGCTGCGAAGTAAAGAATCCTGGCTTCAAGTTGAAACCGCAAATGCTCGCGCGCGTCACGATCGCGGTGCGGCCCGGGCAAGCGCTGATTGTGCCGCTGGACGCGCTCGTGTTTGAAACCGACAAGTATTTCGCATACGTCGATGCCGGCAACCACCTGCTCGAACGGCGCACGGTCACCATAGGAGCATGGGATCAGGAAGGCTATGCACGGGTGGTCTCGGGACTAAGCGCAGGCGATCGCGTCGTCACGGGTGAAACAATGCAGGTCAACGCACTCTGGCATCAAGCGCGCGGAGAGAGCTCATAGCCGAGCGGTCTTTCGCCTTCAAGGGTTAAGCGATGATTCAAGCATTGATGGCGCTGGCGCTTCGCGAGCGCGCGGTCGTGATAGGCGCCGCCGTGTTGCTATTGCTGGCGGGACTATATTCATTTACGCAACTCGACATCGAAGCTTATCCCGATCCCGTGCAACCCATGACCGAGGTTCTGACGCTGCCCAACGGTCTCAGCGCCGAGGAGGTCGAGAAACTCGTCACGGTTCCAACTGAGTATGGGATGAGCGGTATGCTTCATCTGACGTCGATGGAATCCATATCGCTATATGGACTATCCGACATCCGCCTGTACTTCGATTGGGAAAGTGATTACGAATTTGACCGCACTCAGACCATAAACCAGTTGCAATTCATTACTCTTCCCCAGGGTATCCAGGCCGGTCTGTCACCGGAAAACCCCATCGGCGAGATCTATCGTTATACCGTCAGAGCCCCCGATCATGACTTGGTCAAAGAGAAAGAGGTCGAGGACTGGATTTGTCAGAAACAGTTTAAGACCGTGCCTGGAGTGCTAGACGTCTCGGGCTTTGGCGGTCTCACGAAAGAGTACCACGTCGAAGTTGACCCGCAGAAACTCGATCACTACTCGATACCGCTTTCCCAGGTAATCAGCTCGATTCAGAACTCGAACACCAATTCGGGAGGAAGCTATCTCAACATAGGCGAACAGGCATTCGATGTGCGAGGGCTCGGGTTGATTCGCGGGGTGGATGACATCGGCAACGTCGTACTCACATCGAATAAGTCGACCCCGATCAGGATAAAGAACGTGGCCGATGTGTCGGTGGGGTGGGCGCCGCGGCTAGGTATCGTTGGAATGAATTACGAGGACGAGGTCGTTGAAGGGATCGTCCTCATGCGCAAGTACGGCAACACCCTTGCGACATTAAAGGGTGTAGAGGCAAAGGCCGAGCAGCTAAATACCACGGGTATGCTGCCCAAAGGCTACAAGATAGTACCGTATTACGATCGAAGAGGTTTGGTCTATACGACGCTTCGAACCGTTCTCGAGAATCTGACGCTCGGGATGGTGCTTGTGTTTCTGGTGCTGATTTTCTTCCTGGGCAATTTACGGACTGCAATTATCGCGGCAGTAAACATTCCGCTGGCCATGCTCGGGGCTTTCATCTTGCTCTATCTGTCCGGAACGCCGGCAAACCTGCTTTCCCTGGGTGCGGTAGATTTTGGAATCATTATCGATTCGACCATAATCGTCGTCGAAAATATCTATCGACACCTAACTACCGATTCTTCCAAGGGCGAGAGTACGTTTCACTGCATCCTGATCGCCTCCGAGGAAGTCGGCGGACCGATGTTCTACTCGACGCTGATCTTTTTGATCGCGTTCCTTCCGCTCTTTACGATGCGCGGGGTGGAAGGTGCGATCTTCTCCCCGATGTCGCACACCTACGCATACGCCTTGACGATCGCGATCCTGCTGGCCGTGATGCTTTCGCCGGTTCTGAGTTCCCTCCTGCTTCACAAAGGCATGAAGGAAACGCACAACTTTGTCTGGGAAGCGTTTCACAACTTCTACCACAACCTATTCGTGCGAATTTTGCGTTGGCCGCGGTTGACGCTGGTGATCATCTGCGCGGTCATGGTCGGCGGCCTGTCGCTTTTCCCGCGTTTGGGAGGTGAGTTTCTACCCAAACTCGAGGAAGGCAATATCTGGGCGCACGCCATAATGCCAACGACGATCAGTCTGCCGCAAGGCGCAAAGCTGGTGAGTCAGATGCGCGCGATATTTTTGTCGTATCCAGAGGTAGCGAGCGCTGTATCTCAGCTTGGCAGGCCTGACGATGGCACTGAAACCACGAGTTTTTTCAACGTCGAGTTCGCTGTCGACCTGAAGCCCGAGGCGACGTGGCCAAAAGGCATGACCAAAGAGCGTCTGGTTTCGGAGATCGACGACAAGTTGCGCAGGCGATTCCGTGGAGTCAGCTTCTCGTATTCACAAAATATCGAAGACAATATTGACGAGGCGCTTTCGGGTGTAAAAGCGGGCGAGAACGCGGTGAAGGTATTCGGCTATGACCTCGATACTGATCAGTCAATAGCTACCCGGCTTGAAGAGACATTGAAACAGGTCCCTGGCGTAACCGACGTTTTCATGTACAAGTCGCTCGGGCAGCCGAACATAGTCATCGAGCCTGACCGTGATGCCGCCGCGCGATACGGACTGAACTCCGGTGACGTCTCGACAATCGTGCAGGCGGCGATCGGCGGGTTGCCGGCGACCCAGGTACTCGAAGGCGATATGAGCTTTCCGTTGGTCGTGCGATGGAAGCCCCAGTATCGGCAGACCATCGAGGCAATGCGAAACATTCGCGTCAACGTTCCTACCGGCGGCTATGTACCGCTAGGACAAATCGCGCGCGTCGACGCATCGGAGGGCGCTTCATTCATTTATCGTGGAGATCTCCAACGCTATGTACCGGTGCGCTTTTCGGTAAGGGGCCGTGACCTCGAGGGCGCAGTCACCGAGGCCAAGGCGCGTGCCGCTAACGAAATCAAGATGCCTGAGGGAACCCATCTCGAATGGGTGGGAGAGTACGGAGAGCTGCACGCCGCCAACCAGCGGCTTGCGGTCGTAGTTCCGCTTGCACTCCTGTTGGTAATGGGCGTCCTCTATGCCGCCACGCTTTCGGTGGTTAATACCCTTATATTGATGGCTCAGATTCCGCTTGCGTGTCTAGGTGGGGTCCTGGCCTTAGTAGTAACAGGCACACCATTCAGCGTTTCTGCCGCAGTCGGATTCATCTCAATTTTCGCGATTGCGATCATGGATGGCATTCTGCTGAACTTCTACATCCATCAGCTTTGGGAGGAGGGTTATTCGCTGGTCGATTCGATCGTAATGGGAGCCGACCGCCGTTTCCGTGCAGTCATGATGACAGCGCTGGTCGACGGTCTGGGTTTGCTGCCAGCGGCACTTTCGACTCGAATCGGCGCCCAAACGCAGCGTCCGCTCGCCATCGTCGTAATTGGCGGGGCGATTTCGATCGCACTGCTGACGCGGGTGTTTCAGCCGACGCTGGTATATGTACTGCACAATTATGTCGGTCTATCGGAAGACTACAGAACGACGTCGGAAACACCCACCGATCTTCCGGACTGATACGGCGAACCGCTGCGCTCGCTCAGAGCCAAGCCTCGCCGCGCACCTCGAACCGTGGTAAACGGGCGCAAGGAGGATCTGGACGATGGAATTCGAGATGCTCGCGAGCGGCTACGGCCTGCTCGAAGCGCCGCGCGTCGATGATCTCGGCCGTCTCTATTTCAGTGACATTCCCAACGGCGGCGTTTACCGGCGCAATCCCGGCGGCAACGTCGAAACGCTGATCCCCAAGCGCAAGGGCGTCGGCGGAATGATTTTCAACGCCAGCGGCGGCCTCGTGCTCACCGGCCGCGGCCTGATTCATTGGGATGAGAAGACCGGCCGCAGCCGCGATCTGTTCGTCGCTTGGGGAGGCAAGCCCGTTGGCATGAACGATCTTACCACCGACGATCACGGCAGCATTTACACCGGAACCATCAACTTCGATCCGTTGAGCAACGAGCAGCCGATTCCGGGCAGTTTGTTCCGCATCGATCCTCCCGGTCGCGCGGTGAAGTTGTGGGACGGCATCGAGGTCAGCAACGGGCTCGGCCTCAGCCCCGACAGAAAACACCTGTATCATTCGGATTCCCCCACTGGCGCGGTGTGGGTTTACGACGTTACTCACGAACGCGGCGTCAAGGACCGGCGTATCTTTGCCAGGATGCCCGCGGGATTGCCCGACGGGCTGGCGGTCGATGCGCAAGGCGGCGTGTGGGTTGCGGCTTTCCGCGCCGGCGAGGTCGTCCATTTCTTGAAGGACGGCGCGGTAGCCGAGCGAATCAAATTGCCGGCCACGATGGTGACCAGTCTGGTCTTCGGAGGCCGCGACATGCGTGATCTCTACGTCGTGACGGCCGACAACACCGACGATCCAAATCTCAAGGGAACGATTTTCCGCGCGCGCACCGCCGTGCCCGGCCTGCCCGTGCCGAAAGCGAACTTCTAGTTTTTACCCTTTAGCTCTCGACCGCAGCCCGGGCCACGATCCGATCTTCTGACGACTGCGCGCGCGATCCAGCCAACAGTGCGCCGGCCGCGATCGTCAATGCGAATGCGCCAATCCGCATCGCTCCGGCCACCGAACCCGCCGGCAATCGTTCGCCGAACGCGATCATCCCGCCGGCGATCGGTACGATGTTCGACAGCGCCCCCGACAGCGGCATCGCTATTATCCCGCGCGCTGAATGAAACGAGTTCTGCAGCAGGACAATCCCGACGATGTTGGCGACGATCAGGCCGTACACGTAGGGATTCGACACGATTCGAAGGGCGAGCGAAGCGGCTGCGCTGGCGGTGAACTCTTCGGTCATCGCCTTGGTGAACAACGCCCCCAGGCCGAACGCGACACCAGATAGAATCGCCGCCGCGGCGCCGCTGGCGTTCAGCCGTGCGACGGCCATCGGCGCGAGCCCTGCGACCATCAGCAACGCGGAAAACATCAGCAGCGTTGCGGGTTCGAACGCACCTTCGGTCTCGCCGGCCTGAAGCGACAGCGTAAGCATCAGCATCCCGAGCACGATCGCGCCGATGCCGACCCATTCGCGCCGATTCGCGCGCTCGCCAAGAATCACCACCGACGCGATTACGAACAGCGCGATCCCGCCCTGCATCATCACCGCCACCATCGATACGGGCGCCTTCGACACCGCAATCACGTAGAGCGCCCAGCCCGCGGTCTGCACGCCGAGTCCGCCGATCCACATGGGATCGCGAATCCAGACGACGATCGCGTGGATCACGTTGGCGCCGGCCGCCATTGGCAGATGCGCCGAGCGGCTCTTCATCATCAGCAGGCCCAGCGCCATCAGCACGCTGGCAACGATCGCGATGGACAGGTAGAGGATCACCGCGTTCAGTTCTTCACTTCGCGCATTGCGCCGCTTCGGATCACCTTGAACTTGCGTCCGGCCCATGTCACTTTGTTGCTGAGCAGGCTGGCAAACCAGACCCCGGTCATTATCAGGTCCTTGATCGGAACCAACCACAGCTCGCTCAGCATCTCGGGCATCTTGAGCACGCGGCCGACGATTGCCGCCGACATCGTGAGCCGCGCCGCAACTACCAGCACCAATGCCGCAAAAGCCGCGGCGCTGCCGCGTGTGACCGCCAGCAGCACCAGCGCCCAGAACGGGCCGTGCGTCACGATTGTCGCGATGCTGATCGGGCGCACGAAGCGGTAGGTGCGCGCCCAGCGGAGCTGATGATGCCAGAATTCAGCGAAGTTCTTTTCCTCGCACGTCAACGTGACCAGCGAATCGGACAGTTTGATCTCGTAGCCCTGCGCATTGGTGAAGTTGCCCAGGTAGAAGTCGTCGGCGAGCAGGTCCTTGACCGCGCGGAATCCGCCCGCGGCCTCCAGCACCCGGCGTTTGATGGCGATCGTAGCGCCAAGTGCATAATGCATCGGCTCCATCATTTCGGCGAGCAGAATCTGCGGTAGAAAATCGGTGTTGACGTAAAGCGCCTCCAGCCGCGACGCGAATGAGCCGCCCGGGCGCGCCCGATACGCGCAGGTCACGATGCCGATTTTCTCGTCGGAGATCAGTTCGCCGACAATCCGCTTGAGGTAGTCGCGATCGACGGATACATCGGCGTCGCTCTGTACGAACACTTCGGCCTTCTCGGCCCGATCCGCCATCTTGACCAGTTTCGCGATCTTGTGGTTGCTGCAGCCGGGCTCTTCGCCAACGACCAGCGTGATACTTGCGTGCTGGTAACGTTGGCGGATTGCGACCGGAACTTCGGCGGCCGTATCCTCGTAGTTCTCGACGCCAAAATAAAAGTCGGCCCGCTGGTACGCGATTTCCAGAAAGCTGATTAGGTTGGCCGCCAGCGAATTGCTCGTCCCATGCAGCGGCTTCAGCACTGCCACGCGCGGTGGAATCTTGGGCAGCGGGAGCAGGGGAGAAGTCGTGCGCCGCGCGAACTTGATCGCAGCGACGGTCGCGGCGGCGTAGTAGATCACCGACACGCACACGGCCGCAGCCGGTAAAGCCATCCAGATTGTCATCGAATGATTCGCGCGGCAATTTGACCCGGCGCGACAGATGGCCCCACAGACATTCTTGCTGCGGACCTCTCGCCGGCCGCCTGCTCGCGCCTGGAATTCGCCGTCAGGCCGTCGCCCGCTGAGCCGTCTGATGCCGTCGCTGGCGCATCGTGGAAAGAAACTGCCGCCCCTCGTTCAGCATCCGCCGGGTCTCTTCCATCGACGTCATCATCTTCTTGACCGATTTGAAGATGTACTTCGGGCGGAAGTAGAAGCTGCGATAAAAGCGCTCGACCGCACCGTAAATCTCCTCGTTGCTCAGGCCCGGATAGGTGATCGTACACTTCTGATAGCCGGATTCATCGAGCAGCGGATCGACCGCCAGAAATCCGTTCTTGGTCACGTAGTCGAACAGCTCCGTGCCCGGGTACGGCGATGCGAGCGACACCTGGATCGTCTCGCAGTCCATCTCGCGCGCGAACCGGATCGATTCCTCGATAGTCTCCTTGGTCTCGCCCGGAAGTCCCAGGATAAAAGTCCCGTGAATCAGGATCCCCAGCTCGTGGCAATCCTTGGTGAAGCGCCGCGCGCGATCGATTCCGACGCCCTTCTTGATATTCTTCAAAATCTGCGCGTTGCCCGACTCGTAGCCGACCACGAACAGCCTGAGCCCGCCGTCCTTCATGATCTTCAGCGTTTCATAGTCAACGTTGGCGCGTGAATTGGTGGACCACGTGATTCCCAGTGGCTTCAGCAGCTGCGCGATTTTGCGCGCGCGGGCCGGGTCGGCGGTGAAGGTGTCGTCGTCGAAGAACAGTTCCTTCATCTTCGGGAACTTCGACCTCATCGCCGCCACTTCCTCGTACACGTTCTCCGGGCTGCGCACGCGATAGCGATGCCCCTGCGTGACCTGCGGCCACAGGCAGAACGTGCATCGCGCCGGACATCCGCGCCCGGTGTACATCGACACGTACGGATATTGGCAGTACGGGCTGTTGTACTTCAGGTAGTCGAGGTTCTTTTCATATACCTCGGTGACGAACGGCAATTTGTCGAGTTCTTCGTCGGTGAGCGCCGGACGATCGGGATTGTGATGCAGCCCGCCGTTCTTCTGATAGCTGATTCCGCCGATCGTGCTCCAGTCGCGGCCCTGCGCCACTTCCAGCATCGAGTAGTCGAATTCCTTGCGCGCCGCGATATCGATCGCCGCCGACAGTTTCAGCGTTTCCTCGGGCCGCGCCGTCGGATGCCCCCCGACCATCGCGATGATCGCATCCGGATTCGCCGCCTTGATTGCTTCCGCAGTGCGCGCGTCCATCCGCAGCGACGGCGTCGAGGTGTGAATCACGATCAGGTCGTAGTTTTTTGCCTCGTTGACCGTCATCTCGACCGTGTAGTCATGCGGCGGCGCATCGAGCAGGCGTGCGCCCGGGATCATCCCCGCCGGATAAGCCAGCCACGTCGGGTACCAGAATGACCAGACTTCGCGCGTCGCCTGATAGCGCGAGCCCGCTCCCCCGTCGAAGTCATCGTACGAGGGCGGATTGAGAAAAAGCGTCTTCATTACATCCATATTTTAAGCATACCCCAAAGGCCTGTCCGATTGGTTAGTCAGCGACTATACAAACCGCGACAACCGAAGGCAACAATGCGCGAAATTTAAATCGCTTCGCGGCCATCTCTATTATTTTGATCAACAAAACCGCGCACTTACGCGGCTTTCCCCCCGATGACGGCGCGGCTGGCCCCTACTTGCGCGCCATGATGATCATCCGCCGCGTACCTATCGCGTACGCCTCGCCATCGAATCCCCCGAACACCGCCGTCACTTGCAGCCCCACGCCCTCCAGCAGCCGCGTCATCTCGGTCAACGTATAGAGCCGGATGATATGTCCGATCAACTCGCGGCGGCTTCCCTTCGGGTCCACCACGATGAAATGCACGTGCATGCGGCTGGTCGCGAGGTCCAGGTCGCGCCGCTCGACGTACAAAGTTCCGTCCGCGCCGGTATGCCAGTCGTTCTGGATATAGTTATCGATCGCCCACTCGCGGTTCAGCATGTCCAGCAGGATCCGTCCGCCGGCTTTCAGCGCTTTGGCCGCCGATTCCAGGACTTTCAAATCCTCGCCTTCGGACTCCAAATATCCGAATGACGAATACATATTGACGATCGCGTCGAACTTGTCTTCGAACGGGATCCTGCGCATGTCGGCGGCGATCGTCTCGATTGTGACCTTGCTCGCCTTGGCCGCCCGCTTCGCGAGTTCCAGGTACTCGGGATTCAGATCGAGACCGGTTACTCGCAAGCCACGTTTCGCCAACTGGATCGAATGCCGCCCCTGGCCACAGCAGAGATCGAGCACCGATGCGCCCGGCTTGAGCTCGAGCGCGCTCGCGACGAAGGTGCTCTCTTTTTCTGCCCGCTCCTCGCTGAACGTGTGGCCATAGACGTTCAGGTAGTCGCCGCGAAAAAAGTCCACGTACCAGGCAGAGCCTTGCGATGCCATCGCGTCCCTCTAAGACTGCTGGCGTTCTCGCTTCAGATGCGGACAGCCACTACCGGGCGTGAGGCGACCCAGCGGCGCAGGAAAGCCACCAGCAATGGACGCACGGCAGGATTCAAGGCGACGGCGTGAACCACCCCGAATGGAGCAGCGGGAAAGAATGGGTGCTTGCTGACGATCCGGATTTTATCGTCGCGCTTCTCGATCATCTTTGCGTGCCCGGGGACCACCACGCCATTGCAGGTGACCTTGACCTTGGGGTTCTTGCGCAGGTTGCGGATCCAATCTGACTGCCAGCCGTAAGTAGAGATCAGGTAAATATGATTGTCGCTGCGGACGCATGGTAGGAGCGTCTCACGCGGCAAGCCGGTTCGCCGCCCGGTTGTCGTCAGCAGAACCCATCCCGGTGCGTGCGAAAAGTAATCCCTTTGCGCATTGACCAGGGCCGCCTGAACCGGGCGTATCCCGCGAGGAATGAAGTGCAGCTTTGCTGCGAAAGGCTCAACTCTGGCCGTAGGGAGCATCGCCACAAAGGCTATGGCCGCGCAATTCGTGCGTCAAGCACGCATCATGCTCCCTGAATTATCTTTCGTACCTCGCAGTTCGGATCATTCACGACCTGGCTTTCAAGATTGAACACCATCGTGGACCGCTTGCCGGCATCGTAGGGCGGCCAATGCGGAATTTCGGGGCAATCGGGCTTGCCGGTGCGAGCAAACGCGACCCACGCTCCCGCCATCTGCTGATGCATCCGCGCGGCTCCAGGGTCCGGACCGGCGAAGGAGCGCACCCGGCGGTAGGAATCGAGCATGAACGGAATCTCCATTGTGTGCGGAGTCTTGAATAGCCCGCCTGCGACCGGAGTTTCCCAGGTCAGATACCACATGTATGCTGGCGCGCCTGCTTGCGCCGCCTTGCGCTCGGCGAGCGCGATCGATCCGCCCATCGCGAACATCGAGCTCATCGCAGCAGTGAACAGGTAGGTCGGCGAGTAGTCGGGCCTGATCTTGCGCCATGCATCAACCAACGGCTTGCCTATGGGGCCGAACATCGCGATGCGCTGTTGGAGATCGGCTTCGGTCATTTTTCCAAACCACGGCTCGCCCGCGGTGAAGATGGTGACCTCGTCCTTCACGTAGCCGACCAGCACCGGTACATCGCGGGACACCGCAGGCGCATCGGGCGTGAACGGATCGCGCGTGATCGCGACATCGTCGATGATCGGGATGTAGCCGATGCCACCGGGCCGGCGCATGCCGGGAACGCGCGCCCGCGTGTACCCGGCGTTGTTCTTCGCGTCCGCCGCGAAGGCGGCGGCGATGATCGTCTGGGCGGGCACGCCTTGGAGCGACTTGATGTCGCCGGGCTGGATGCCGAGTTCGTCGAGCAGCGCTTTGGCCGCTGCAGTGGCGGACTCTCTGCGCCCGACTATCAGCCCCGGACCCGACTGAATCGACGCCTTGTGGAACAATCCCTTCGCCGAGTCCATCGACATCAGAATCGAGACTTTCGCGCCACCGCCCGACTGGCCCATGATGGTTACGTTGTCGGGGTCGCCGCCGAAATTCGCGATGTTGTCTCGCACCCACTGCAAGGCGAGCACCAGGTCCTGCATGCCGACCGTGCCGGACGATTTGTAGGCGTCGCCCATCAGCTCGCCCAGGTGGAGATAGCCGAAAACGTTGAGGCGATGATTCACGTTGACGGCAACGACATTGTGATCGCGGGCGAGGTCTTCCATGCAGTAAACCGGCTGACCACCCGAGCCGTAGGCGAAGATGCCGCCGTGAATCCAGAACATCACGGGCCGCTTCTGGTTGTCGGTTGCAGGCGTCCACACGTTCAGGAATAGGCAGTCCTCGTTCTGAATTTTCAGCTCAGATGGGGTCGTGAACACCCGCGCCATCAGCATGCCGTAATCGCCGGCCGGAGCCGCGGTCGCGCCCGACGCCATCTGCATCGCGGGCGCTCCGTAGTCGGAGCAGTCCAGCACTACTTTCGAGGGCGCCGGCCTTTGCGGCGCCGTCCAGCGGTTCGGACCCACCGGCGCCACGCCGTAGCGGATACCCTTGAAGGTATGCACGCCTTCGTTGACGAGGCCCCGCACCGGACCGCTGGTCGTGTCGATGATCCTGGTGATTTGCGGCAGCTCGATGCTGTCCGCACTATAGATCGCGGTGGTTTCCTCTTTGCGCATAGATGCGAGCATAGCTCAAAAACGCTTGCGCGGAGAATCGAGAAACCGTTTTTCATGTCCTTGCCGAGATAAAAGTGGTGAGATGATGCGGCTCAGTCGAACGATTCCACTTGTTCGTGATTCTCTACGAGGAACCGACGCTTAGGCGGACCTTTGGCCGCGACTACCAGGACTATTGCCGATCGGTGCCGCGCTGGGTCCCGTGCTTGCGTCCAGTCGAACGTTGGAACCAGCGATGAACAGCGGCGTAGTCCACGACGTGGACGTGGAGTCCTATGCTACCTGCTACAAGGCGGGATATTGCTTACAACTCGATTCGAACTGGCAACCGAGCCGATAGGTCATTGCGGGCGCTGCGGACGGGTAAACAAGCCGACGTGGCGCGCCACGATTAGGTACTTCTTGAACAAGCGATTGGTCTGCTCTTCATGCTCGCTGACCGTGCTGCGGTCCTCGGGATCGAAGAAGCAGGTGGGATCCTCGGCCATGTAGTCGCCGTTGTGGTAGTACGCCATCGCACGGCATCCGCCGCATGTGTACTGATAGCGGCAGTCGCCGCACTTGCCTTTGAGCTTGCCGCGATCGAGCACGTCGGCGAACAGTTGGCTGGAAGCGACCAGCTCATCCAGTGGTTTTTCGCGCACGTTGCCGGCCTTGAGCTTATCGAGCAGAACCGGACAGACCGAAACATCGCCTTCCGCGTTCAGCGCCAGCCAGGTCCCGACCCAGCATCCGATCGGCGGATTCTGCGGTACCGCCCCGTTGGCGGCTCCTCCGGAAACCTGGGCGTGCAACTCCGGCGAGAGGAAGAACGGCGTGTAGCTCACGTAGCCGTTGACGTGGCCGCGCAACTCGGGATGGAAGCTGGCTTCGAGGTCTTTGCGATCGAACGCGAGCTTCGAGAACAAATCGCAGCCCGAGCCTCGCGCCACGTAAGGCGAGCGGTTGTAGGAAATCCGCCGATCAGTCAGATACTTGACGGTCTTGGCGAAGGTCTCGGTATTGTCCTTGGAGATCGTGACGATTACGTGGCGGTCAATCTTGAGCTCGTCGCACAGCTCGAGCACCTCCAGGGTACGATCAGGTTTGGCGTCACGGGTCCACTCGTTACGCTCGTCAATCGAATTCAACCCGACCGATATAGTTACCTTGCCGTTGGTCGCTTCCTTGATTTCCTGCAGCTTGGTCCGATCGAGTACCTCGCCGTTGCTGCAAACCTTGCACTGATAACCCAGCTCCACCGTAAGCCGGAGAAGCTCCAGCGCATCCTTGCGCAACAGGAACTCGCCGCCGCTCCATCCGATAGCTATAACGCCGAGGCGCTTGGCCGGAAGCAATACCAGTTCGCGAATCTCATCGAAGCTGAGCTCGCTGGGACGTTTGTCTCGAACCTTATGCGCATCGTTGCTGCCGGTCATGCACAAAGGACATTGCAAGTTGCATAGACGAGTAGCCTCGAAGTATAGCGCCGGAAAATTATAAGCCATGATCTCACGAGGTTACCAGCAATTATCATTCCGTTCAATCTTCCGTATAACACGGCTCTTTCTGCGCGCACCGTTCGGCTAGAGTTATGTCAAAACTGCATCCTTTCGATGCATGATGTATCCTTTGGAGGCAATCTTTAGGGCTGTAACAGTGTCTTGCGCCATTGCCGTCCGCTGCGCACGAACAATTCACGCCGATGCAGTCGGAAGGGAGCTTGCACCCAGAACTCGATCCGATTCGGGATCACACGGAGTCCGAGCCAGTAATTCGGCCGCACTGGCTCTTTGCCCTTCAATTCCCTACGCAGCTTGGCGACGCGCGCGACCAGCTCTGCGCGGCTTTTCAGCCGATCGCTCTGGTGCGAGACGCTGCCCGAAATCCTGCTGTCTATAGGCCGGGTAGCCCAATACGCGTCCGCTTCTTCCGCAGTCATCAGCTCGACGGAGCCATCGATCCTGACCTGCCGTCCCTTCCGCGGCCAATAAAAAGCCATTGCGGCACGGGGATTTTCCGCTATTTGTTGGCCCTTGGGACTGCGTGTGTCTGTGTAGAAGGAAAAGCCTTGCGCATCCGCCTGCTTGAGCAGGACGTAGCGCACGCTGGGCATACCGTCGCTGCCGGATGTAGCCAGCGCCATCGCCTCCGGAAGCTTGGTGCCGGCGGTCACTTCCTCACGAAACCATCGAGTAAATCGCGCGATCGGATCCTCTGTTTTCATATTCCCTTTAGGAAGCATTCTTGATGCCATCGCCTGACCGGCTCCAATTAGATTGATGATCCGTACGGCGCAGATGTAAAGCGGCGGCCCATTTGGCCCGCCGCTTCCGTTGCGCGCGCGGTTAAGTGCGATCCGTCCGTCTATTGCTATTACTTCGGCGCCTTGCCGGTGCCGGACAACTGGACTTGCTGCGGTGGTCCCGTCTCGTTGTCGTTGATGGTCAACTCTCCGATTCGTTCCGTGGTATCGGTTGGATTGAAGGTCACCGATACTTTACAGCTCTTGTGCGGCTCCAACGATGTGGTGCATCCGATGCTGACCGCGAATGGCGCGGTGGCCGACTGGTCGGTGACTATTACGGTAATCGCGGATTTCTTGGAGCTGTCGTTCTTGATCGTCACCGTCTTGGCCTTGCTGACCGAATTGACGAGAGTCGATTTGCCGAAGTTCAAGGACTTGGGTGAAATCTTCAGCTTGGCGTCGACAGGTGTCGGCGTCGCAGTCGGTGTGGCGGTTGCAGTTTCCGTCGTGGTCGCCGTTGCAGTCTTGGTTGCCGTCGCCG
>PLDK01000019.1 GCA_003135135.1 Deltaproteobacteria bacterium
TGGCGAATTTCTCGCTGGCGACCACAGAGCGTTTCACGGATCGAAACGGCGACAAGCAGGAGCGCACCGAATGGCATCGCGTGGTGGCGTTCGGGCGCATCGCGGATACCTGCCAACAGTTTTTGAGCAAAGGCCGTCAGGTTTACATCGAGGGTCGGCTCACTACCCGCCAGTACGAAGCGAAGGACGGAAGCGGCAAACGTTACCGGACTGAAATCGTGGCGCGGCAACTCCGCCTACTTGGCAATCGCGCCAACACGCCCAAGACCGAAACGTCCGACGACATCCCCTTTTAGTTTCGGCACACACACACGGGAGAGCCGCGAAAGCGGTTCTCCCCCCATATCACAACGACAATCGGAGATTACGAAAATGGACATCTATCAAATCAACAGCGTCATGCACGGTGATTGCGTCGCGCTCATGCGCCGCATGGAATCGGACACTATAGATTTCATTCTCACTGACCCGCCCTACATCACGCACTATCGCTCGCGCGATGGCCGCACCGTGACCAACGACGACAATGGCCGCTGGCTACAGCCTGCCTTCACCCAAATGTACCGGCTTCTGAAAAACGGCTCGTTTTGCGTGAGCTTCTATGGCTGGAACAAGGCCGACCTGTTCATCTCCGCGTGGCGCGCCGCAGGGTTCCGCATCGTGGGACACATCGTGTTCCGCAAAAGATATGCGTCGTCGGCGCGCTTCCTACGCTACCAACACGAACAGGCTTATCTTCTGGCCAAGGGTGACGTTACCCCGCCGGAATCCGCCCTGTCCGACGTGATCGACTTCCCCTATACCGGCAATCGCCTTCATCCCACGCAGAAGCCAACGGAAGCCTTGCAGCCCCTTATCAGAGCGTTCTGCAAGCCACGTGGGATCGTGCTTGACCCGTTCTGCGGGTCCGGCTCGACGCTCGTTGCCGCCAAGGACCTCGACCGCAATTTCATCGGGATCGAACTCGACAGCGCCCATCACCTAACGGCGTGCCGTCGGGTTCGGGACGCGCAGAGCATCGAGGCGGCTGCATAGCCGCCCCGGCTTGAGCGCCGATCGGAGATTACAGAAATGGATATCTACGCAATCGTTACTGAAAAAATAGTCTCCCTGCTTGAGCAGGGAATCGTACCGTGGCGCAGGCCGTGGACCTCAACCGGACTGCCGCGCAATCTTGTGAGCAAGAAACCGTATCGCGGCATCAATCACTTTCTGCTTTCGGCTTCCAAATACGTTTCGCCGTTTTGGCTGACTTTCCGCCAGGCTAACGAGCTTGGCGGGAGTGTCCGCCGAGGCGAGCAAAGCACCATCATCGTTTTCTGGAAGGTTGACGAGAGGCCAGATCAGGAGGCGACCGACGCGGCGAACGAGGAGGGAACGCGTCGCCGGTTTCTGCTTCGTTACTACCGCGTGTTCAACGTCGAACAATGCGATCTGCCGCAGACGGTGCTTGACAAACTGCCCAAGATCGAAACGCACGAACACGACCCGATTGACGAAGCAGAGCGCATCGTTGCCGAGATGCCACAGCGGCCGGAACTGCAAACCGGCGGATCGAAGGCTTTCTACAGCTCGCTATCAGATCGCGTGACCATGCCGCCGCGTGAGCTCTTCACGACGGCCGAGGAATACTACGCGACGCTGTTGCACGAGATGACGCACAGCACCGGGCACCCAAAGCGCCTTGCACGCGAGACCATCACCGAAGCGGCCCCATTTGGTTCCGCGACGTATTCCAAGGAGGAACTGTGCGCCGAAATGGGCTCGGCTTTCCTTTGCGCCGAAGCAGGGATCTCGCCGGTCGTGATCGAGAATCAGGCCGCGTATCTGGCTGGATGGCTGGGAAAGCTTCGCGACGATCGCAAGCTTCTGATTCACGCCGCCGCCCAGGCACAACACGCCGCCGATTACATACTCAATCGCAAACCCTGCGGGCAATAAAATTTGCGGCGCGCCCGCGCTTATTGCGCGGGCGCGCCATCGTATCAGTCTTCTCAATCTTAGTTCCGCGTTGACGCTCTGGCCTTCACGGCCATCGGCATCAGAAAGGCCGCCAAATCGGAAACTACGGTCTCAAGCGAGTCCGGGCCGGCCGCTAGCTCCCGGACAAAAGCATCCCATTGCCGCAACTTGCTCGCGTCGCGAGCGAATTCCGGAGTAAGCGCATCCGGAACCCCGCTCGGGATCGCCGTGCGACGGCGTTCGAAGGTCGCGGCGATCGCTTTCGCTAGGCGAGCCTCATCGAATTCGTAAGCCTTTGACAGCACCCAAACGTCATAGAAGTCCTTCATACGGCTATTCGCGCGCCCGAGGTGCACCATTGCCTGAAATTTCTCGGCAATTACCGTCTCGCGCGGATAAGCCCGCAGTCGTGGCGCGGCTGAGTCGAGTAAAACCGGAAACTCGATTTCCTCCAGGCCAGGCTCCACCGCGTCTCCGAAACCGACATCAATCACCACGTTGATTCGTGCACGCGAAAGGTTGGCAACTGTTCGCAGCCGCAGCCCGCCATATTCCAGCTCTTCTCGGATTCGCTCGATCCGCAAATTATCGACCTCGAAAGTAATCCCGTCATCCGCCGGCATTCCGCAGACCTCGCGGAAAACGCTAAGAATGGATTCCTCAGCGGAATCTCCGAAACCCAGCAGATCCAGGTCGCGAGTCGGGCGGTGCGGATCCGGGAACCAGGTCGTAATCAGCATCGCGCCCTTGAGAGCAAATCGATCGCGGTGTGCCGACCGGCTCAGCCGATAGAGCACACGCTCCAGCGCATAGCGGGTGATCACCAGATCGAATGGCTGGCCGCTCTCTCGCGCCAGTTTGAGCAGGCGAGAACGGACCGACGCGCCGATATCGCGAGTCCGCTTAGCCATCCAGCGTCAGAGCCTCCATGTAAGGTTGCATCGCGGTCCACACGCCGGCTTCGACGGCCTGCTTGGAGATTTCTGCCGGCGTAGCCTTCTTCTTCCGAAGGCCTTCCCGAAGCCCCTCAACCGCAAGCGTCGTGCCCAGGACGCGACGATAGCGAAAAACATCGGCTAGGGTTTTTGCTACGCCAAAGATGGGCACCCGTACGCCGTCGATCACGTGAAACTCCACGCCCTTCTCAAGCCGCTCTTTTGGAAATCGGACGAATCGGATCGCGGGATACTCGACGCGCGGGCGCCAAGCTTTAGGATCGATTGCCATCCATACGCGCGCAGGCATCTGATCGGTGAGATCGTGAAAGGCAAGCGCGGAGACAAGACAGATCACCCCGTTCGGAACGCGCTTGTAGGCTTCGGCGAGGACGTGATGGGCATCAACTGTCGCGTCCGGAAGCTGATAAAGTCCACGGCCAAGGCGGATAACGGCCCCCGCGCGCTCGAGGCGCGAAACGGTTGTCGCCGTGACACCCGTCGCCCTGAACTCAGCGAGTCGGACCATTCCGCGCTGCCGGAGAAGGGCTATCGCCCGGTCTTGCTGCCGGTCTGAGCGTTTTGCCTTAAATGCGGTCAAGATACATTTCCTTGGGCAACTGAGCCATTTATCCGAGGATTTGTATCATCTTCGAACAGGTAGCGCCAGACCTCCAGCAACCGAAACGGGAGCCGCCTACCTTTGCGCGGAAGCGGGAATCTCAACCACGGTCATCGAGAATCAGGCCGCGTATCTGGCTGGATGGCTCGGCACACTTCGCGATGACCGCAAGCTCCTGATCCACGCAGCCGCGCAGGCGCAGCACGCTGCGGACTATATCCTCCGGGCTGCGCGCACAGTCTAAAAATCGGCGGCGCCCGCGCGATGCGCGGGCGCCGCAGTCCTATCAATCACTCTTCCAGTGCTGACACCAGATTCTTGGATAGTAGTCTCTCGATCTCCGTCTTCGGAATTCGAACCGAACGGCGATCACCCAGGAGTCCCGCAGAAATGGCGCTGAAGCGGCGCTTGCGAGATATTCTCGGACGCTAAACGTCGGCACTCTTGAGTGTCCCCAAACGCCGCCGCGTCCGCCATACCTCTGTCCTGAAAACCACCGAGTTGTTGCGGACGGTCTCGGATGCCCGGTCCATCAAGGACAATTCCGCGCCGCCCACGGTATTCCGTCTGTTCCGAAGCTTCACGACTAGGGAAGAAGCTGGCGACGCCTGGAAAGTCCCGGGCTGCCACCACCTAAGATGTCATGCGAGGAGGTCTCGGAAATTAAGTATTCCGCGTGCTCCTAGCGCATTGATGAGCTTCAACGCCACATCCTTTGCACTTCGTCCGGAGCCCAAAGCCGCTTCGAGCACTGTCCGGACATCTCTCTCATGGGCCGATATCTGCCAAGGACCAGTTGTTGCCAGCAATTTCGCGATCGAGCTGACTGACTCACTAGGCCACCTTACGCACAATGAGGCGAGTTTTTCGTAAATTAGTTGGTCTGGTTCAGCACGACCTGCAAAATCGATCGCTGCCTGCAGTTGCTGGACAGCCCATCTCTCTTGGAACTTCTCGGAACAGAACCACCATCCGAACTGAGCAATCTCTCCAGCATATGCATCGCGATCTCCAGACGCCTTGGCGATGGAAAGGCGATGCTCCCAGAGGCTCATGAGCCTTTTGCTCAGTGCCGTGTCCAATGGCTCCTTCCCGTGGTATATCCATCTCCCAATATTCCAAAGAGCGTAGCGCCGGACTTCGGACGAAGCGCCGAGCCAGAAGCGGTCGAAAAGCCCATCCCTTTCGTCAGCGCTGACTATTCCGTTCCAGTAAAAGCCCATCAGATGCTCTGCCAAGCGTTTGCCCAAGTCTATCGGAAGCTTGGGTAGCGTCGGCTTTTCGCCGATCCTGTCGATCGCAAGCCGATACTTCTCCTTCAGGGCATCAAATGTCTCACTGTAGACGTTAGAGAAAGCTAGATAGCTGCTCCAGGCCGCCTCCCATCGCTCGCGTTCGGTCTCATCGGCGGGAAATATCAGATTTATCCTGTCAACTGTCCAGGCGCGATCGATGTACCACAGGGTGGAGAAGAATCGACCGTACTGCGACCTTATCGCGAGGGAGGGCTCTTCCATGGGGTCAAGGCGCGCTTCGAGAACAGCTCGCACCTCAGGTATCTGCCCGAAGTCGAAGCCGGACGAAGTGCGTGATGGGGATTCGCCGGTGCCGCAGACGGAACTACGCACCCAAAGTGCGTAGGCAATCACAGCCTCCATTCCTTGACCACGCGTAGAATTAATCGCGGCATGAGACGGATCTGCATTTGATCCTCCGTATCTTTTCTCATACTCAGGTGTCGGATTCGGGTCCTTTGACAAAACCTCAAGCACTCTCCAAAGCTCGGACCTCAGTTCAAACGGTATCGGCACTGGCTTTTGCTCGAGCGCAGCATTGACGAGAACAGCCACCGCGTTTCGAGACCAACTGCGATCCGGATCGTCTTCAATCCCCAGGCGCTCGCGACCAGAGACCTCGATAGGCTCATTGAGAATCCACAGACAGAACTCCAACACTGGTCGCCACTCGTACTCTCTCTTTTGCCCTAAGGCCGTTCGGAGTCCATCGATCAGGCAGCGTTCATAGGTGGGATCGAGACCTTTGAAGCGGTGTGCTTCCTTCGCGTAGAAGGCCGGCTGTTCGGCCACGAGCGATGCAATCTTCTCACCCAAACCAGCTCGCGAAGCCCCCATGAAGTCTCCCGTAGGCTTCCATCTCTGCAAGTATTCAATCAATTCGTCTAAAGATTTAGCCCTCAGATCCTCTATTCTCTCCGGACTCCGGAGACCAATCATCTCCTCGTGGTACGACGAAAAGTTTGGGTGCTTCGAACTGCCAAACTCCTCGACTAGTCCCTGTAGTTGAGGTTTTCGATCTGGAGGCAGACTATCGCCAAATCTTTGCAGCCAGTCGCGCTGCCAGAGTTTCACGTATCTGGCTACGTCGTCCTCTGTTAGTTCCTTGCCCCCGAACTGCGGGAGGTTTTTTTTCAGATTTGCCAACTGTTCGGGAAGCAGACCAGTATCGATCCATTCCAAAATTCTCTGCTGATGTTCCATGGGCAGACTCGGAAATCGTCGTTGAAGCAAAAGAACATACTCGTGCAGGCACTCGGGCGAGTCGAACAATTCGCGATTCGTCAAGTATGTGACCGCGATCTCTAAGGAAGCTGCATCATCAGTCTGGAGAAGCAGATGCATCGCGATACGACGAAAGACGTGCCAAGGCGGCCGCCGCTCCTCAAGCGACTTGACCATGACCGGCAGCTGCACGCGTCCTGACCTAACCAAGGTTAAGGCCGCATCCCGAATCGCGTTTATCAAGACTGACCTCAGCTCAGGGCCAAGATTCTGTCGGTAACCCTCAATCGCTGGGTGTAAAATATGGCACAGGTCGTATGGAACGGACTTCTCTGGTTCTCGGAGGGAGAAGCTTATCGCAGCGCTCAACAGATCGCAGAGAAAGGCCAAACCCTCCAAACCCGTCTTGTCTATAAGCTCTGGGACATGGTTCTTTAGGATCTCCTCGTAGTTCGAAGTGTCCATCCGAATCCGCGGCATGGGATGTAGGATGCCTAAGTCACTATCCCGAGTGTCAGCAGGCGGCATGACCTCCAGAAGTACCTTGGCAAGCCGGAAGGCAGCGTCTGTTTGATCACCCTTTGCCAGGTCGCGCATAAGGGCTCCGAACTGGACGTTGAGAAATCCGGTCGAATCCGCCGCCCACGAACACAATTGATCAATATGGTGCGCTGCCAGACTGGGTGGCATCGCCTGGATGGCTTCTATTAGCTCGGCTTGAACAAGGCTGTTTCCTGTCTCCGGCAATTCAAAGATGATCTCGCTGACCTCCGTAACAGCCGCATCAATTTTGGCCATACGGTAAAGATAGCCCGCCTCTGGCCAACGCCCACTTACGGGAGGGTTTCTGAAGAAATCGCTTTTGCGTAGAATGTCAAGCCAACTCCAATCCTGCAGATGATTGAAGAAATAGGTTCTAAGAGGACCCTCGTCCAAAAGCGATCGAATCTCCCGCAAACCAACATCCGGCGTCTCCTGCGCGACGCATCGGTCTATGCGCGTGGCCTCGTCGAAAAATGTATCAGAGCTCATGGCTTTGCCTGTTGGAGAAAGGTTCCTGGCTCAATAGGAACAATATCTGCACATTCGCGCAAGAATTCCTTGAGTCCCAAATGCCGTGATTTTTCCACTTCATATCTTATGACGGTGATGCCAGCTTGCTTCAAAACTTCTGCACGCCGCGAATTCTGGGCTGCAATCTCTCGCTCTGTCGCTTGTCGAAGGACTTCGTTCTGCTCCAGAAGGACTTCTAATTCCGGCAGATCACGCGGCAAGAGCGCGAAATGCTCTGGAGCTGAATCAAGGCCACCCATTTTACCTATTTCTTCTCGGATTGTTCCGCACACCGTAAAAAGCCTCTGAAGGTCCGGTTCCCTAAAGCCGCACCCAACAAAGCAGCATGAACGGTATGTCAATAACTGCTGCAGAAATCCCCAAAGGAGCGAGTTTTTGCCATCGTAGGCGTGCGCGAAAGCTGTTGAACCCAAAATGATCTTGGATGAGTCAGCTTCGGAACCAACCTCGATTTTCCCGTGTATGTGAAAAAGGTGACGTTGGTTGAACTCAGTGGGCAGCGAAGGATAGGTGTACACCAGATTACCTGTTGCTTCGTCTTCCAATGCCAGATGAAGGAGGGGATCGAAAGCAGTCGTTACATACGCCCTAAACTTAAGTTTAGCCACGTATCGAAGCTCGTCGGGGATGTTCGGCGGAGTGCACGCAAAATACCGCGAGAGAACATTGCAGTACTCATGTGCGTTGGCTTGCAAGCAACTGTCCGCGAGCGCCAGCAACGTCTCGGTGGGCTTGCACTCAAGCTGATCGGCGCATACCACTCCGGTCGCGGAGCAAAGTTCCCTCAACAACGTGTTCCAACTTGGATATCCTGCCCCGGTCGAAGGACCTGATCCAACGAAGGCAATACATTCGCCAGATCGAATCTTTTGTTTAAGGCGGTCTGCATCCTCGCCTTCCTCCCAATGTCGCGGCCGCAGTTCTTTATGGCTGCCGTCGGCACTGCCCGTCACGACACAATGCGCCTTCGTCATTTGGTCCCGCACAGCTCCCGGTCTCCACGACGTGAGCTGAAAGGTCCTGGCATCAGCGCGATGGCTTCCTCTTTCAAAAGCGGCTTTTGCGGCGGCATACCGTTAATTGTAAGCGCGTGCGCTGTTCTGATCCACGTGGCTTTCACGGAGGCGAGTCTCGCCGAAATTCACAATTGCGCGGTCTCGCTTAAGATCAGTTGGAGTTCGGCCGCGGACAGGCCCACCGTTCGCTGTTGAAAAGCGTCACTGAGATTAGCGGCGAACCGTGAGGCTACTTGGTTGCGCATGTGTCCCTGCACCATACGTCGCGTTGCGTAGCTGACTATGCAGGCGACCCTCGCGCGAGTTAGGGAAACGTATAGGAGCCGCGCCGCCTCGAGGACAAGACCCGGATACGGACTCCGCCTGGGTCCGGGAAGAATGCTGTCTTCAAGCCCCGGAACAAAAACAATTCGCGCTGAGAGGCCTTTCGCGCCGTGCATGGTCATCACGCGGATCCGAGGAGGCAAGACCGCTGTCGTTGGCATCAGTTGGCCCAGCCTGGCATACACATCTCCGAGGACAGTCATTTGCTGCTCGTCGTTATCGGCCCACAACCAGTCGCGAAGTTCCTCAAGGTTGATATCTCCTGGCAGCGTCGCCGAGTATTGTTGCCAGTCCTGCACGGCGGCGCCGTCAAATGATGCGGCGAGGATTGTTGAGATTTCTGCTGATCGCAGGGCCAAGGTGTCAGCCGGCACCCATCCCGCGATTTGCACACAGACATCTCTCGCATGATTCAGAGCGGTCAAGGCGCGACCGCTGAACGCGCTTAAGGGCAATGGATTGTGAAAAATGTCGCGGTAGTTTAGGGCTTGATCGACTACGGTCTGCGCGATCAGGTGACAAGTTGCAACTCCCACACCTGACCTCAAGCCAAGCAGGAGACGATGCGCCACGTAGTCCTCCGTTTTGCAAACGAGACGGACAATGGCCAGAAGAAATCTTCCCACAGGCGAATCAATGAAGGTTTCGGATCGAGGCGGTTCGAATGGCACCGCGGCCGCATCCATCTCCTGCCGCAATAATGGAAGTAACTGCCGAGAGTCGCTGAGCAGGACCAGAATCTGTCGCGGCGGAACGCCCGCGCCGAGCAAGGTTTGGCACGAAGTCGCGATGGCTCGGACCTCATCGCGTCCGCTGGAAAACCGCCACCGATGGACGATGCCGGAAAGCGGAGGAACGGCAGTGGCGTAAAGAGACTGGATCGTTTTCGGGATCCGGTTCGGGCCTGCATGCGCTCCGATCAGTGCGCCACTCGCTGCGATCGGAGCGGGTGTACATCTGAAGCACTCAGAGAGGGTGCGAGAACCGGCACTCGGATATTTTCCGGTGAAGAGCTGTATTCCGGCGGGCGAACCATATCGGAAAGAGTAGATGCTCTGATCGTCGTCACCTGCTACGAACGTCGTCACGCCTCTCGTAATCATCTCGTCGACAAATTGCAGGTCAATGGGATTCAAGTCTTGGTACTCGTCGACAATCAGATGCTGCAGATGGCTCAGTGCTACTGGATCCAGCGTTCCCGCTTGGATGTGTTGGAGGCACTGCCGAACGATCTCACCTGGCAAGACGCACGAGTAGGTCTGAGTGCGTGGGCCGTGAAAGGCGGTGAAACTCGCGCGTTCAGCGGGCGTAATCGGAGGATTCGGCGGAATGTAGTTTGAGGGACCCCATGAACCTGTATTCCAGAAGGCTTCGTGTTGACGCCGAATCGCTACCCGCCTTCGCTTACCGATATGCTGCAAGTGGCCAAATTCTGCGTCAAAGACATTTTCAAGTTCCCAATCGTCGAGGACAAGCGGAGGCGCGGGGTATTGTAAAAGAAGGCCAGCCGCACTCAGAAGTGAAAGCGCTAGCGAATGAAGAGTGCTCACTCGAACGTAGTTCGCGCCAACCTGATTGTTTGTGTCGCAGTAGGCCCGAATGCGGCTGCGAAGGTCGCTCGACGAAGCGCGCGTGAACGAGACCACTGCAATGGCCGTAGCAGGTACGTGTTGGGCGAGCAGCCAGCGCACGCGCTCTTCAATGGTCCGGGATTTGCCTGTGCCCGGTCCTGCGACTAGTCGAACCTGCGGGGACGGGTCATGTGCAGCTGCATCCTGAATCGCTTCCGCCGCCTGAATTTGCGCATTCGTTATGGGCATCTGGTCTTGTCGTATCGCGCCTTACGCCGACACAGCAGAATACCAGAACTTCGGCGCAGAATAGTGCGGACGAACAAGGTGTTAATTTGATGTTTATTCACAGGATGTGCACGAGCTGTCGCGAGCGTCGCGGACACCATCGAGAAGTGTCGCATTTCCGTATTCTTCGACCGTTAGCGCACATTAGGAATGGACTGAAAATCCTTGTCTCGAGGAGTTCGATTCACTCCCCGCCGACCAACTTTTCCGCGGTTTACGACCGTTGAAGCAGGTCTTGAAGGAACGTCGGCCTGATTAGGTACGAACCGGCGAGACTTCAGTATTCTCAGAGAGACGCCGCGCCGTCACGTTAGGCCGTTTCGGCCATTGCGGGGCGGGCGGCCGTTGGAATGGCCGTTCGTCTCGTACGCTTTGTAGCGATCAGGTCGCTTGTATAGGGTTCGCCGCCCGACACCAAGAATTTGTGCGGCCCGGGACTTGTTCCCACCGGCAAATGATATTGTCCGAGCAATCAACTCGCTTTCGACCTCTTCCAACGTGGAGCCAAGTCGAACCGTGAAGCCGAGTTCCGGCCCCGGTTGAGAGGCGAGAGTTGTCGACAGATCACCGACCGACAGCATCGGCGCCCTGGACACGATGACGGCGCGCTCGATCGTGTTGCGCAACTCGCGAACGTTGCCCGGCCAGTGATGGGCATTGAGGGCGTCCAGGCAATCTGAAGCGATCCCCTGAACCGCCTTGCCATGCTCCAGATTAAATGCGTGGATGAACTCTTCGGCCAGTAACGGCACATCATCGAGCCGGTCGCGCAGCGGCGGGAGTTCAATCGGAAACACGCACAACCGGTAGTACAAATCTGCGCGTAGCCGACCCTCGCGGATAGCGCGCTCAAGCGGACGATTGGAGGCGGCCAGAATCCGCACATCAACCGCAACCTCCCCAGAGCCCCCAAGCCGCGAAATCTTCTTATCTTCGAGAACGCGGAGCAGTTTGGCCTGCATCTCCGGCCGCATCTCGGTGATCTCGTCGAGCAGAAGGGTTCCGCCGTTCGCGCGTTCGAAACAGCCTTCGCGACGGCGATCCGCGCCCGTGAAGGCCCCGCGCTCATGGCCAAACAGTTCGCTTTCGATCAGGGTCTCAGGAACGGCCGCGCAATTGATGGCGAGGTAGGGACGGCTATGGCGCGGCGATTTGTCGTGAATTGCACGTGCGGCCAGCTCCTTCCCCGTACCGCTCTCGCCAGTGATGATCACCGGCGCGCTCGTGGGAGCGGCTTCTTCGATCAGGCGTATGGCCCGGCGTATCGCTAGCGACCGACCAACCAATGTTCGCTCGCGAGTCTCTAAACATCGAACCCCACCTCCTCCGCACAGCCGAAGCGTACAAATAGGAGGCCTGTGGATAACCTGTCAACAGATCGCTTCTTGTTACCCGGCTGTTTAACAAAACCTTAATGATCCTTGGGGAAAGGCGTTCTCGCGCATTCTCTGCCGCACTCGCGTGATCTCAAGAGCCGAAGCAAGAAGGGCGATTGCGCGCCGGGCGAGACCGAGCGAGGCGGTGACTCGCGCCTCGATCGCACGCGGCTAAATAATTTCCTCATCATCGATGCCTACGACCTCCAACCGCTCTGCCGAACGGCGGGCATTTGTGTGTGAGTCCTCCAGGCCGCGGTGTGCTGATTTTGCACACCGGTTCGGTGAAATCGGCGAATCGGCTAAGCTTCTCGGGCGCTTTTCGCCAAGTGTGCAGAAATTGCACAGGCACACTTTCTCTTCCGACAAATGATCGCCAAATCTCTCTGTGCGACGGCGTGTCCACAACCGGATCGCGGCTAGTCGGTCGGCGTTCAGGCCAGATCGAGGAACGGCACCGCCGTTGCTCAACAGAACATCGGATGAGTGTGGGGTTGCGGGGATCTTTCGATGCCGGGGGTCTTCTATGTCGTACCAACCGCCACACCCAGTCACGCCGCGGGCACCCCTGTCGTCCGCAATGATCGACGAGCTTGTCTCCGATCCCTCGCGCGCAAAAGGTCTGGTTCTCGAATCCGTTCCAGAACTCTTGACCCAGGTCGCGTCGCGCGTCGCCGCGCTCAAGACGCTCGAAGGCGCGCTGCTCTCCATGATGCTGAGCCAGCGTATCGCGGCTCGAAGCTTCAGCAACGCGAGTGCACTGTTGGCTGCGCCCGAACTCGCCAAGCTTTTCGGCGTCCCGGAATCGTGGGTCAGAGAACAGGCTCGCCTCGGCAATCTGCCTTCCTTCAAACTCGGTCACTACGTTCGGTTCAGAATCGAAGAAGTAGAGCGCTTTCTGACAGAGCGCGCTAACCAAGCCGCTTGACTTTTCTTCGGTTCGACTATACGCTCCGTATAGTCATGACCGGTGTGGATATTCGTGCGCTCAGGGGAAAATTGGGCTGGACTCAGATGGCCTTGGCCGAGGCCGTGGGAGTAACCTCGAACACCGTGGCTCGCTGGGAGCGCGGCGAAATGGCGATCTCCGAACCGGCCTCCAGACTGCTCCAGAAAATCGCCGCCGATCAACCGTCGCGGAGCGGGAAGAGGTGAGGGCGCTATGGCTTCAATCAAGCGGTTCCATCAGAACGGATGCAAAGGCGAGAATTGCGAGTGCGCGTGGCGGCTTGACTACCGCCCTCTCGGAACCAGGGGGGCACGCAAGCGGCTTTATTTTCCGACCAAGAAGGCGGCTGAGAAGCATCTTGCCCAGACATCCGTAAAGGTCACGCGCGGCGAATATCTCGACCGCACGCAAATCCCAACATTCGCCACGATGGCCGGCGAATGGGTCCAGTCCAAGACGGATCGCCGGCCAAGTTACACCGAGACTCTGCACAGCCGCCTCGAAAAATACCTGCTGCCGCGCTTCGGTCCCCTCCACCTCGATCAGGTCTCCGTTTCCGGCATTGAGAAGCTCCGTGACGACATGCGCAAACTCGGTCGTTCGCCCGTCACAATCAATGGGGTCATCCGAATGATCGGCGGCGTGTTCAAGATGGCCATGCGCCGAGGACTGTGCACCATCAATCCAGTGGACAGGGTCGAGCGCGCCTATGCGGGCGAACGGGAATTGAGTCGCGATAGCGGCGCCGAGGCCGACGCCGACCAAGCCACGCCGGAGAGGGTTCTCGCGCCCAGCGAAATCAGCGTCATGCTCGCACACGCCGAACCGGGCCTCTATCGAACCCTTCTGACCTTTCTTGCCTCCACCGGACTTCGATCCGGTGAGGCACTCGCTCTGCGCTGGGGCGATTGTGAGCTTAACGGCCGCGATCCCAAAATCTACGTGCGCCGCAGCCTCTCATGGGCGCGCGTTCAGGGCGAGGACATCCGACCTCGCTTCTATCCGCCAAAGACGAAGGCGGGTCTCCGAATGGTCAACATTCCGACCGAGCTGGCCGCCATCGTCAAGCGCTGGAAGATCGCTTGCCCGACGTCCGAACACGATCTTGTATTTCCCAACTTGGACGGAAAACCACTGCGTCGCTCGATCGCGCTGCGGCGCGGCCTATGGCCGGCGCTTCGGAGAGCCGAACTGCGCACGGTGAATGTCCACAGCCTTCGTCACTCGTTCGCATCGGCGCTCATCGCCAAGGGCAGCCCGGTCACGGAGGTCCAATCCATCCTCGGCCATAGCTCGCCTGCCATCACGCTGAACGTCTATTCGCACTGGTTCCGCGCCACGCGGACGACGGCAATGGACAGCGTGGTGCGAGATCTCCTTTCCAGCAAACCCGAAAAAAGTGGGCACAAAGTGGACACTAGAAAGACAAAACAGCCTCGGGCGAAGATCAGCCGCCTATCGTCGGTCGCCGTAAGTATTTGATATTAAAGCGGAAATGTGGGTGATGCGAGAGGGGGGACTTGAACCCCCACGCCTTGCGGCACCGGATCCTAAGTCCGGCGCGTCTGCCATTCCGCCACTCTCGCGCGAGCTAAAAAGGTATTGGAAAACCCAGCCTTTTTGAAGCGTTACTCGATGACGCGCTGGGTCGGCGTCGCTGCAGGCTTAGGAGTTGCGCGGATATGCTCGAATACCGCCTTGTTGGCGGTGGCAAGTTGACCCACGGCGGCTAGGATTCTACCCGACATCTCGTCGGCAGCGCCTTTGCCGACTCGAAACACGGAGGAATCTTCGTACACTTCGCCCGGTAGCTTGTCCGAATAGATTGTGAACGCGACCGATACCGCGGACATCGTGCCGGAAAGCTTGCTATCGACTCCCGGGAGTCCCGCAAACAAGTCCACACACCAGAGATGCACTCCGATTCCATATGCGTCGGCGTGATCGACGAGCCGATATGCGACCGAATCGCGAACTTTGTCCTTGAAGTCGGAGCAAAAGCTTTCGCCGACCGGATCGGAGCAATGACAGTCCACCAAGACGCTGAGTCGGGTTTCGTTTTCGTTGCCTGCCGCTCGCGCCTGCGCGGGAAAGATCAGCATGACCAGGGCCAGCATTCCGATTGAGGCTGCGATATTCGGTTTCAAGGTAAATGCAAGCTTAGCGGAGTCGCGGCGATCCGGGCAAATGCATCGTTTTCAGCATCGCGACAGCGCCCTCGTCGCATGCTAATATTCCACGGTTATCATCAATAAGGGAGTTTGAACATTATACGATGCTGCTAAACATGAATCAGTCGAGGCGAATTCGCCCCAGGTCCGCGCGGAGTATCGTTCCGGCTATTGCCGCTGCCGTCGCAATCGTGTGCGTGGCCATTGCCACGCATCCCGCATGGGCCGACGACCCCAAGGCGGTGGTTGCCACGGTCGGCGATCACAAAATCAGCGAGAAGGACCTCGACGCGAAGGTCAAGCCGCAGCTTGATCAGATGCGCGCGGCGCTCGAAAAGCGTGTCGATCAACTGATCGCCGACAAGACTTTCGATCTCAGGCGCCAGACGCTCGAGTCGATGACCAATGACTACCTGATCGAGCAGGCCGCCCAGCGCGACAAGCTGAGCGTCGATGACTACCTTAAGAAAGAATACGCCGGCAAATCGGCCGTGACCGAAGCCGACGCAAAGAAGTTTTACGATCAGAACAAGGGGGCAACCACCGCGCCGTTCGACAAGATCAAACCGCAGGTGATGAAGATGCTGAACCACCAGGCGCTGCTCGAACGCCTGCGCAAGGAAGCACCGGTGAAGATTTTACTCGAGCCCCAGCGCGTCGTGGTGAACAGCAGCGGCCATCCGGCGCTCGGCGCCAAGAATGCGCCCGTCACGATCGTCGAGTTCACCGACTTTCAGTGTCCGTTCTGCAAAAAAACGGAAGACACTCTGAAGGAGTTGCGGGCGAAATATGGCGACAAGATTCGCATCGTACACATGGACTTCCCGTTGCCGTTCCATTCACACGCGCTTGACGCCGCGAAGGGCGCGCGATGTGCCAACGACCAGGGCAAGTTCTGGCAATTCCACGATGCGCTATTTGCCGATCAGAGCAAGCTGGCACCCGCCGATCTGAAGGCGACAGCCAAGAAGCTCGGACTCAATACCGCCCAGTTTGACGCGTGCCTTGACAAGGCGAAATACGACAGCCAGGTCAAAAGCGACGAGGCCGCAGGCGAGAAACTCGGCGTGGACGGAACCCCGGCGTTTTTTATTGATGGCCGGCCTTTAACGGGGGCTCAGCCGGCTTCGAAGTTCGAGGAGATTATCGACGACGAGTTGGCTACCGGCGGCGCCAACAAGCAAGCGTCGGCACGTTAGTGCGTGCCGGGCACGGAGAGATAGCGCAGGTTTTTTTCTTCCCATCGCCTCGGCTAGCTCGAGATACCGGTACGGATCGCCGGCTTCGGCCTTGGCGCAGGATCGATACGGGCTTTTGCGGCGTCATCCCGAATTCGGGATGCTCGACGGCGTAGATAATTGCGGACGCCGGCCAGCTTGGGCGCGGACTGCTATTCTGTCAGGCGTCCGGCATCTACGGCGCGTTCGCATGCCTCACGGAATGCCATCGGTCACCGCCCTACCCAAGGTGATTCCCACCACCATGTGTGCCCGAGATGGTGCTGCATCAATGCGGGAGATCTCGCGCCAGTCGGCGTGGCAGTGGGCGTCGCGGTTAGCGTCGCCGTTGTTGTGGCCGTTGCGGTCCCAGTACCGGTCGGCGTTGCTGTTAAAGTAGCTGTCGCAGTTGATGTTGCCGTAGCAGTAGCCGTCGCGGATGGCGTCGCAGTTGCGGTGGCCGTCTTCGTCGGAGTTGCCGATGGTGTTGCAGTGATGGTGGGCGTTGCCGTTAAAGCCGCGGTGGCAGTCGGGGTCGGCGTGGCTGCGACGCTCGCCTCAAGGCCGGCCTCGATGCCGGTGTTCATCGCACTGACCGAGGTCGTTGCCTGCGCTGTCGGCTGCGTGCCCGAGCTGGCGATAACTACGTCCGCTTCCTGCGATGATGCGATGCTCTCCGATTGCGTCACTTCTTGAGTGAGACTGTCGTTGTAATTGGCGAAGGTGTTTGCGCCCGCCGCGCATCCACCGAACAGGTGAGCATCGCCAGCCGTGCCGGTGATCCCCGGCCCCGAGACGATGGTACTAGCCGCCGCGCTGTTCTGAAAGCTCGGGCCTGCGCGGAAGGTGCAACCATTCGAGCCCTTGTAGCAGAACAGATTGTAGGAGCCGCTGCCGCTGGCCGAAAGGTCGCAGGTAGGCGCCGTGTCTCCCGTGCCGGCGTAGACGTGTGTGAGCCATTGAGCGTCGCGGTTGGCGCCGCTTCCCCAGCCGTAGCCGCCCGTCGTCCAGATAGGTGTCCATCCTGAGCCGCTTTGGTTGCATCCTGCCGTAGTGGAAAGGGCTTCATTTCCGCACCACTGAATGATGCAACAATCGCCCACGTTTGCCGAGCCAAAGCCGGTCGGATAAGTGGCAGTGAAGCTGGTGGTGGTAGTTACAACGCTTTTGGTCGGGGTGCCGTCGATGACAAGTTGCGCCAGCGCCGGGCAGGGACTGACCCCTGCACCCAGTATTAAAACGAGAAAGAGCGCGCCGACGGCGCGCGTTGCTCTTAATACTGCGCCGTCGCCGCTGCGACCACCGTCGCCACTGTTATTGCTGCGAGCAGAATACACAGGCAACGCATGCTCCTCCGCCGCTAATCGCGGGAACGGTCACGACGATTGCCGTATTACTCGCGCTCGCCTGAATCGGCGGGAACTCATCGTTCAGTTCCGGCGCGCCGCCGCCCACCTCGTCAAATTCATATGACAAAGTTCCGCCCTGAGTTCCCGTCACGGTCACAACTCCGCTGACGGTCGAGGCGGGGCTGCTGCAACTCGCGTCGATTTTCCAGAGATAGTTCGTCAGTCCCGCGGCCGCCGGGCAGCTTGTGCTGACTGACGCACCGCCGGAGCCGACCGGCGAACAGTAGGTCGTCACATTCGGCGGCCGCAGGCGCACCTGGAGTTGCGCGCGCCCTGGCGCCGCGCTGCCGGCAATTAGTATGCCGGCGAGTAGAATGCCGCAAAGTAAGTTCCCGATTTTCATGTCAGCTCCTTCGCTGGGACATCCGCAAATTGCGGCCAAAATGACGAATAGCACTATCATCGGAGTCCATTCAGGCTGAACTATGACACCCTGAACTGCAGGGGTGCTTTGGCGGCGTGAGTGCCACACGCAACGTAATCCCCGGTGCGATGGGGCAGGGTGGTTCTACCTGTGATGGACGAAACACCTTTGTCGCGGTAGGTTCAGCGCCATGAACACACCTCTTAATCGCGACGAACTCGCCTGGATGGACGCGACCGCGCAGGCCAATCTCGTCGCGACGGGTAAGGCCACGGCGCGCGAATTGGTTGACGCAGCAATCGAACGCGTCGAACGTATCAACCCGCAACTGAATTGCGTGATCTATCCGCGCTTCGACAAGGCGCGCGCCGAGGCCGCCACGGCGCAAACGAAGCCATCGGGTATTTTTCACGGCGTACCCTTCCTGCTGAAAGATCTGTCCGAGATGGTGGCCGGCGAGCCGATTAGCTGGGGATGGAAAGCGTTCAAGGACGCGCGGATCACGGCGCGATCCACTTCCAATGTCGCCGCGAAATTTCGCGCCGCCGGCCTGATCGCGATCGGACAGACTACGGTGCCCGAATGGGGTCCGTCGATCGCGACTGAAACTCGCGCATGGGGACCTACTCGCAATCCCTGGAATCTCGAACGCGGTGTCGGTGGATCGAGCGGCGGCGCGGGCGCGGCCGTTGCGTCCGGGATAGTCCCGATCGCCCACGGCAACGATGCGGGCGGCTCGATTCGCATTCCGGCGTCATTCTGCGGAGTCGTCGGGCTCAAGCCTTCGCGCGGTCGGACTTCGATCGGACCGCTTCACGCCGATATCTGGCACGGACTCGGCGAGGAAGGCGCGCTCGTCCGATCCGTGCGCGACGCGGCGGCGGCGCTCGACGTGGTCGGCGGCTACATGCCCGGCGATCCCTACACGGCGCCGGCGCCTGCGCGTCCCTTTCGCGACGAAGCATCGCTCCCTCCCGGCCCGCTGCGAATCGGCTTCATGGATCGGGCGCCGTCATTCCATCCGGGCATCGACGCCGATTGCGCGGCCGCGGTTCGCAACTGCGCGAAGCTGCTCGAGTCGCTAGGCCACAAGGTGGAGCAAAATCATCCCGCCGCGCTCGACGACGAGCGCATCGGCGACCCGGTCGGCGTTCTGATCGCATCCGGCGAAGCCGGCCACGCGGTGGACGCGGAAAGGATACTTGGGCGCTGCGTCGTCGCCGAAGATTTCGATCCGTGGACATGGTTTCTCGTCGAGCGTGGCCGCCAGGTGTCGGCGGTCGAATTGATCGTCGCACGCGAATGGATCAACGAATTTTCGCGGACGACCGCGCGATGGTGGAGCGGCGGATTCGACATCCTCGTCACTTCGACTTTAGCCACTCCCGCGCCGCCGCTCGGATTCTTCAAGCTCGGACCGGGCGAGCATCCAGCCGACATCGGACGGCGGATGGCCGAGGTCAGCCCGTTCACGATTCCATGGAACGTGGCAGGCAATCCCGCCATCTCGATCCCGCTCCACATGACGCGCGATGGCCTCCCGGTTGGGGTTCAGCTCGTAGCTGCGTACGGCCGCGAAGATTTGCTGCTGCGGCTGGCCGCCCAAATCGAGCAAACCGCGCCGTGGTCCAGTCGCCGCCCTCTAATCCACGCCTAGCGCAAAGCGATTGTGAACCTGCCCAGGGGGGAAGGGAAACAATCGCGTCGAGATGGGAGGCGCGGCCAGCCGCACCCTGACTTGGGCGACGTGACGGGCGAGGAGATCGGCCTCAGAACGCTTGGTATTCGGCAAAGATGCGGGGTTTTAGGGCGTTTGCTTGCCTTAGTGGGTCGTTTAATCCTAGATTTATTCAGCATCGATCAATTTATTGGGAGACCGGCAGGGTTCATCGATTTATGGCGATTAGCTTTCCTTCTACTGATTACTTCGAAGCGCTCAAGGCGCAGATGGCCGCGAACGAGGAAAAATTCCGGCGGCTGGGGTTTATCGACACGACCTTCGGGGTAACCGTCGGCGTCAACGGCAAGGCGCGCAACTTCATCCTCGAGTTCGAGGTTTTCGATCTCAAGAACGTCAGCGAAGTGCCGGCGATCGATCTGAAGAAAGTCGATTTTCAGATCGAGGGCGACTCGCAGGTGTGGCGCGAGATGATCGAAAACATCCGGCGCAACGGCGAGGCCGACTCCGCGCACGACATCAACACGCTGGCGCATTTCGGCGAGCGGTTGAAGATTGTTTACGACGATCCCGACGGTCACGACAAGCTCTACCGGTTCATGGAATCGATCCAGGAATTTTTCGACCTGTCGAGCAAGCTCGAAGTGAGCTTCTAAGGTTCCAAGCAGAGCGCGGAGGCGCGGCGACGATGGCATACCTTTCGACCACGAACTTCACCGAGGACAAGGACTTCATCGACAAGTGGCTATACACGATCAGGACCGGCGAGATGGACCTGTCATGGATGAAGTCGGCGACCGAGAAAATCAGTCCCGAAGAAGCCAACCCGCGCCGCGGACTGACCTATCGTGACCTCAACCTCGGGACTTATGGCTATACCGACATACCCGAGAAGGTTCGCGCGAATCGATCCTACGCGCCGCGCGGCGCCGAGATTCCCGATGGGGTGCCCGACGCGCAGCCATGGGTCTCGCGCAAGAGCGAGCTGTGGGCGTTCAACACCGAGAGCTATTACGAAGAAGCGATGTCGCGCCAGTGGAACGCCACCACCGACATTCCGTGGGACCGCCTCGAGGGAGTTGAGCTGCCGGAGGTGACGGGCAAGGCGCTCTCGCAGTTGATGACCTTCCTGACCGAAGTGGAAATGATCGCGACCGATACGCCCGCGATGTGGCTGCCGCGGCTGAACCCGGACTTTATCGAGGTCCGTTCGTTCATCGCGGCGCAAGCGATGGACGAGGCGCGCCATGCGGAGGTCTTCCGCAAGCGCGCGCTTACGACGGGTTGGGGCTTGATGCAGGCCAGTCCGATCAACGAGATGGCGCTGAAGCATCTGCGCGACGCCGATTCGTTCAGCGAAATGTCGGTTGCGCTGCACCTGGTAGCCGAGGGCAACGTGCTTACCATGTTCCGATTCAGCGAATACCTGTCGCCCACTGACGTGGACAAGAAGATTTTCCGCCTCGTGATGCAGGATGAAGCGCGTCACGTCGGCTATGGCATGCAGCATTTCAAATACGTACTCGATCACTTCCCCGAGAAACGCGAAGTTCTGCACGCGCATCTGGACGAAGCCGAGAACATTTCGTTCGCCGGCGCGGCAGCAACCGAGCTGACCGAGTCGTTCATCATCCTGGCCGGCGGCGGGCTCAAGAAGGAAAACATCGAACAGGGTGTTCGAGTGACTACCCAGTTCAATCTCAAGCAGATGGAGGAGCATTTCGAGCGTCTGGACAAGTGCGGGATGCCGGAGCGCAAGGAACGCTCGAAGCTCTATAAGATGTACGAGATGGGCCGGGCCGCAGCCGAAAACGCGGGAATCAAGCTCTAAGGACAGCAAGCTCCAAGGACAGGACAGGCAGCACCAAGTGGCATTTTACGCTGACAAGGATTACACGGTCGACCAGACGGTCCTGGAAGCCGCGCAAAAGGTGATGCAGGGACACTTAGGCCTGCATTGGTACGAGGCTAAGACCGAACGCATAAAGGGCCGCCCGTCTGATCCGCGGCGCGGACTTACCTACCAGGACCTCGACGTGGGCAGCTACGGCTACACCAATATACCCGAGGACGTCCGCAAGAGTCAGTCGATGGTGTCGCGTGGAAGCGAGAAGGTCGGCAAGCTGCCCGACATGGGCTACGTCGTGAATCGGAAGTCCGACGTATGGTCGGACAACGTTGCCGAGCTTTACGAAGAAGACAAGACGCGGCGATGGGTCCCGGCGACCGACATCCGATGGAACGAACTGCACGCTCGTCCGATCGCGCCCGAGCTCGAGATGGCGTGTGCGCAGCTCTACACCTTTCTGCAGGAATGCCAGATGGTGTCGATGGACTTTCCCTCGAAGTGGGTTGCGTTGATCAATCAGGACTTCCTCGAACAGAAGAGCTGGATGTGCGCGCAGATGCTCGATGCGTCACGCCTGTTCGAAGTGTTTCGCAAGCGCGCGCTCTACGGCGGGGCGGGACTCGGCCGCGCCAGCGTCACGGCGGAGCAGGGACTCAAGGAATGGCTGTGGGCGGATCAGTTTCCGCAGGGCTCGGTTTCGATCAACCTGTCGCTTGCCGGATTCCTGCTCGTGTTATATCGGCAAGTGGCAGCGTTCGCGCCGACCAAAGTCGATCGCGCGATCATGCGCTACGCGATGCAGGACGCCGGCCGTCAGACCGCCTACGGACTCGGCCAGCTCCGCTACCATCTGAAGCATCGCCCGCTCGAAGTGAGCGCGATGGAGGGTTACCTCGACCACACTGAGCACGTTCTGCTCGGATTGATTGGGAGTCCCGAGCTGCTGGAGCCGATGATCATCATCTGCGGAGGCGGACTCGAAAAGGCGAATGTGGACAAGGGGCGTATCGCGACGGCGAAGTTCATCAGGCTGGTCGTGCGCGAGTACATGGAGCGAATCGCGGCGGCAGGGCTGGCGGGCCATGCCGGGCGCAGCCGCATCCCGGCCATGATCGATCGCATTTCAGCTGCTGGGTAAGACACCCGGACCGTTGGCTATATTTTTGAAATCAGGAAGAGAAACAGGGCGAAGAAGAGCGCTCCGATTATCACCACCTGCGCGACGATTGCCGTCCTGCTCCTGGCGGGAGCCAATGACTGATCGTCAGTCTCATATGTGATCCCGATCGGCCCGGTGGTCGGTTGAGTTGACGAACCATCCCCCGCCGGCGCATTGGTAATCGACAGCACGCTGATCCGTTCCCCCGCCTTCTGGAGCCATTGCTCATACTCGTCGGTGTCGGCCGAACTGCCTGGTGAAAATAGCCATTCTCACCTCTTGCTGACGCCCGCAGGCGCCAACCAGACGAAATTAGGTTTGACGCCGGGTTAAGTCAATTGGAGTGTTTCAGTGATTCACCAATTGTTCAGCTCTATGCGTGCTAACCGGCGTCTTCGCTATTGGTAAGGATAGAAAACGTAAAACAGAATCGACAGGCCGCATAGCAACCACAATCCGGCGTGGACCTCGCTGCGGCGCCCAGTGGCGAGCTTGACCACGGGATAAAGAATCAGTCCAGCCGTGATTCCGATCCCGATGTTGTAGGTGAAACTCATCAGGGCAATCACCGTAAATGCGGGAATCAGTTCGGTGTAATCGTCGAAGTCGATTTTGACGACCGGCGCAATCATCATCGCGCCTACGACAATCAGCGCCGGCGCGTACGCCGCGGCCGGGATCGCAGCTACCAGGGGCGCGAAGAACAGCGACATCGCGAACAGCGCTGCGACCACCACTGCTGTCAAGCCAGTGCGTCCGCCGGCGTCGACGCCGGCCGCAGATTCGATGTACGCGCCAGAGGTGGTGGTGCCCACCAGGCCTGCGAACATCGTGGCGATCGCGTCGGCAAGCATCGGGCGTTCGATCTGCGGCAACGTCCCGTCGGCGTCGAGAAATCCGGCTCGCGCGGAGACTCCGATCAGCGAACCCATCGTGTCGATCAATGCCATCACGAATATCGTCAGCAGTACGCCGAAGAATCGGACGCTCAACGCGCCTCGCAGGTCGAGTTTCAGCATGATGGGCGCGGGATTCGGCGGCATGCTGACCCACAGCGACGGCGGCTTCGCGACGCCCGTGACAAATGCAATGCCCGCCGAGATCAAAATCCCGAGCAGGATTGCGCCCGGCACGCGCCGGACCATCAGTACCGCGATCAGCACGAAGCTGAGCACCGCGATCTCGACCGACGGCGCCGCGAGGTTCCCGATTCGCACCGGCGCGCCGGCCACGCCAAGCGCGACGATTCCGGATTCATTGAGTCCGATGAAGCTGAGGAACAGTCCGATTCCCACGCCGAAGCTGTAGCAAAGGCCCGGCGGAAGCGCTTCGACCATCCATTGCCGTACGCGCGCTACGGTCAACAGCGCGAACATCACGCCCGCGAGAAACACCGCAGCCATCGCGGTTTGCCAACTGTAGCCAAGCACCTTCACGACGGTGTATGCGACGAACGCGTTCTCGCCCATGTACGGCGCGATTGCGAACGGACGATTGGCGTACAGGCCCATCACCAGCGTTCCGACCACCGCAGTCATCACGGTCGCGACCATCGAAGGTCCTTCGGGGATGCCCGCGGCTTTCATAATGGCCGGATTGACCGCGATTATGTACGACATCGTGACGAACGTGGTGACGCCCGCCAGCACCTCGCGTCGAAACGTGGTGCCTGCAAGTTCCAACCCGAAGTAATTTGCTATTCGCGATTGCAAAAGACGATCCCCGGACGATCCGCGAGGCCTGAATTACCACGTCGCGACAAGCAGATGCCACTGGAATGCGTGTAAATGCAGTTTGGTATATAACCAACGAATCGCGAGCTGCAACTCACGCCCGCATTGTCGCCAGCCGTCAATCCTGGCGCACGTCAAGAGTGAACAAATGACACAAGAACAACCTGCGAAGACTCCCGAGGCAAAACCAATCGCGAAGCCCCCAGTGCCCGCGAAGCCGCCAGCGCCTGTGAAGCCGCCGGCGCTTAAATCGATAACCACTCTTGCGGTGGACGTTGGGGGAACTGGAATCAAGGCCGCCGCGCTCGACGGAAAAGGCAAGATGATAACCGAGCGGCAAAAGATCAAGACGCCGCGTAACGCGACGCCGAAAAAGGTGATCGCGATTATCGCAAAGCTCGCCAAGATGGCCGGGACGTTCGACCGGGCGTCGGTGGGATTTCCGGGCGTGATCAAGAATGGCGTCGTTTATACCGCGCCGAATCTGGGCAAAGGTTGGAACAACTTCCCGCTCGAGATGGCGCTGAAAAAGAAACTCAAACGCCCTGTGCGAATCGCCAATGACGCCGACGTGCAGGGCCTGGGATGCGTGACCGGCCACGGCGACGAACTGGTGATTACACTCGGGACCGGGTTCGGATCGGTGCTGTTCGTTGATGGGCACCGGATGCATCTCGAGCTGGGGCATCATCCGTTTCGCAACGGTAAGACTTACGAAGACGAGCTCGGCAACCGGGCGTTCGTGAAGAAGGGCAAGAAGAAGTGGAACAAACACCTGCGCGAAGCGATTGACGAGATGGCGAAGACGTTCAACTACGACAGGCTTTACCTCGGTGGCGGCAATGCGGCGACCATCAACTTCAAGTTGCCGTCCAACGTCAAGGTGGTTGGCAATACCGAGGGCCTGCTCGGCGGCATCAAGCTGTGGCAGGCTGAAGGTGTCGCGAAAAAGTGATCTTCTTCGAATGGAGGGGTGGCCGAGTGGTTGAAGGCACCGGTCTTGAAAACCGGCAGGGATGAAAGTCCCTCGTGGGTTCGAATCCCACCCCCTCCGCACCCGAGTCCTCGATGTATTGAAATCTCTGAAGAAGTGCGCGAAATCGCGGCGCGTGCGTCGCTTCGTGGGTTCAAAGGCCTCTGGCTACTAAAAACTCCGAAAGCGCCGAAAAGTCTGGAGTTTTTGGATTCACTGACGCAATATCGCCGGCATGCTTACGCTCGTGCGATCGATCGTCTGTCGGTTTGAATGCCGATTCCGTAGTCGGGCAGTGGTGGAACTAGAGAACCTCGCCCTGCGTCATCAGCTGCATGTTCTTCGCCGCCAGCAGCCGGGTCGGCTGCGGCTGTTCGCGATCGACCGCTTGCTCTGGGCGTTGCTCTACCGATTGTGGCCACGCTGTTTGGAGGTGATGGTGTTGGTCAAGCCGGCCACCGTCGTCCAATGGCACCGCCAGGGCTTCCGCCTGTTTTGGCGATGGCGTTCGAGATCCGGACGGCCAACAGTGGATCGCGAGATTCGGGATCTGATCCGGCAGATGAGCAGCGGCAACCCGCTCTGGGGCGCGCCCCGGAGCCACGGTGAGCTTCTCAAGCTCGGCATCGAGATCAGCCAAGCTACGGTGGCCAAGTACACGGTGCGAAGACGAGGAACACCACCTTCGCAGAACTGGTGGACTTTCCTCCGCAATCACGCGGAAGGCATCGCCGCCATCGACATGTTCGTCATGGCGTCCGCATCGTTTCGGCTGCTCTACGTGATGATCATTCTGGCCCACGATCGCAGGAAGATCGTACGCACGGCCGTCACCGAGCATCCAACCGCAGCTTGGCTCTCACGCCAGGTAACCGAAGCGTTCCCGTGGAACACTGCTCCGCGCTATCTGGTGCGCGATCGCGATTCGTCGTATGGCGCGTATTTCAGCAACCGGGTCGAAGCGATGGACATCGCGGAAGTGATCACGGCGCCACCATCACCCTGGCAGAACGCGTACGTCGAGCGCGTGATCGGTTTGATCCGTCGCGAATGTCTCGACCACATCGTGATCTTCAACGAGCGCCATCTGTGCCGCGTCCTGTCCTCGTACGTTGACTATTACCAACGCACCCGCACTCATCTTTCGCTCGACAAGGATTGCCCCGACTCACGCCTGATCCAGGCTCGCAGGGTCGGAAGAGTCGTCGGCCATCCCGCAGGTCGGCGGTCTGCATCACCGCTACGAACGTCTCGCCGCCTGATTCCTCCCGGATTCCTGCTCACCAGTGGTAGCGTCGCGGCCCGTACGCTGTCGTCTGAGGACTCTGTATCGGAGGTTTTTCAATCTCGATCAGGGGTGAGCCGCTTGTGGTTCAGATCGCAGCCCGTCTCACTTAGGAGCGTCGATTCGATACCGATTCTCGCAGCCGCTCGAATTCCGCTTCAGATGGAATTTTCAGTAGGGACAGCATCATCACCACCTCAGGATTTAGGTTTTCACTATGCACAGCCCGCAAAGTAGCTAATTGTGCATCAAATGCGCCGCTTGTTCATTGTCCTCTTGATGTTCGCTGCGCTCGCTGGCGCGCCGCCCGCTGGCGCGCAACCCCTGTGGTTGCGTCTGCCGCCGACACCGGTGCTACCCGAGCCTGAGACTAGTGGCATCGCGCCGGTCAACGGCATTCGCCTGTGGTACGCGGAGGTTGGTCACGGTGCGCCGGTCATCCTGGTGCATGGTGGCTTGGCGAATTCAGAGTACTGGGGATTGCAGGTGCCCGTCCTCGCCGCGCACTACCATGTGATCGTTGTGGATAGTCGCGGCCATGGACGCAGCACACGAACCGACGCGCCGATCAGTTATGATCTGATGTCGTCAGATGTTCTGGCGTTGATGGATTACCTGCATATCCGCAAAGCCGCTCTGATCGGATGGAGTGACGGAGCGATTATTGGTCTCGATATCGCGATCCATCATCCGGACCGCCTGACGCGACTGTTCGCGTTCGCCGCGAATTCCGATCCATCGGGTGTGAAGGATGTGAGCAAGAGCCCCGTCTTCAGTGCCTATATCCAACGCGCAGCGAAGGAGTACACGCAACTCTCGCCGACTCCCACGCAGTTCCAAGCCTTCCTTGCAAACATCGAGCACATGTGGGCGACCGAGCCGTACTTTACCGACGATCAATTGAGCCATATCAAGGTGCCGACGTGGATCGTCGATGCGGACCACGATGAGGCGATCAGGCGCGAGAACACCGATCACATGGCCGCACTGATTCCCGGCTCCGGCGAGCTAATCCTCCCCGCAGTGAGTCACTTTGCGTTTCTTCAGGATCCAGCCATGTTCAATGAGTCGCTGCTGCACTTTCTCTCGGCCGAAGACGACGCTCATTCTGCGCGACGTGTGAAGTGACCTTGAACGCGATGGTTCGCACGACACGCGGACTGGGCGAGGCGATTAGAGCGGACTAACGGGGATATGCGGTTCTTTGGTTATATGAGTAACCTTAATCAACGATACCAAGCCGACTTTATATTACTAGTCATGCTACCGTTAGGCTGTGACTAATAGAAAACTGACTAC
>PLDK01000006.1 GCA_003135135.1 Deltaproteobacteria bacterium
GTCAACTAGGTTATTGCCCTAATTTGACGTGCCGCCAGATGAAGTGGAACTGGGTGCGGTCCCGGCTGAAGGTATGGGCGGGACCGCGACGACGAAGAGATCAACTTCTCTCTTTTCTGCCGGGAGTCTTAAGCAGATTACGCACTTAGCGGTGCCATGTACAAAAGAGCCGTGTTCACCTTCACAGAATCCTTGATGGCATGTGCTACAAAAACGTCGCGTTTCTCTCCTTCGGGCGAATGCCCATGCACAAATCCAACATGGTGCGTAATTTTCTTCATTCCGCTCGATCCACTCTTTCGCTGTAGGCATTTGTTGCCTCCGAGATAAGTTCTTCGATAGACCATAGCCGATCCGTCACGCCAGCGGCACGGGCCGCGCGCGACAACGGAGCGCGGCCTTAATACTGGGTACAGGGGTCACCCCTGTTCAGGGATGAACTATTCAGCCTGCCCGCGCCGCCCGCGAGGTGCTAGGCAATCGCTATGGTCAACACTCAGGCGAGATCCCCGCACGCAGTTCTCCGCACGATTCGACATCTGGCAGCGTCCCCTTCCGCGAAAATTATTTTTGACGGAACAAAGCTAGCCCTTGTGGTATGTCCGTCGCCAGACCACAACTAATGGTATAAATTGCGCTTTCCAGCCAAATTGAACCTGCGGAGTTGGGCAGGAAACAGCAGACCAGAAAGAGGAAAATCCCGGCATTCTCCGCCGCCGCGACGCCTACGCGACCCGGTGCATCAGCTCCAGGATGTCGTAGCCGGTGATCTCGCGGCTCTTCGCCGACCAATCCCGAAGCTCCGCATCCGACACCATCCCGGCCTGCGCTCCCTTGGCGAGGTCCATCAGGCCGATTTTGATCGTCGCCTCGTCAATCATCTCGCCCGATTTGGGATCGGCCATCGAACCTCCCCCCTTCTCGTGGTAGAGCTTGATCACGCGGCGCGCCTCCTCGACCTGCTCGCGGCTGGGCGTGTAGCACGCGTTGGCGATCTCCGCCTGCTGCGGATGTATCACCCAGGTGCCATCCATCCCGAGGTTCGCGGCGCCGACGTTCTTCTCGCGCAGGCGCGCCTGCAATTCCGTGACTCGCTCGGGCGAATCCGTGTTGCGCCACAGCCGCAGATAGACGTTGTCGATCGCGTGCAGCCCGGCGGCCTTGGCCGCGACCACCACCGCCTGCTTCGAGTAGTGAAAATTCTGATTCTGATTCTCGACGATCTCGCGGATGCCGAGATTTGCCGCGAAGTCGGCGATGCCGAACACCAGCCCGCACATCCGATCCGACGCGGTCGCGATTTCGTACGCCTTGATCAGCGCGTGCGGCGTCTCGATGAGCGACTCGATCTGAAGCCGGTAGTTCCATCCGCCGCGCTTTTCCAGATCGTCGAGCAGCTTCGACACCTCGCGAATTTCCTCGGGCCCGCGCGTCTTCGGCAGCATGATGCCGTGGAAGCGATTGGGCGCGCCGAGCAAGACGGCCTCCATGTCGCCCTTGAAGAACTTCGAATGGATATTGTTGGGCCGCACCGTGACGACCTTCTTGCCGAAGTCGAGCGTGTTGAACGCCTCGACCATCACTTTGCGGCTCTTGTCGCCCTTGAACTCATACGGGCACGCGTCTTCGAAGTCCGCCATCACGTGATCGACCGGTGCCTTCACCGCGTCGGCGGCCGTGACATGCAGCTTCATGTTGTGACCCGGATAGGTCAGCTCGGTGCGCGGAATTACGAAACGTGCGCCTTTATCCAATACGTACATCGATTGATTCTCTCCTGGAGAATTTCACTTCGCCCGCTCAGGGCTGAAGGTAGTGCAGCTTGCGCTTGATAAGAACCGTACGTTCGATTTCGACGACCACGGTGCCGTCGGGTTTCTTGCCAATCAGTTTGAACTTCACCAGCCCCGCGTCGGGCCGGTCCGCATCGCGCTTCTCGAGCACCGTCGATTCGGCGTAAATCGTGTCGCCGTGAAACACCGGGTTGGTATGCTTGCCGTTGTCCATCTCGACTTCTGCGATCGCGTTCTCGCTGGTGTCCTCCGACGCGAGTCCGACCGTGAACGCCAGCACCACCCCGCCGTACACCAGCAGCTTGCCGCCGACGTAGGCGCCCGGATTCTTGTCGATCAAGTCCTGGTTGAAGTGCAGCTCGGCCGTGTTCATCACCAGCGAGGTGAAGATGTGATTGTCGGCCTCCGTGATCGTGCGGCCGCGCTGATGGACCAGCGTGTCGCCGACCGTAAAATCCTCGAAGTAGCTGCCGTCGTTGGTGATGCTCATTGCGCGATGCGCCCCCTGCTGGTCAATTCTGCTCCATGATACGCCGGCCGATGACCTCGTACTGGATCTCGCTGGTGCCCTCGAAGATCGACAGCACGCGCGCGTCGCGCCAGAAGCGCTGCACCTCGAACTCCATCGAGTATCCGTAGCCGCCATGCACCTGCATCGCCTCGCGCGTGACCCGCTCGGCCATCTCGGCGGCAAACGCCTTGGCCAGTCCGGCCTCGTAGTCGCATCGCTTGCCGGTGTCTTTTTCGCCGGCGGCGAAGTAGCAAAGCTGCCGCGCGGCTTCGATCTCGACGGCCATGTGCGCCAGCTTATGCCTGATCACCTGGAAGTCGCCGATCGGCTGGCCGAACTGCTTGCGGTCCTTCGCATACTTGACCGCGCATTCGAACGCCGCCTGCGCCACGCCCACGCCGCGCGCCGCCGTCTGGATTCGCGCCGCCTCGTAACTCGCCATCAATTGGTAGAATCCGCGCCCTTCCTGCCCGCCAATCAGATTCGCCGCGGGTGCGTATGCGTCCTCGAACTGCAGCGCGTAACTGCGCATCCCGTGGTAGCCGATGGTGGGAATCGGCGAGCCGGTCAATGTCGGCGGCATGAAGTCGTCGCCTGGCTGCTTCTCGAACAGGATCAGCGACAGTCCCTTGTGCCGCTTCGACATGTCGGGGTCGGTGCGCGTCATCACGGTCAGCATGTGCGCGCGATTGGCGAACGTGCACCACATCTTCGCGCCATTGATCAGATAGCCGTCGCCCTTTTTGACCGCGCGCGTTTTGAACGACGCCGTGTCGCTGCCCGAATCGGGCTCGGTGAATGCGGCCGCGGTCATAAGCTCGCCGCGCGCGATCGGCGGCAGGAATTTCTTTTTCTGCTCAGGCGTGCCGTGAGCGCTGATCAGAGTGCCGGTGATGATGTTGCGCGTCATCACCGAGCCGACGCTGAGCCATCCGCGCGACAACTCCTCGGTGACGATCGCCATCGAGATGTAATCCAGGCCCATGCCGCCTTCTTCGGCGGGAAAGATCACGCCGAAGTAGCCCAGCTCGGCCATCTGCTTGAGGATGTGCTCGGGGATTTCCTTGTTCTGGCGATCGAGGTCGTTGGCGATGGGCTTGATCTCGGCCTCGACGAACTCGCGGACCGAGCGCCGGATAAATTCATGTTCAGGCGTGATCAGAGGCATCTTGTGCTTTGCTCCTGGTGTCGTGTCCCGCAAATAGCAAAAGCATCACGTCACCGAGTACCCAGGTAACATCTCAAGCATCCTGAAACGCGTCACGTGGCCGAGTACCCCGGCTTATCCATCTCAAGCATCGCGGCCCCTGAAAAAGCATCTCAGGCATCACGGTCCCCCTCAAGCGGCGTTGCGTTTGCGAATCAGCACCGGCCGCTCGTACTCGAGCACCTTTTCGCCGCGTTGGTTGTAGCCGGTGGTGCGGAACTTGACCACCCCGCGATCGGGCCGCGAAGTGTCGCGCTTGGAGAGCACGATCGATTCGGAGGTAATCGTGTCGCCGGGATAGACCGTCTCGTGCCACTTCATTTTCTCGTAGCCGAGATGGGCTATCGCGCGTTCGCTCAGGTCTTCGACCGAAAGCCCGAACACCACGTTCATCACCAGCATGTGATTGACGACCACGTTCTTGTAGCCCAGGCTCTGCGCGTACTCGCGATTGAAGTAGCTCGGGTTGAAGTTCATCGTGACGCTCGAGAAGAAACTGTTGTCGCCCTCGGTGATCGTGCGTCCCCAATGATGCTTGAAAAGATGGCCGATCTCGAAGTCCTCGAAGTAGTGACCACGCTCGATTCTGCGCACTGCCATGTGAATCAGGATGCCTTCTTCCTGTGATCGTTGAATCGCGAAATGTCCTGAAGCCGAATCAGTTTTTTATGGAATTCACGCATGTGGGTCAACCAACCCCCGCCGCCGGGTAGTGGTCTAAATTGAAAATCGCGCTGCTTCAAAATCGCATGCTTAATCTTTCTGACAGCCATTGCCCATTTCATAGTGGAAGCCTTGCGCGCAGAAGCCGCGATACAGCCTCGTGTCGTTCGTCTTGCCGGATTCGGCGATGCCCGCGCTCGCGTCAGGCAGCGCGTGCTCGCCGCCGCACATGGAGTAGACCGCGCCGACAGTTTCGCATTTCTCGGGCGAGAAGGTCATGCGCGCCATCGCGGCCTGGTTGTCGGTGTGATTCTCGACGGGCGTGCACGCGGCCATAACCAGCGCGATTGTACCGAGCGCGGCAGCGTGGTGGAATTTCATTACTCTTTGCCTTTCTGGCTCGCTTCCCAATGGCCCACGATCCCGAGCATATCCTCATGCGACCATAGCCGATCCGTCACGCCCGCGCGGCGATCGCTCCGTTCCCTAACCCGTGAAGGATAAGTATTGTCTTATCTGAGGCAACCCGGTAGCTAATTCCGGCGCGCGTTTTTGAACGAAACCTCGAACCAGGACTTGGCAAGCCGGCCGGGGCCGCCGCCCGTCGCGCAGTAGCGCCCCCGGTGGTAAACAACGAAAAATTGAAATGAGCCGTAAGGAAATTTACGAGATTGGCGAGGTGCCCCCCATCGGGCACGTGCCGAAACAGATGTACGCGCAGGTAATCCGCGCGGAGCGATTCGGCGACCCCAGGCACGCATTCAAGGTCGAGAAGATCGCCGTGCCGGAAATCCGCGCCGACGAAGTGCTGGTTTACGTGATGGCGGCGGGGGTGAACTTCAACAACGTGTGGGCTGCGCTGGGCTCGCCGCTGAACGTCATCGCCGCGCGTCAGAAAGCCAAGTACGATCATTCGGATTTTCATATCGGCGGCAGCGACGCGTCGGGGATCGTCTATGCCGTCGGCCACGACGTGCACAACGTCAAGGTCGGCGACCGCGTCGTGATGCATTGCGGCGTTTGGGATCGCGACTCGCCCGCGGCGCGCAACGGCGACGATCCGATGTACGACCCGTCGTTCAAGATTTGGGGTTACGAAACCAACTGGGGAAGCTTCGCACAGTTCGCGCGCGTGCAGGCGCATCAGTGCATGCCCAAGGCGATGCATCTCACCTGGGAAGAAGCCGCCGGGCCGACCCTGGTGGGCGCAACCGCGTACCGGATGCTGATGGGATGGCCGCCGCACGTCGTGCGCCGCGGCGACGTGGTCCTCATTTGGGGCGCGTCGGGCGGCTTGGGATGCATGGCGATTCAGATCGTCAAGGCCGAAGGTGGAATTCCGGTCGGCATCGTCAGCGACGATCGCAAAATCGATTTCTGCGTCAGGCTCGGCGCCAAGGGCTGCATCAATCGGAAGAAACATCTGCATTGGGGCATGATGCCGCACTGGAAGGATACCGCGGCGTACAACAAGTGGGCCGCGGAATGCCGCGGGTTTGGCAAAGCCATCTGGGACATCGTCGGCGAGCGCAAAAATCCGCGCATCGTATTCGAGCATCCCGGCGAAGACACCATTTCAAGTTCCGTGTTCGTCTGCGACACGGGCGGAATGGTCGTGATCTGCGCCGGCACCACCGGCTACAACGCGGTGATCGATCTGCGCTACTTGTGGATGCGGCAGAAGCGCGTGCAGGGCTCGCATTTCGCCAACGACGAGCAGGCCTACGCCTTCAATCAGCTCGTGCTCGACGGCAAGATCGATCCATGCGTCGCCAAGACCTTCCGCTTCGACGAGATTCCGGAATGCCACCAGGCGATGCATGAAAATCGCGCGCCCGAGGGCAAGATGGTTGCGCTGGTCGGCGCACCGAGCGCCGGCCTGAAAGATCTCCCGCTGTAAGCAGAGCATTGCGTAACCTGATCGAGTCCTTTGTTTCCTCGCACTGTTAGGGCGAGGATGAAGGTGAGGGGTCATCCCTGCCCGCGCGCGACAACGGAGCGCGGCCTTAATACTGGGTGCAGGGGTCACCCCTGCCGCACTATTCCGCGCGTCCGATCCTCGACTACAATCGGGCCACGACGATGGTTTCGCTCGATTCGCTAAAGCTCGAACTCGCCCGCCAAGTCGAAGGCGAAGTCCGCTTCGACGCCGGCACTCGCGCCGCCTATGCGACCGACGCATCGAACTATCGCCAGGTGCCGGTGGGCGTGGTGATTCCGCGGCACGAAGGCGACGTGATTGCGGCGCTTTCGCTCGCACGCGAAAACTCGATGCCGATTCTCGCACGCGGCGGCGGCACCAGCCTCGCCGGCCAGGCGTGCAACGCCGCGCTCGTGCTCGATTTCTCGAAGTACATGAATCGAGTCATCGCCATTGAGCCCGGCGCGCGCATCGCGCAGCTCGAACCCGGCGTGATCCAGAGCCATCTCAACGCCGCGCTGGCGCCGCACGGCCTGTTCTTCGCGCCCGATCCATCGACGAAAGATCGATGCACCATCGGCGGGATGATTGGCAATAACTCATGCGGCGCCCATTCGGCGGCATACGGCAAAACCGTCGATAACGTCGAGGCGCTGGAAGTCGTCCTCTACGACGGAACGCAACTTTCGTTGACAGGTTCGATTACCGACGCGGAAATTGGCGCGGTAATCGCGCGCGGCGGCCGCGAAGGCGAGCTTTACTCGGCCGTCCGCGAGCTTCGCGACCAATCCGCCGATTCCGTGCGCACTCATTTCCCCAAGCTTCCGCGCCGCGTCTCGGGCTACAACCTCGACGAGCTGATGCCGGAGCGGGGCTTCAACCTTGCCCGCGCAATCGTTGGCTCGGAGGGTACGCTCGCCGCAGTCATCCGCGCGACAATACGAGCCGTGCCACGCCCGAACGAACTCGGGCTGGTCGTGCTCGGCTTCGACGACGTATTCATCGCGGCGGATCAGACGCCGTGGCTGCTCGAGCATCGCCCCGAAGCGCTGGAAGGCTTCGATGAGAATCTTCCCGAGTTTGCGCGCATCAAGGCGATGCCGGGCGTGCGATTTCTGCCCGCCGGGCGCGCTTTTCTGCTCGTCGAGCTGGGCGGCGCGTCGCGGGACGAAGCGCGCGAGCGCGCGGATCGCGTGATCGGGCACGCGCGCGGGGTGCGCGAATGCACCGGCGCCGCCTACCTTGCCGACGCGCGGGAGCAGGCCGCGGTCTGGCAGATTCGCGAGTCGGGGCTTGGCTCGAGCGCGTTCATCCCGGGCCGCCCACGCACTTGGCCGGGCGCCGAAGACTCTGCCGTGCCTCCCGCCAGGCTCGGCGCGTTTTTGCGCGGCTTCGACCGCATCCTCACCCGCCACAGCCTCAGAGTGGCGACCTACTACGGACATTTCGGCGAAGGATGCGTTCACGCGCGCGTCAATTTCGATTTCGCCAGCGCGCCCGGAATCGCGACGTTCCGTGCAACGATGATCGCGCTCGGCGAACTGGTTGCGAGCCTGGGCGGTTCGCTCTCGGGCGAGCACGGTGACGGGCTGGCGCGCTCCGAGTTGCTGCCGATGATGTTTCGGCCCGAGCTGATCGACGCGTTCCGCGATTTCAAGCGAATCTTCGATCCCGATTCGATGATGAATCCGGGCGTGATCGTCGATCCGTATCCGCTCGACTCGCACCTGAAGCTGGGTGCGAACTATCAGCCGCGCGAAATCGCCACGCACTTCAACTTCAGAGCCGAAGGCGGGCTGGCGGGTGCGGCGCTCAGATGCGTCGGAATCGGGAAATGCCGGAAGACCGAGGCGGGCACGATGTGCCCGTCGTACATGGCGACGCGCGAGGAAATCCATTCGACCCGCGGACGCGCGCGGATCCTGTTCGAGGCTTTGACCACCGAGCTGTTGCCCGAGGGTTTCGCCGATCCGGCGCTGCGCGACGCGCTGGATTTGTGCCTGTCGTGCAAAGGATGCAAGAGCGAGTGTCCGTCGTCGGTGGATATGGCGGCGTACCGCGCGGAATTTTTCTTCAACTACTATCGGAGTCACCGGCGTCCGCTTTCGTCGGCGTTGCTCGGCAAGCTGAACCAGGTCGCGCGGCTCGCGTCGTGCGCGCCGTCGATCGCCAACGCCCTGGCGCACGCGCCGATCGTGGGCGGCATCATGAAAAAAGCGCTCGCGATTCATCCGGATCGTGAATTGCCGCGTTTTGCGCGGCGGACCTTCCGCTCATGGTTCGAGCGCAGGGCGGCTCCCAGAGCAGGCGGACGCGAAGTCGTGCTGTTTCCCGACACCTTCAACAACTTTTTCGAGCCGCACGTCGCAATCGCCGCGGTCGAAGTCCTGGAGCGGGCCGGATTTCGCGTGATCATCCCGCGCCATCAGCTATGCTGCGGCCGCCCGCTCTACGATCAGGGGATGCTGGAGCAGGCAAAGGCGCGACTGAGAGAGGTGATGGAAGCGCTCGATCCATTCGTCGCGGTGGGCATTCCGATCGTCGGGCTGGAGCCGAGTTGTATCCTGACTTTTCGCGACGAGTTGCCGTCGTTGTTCCCCGACGACGCGCGGGCCATCGCACTTGCGGCGAACTCATTGCTGCTCGACGAGTTGCTCGTCCGCGAGGGGGATAATTTCGCGCCGCCCGAGCTGCGCAGGCGCACAATCGTGCAGGGACATTGTCATCAGAAGGCCATCGCGGGAATCGGCGACGAGGTCACGCTGCTGTCACGCGCGGCCGGCGCACAACTCGAGGTGCTCGACGCAGGATGTTGCGGGATGGCGGGAGCGTTCGGCTACGACCGCGAGCATTTCGAGGTATCGAAAGCGATCGGCGCGAGAGTTTTGATTCCGGCGATCGACAAGGCGCCGCCAGAGGCGATCATCGTCGCCGACGGGTTCTCGTGCCGCTCGCAGATTCGCCATTTCTGTCCGTCGCGGCGCCCGATGCATCTGGCGGAGGTGCTGAACCTGCGGGCCGGCGGATGAGAAGGAAAAGCGCCGATAGGCGAAATGCCGGCGGCTGCGATAGTCTGGCTCGATTAAGGAGTTCAGAAAGATGAGGCTGGGAATCACCATTCCGTTCGAACCGTTTCGAAGCGCGCATTTCCCCGAGCTGGTGCGCACCGCAGATCGATGCGGCTACACCGACGCGTGGTCGTATGAATCGTTCTCGAGCGACGGGTTTGCGCCGATTGCCGCGGCGGCGATGCTAAGCCACAAGATCCGCCTGGGATGCGCGATCATTCCGGTGTTTACGCGGCCGGCGCCGCTAATCGCAATGTCGGCGGTAACAGTCAACGAGCTGGCGGGCGGCCGTTTTATCCTGGGGCTGGGAATCTCGACGCCGAATATCGTCGAGCAGTGGATGGGCGTGCCGTTTCGCAAGCCGGTTACGATGATGCGGGAGACGGTGGAAGCGTTGCGCGCAATTTTTCGCGGCGAGAAGGTCACGATGGCGGGCGCGATGGTCAAGATAAACGGTTTCCGGCTCGATATGCCGATTACGCATCCGCCGAAAATCTATATCGGTGCGCAGGGCGCCAAGATGCTGCGGCTGGCGGGCGAGCTGGGCGACGGCGTGATCGTCAACTTCATCACGCCCGAGACGGTCGGGCCGATGCTGGATAACACGCGCGAAGGGATGCGCGCGGCGGGCAAAGATCCCGCCGGGCTGGACGTGGTGTGCAGAATAATCGCCGCGGTGGATGAAGACGAAGAGGTGGTGCGAAATCTGTTCCGGCGGTCGCTGACGGCCTACGTGACGGTGCCGCAGTACAACAAGTTCTTTCGCGAGATCGGCTACGACAAGGAAGCGACGATTGCGATCGATGCGTGGAACGCCGGCGATCGGGGCAAAGCGCTCGAGGCGATTTCCGACGATATGGTCGAGAAGATTTTCGTATTCGGCACGGCAGAGAAATGCCGGCGGCGGCTGGATGACTACGCGCGGGCGGGAATCACGACTACGGCGCTGCAGTTTGCGTCGTTTGCGAAGACGCCGGAAGAGCGCCGAGCAAGGATATTGCGGGCGATGGAGCGGCTAGCGTCGGTTTAAGTCAGTTGGGACAAGAACAAGGCCGAGCGGTAAGGCTCGGCCCACGTTCAGCGAGCGTTTTGGTGCTTACCCAGTGGACGGAAACAGGTCGGTCTTTCGCTTTGGCGCTCGCTTTGGTAAATCGCGAGCGTGATGAAACGCTTGAATCTTTTGTCGGCGTCGATCCTGATAGTGTCGGCATTACTCCTAAACGCCGTAAGAAGCGTGAACGCGCAAGGTCTAGGGCCAAGCCAAAGCCTGACCCAGCAACGAAATGATACCCCCCAGCAAACACAAGCTCAGGCCAAACAAAGCCCTTCTCCGACGCGAGTCAAACAAGCCCCACCCCCTGTAAATTCCGTAAACGGCCAGTCCACCTCCGACGAAATTAGAAAAGATGGCGATCAGTACGCGGGCTTGCTGCGGAAGGTTCGGGAATGGATCTTGGGGATCTCCACCCAGGGATTTTTCAATTTCATAATAGCCGCCGCGACTCTGGCGATGGCCGTGTTTAGTTATCTGCTGGTCTGCGTAACTCGCGAACTGCACAAGGCGACGGAAGGCGCATTATATGTTAATCGGCCTTTCCTGATGGTTACCAAAGTCGAATGCACAGACACAAAGTTCATAAATGGAGCGCTGACCCATAAATTCGCGATTCATCTTAAAAATTTCGGAGTTGGGCCAGCCGATATTGTCACCTACATAGCTAGTGCAGACCCGAATGATACGCCGATTGGCTACGTAACGGAGATTAAGGAACCGGAGTTGCTCTATTTTCCGGAAAATGGGCAGCGTCTCAGCGACTCGCTCGTAGGTCCGGGGGAGGAAGTCACCGACCGAATCGAATGTCGTAGCACGCTCGATCCTACGATCTTCGCTTTGGTTCAGGACCGCAGTAAGACGCTGGGGATAAATGGCATCATCACGTATCGAGGCACAGCGCCCAAAAGCTACGAGACGAGATTTTTCTGGTGGTTCTTCATGGACGCCGATTACAAACCTATTAGATTTGTTCGCGCTTTCCGCCCGGACCTGAACAGCCATACCTGACGGTTCCTTAAAACACCGGCCTGTCACCTCGCCCTTATGGTGGCGCGGAAGGCGGTGCCCTGAAAAGGGCCGCGCCCCGCCGGGAGGCGACGGGGCGCGGTGGTCGTCAGGAACGAATCAGATGCGCAATTACCGGACGAATTGCTGAATCAGCGGCAGCCGCTATGGAACGCCCATTGATTCCGTGCGAGCAAATCAGCGGCGGCCGCGGGATGGCCGGTGTTCCGGTCGCGATAATAGTTGTTCACGACGCTCTGCGCTGCCCTGCATGACGATGATCCGTTCATGAACATCGGCGCGCCATAATAGGGGGACCCTACAGGATAACCACGAGTCCCATAGCCTCCCGCATAACCGGGGCCGCGGTCGCCGGGGCCGTAGCCGCGGGTCGCTGCATTGTGATTGTCGTGCCAGTCACGATTAGCCGCCGCCGCGTTGTTGTGGACCCCATGGCCATTCACGTCAGCCGAATGGCCATTGTGCGCCGGCGCATTCGTAGAACGTGATACAGGCGACGGACGCGAATCGTTATGGCCGTAGTTGTTGTTGTCAAACGCAGCCGCCGTAATCGGCGCCGCAAGGATCGCGAGACCAGCCAGCACAGCCATCAGACTTCGTTTGGATTTCATTGTCGGTTACCTCTACCTGACTGAGGGAGCATTAAGGATGCCATCGATTCGTTTCGGAGAATTTCCTGCCACGCACTTGGTCTTCACAGGTATAGATACGCCATTGGCAAGTTTGCGTTGCACCAATTCTGAATTAAAAAACGCAATACGTCAACGGAGAGAACAGTTTAACGCATGTCCAGGTTCGAGCAGCCGGGAAAATAAACAAACGTTCAGGCGCGAGCCGGTGAAAGAGTGAGAAAGTGAAAAGTGAAAAAGGAAGAAACGAAAAATCAGACGAAGGTGCGCCGCGCGAGGTAGTACACGACGGCGCCGACGATCGCGTAGACGGCTATTCCTTCGAGCAGGGTTGCGCCGCTGGTGACGACGACCAGGCCCACGACGAGCACGGTGCCGATGACGGCTACGACCTGCTCGATGCGCCGCTCGCGCGCGCGGACCCGGGCGACATGGCCGGTGATGGACGCGCCGCAGTTGGGACATACGCCGGCGCGCTTGACGACCACGTCGGCCTCGCAGCTGGGGCATTCGATTTTCGTTCGGAGCGGCATCGCGGAGCAGGACCGACGGCTGCGGTGAGAGGCTACGAGGTACGGCCGCGATTGGCAAGATAGCAGGGGTGACCCCTGCACTCAGTATTAAGGCCGCCCGCCGTTGNNTTTTCGCGACTACGCGATGGGCAGAGCCAACGGCTAGGGATGACGCCTGCACGCGGTATTAAGGATAAAAATGCGGCCTGACGGCCTGTTAGAAGGGGTTGCTCAAGAAGGAACTGCTGCTCTCCCTGACAGGAGAGCTTTGCGTAACGGCTTGCAGAGGCAGAACCCTGAATCGCGCGCCGAAGATTCGCGCTTTAATCGGACCCTCACCTTCATCCTCTCCCTGACAGGGAGAGGAAAGGATCCGGGATCCTTCGCTGCGCTCAGGATGACACAAAAAAGCAAGGCGGCACGCGTGTCGATGACACGCGCGCCGCCTTGCGATTGGCAAGAGACGACGGCCGCGGCTGCGGCCGTCGTCATTTCCAGGCTGTCTTAAGCGCGCGCTTTGCGCAGTTTGCCTGCCGAGCGCTTGGCTATCCGCACGCGCTCGGGGCGCCGCTTGACGCGTGCCCGTTTGGCTGCGACTTTGGCGGGCTTTTGAATTGCGACGGCGACCGCGGGCGCGGGCGCTGCCGGGGGCGCGACCAGCGCAGCCGCAGGCTGCATCGCAGCCTCGGCGGCAGCGCGCTCGGCCTCGAGGGCGAGCGTGGCGCGCCGGCGCGCGATCGCGTCAAGGCGCTTGTCCTTCCACTTGCGCAGACCCATCCGCATGTACTCGGGATTGATGTCGAGCATGTCGCAGACGTTGTCGAACGAAAAGACCCAGCGCTTGTCTTCGAGCGCGATCCATTCGTCAGCATCGCGGAACAATCGCTGGCCCTTGCTGGTGGAGGCGTCGATGCATTTCATGAAGCATTCGATCGCGTCCTCGAGCACGCTCAGGATGAGCCGCTTTTCGCCCTCGAGCAGATGCTTCTTGCGCATCGCTTCGAAGTATTGAATGGGCAAAAGAGTGTCGGGCTCGAACAGCCCCGGCAATCTTTCGTCCAGTGTTTCCTTTTCCTGCATCTTTTCTCCGTTACCCGCCTTCAATGTCATGCGTGTATCCACCGGCCCACCCTCCTCATAGTTATGACGCAGCCACGCCTACGCCTATTCAGAGTCGTCCTCGTTCTGTTCCTTAAATATTTCGTGCCATGCCATCTGGATGGCTTCCAATTTCGCCTCGGTAGAGCCCTCGCGATTATCGTCGAATTCGTCGAGGTCGATGACCCATTGACGCAGATCAGTGAAGCGCGCGGCGAGCGGGTCCAATCCCGGATGATTCTCCGCAAGCACTTCGGCAATTTCCTCGGCCTGATCCCACTTAAACCCCATTTTCAATACGTCCTTTGCACGACTTCCGTTGCAAGTTACCCTGCTAGGAAAGGTCCTCCACTGATTTCTTCTCGAGCGCCAGCTTGATAGCGGCGTCCATAATGCGCTCCGCGAACGGAGTGGTAACCTCGTTCAGCTCCTCGACGAGTTTTGCGATTAGCTCGCGATCGGTTCCGATTCGCGCCGCCTCCAGCCGCTCCGCCACCTCGTCCATGCGCGCACGCTCCCGATTATCGACCAGGGGCCCGAATTCGCCGAGCTGCTTTCGCAGCGCGCCCAGAATTTGCTCGGCGTCGTTGCGGTACGAAATCAGCAGGCGCTCCTCGAGATCCTGCTCCCCGAGATCGACGGCCTCTTCGAGCATTCGCTCGATTTCATCATCCGTCAGTCCATAGCTTGGCTTGACGTCGACCGAATGCTCGCGGCCCGTACGCTCATCGCGCGCATTGACATTTAGTATCCCGTTTGCATCGATGAGGAAAGTGACCTCGATGCGCGGGACCCCCGCCGGCTGTGGCTGAATCGGCCCCAGCTTGAAGCGCGCTAAGCTACGGCAATCCTTAGCAAGCTCGCGCTCTCCTTGCAAAACATGGATATCAACATGGGTTTGATTATCCACAGCCGTAGTGAAGCCTTCAGCTACGCTGGTCGGAATGGTGGTATTGCGATGTATAAGACGTTCCATCACGCCACCCATCGTTTCGATACCCAGCGACAGCGGGACCACGTCGAGCAGGAGCATGTCGCCCTGCATGCCCATTAGCACAGAAGCCTGCACAGCGGCTCCAAGAGCGACAATCTGGTCGGGATCAATCGAGCACAGGGGTTCCTTATGGAACATCGCGGCAACACGCTGGCGGACCAGCGGCATCCGCGTCGAGCCGCCGACCAGAACGACAGCGTCGATGTCGGCGGGCGTGAGCTTGGCGTCGGCAACGGCCAGTTCGCATCGCTTGAGAGTGCGGGCGAGGAAAGGCTCGGCCATGCGCTCGAGGGCGTCACGGGTCAGATGCTTGCGAATCGAGTGGCCGGGGAGTTCGACGACGACGGGGGTCTGGGCAACGTCGGTGAGGCGTTGCTTGGCGTCCTCGGCGGCCATGCGAGCGCTGTTCCAGACGTGGCGATCGAGCTTAAGCGGGTCGGGGATTTCAGCGAGCAGCCATTGGACGATGACGCGGTCGATGTCGTCGCCACCGAGATGGGTATCGCCGTTGGTCGCCAGCACCTCGAAGATTCCCTGCTTGATGCTGAGAATCGAGATGTCGAAAGTGCCGCCGCCGAAATCGAACACGGCGACGTTGCCGGCCGCCCGCGTGTTCAAGCCGTAGGCGAGTGACGCCGCGGTCGGCTCGTTGACCAGGCGGACGACCTCGAGGCCGGCGAGACGGCCGGCATCCTTGGTGGCCTGGCGCTGGCCGTCGTTGAAATAAGCGGGAACGGTGATGACGACGCGCTCGACTTTTTCGTCATTGCCGGCCGCGCGCAGAGCGCGTTCGGCGCCGTGCTTGAGGGCGCGGAGAATCTCGGCGGAGATTTGCGAGGGAGTGAAGACGCGCTTGCCAATTTGAAAGCGCACCACCGGGCCGCTTAGATCGGCGAAGGTGTAGCGCGCGCGATCTTCGGGCGCGATCTCGTCGCCGCCCAATCCCATGTAGCGCTTGACGGATCGAATGACGGCGCCGTACTCGCCGCCGGCAAAACCGACCGCGCTGACGCGGCCGTCGCGCTCGACGGTCAGATGCGGCTCCATCTCGATGGCGCGTTCGCCGACGGTGATGGCGCCGTCGGGCGCAATCGCAACGACGCTCGGCAGCAGAGCCCGGTGGTTGGCGCCCATCGCGATTACGCGCGGCGCGCCGTCTTCCATGGCGGCAATCAGGCTGTTGGTGGTACCGAGGTCTATGCCAAAAATTCGGGACATCTTAACTTTGCCAGGTTGCCTGGTCAGGCGGCCTTTGAGTTCTCAAGCGCGCGATCGACGTCGCGAATCAGAGTACGCAGGTAGGCGATGCTCGAAAGAATCGCCTTCAGTCGCAATGTAAGCATCTTTTCATCCGAGCGTTGATCCCATTTCACGAAATTTAGCTCGAGATCCGCCAGGCTGGCATCCATCGTGGCTTGAAGCTGGCCACGGCGCTGGGCAACCTGGGCTGCGAGCTCGCGCGCGGCGTCCGAGTCAGCGGGCGCATCGTGCATCCCGGCGAGTTGCTCCTGCACCTCGAAGACCAGCTCGGCAAGCTCGGGCGGAACACGTTTGTTGTTCTCGGAGAGCTTTTCACCGATTAGTTCGAGCCAGTAAAGACCGCGGGCGACGGGATCGCGCAGCGTGCGGTAGCTGCGGGTGAGAGTCGCGGTCGCGCGCAGACTCGCGTCGCGCACCCGGGCGGCGCTGGAGGCGAACCGATCGGGATGAAGCTTGCGGCTCAGCTCGTGATAGCGGCGCTCGAGCGCGCCGAGATCGATCGTCAGCTTGCGGGGCATCCCCAGCGCGGCGAAACAATCGAGCGGCGCCGCCAGCGGCGACCCGCAATCAGGGCAAATCAGCAGCGGCTGTTGCCGCCGTCCGCATGAAGGGCATTCGATCATCTTGAGACAGCAGTCCCCACGTCCACTCGTTCATACGACGAACGATTCTCCACATCCGCAACTGCGCTTGGCGTTTGGATTGACGACTTTGAAGCCCGACGACATCAGTTCTTCGCCGTAGTCGAGCTCGGAGCCGTTGAGATAGAGAAAACTTTTCTTGTCCACGATGAGACGCGCGCCGTCGCGCTCGAAAACCTTGTCGCGTTCCCTGGCGGCGTCGATTTCCATCCGGTATTGCAAGCCCGAGCATCCGCCGCCCACGACCTTTACGCGCAAGCCGGCGCCTTCGCCCTTGTCGGCGACGAGTTGCTTGATCTTCTGGACGGCGCCCTCGGAAAGCGAAATCACCACGTAAGACTACGCCTCCTTCGACTTGGGCAGCTGCTCCTCGCTTGAGGCGGCGTGGTCGGCCTTGCGCTTGCGCCAATCGGCGATCGCGGCCTTGATTGCATCCTCGGCGAGCACGGAGCAGTGAATCTTGACGGGCGGCAGGTTGAGTTCCTTGACGATGACGGTGTTCTTAATGGTTATCGCCTCGTCGATATGCTTGCCCTTGACGAGTTCGGTGACGTAGCTCGAACTTGCGATCGCGCTGCCGCATCCGAAGGTCTTGAAGCGCGCATCCTCGATCACGCCGTCGTCGCCGATCTTCAACTGCAGCTTCATCACGTCGCCACATTCCGGCGCGCCAACGACGCCGGTGCCGACGTTGGGCTCGTCCTTGGCAAAGCTGCCGACGTTGCGCGGATTGTTGTAGTGCTCGATAACCTTATCCGAATAAGCCATGATTTTTTCCCTAAAGCGCCGCGTCGATATGACGTTGTGTTATGACTTCCAATTGACCGACTTGAGATCGATTCCTTCCTTCGCCATCTCGTACAGCGGCGACATTTCGCGCAGCCGCTTCACTTCCTTGCTGACCCTGTCCGTCACGTAATCGACTTCTTCCAGCGTGTTGAAACGGCCCAGCCCGAAACGAATCGAGCTGTGGGCCAGTTCGTCGTCGATGCCGAGAGCGCGGATCACGTACGACGGCTCGAGCGTCGCCGAGGTGCACGCGGAGCCCGAGCTGACCGCGATATCGTTGATACCCATCAGCAGAGACTCGCCTTCGACGTAGGCGAAGCTCACGTTGAGATTGCCGGGAAGACGCTCGGTCGGATGACCGTTGACGTAAATTTCGTCGAGGCGCTCGAACAATCCCGCCTGCAACTGGCTGCGCAACTGAATCAGGCGGCGCGCTTCCTCGGGCATTTCCATCCCCGCGATTTCACACGCCGCGCCCAAACCGACGATTCCCGGCACGTTGAGCGTCCCCGAGCGCATCCCGCGCTCATGGCCGCCGCCATCCATCTGGGGAGTCAGCCGCACGCGCGGTCCCTTCGAGCGAACGTAGATCGCGCCGATTCCCTTGGGCCCATAAATCTTGTGCGCGGTGATCGACGCGAGATCGACGCCCGCCTTTTCGAAATCGACCGGCACCTTGCCAATCGCCTGGACCGCATCGCAATGAAAGATGATGCCCTTTTCCTTGGCGATCCTGCCGATCTCCGCGATCGGATGAATCGTGCCGATCTCGTTGTTGGCCCACATGATAGTGATCAGCACGGTGTTGTCGGTGATCGCGCGGCGCACCGCGTCGGGATCGACCATCCCGTACTTGTCAACCGGCAGGTACGTGACCGTGGCCTTGCCCGCCCTCTCCAGCGCGCGGCAACTGTCGAGCACGGCCTTGTGCTCGGTGACGCAGCTGATGATGTGGTTGCCCTTGTCCTTGTAAAACTCGACGACGCCCTTGATCGCCAGGTTGTCGGATTCGGTGGCGCCGCTGGTAAAAATGATTTCCTTGGACTTGGCGCCGATCAGCGCCGCGATCTGGTTGCGCGAGCGATCTACGGCCTCTTCGGCCTCCCAGCCGAAGCTATGGTTGCGGCTGGCGGCGTTGCCGAACTTCTCGATGAAATACGGGACCATCGCATCGAGCACGCGCGAATCGACACGCGTGGTCGCGTGATTGTCCATGTAAACGGGCTTCTTCAGCATCTTCTCTCTCGATCTCTTTCGGTTCGTTCCGTCGGAAACTCTCCAATCCTTAATAGTGGACCTGTTAAGTATAGTATAGGCCTTTCGCGGCCATAGTCAATCGGAACCCATCCCCCATCGAACGCCTAACAGAATACTGGACCTACTTAGCCTAGTAAGGCGAATGCGCCCGTTTGTCAAGGGTAAAATCACCCTTACCGAGCGGTCAAAAACAGTGGCGATCGAGCTATTTCGGGCGCGGCTTCAGCTCCAGCCGCCGCTCCTCACGCCAATCGCTGAAGCCCAGGCGATGCCATGCCGTCGCGCCGATCCAGTTGCGATGCAACACGCTCAACGTGACGACCGTGATACCGGCATCGCGGAACCATTCGTAGGCCTGTTCCAGCATCGGCTTCATTAGGCCTTTTCCCCGAAAGCTCTCCTCCATAAAAGCCTGGCTGATATAGCCGATCGATTGAGGAATGGCGCCGTCGCTCTGGCGCTTAAGGCGAACCCACAGATGGCCGACGAGGCGCGCGTCGGAGCTTGCGACCCAAATCGCGTGATACTCGCGATTGAGCACCAGTTTCAGCCAGTTGGGCGCATCGCGAATTCCGTCCCAATCGAAGCGCGCGCGCGGATCGAGCGCTTCCTCCCATGCCGCCAGCGCGGCGACCAGCCGCGAAAGCTCCGGGATATCGGACTGGGTGGCGCGGCGAATCTGAACGGACATCGCAGGGTTCCTCCGTGAGTCAGAAGGGTCCGCGACTTGTTTCGTCGAACGAAATCTCGAGCAAGTGGCGCTCGGTGCGAATCGACTTCAGCGCGGCCTCGCGCGTTTGCTCGAATTCGCGCTCGAGCCACGGCGCGATCCGCTCGATCAATTTTTCAGGAGAGTCCCAGTCCACATTGCCGATCAAGCCGGCCGCGATGCGGCATCTGAGCGCGAACTTCTCGATTCCGTCGCCACGCTCGAGGCCGAGCGTCAACACAACCGAGCCGGTGGCGCGCGCGAGCGGCGCGGCGCTCGCGATCGCGTAGATGCCGCGGCCGGTTTTCAAGGTTGTTGGCAAGGTGAACGCCGTCCAAATTGGCGCCGGTCGCAGAAGCGCCCGTCGAGATTCTTCGCTACGGCTACCTTAGCTCAGAATGACACAAGAGAAAGATCAGGCCGCGCGCGAGGAGGCCGTCCGAGTGCGGCCGGAACCGCCCTCCCAGAACAGCACCACGGGGCCGGCGATATAGATCGAGGAATAAGTGCCGGTGATGAAGCCGATCAGCAGGGTGAACGCCGACGGGCGCAGGATCGGCCCGCCGAACGCGAGCAGCGAGATCAGCACCACGATTGCGGTGCCCGAAGTCAGGATGGTACGCGAGAGCGTCTCATTGATCGCGCGATTCATGATCGATGCGATCGGCTCGCGGCGGCGCTTGGCCGAATCCTCGCGGATACGGTCCGAGACGATGATGGTGTCGTGGACCGAGTAACCGATAACGGTCAATACCGCGGCGAGCGTGGTCAAATCGAACTGGTACTGGGAGATCACCAGCGCGCACATCACGACCAGCACGTCGTGGATAAGCGCAATCACAGCGCCCGCGCCGAAACTCCAGCTCACGTGGCGGAACTGGATCGCGATGTACACGCCCATGAAGATGGTCGCGATGATAACCGCGGCAAAGCCCTTAAGGCGCAAATCCCTGCCGACTTTGGCGCCGACGCTTTCCACTCGCACCACCTTCGCGATGTTGGGGCCGTAGGCTTTGTCGAGCGCGGTCTCGAGCCTGGGCCCGATGCTGCCGATGTTCTTGACCGCCTGGAAGCGCGCCAGAAAAGACTGGCCGGCCTTGCCGAAGTCCTGGACGGTGACTTCGCCAAGTTCGAGCGGCGCGAGCGCGTTGCGAATCGCGTCGGCGTTGGTGCGCGCGGTGAACTCGATTTGCGCGACGCTGCCGCCGACAAAATCGACGCCGTAGTTGAGCCCGCGGGTGAAGAGCAGCACGATCGCCGCGATGTTAATCACGGTCGAGAGTGCGATGAAGAAATAGCGCTTCCCGACGAAATCCAGATTGATGTCGGGACGGATGAACTGTAATGACATCGGCCCTGTTTATCTTTTAGTGGTCACGCGCACAAGTACGCTCAGCTCGCGGCCGCGCGCTTGCGCGTCGATCGGGTTGGCCGGCGCGACGGTCCGCCGCTTTCCTTGGCCGCCGCGGCGGCTGCGCTGGTGGCGGCAGCCTGGGCCTTGGCGCATGCGCCGCACAGGTTGTTCTGATTGGCTGGATCTTCGCTGAACCCGTCGTCGAGCGAGTGGCATACTTTCAGGCATGCGGCGCAGATGAAGTAGATGCCCTCGATGGTCTTGTTGATTCGTTCGCGATTGAGAATTCTTCCGCGCAGTTTCTCGATCCGGATGCCGAGCAACTCGGCATACTGGCGCTTGATTTTTCGCCGGCCGGCTTCGTCCTTGGGAAGGTCGGCATCTTCGTCCGCCTCGTCCGCCATGTCGCCGAACGAGCCGTACTTGTCGCGCTTGGAAGTCTTGCTCTTGCGCGCTCTGCCCATCGCGAATCCCCCTGCCCGCTTAGCGCGTGCGTCCGACGTAGCCGCAGTTCTTTTCGCAGACCAGGTAGAAGCCCTTGCGGCCGAAGCCGGCGAACTTGGTCACCTTGCTGTCGGCGCCGCATCCGGGACAGATGTGTTTCTGCTGGAGGCCGGCGTTCTTCTCAGCGGTCTTTGCCTTCTTCTCTGCCATGACGTGAAATGCTCTCGACTTGGATTAGCGGCCCCGATTTGGACTTGGAAATCAGATCAACGTTTACGCAAAACGACCCGGCCATCGGACGCTTCCATCTGGCCGGGTGCATCCTCAAAGGTAAGGTCGCGACGCCGTGTAGTCAATAGCCCGGCGCGCCCGGAGAGTTGCCCGCGCGCGCGAGGCGTGCAAGCGTGAATCATCTTGGACTCACGCCTGAAAGAAAACGACGCCGTAATATTTATCGATCGCAAGGGGCGCCGCTACCTGAAGATGCTGCGGGCGGGCAAGAAGCTGCTCATCCGCGGCGAGTTGCGCGCCGACGATTTGTTCGGCGTCGAGGAAGGATCGCGCGTCAAGTTCTCGACCGGCGAGGCGTTCCTGGTGTTGCGGCCGACCTACGCCGACCTGATCCCGCATCTGCCCCGCGCGTCGCAGGTGATTTATCCCAAGGACACCGGGCCGCTGCTGATTTGGGGCGACGTGTTTCCGGGCGCGACGGTGATCGAAGGCGGCACGGGCGCGGGCGCGCTGACGATTGCGCTGCTCAGAGCGGTGGGGCCGGCGGGGCGCGTGATCTCCTACGAGCTGCGTGAGGATTTCGCCGACGCCGCACGCAAAAACGTCGCCGCATTTTTCGGCGACGCGCCCAACTGGACGATCAGGGTGCGCGATCTCTACGCGGGCTTCGATGAAACCGGCGTCGATCGGATGTTCCTCGATCTCGCGGAGCCGGGGCGCGCGCTCGCGGTCGCGGCGTCCGCGCTTCGGCCCGGCGCCGTGCTGGTCTGCTACGTGCCGACCGCGGTGCAGCTCAAGGACACGGTCGAGGCGATTCAGGCGCGCAGCGATTTCGGCGAGATCGAAAGCTTCGAGACGCTGCTTCGTCATTGGCAGGTAAAGGGAATGAGCGTGCGGCCGCACTTCAGGATGATCGCGCATTCCGCGTTTATCATCGTGTCGCGCAAGCTGGTCGCCGCCGACTCGAATCCGCACGAGCATCGGCAAGAACCGATCGTCGCCGCCGACTCGGGCGAAGGCGAATCCGACGGCGTCGATGCTGACGAGCCGCTCGATTAGTGCAGTAACGTTGCGGTGTGGAGTGCGCGCGCCGTGGACATCGCGCCGGTCGCGCTAAAGCTGCCGCCCGCCGCGGGATTGAACAGCTCCGCGCTGCTGACCGCCGCGCCGTGAGCAGCAGGATCGGCGGCCCCTATCCCACCGGCGATCAGCACGCGATGCGGGGTCGGCCCGGTCGCGAACAAGGTTGCGGTATGCCCCGCGCGCGCAACGCTCATCGACTGATTGCATCGGGTCGTCTCGGTGTTGAATCCGCCGACGCAAGTGAAATCCCCGCTGTTCGGATCGAACGTCTCGGCCGAATTGCTGATCAGTCCCGACGCTCCCGATAACACGCCGCCCGAGACTGCCACCGAGCCGTTGAATCCTCCCGCGAGCAGCACGCTCCCGTCGTCGAGCAGCGTGGCTGTGTGGAGCGAGCGCGGCTCGTTCATGAAACTCGAGAGCAACAGGAATTCCTGCGTGGCGGGATCGTAGATCTCGGCGCTGCTGTCCTTGAAATAAAAGCTCGAGCCGCCGACTCCGCCCGTTATCAGGACCTTGCCGGCCAGCGGGCCGCCGGTAAACAGTGTCGCGGTATGCGCCGCGCGCTGATGGTCCATCGGGAAGGTCGCCGGGGTAAACGAGTTCGACGCGGGATCGTAAATGTCGGCGGAGCTGGTCGTGTCGCCGGATAGATTGGTCGCTCCCCCCGCCACCAGCACTTTGCCGCTGAGCAACAGCGTCGCGGTGTGAAACATGCGCCGATCGCTCATCGTGTTGTTGACCGCGATGAACTTGCCGCCGGCAGGATCGTACAGCTCCGCGGTATCGAGCACATTGCCCAGATTGTCCTGGCCTCCGACGACCAGGATTTTGCCGTTGGGACTGTTCAATGGCGTCGCGGTAAAGCCCATCCGCGCCACGGCCATCCTGCCGGCCGGCGAGAACGCGCCGGTTGCCTCGTCGAAAATCTCTGCGCCGCTCAGCACGTTGCCTTCGAGATTGAGCGAAAAATTCTTGATCGCGGCGACCCCGCTGAAGCCGCCATCGAGCATCACCTGGGTCGCCGATAGCGCCACCGCCGATGCGCCCGCGCGACTCGACGCCGCGCTACCCGTCGTGACGAACTGCCCCGCCGACGGATCGAAGTACTCCGCAGTCGCGAGGCTTCGATTCGACGCGTCCGCGCCGCCCGCAATCAACACGTCGCCCGCCACGGGAATCGCGGCCTTGAGGTTGTGAATTGCGGCGTGATGGCCGTTTGAGGCCGCGCCGCCGGCGGCAGGTTCGTCCGCCCCGGCTCCGTCGTGGGATGGCGATTCGATACTCTCGCCGTTGATACATCCGCTCACCGCGACCAGGCCGATCAGTCCGACCAGACTGAGCGCTGCGAGCGCACTTCGCGCCCATCGGGGGCTGGTATGCAGATGCTTTTGCAAACGCATTCGGCTCTGAGAACTCGGGATTCACCCACTTGAAGTTGCCGCATTCGCGGGCATCAGATGGGCATGGAGGCGCGTCGATTAGACGAATCTTAGGCAAAAAGGTTTCAGATCAGGATTCACCCGGATCCTGGCCGCCTGCCCGTGGCGACGGCAGCGGAGTATTAAGCCGTTGGCAGTGGCCGCGCCCGCGGACTCTTCCATCGCGTAGTCGCGAAAAGANNCCCTGCCCAAGGAGGTGCGGAACCCACGGTGGGTTCCGCACTAAATAAACTGATTTCCCCTTCCCCACGCGGTGCGGGCGGGCAAATCAGTGCGAGAAAATTCCCCTGAAGAACTTTCCGACCGCGCCAAAGACATCCGATGAAGATGGACTCGCCGGCGCGGGCGGCGCGAATCCCGGCGCCGGTGGCATCGCCGCCGACGCTGGCGCAGACCCAGGCGCGCTCGCAAACATTCCACCGTGGAGAGGGCACATCTGCGTCGGCTCGGTGCCGATCAGAAACGGCAGCGAGACTTGACGGGGGCACGCCGAGGTCGCAAGACCGCCGGATTCGGGATCGATCGTAGCCATCGTAATTCCCGACGGCTCGGGGAAATCTTCCGGATCCGCCGGCGCCGCATCCTGCATGAACTGAACCCACGCCGGCAGCGCCGCCTGCGCTCCCGTCAATCCCAGGCTCTCGGGTTCGTCGAAGCCGACCCAAACGCCGCAAACTATCGCCGGCGTGTAGCCGATAAAGTATGCGTCCTTGTAATCCTGCGTCGTACCGGTCTTGCCCGCCGCCGGAAAATCCAGCCCCATCCGGCCCGCGCTCGCTCCAGTTCCATAGCGAAGTACGGCTTTGAGAGCGCCCGTGATCAGATACGCGACGGCGGGACGAATGACGCGATTCTCCACGTCCGCGTGCTGGTAGATAAGATGGCCCTTCGCATCGACGACCGCCTCAACGGCGTACGGCGGCGACTGCAGGCCCTCGGCCGCAAACACCTGGTACGCGGAGGTGAGTTCGAGCAGCGTGGTCTCGTCGGCGCCGATCGAAATCGGCAGCACTGCGGGAAGATCCTCGTGGATGCCCATTTCGTGCGCCGTGCGAACGATCGTCGCGGCGCCGAGCCGGCTGCCGACGTACGCAGTCGGCACGTTGAGCGATTCGAACAGCGCCTGCGCAACAGTCACTTGCGGCTGATAGGTGCGCTCGTAGTTCGCCGGCGTCCATCCGTTGAACGTCATCGGCTCGTCAGGCAGCGTGGACGCCAGCGTCAGCGGCGGCGAGAACGGCGCGCGGTCGGGATCGAGCGCGGCCAGATAGACAATCGGCTTGAATGCCGACCCGGGCTGGCGCTCGGCGTTGGCGGCGCGATTAAACTGGCTCTCAGAGTAGTCGCGCCCGCCGACCATCGCGCGAATCGCGCCGCTGTCGGCGTCCAGCGCGACGATCGAAGTCTGCAGCTTGCCGTCAATCTTCGTGCGGCGCAGGCGGCGATGGTTCTTTTCGAGCTGAGCTATATTTTCTGTGACCGCATCGACGGCGTCGCTCTGAAGTTCGGTGTCGAGCGTCGTATAGACCTTGAGTCCCTCGAGATGCCCGTTGAAGCCGGGAATCTTGGCTACGAACGCGGTCACATAGTCGGTGAAGTACGGCGCGCGGCGTAGTCCCGGCGGCCTGGTGATTTGAATCGGCGCGGCGACGGCGGCCGCGTAGGTGGCGTCGTCGATCACGCCGGCGCGCTTCATCACTCCGAGCACCACGTCGCGCCGCTTGCGGCATGCGTCGGGATGACGGCGCGGATCGTAGAGCGTCGGCGCCTGGATCATTCCGATCAGCGTCGCGGCCTGCGCGGGCGTCACCTCGGCCAGGTCCTTGGCGAAGAAATATCGGGCCGCCTGCGGCATCCCGTCGATCGGGGTGCCCTCGTACTCGCCCATCGGCACGTCGTTGATATAGCGCTCGAGGATCTCATTCTTGCTGAGCCGGATTTCGAGCACCGCGGCGACGGCTAGTTCGCGGAACTTGCGGCTGAAGCTGCGCTCGTGGCGCTCCATGAAGGTCCGCGCCAGTTGCTGCGTGAGCGTGCTGGCGCCTTGGACCAGGCGACGGGCGCGCAAATCGGAAACGGCGGCCTCGACGATTCGGATCGGATCGATTCCCGGATGGTAGTAGAAAAAACGGTCTTCGTTGGCGAGCAGTCCTTTGACCAGGTACGGCTTCAGTTGGTCCAGTTGGACCTCGACGCGTTCGGCGGGCGCGCCAGGCAGCAGCCGGCCGATCACCTCGGGCTCGAGCATCGCGTCGGACTTGGCCACGCCGAACGAATCGGCAACGCCCGCGATACGCCCGCCGTCGAGGCTCACGCGCACCATTTCGGCGGGATACTCCTTCGCGCCGGCGTGAAACGATCGCAAGTAAATCGCGATCGCGTGCGGCGCGCGGGTGTACTCCCCCGGAGCATTAGCCGCCGCCACCTGCGAGTAGCTCAACTGCGCCAGCCGATCCAGCAGTCCGACCCGCTCGAGCTCGTCGCCGGGGCGGATCGGAAACGGCGCGGAGAAGATCGCGGAGGAGAGCGCGGCGCGACGATTCTCGATCAGCGCGGAGATCTCGCTGTAGAGTTGTGCGAGATAGAATCCGAGCGCGAAGAACACCAGGATGAATCCGCCGGCGGCGAGATTTCGCACGCGCCATCCGCGGATTCGCCACTCACGGCGTTTCTTTTTGCCCGGATTCGCTTTCACCGGCGCCCGCCGTCCACCACCCATCGCTGCTGCCACCTCTGCTACAAGGTTAACCGCGTCTCGGCGCCTGATCCATCGATCCTCATTGCTTGTAGCCGAATCGTCGCAGCATCGCGCGCCGCTCGGCCTGATCGTCGGCGCTCTCGACGCCCTTGGGCGAACTGCCGTCGATCACCCCGACCACACCGCGTCCGCCTTCGTCCTCCGCCACGATCACGCGCACCGGGTTCGCCGTCGCGCAAAAGACCGTACATACTTCGCTCACCGACTTGATCTGATTGAGCACGTTGACCGGGAATGCGTTGCCAAGAATCACCACGAACACGTGTCCTGCCCCGATTGCCGCAGCCGCTTCGACCGCCGAATGCTCCAGCGCGGGGTCGGTGCCGGTGCGCCGAATCAGGCATGGGCCCGAGGCCTCGCAGAACGCCAGCCCGAACTTGATTCCCGGGACGGCCTGCACGAGCGCCTCGTAAACGTCTTCGACGGTCTTGATGAAGTGCGCCTGCCCGACGATCACGTTGGAGTCCGCGGGTTTCGAGATTTCGACGATACTCAGTTGCATAGTGCTTGCCCCTTGTGACTATTGCGGTGATGATAATCCCGTGGATGCGGCGCCGGAAGTGAGTATCCGGCAATGGAGGCGTGGTGGCTACCGGTCTGACACTTCGCACGAATTCCGAGACGCGGCTGCCGTCGTTTTTTTACCGCCTCTCCTCGCGCGCGCAGCGTATCTGGCTCAAAAGCGACACCGTCGAGCGCTACGACTATGTCCCCAACGATGCGGCGCGCAACTCGCTCAACGCCCTGATGCGCGTGCTGGAGACCGGCAACCTCGCGGGATGCACCACCTGCGCGCGCGCGTTGGCCGCGGAGATTTGCCGGGGGCTGGCGACTGCGCCCGTCAGCGTCGAGGTTCGCGGCGTGCGCCCTCGCAATCAGCGCGGCGAGCTGCACGGGCTGTTCTATCCATACGATCCGCGGATGCGGCGGCCGCCGTACATCGTGCTCTGGATGCGCACGGCGCAGCGCCACGACGTCGTCAAGCCGAAGACGTTCGTGCGAACGCTGATGCATGAAGTTGGGCACTATCTTGATTACGCACTGCTGCGGCTCGAGGATTCATACCACACGCAGGGATTCTTCAAGCGCGAATCGTCGCTGGTGCGAACGCTGTTCAATTCTTAACCGAGTCCGCCGCGTCCCTTGACAGCGGACGCTTCGACGCCGATAGCTATTCTCGGTATGCGCCGGCGCACGGAGCGCATCTACATGACAACGCCGTTTACAACAACGCGCATCGGGTAGGAGAGATGGCTACTGGTATGGGATTCATTCAGAGATTGTTTTCGCCGGTTTCGGCGCGGGCGGAGTTGCTCGAAGAACTGGCCGTGCTCGCCGGCCGCAATCAGGGGTTGATCGATCGCCTGAAGCGGCACGCCGCGCTTACCTCACCGAATATCAAGGCCGGAGTCGAGGCGCTCGCCGAAAAGGAAAAAGCGCACGTCAAGGTGATTCAATCGATTCTCGCCGATCACAACGTATGGGCGAAACTGCCGGAAGCCGCGCTGCACGACGGCTCGAGCAACTGGGCGCGCCTCAGCGGCGACCTCGCGGTAATCGGCGCGCTTGCGGCCGAGCTGCGTATCGATGCATTGAAGTGGGAGTCAGTCGATGAAGACGTCGCGGAAAAGCTGCTTCAACTGGCTATCGAGGATGACGATCGCGAACGAGAACTGCGCAAGCTCGCGCTCAAGTGCGACGCGCTTGCGCTGGACTGACTACAAGTAGCGCTGCAGGCCGCGGCGCTCGAGTTCCTCGGTGACGCGGCGGACATGTTGCGACATCGCGCGGTGCGCAACCAGGATCGCATCCCCCGTATCGACGACGATCAGATCGCGCACGCCAAACAACACCATCAGGCGCGAATCCGGGTACGCCAGCACGCGCTCGCAGTCCAGTGCGATCGCATTGCCGCGAAGCACATTGCCGCCCGCTTCGCCGATTGCCTCCCACAGCCCGTCCCACGATCCCACGTCATGCCATGAAAATCGCGCGCGCACGCCGAGCACGGTGGAGCTTTTCTCCATTATCACGCGGTCGAACGAATCGAACCGCAACCTCCCGTAGGCGCGCGCCAGTTTCGTCCGCGGAGTCAGCGCGAGCCGTTGGGCCGCCTTGCCGAGCGCCGGGCAATGCTCGGCGAATTCCCGCGCCAGCGTCCGCGTCGACGCCACGAACATCGAGGCATTCCACAAGTAACGCCCGCTGCGCACCATCCGCCGCGCAATTGCGAGCGCGGGTTTCTCGACGAACTTTTCGATCTTGAATCCGGCGCCGACCTTCGGACCGATCTTCTGATAGCCGTAGCCGGTTTCGGGCCGGGTCGGAGTAATCCCTACAGTGACGATCGATTCGTTCGCCGCGGCCAGACCGATCGCATCGGCGAGCGTGCGGCGATATTGGGCGGCGGTCGCGATGTAATGATCCGCCGCGACCGAGGCGATGATTCCCTCACCCAGCCGGCGCTGGATAATCGCGGCTCCGTAAGCGATTGCCACTGCGGTGCCGCGCCCCTCGGGTTCAACGATCAAGTTATCCGCCGGAATCAGCCCGCGGATCGCGCGCCGAAACGGCGCCTGATGCGCGGCTGCCGCCAGCACGAAAATTCGCTCGCGCGGTATGAGCGGCACATGACGCGCGAGCGTATCCGCGAGCAGGCTGGTCTTGCCGTCGATCGAAAAAAGCGGCTTGGGCCTTGCCTCGCGGCTCGCAGGCCAAAAGCGCGTGCCGCGGCCGCCCGCGATAATCAGCACTGAGGCGCGCTGCGGCGTGGAAGCTGGAGCCATCGGGTCAGATAGCGCCGAGTTCGCGGAGTTTGCCGTCGAACAGCGCGCGAATTTCGGCCAATCGCTTTTCGCTGGTAGCTTCGAAGCGCGTCACCAGCGCGGGCTGGGTATTCGACGCGCGCACCAGGCCCCATCCGTCGGCAAAATTCACGCGCACGCCGTCGATGTCGATGACTTCATAGTGCTTGCGAAAAAAATCGGCCGCCTGCCGCACCACTTCGAATTTGCGATCGTCGGGGCAGTCAACGCGAATCTCCGGCGTGAAGTGGCTGGGGGGAAGATCGGCGAGAATCGCGCCGAGGCCGCGCCCCTCGCGGCTCAAGATTTCAAGAATGCGGAACGAGGCGTAGATCGCGTCATCGAAGCCGAAGTAGCGGTCGGCGAAAAACATGTGCCCGCTCATCTCGCCCGCCAGCGCCGCGTGCTCTTCTTTCAACTTGCTCTTGATGAGCGAATGGCCCGTCTTCCACATGATCGGCCTGCCGCCGTGGCGCGCGATGTCGTCGTACATCCGCTTGGAGCATTTCACGTCGCCGATAATCGTCGCGCCGGGACGCTCGCGCAGCAACGCCCGCGAGAACGCGACCATCAGCTCATCGCCCCATACGATCCTTCCATTCTCGTCCACCGCACCGACGCGGTCCGCGTCGCCGTCATACGCGATGCCGATCGCAGCCTTGTGTTTTTTCACCGCCGCGATCAGATCGCGCATGTTCTCCTCGACCGTAGGGTCGGGATGATGGTTGGGAAAGCGCCCGTCCATCTCGATGTAAAGCTCGATCGTCTCGAGTCCGAGCCGCTTCATCAGCGGAGCCGCGACCACGCCGCCGCATCCGTTGCCCCCGTCCACCACTACCTTGAGCCCCGGCGTGAGCTTGAACTGCGACAGGATGAAGTCGTTGTAGTCGGGAATCACCGGGCGCTGGGAGAGCGTGCCTTTGGCGCCGGTCGTGACAAAATCGTGCCGCTCGATTATTTCGCGCAGCCGCTGAATCTCGGCGCCGTAAATCGTCGTCGCACCCACGCCCAGCTTGAAGCCGTTGTACTCGGCCGCGTTGTGACTGCCGGTAATCATCGCGCCCCCGTCCATCTTCCAGCTCAGCACCGAAAAATAAAGCAGCGGCGTTGGCACCACGCCGATGTCAACCACGTTGATGCAGCCGGAAAGGAGACCCTCGACCAGCCGATCGCGCAACCGATCCGACGACAGGCGGCAATCGCGGCCGAGCGTGATCGTTTTTTTCCCCGCGCGATGCAACAAGGTGGCGTAACCGCGCCCGAGATCGACCACGAAGTCGTCGTCGAAATCGTTTGCGACGATGCCGCGGATGTCGTACTCGCGGAATACTTGCGAATTCATTATCGTCAGTCTGTGCGACCGATTACGTCAGTGCAAGATAGCTACTTGCAGGATGGTTACCAATGACCGCGGCCGGGAAATCGCCGGCGGGTGACCGGGCCCGCGTCGCGATTGTTACCGGCGCCGGCCGCGGCATCGGACGCGCGGTTGCGCTCGAACTCGCGCGCGCCGGCTACTCGCTATGCCTCGCCGCTCGCTCGCGCGATGAACTCGAAGAAACCCGCTCGCAGACCGGGCTGCCGCCGGAGCGCGCGTTGATTGTTCTGGTCGATCTGGCTGGCGAGGAAGCGCCCGACAATTTGATTAGCGCCGCGCTCGATTGCTACGGGCATATCGACGTGCTGGTCAACAACGCCGGATGGGCGCCGGCGCGAACGCCGCTGCTCAAGCTGCGTCCCGTCGATCTCGATCGCATGATCGCCGTTAATCTGCGCGCTCCGATCGCGCTTACCCGGATGGCCGCGGCAGCGATGGCCGCGCGAGGCGCCGGCGCGATCGTCAACGTCGCATCCTCGGCCGCCATCAAGGCTCCCGCCGGCGAGGCCGTCTATGCCGCGACCAAAGCCGCGCTGATCGCGTTCACGCGCGCGGCGTTCGGCGAGTTGCGCCAGAGCGGGCTCAAGCTCGCGGTGATCGTTCCGGGACTTGTCGATACCGCGCTGATTCCGAATAACAAGCGGCTCGACCGCGCGGCGATGCTTTCGACGGCCGACGTCGCCCAGGCCGTGATGCAGATCGTGAACTCTCCGGCGGGCGCATGTCCGGTCGAAGTGACGCTCGAACCGCAGCTCGATCCGGAGCGTCCGCACTGAGTTCCAGCGTTCACGCGCGCGCGGCGATGCCATTCACGGCGAGATTCGCGCTCGTGCTGGCCGCGGGAGTCACCGGCGCGATCGTTCTCGCACCGCTGGCGGCTCTCGGATTATCGGCTGCGGGATGGCGCTTCCCGTTTCCCCGAATTTTCGATCGGACCGTGATGGCGACGCTGTTGATCGCGATGCTTTGGGCTGCGCGCGACTTGAATTTCGGCTCGCTGCTGAGCCGCGGCTTCAGGCATCCCGCCACGCCGAGCATCGTCCGCGCGATTCGCGGTCTGGTCGTGGCGATCTGCGCGATTGCGATTCTATTCGCGCTGGCGCTGGCGCTGGCGGCCGGCGGCAACGGTGTTGGCGATCGCGGAGCGGCCGCAGCGCTGATCCCGAAATATTTTCTTTCGGCGATCGCGATCGCGATCATCGAGGAGGGATTCTTCCGCGCGTTTCTACTCGGCGGCATGAAAGGCGACTTCGGCAACCGCGTCGCGCTGATTGCAAGCGCCGCAATCTACGCCGTCGCGCATCTCGTGCGCTCTCCGGCGCGCTTCTACGTCGCCGGCTACGCGCCCACGGCCGGCCTGATCACACTCGCGCACAGCATCGACCAATTCACCAATCCCGCGGTCGCGATTCCCACGCTGATCGGCCTATTCCTTCTCGGGATCGTTCTCGGCAAAGCGTATATCCTGACGGGCAGTGTGTATTTCTCGATCGGCTTGCACAGCGGCTTCGTGCTGGGCGCGAAGCTGTGGCCGAAAATAATTCTCGGCCGTGCGATGTTGCCTTGGTGGGTCGCAGGCGGCGGGGCGATTCCGCTAATCGGCGGCGCCGCAGCCTGGGCAATCGCAATTGTTATCCTCGCGATGCTCCGCCCAATCACCGGCGCGCGACGAACCGCAGCCTGACTATCAGTCGTACAGCGAGGGGGAGCCACTTACGGGGCGGGTGCGGTAGCGGCGATGCGTCCACAGCCATTGCTCGGGATGCTTTCTGACCATCTCTTCGATAGCCTTTTGATAGCGGGCGGTGTTCATCAGCGTATCGGCTTCGCGGGCGCCGGTCCGCTGCTGCGGGATTTCCTCGAAAATTTCAATCACGTGACTGCGGCCGTCGGGCTGGCGCACGATAAACACAGGCACCACGGGCGCACCCGCCATCATTGCGAGGCGATCGAATCCACTCGGGGTGGCGGCCAGCTCACCGAAAAACGGCACCCAGATGGCCTCGGAGCGCTTGGCGTTCTGATCGAGCGGGATGCCGATGATCTCGCCGCGCTTGAGCGAGCGCAGCATCTCGCGCGCGGCGGTGTGCTTGCGAATGGTCCGCACTCCGACCCGCTCGCGGATGAATGTTACCAGTGCGTCGCCGGCCGCAAAGCGCTGCGTGTGATGAACCACGGTGATCTGGAAGCCGTGCAGCGCATGTCCCGCGGGCAGCAGCTCGAAATCTCCAAAGTGCGCAGTCAGGATGAGCGCGCCCTTGCCGGGATACCTCGGCGTGAGATTGTTCCAGATGTCGAGCCGATTGTAGGTGACGCGGCGCGCCAGGCGACGGTAGAAGAATCCGCCCAGCCGAACGTACTCGGCGCCGGTCCAGCCAAGGTTGATGTACGAGGCGCGCAGGATGCGGCGGCGCTCGGCGTCGCTCTTTTCGGGAAACGCGATCTCGAGATTACGGATTCCGATTCGCGTGTGACGGCGGTCAAGACGATGGGCGATCAGGCCGCCTGCCTCTCCCAATTTGTAGAGAATGAAGTCGGGGAGGAGGCTGAGCGCGTGCAGCACGCCAACCAGCAGCCAGAAGATCAGCCGATCCTTGAGGCCCAGCCGGATGCGCATGCTCTTGGGGATTCCACGAGCGAGCGGAAAGTCCGGTTCCTTCATGCCGCCGTCGGCCGGAACCGCGCCGCGCTTCAACATCTCGCCCACTGAATCGAGCGATTCGCGGCGATCGAGCTTGGGACTTGCTGATGAATGCACTGATGCCATCGTGTGCGGTGCTCTTTATAATACCGATCGTTCGCGTTTGGGGCCTTTGGGAATTACGACGAGGCCCGAATCGGTGACGAAGAATCGCTGCCGATCGCGCTCGAGGTCATATCCTATCTCTTCGCCCTCGGGAACATAGACGTTTTTGTCAATGATCGCACGGCGAATTTTCACGTGCCGCCCGATTTCCGCGTAGTCCATGATGACCGAGTCCTCGACCAGGCTGTACGAATGGACGAATACCGAGCGCCCGAGCACGGAATTGCGAATGGCGCCGCCCGACACGATACATCCCTCCGAGATCACCGAATGAAGCGCCAGCCCGCGCCGGCCGTCCTCGTCGAAGACGAATTTCGCCGGCGGCTGATCGAAGTACGCGGTGCGCAGCGGCCAGAGCGGATTATACAGGTTCAGATGCGGGCGCGCGTCCCGCAGGTCCATGTTGGCCTCGAAGTACGCGTCGAGGGTTCCCACGTCCCGCCAGTAGCTGAGATTGAGCTCGGAGTCGCCGCGGATGCGATTGGTCATGAAGTTGTACGCGTAAACCGGCACTCGATTGATCAACGCCGGGATGAGGTCGCGGCCGAAATCGTGATTACTGTTTTCCTTGATCGAATCCTCGATCAGCGCCTCGCGCAGGACCTGGGGATTGAACAGGTAGTTGCCCATCGAGGCCAGCGAGCGTCCCGGCGCACCGGGCATCTGGGGCGGATTGTCTGGCTTTTCCACGAAGCCTGAAACGCGCAGGCCCGAATCGACCTGGACGATGCCGAACTGATCCGCCTCGTCCACCGCCACCGGCAGAGTCGCGACCGTGACAGCCGCCTTGCGATCCATGTGGAACTCGATCATCTGCTGGATGTCCATCCGGTAGATGTGGTCCGCGCCAAAGACCGCGACCAGGTCCGGCTTGGTGTCATCGATGAGATTGAGATTTTGAAAAATCGCATCTGCCGTCCCCTGGTACCACGTCTCGCCCATCCGCATCTGGGCCGGAACCGGGATGACAAAGTGATCGGGCAGCATCCCGCCGAATTGCCATCCGTCCTTGAGATGCTCGATCAGCGATTGGGAGCGCCATTGGACCAGCACATAGATGGCGTAGATGCCTGAATTGATGAAATTGGAGAGAACGAAGTCGATAATGCGGTATTTGCCGCCGAACGGAACCGCAGGTTTCGCGCGGTCCCGGGTCAGCGGATGGAGCCGGGTGCCCTGCCCCCCTGCCAGCACTAACGCCAGCGTTCTCATTTGAGCAAAAGAACTCGAATCGTCATTGCGCGGTTCGCCTGGGCAAAATAAGCCCCCGGAGTATAGATTGGTCGCGGTATCATCGGAAGCCTACCCATTGGGCGTTGAGATGCAGCATTGTTCATGCGTGAAATCTCTGAATTGTGGCAAATACCGCAATGATTCCTGGATAGTGGCATGAATCAGTCATACAAAAGAAGCTGCGGCGCGGCGAATTCAGCTTGATTTTACTCGATTTTGCAGGTTGTCGCCAATTGTGCCGCAAGGCACGTCATTTGCTTGAAACTTTCTTTGGTCTCTTACGTCTAAATTGCTACATCGATTATGGTAGTCGGATGCGAGAGCCCTCTCGCGATGTAGCGCGATGAGAGGAGAATACAGGAAATGCAAACCGCGGTTAGCAGAAACGAATCGAAAACGACCGGTAGCCCGGGAGTAATTTACCGCACGATTTGCCAGAATCCCGGCTGCGGTTTTAAATTCGATCTCAAAATAACGCCTCAAAACGCCGGCCTTCTCAGCGGTACGATGGCATGCGCGCATTGCAAGCGGAACGGCGGCCAACTGAAATCCCAGGGGCGCATCAGCGATAAGCTCTTCGCTGCCAAGCTGCTGTTCCGCCCGACGGGGGTTGGACCGACGCGTGGCGACGAGGACGAAATGGGAGCGGATTCCCGCTATTAACCTGGACGCGCGGATCGTCTAGTGTAGACGGGCTGTCACTAGATCCGTTGCCCTATCATTACGTCGCGCGCCGTCCGGGAACCCGGACGGCGCGCGCGTATTTCAGATGCCTGGTCGGCCCGGATGGCGATCAGGAGCCCGCGACCGGCACTGCAGCGACGCCCTGCAGATTGCGGATACTGGGCCGCTCCGTCATGCGCTTGATCCACGCATCGATGTTGCCGCGGTTGTTGCCGAGCACGTCGATTCCGATTTCGTTCAGCACCAGCATCCGCGGCGCAAAGCCGATGTCGGCGACCGAGAACTCACCGGCGAGAAAATTGTTGCCCTGCAGTTCATGGTTGAGGTAGTCGAGCACGCGCTCGACGGACTGATGGAGCCGCTGAACGCGATTTTGATCGCGTTCGCCCTCGGGCTTGGAGATTTCTGCGATCAGCTGGCCGACCGGCGGCGTGAACGAAGTGTCGGCGAAATCCTCGAACAGCCGTGCCCGCGAGCGCATCGCGCTGGAACCGACCGGCGGCAGCATCGGCGGCTCTGGATACTCGTCGTCGAGGTACTCGTTGATGATCGTCGAATCGTAAATCGTCGTATCGTCATCGACGAGCACGGGCACGCGTCCAAACGGGTTAAGCCGCAGGAAGTCGGGCTTGCGATTTTCATGCTGGGTCAAATCGACCGCGACCAGTTCGTAGGTCAGAGCCTTCTCGGCCAGGACGATGCGGACTTTTTGACCGAAGGGGCAGGACAGGAAGTCGTAGAGTTTGATCATATCGGGCAAGTCCTCATTCGGCTTGCGCCGCGACGGTAATCTTCAAGCTGGCTTCAACCTCGGAATCGAGCTTGACCGGCACCGTGAATTCTCCGAGCTGCTTGATCGGCTCGGGCAGGTGAATTTTGCGCCGCTCGATATCGAGACCGTTCTCGCGCAGCGCGCGTTCGAGATCGATGTTGGTAACCGAGCCGAAGAGCTTGCCCTCCTCGCCGGCGCGCGCGGTGAGCGTGATCGCAAGCGCTTCGATCCTGGCCTTGACCGCGAGCGCGTCGGTGCGCTTGATCTCGCGCCGGCGGGTTGCGGTGCGCTTCTGATGCTCGAAGGCGCGGAGATTTCTTTGATCCGCCTCGACCGCGAGCTTGCGCGGCAACAGATAATTGCGCGCGTAGCCGGCGCGGACCCTGACCACGTCGCCGGTCCTTCCCAGGTTGGGAAGATCCTCGTTGAGTATGACTTGCACGTTCATCGTCTTAACCGCCTCGTTTCCATCCCCGCTCTTAGAAGAAATCGCCCAAATTGTTCGCTTCCGGGCTGGGGGGCTTGAGCCGCCGGAAGTCGATCCACATATCGAAGACGCCTGCGATGCACACGAGCGCAGCCACAAACGGCTGCGCGAACACGACAAAATAAATTATGCCGCGTACGATCGACGGAACTGAGAGCGACTGAAAATAAAACCCGGCGATCGCCAGTCCCTGGCAAAAATACACCGCCGCGATACAGACGAAGCCGTTGAGCGCGATATCGCTTATCGCCGGGACCGGAATGAACAGCCCGAAGCCGCAGGCGAGCAACAGCCACACCAGCCATTCCTTCGCCGCCCATCGCGAAAGATCGCCGAACAAGCTGTACGTCAGCCGTTGCGGCCCGGCCCATCGCCAAAACACGCGCAGGTTGAGCAGCACCGAGCTTACAGCGACCAGCAGCGCGAACGCCGGCAACAGACGCATCGTAAACGAAATGACGCTGGCTTGCGTATCGGCCGAAATCGTCGATTGAGTCCCGAGCAGCTTGTAAAACTCCTGCCCGCGCGCCATCCCTTGCGCAAGTTCGTCGTGAACGGTCTTGATGAGCGCGTCGGGGCCGCCCATGACCACCAGCGCTGCCACCACCGAAGCGGCCACCATCGCGCCTGCGCCAACCGCGCTGATCATCTCGAACGAGGAGCCCAACTCGAGCATGTAGCATACGACGGCGGTACCCAGGCCAAACGACACGAAGTAGCCCAGACCGGCAACCGATCCCGCCAGGATCGCTACGAATGCGGTCGCGAGCAGGACCGCGATAGTCGCGCGGAGGTTGGGACTGGGACGCCCGACCGCATAGAGGATGATCGGTGCAGGCGCGAGCATCATCAGAATCCCGCCGATCATCGGTATCGCGCCGCCGGCGAGGAAGAAGGCCCCCGCCAACGCGGCCGCGCGAACCATCCCTATAACAGCCTTGCGCGTCACTGGATTAAGCCGAGCTAGGCTCCAAGCGTCGTGAATGGCAGCAGCGCGAGCACGCGAGCACGCTTGATCGCCACCGCAAGTTGGCGCTGATGCTTGGCGCAATTACCCGAGGTTCGGCTGGGGACTATCTTGCCGCCCTCGCTGATGAAACTGCCGAGCGTGCGCACGTCTTTGTAATCGACTTTGAGCGTCTTGTCGGCGCAAAAGCGGCATACCTTACGCCGTCCACCGGGGCGCCCCCGACGCATCCCGCCACCGCCACGGCCCTCGCCGCGGTCACCCTCGGGGCGTGGCGCGCCGTAGCGTCCGCGTCCTTCGCCGCCTCTTTCAGATCTTTCCTCGTCAGCCATTTAGATTCCCTGGTAACATTCCCTTGACGAAAGTTTTAGTATCTATTCACTTCGCTCGATCGACGCAGCGACGACTTCAAACCCGATGCCTGTCTTCAAGCTGCCCTTCAATGTTCTCATTGTTCCGATCACCTTAACCTGGCGGCCTGGCGCCAGCAGTGGTTTTGCCTCCAGCGCGGATTCACCGGTCATCACGATCCCGAGTCTCAGTTCCTCGCCGGGCGCGCCGCAATCGACGGTGAAGCGGAGTACGGGCGTGCCTGCCGGGGTGATGCGGACTTCGGGCTGATTGAGCAGCCGGCCTTCGAGCTCAATCCGGTTCCCTGTCACGTTCGGGCCCGGCGATTTCCTCTGCCGCCGCTTCCATTATTTCTTCGGGAGCGTCGGGTGCTTCCTCAGCCCGCTCCTCGCGCGAGGCCATCAGGGCGGCTGCGCGCGCTTCCTGGGCAGCCTTGGCCTCGGCGATCCGGCGGTTGCGCGCTTCGAGCTCCTCGCGCGCCTTGGCCACATCGGCGTCGTCGTCCACCAGCACCGACAGGTAGCGCAGGACGGCATCGGAGATCCGCAAGTTGCGCTCGACCTCGTTCATCACGGGGCCGGGCGAGACATAGTCCAGACGAACGTAGAAGCCGCGGCGCTCGCCCTTGATCTTGTAGGCGAGTTCGCGCGATCCCCACTCTTCGGTTTCGATCATCTCGCCGGCGCCGGCGGCGATGATACCCTCGTAGCGTTTGATGGCTTCCTTGATTTGGGGGTCGCCCGAATCAGGGCGGAGAATAAAAATAGTTTCGTAGCGCCGCATGCGCTGCACGTCCTCCTTACGGATTTGAGCCCCAAGTTGGAGCAAGGAGCAATCCCGTACAGTACCATCGCGCGGATTCGCTCTCAAGGCTGCCGGGCAGTTATTTATCGATCATCGTAAACCGTGGCCGGGATGGGCAGGAAGTCTATGCTTGCCATTGGCGGGCGGTCTGTTAAGAGAAGATGCGGTCGCGCTCAAGCAATTCAGGAGGATCCGTCCAGTGGCCAAGTCCAAAAAGAAAATGAAAAAAGCATCGCGGCAAGCCCGCAAAATCGCTCCCCAAGCGGCCAAAGGAAAGACGGCCGCATCCAAAGGCGCCAAGCACGCGGTTGCGGTCAAGGCGGCGAAAGGGCGGGCGTCGAAGAAATCCGCCAAGCCTATAGGGAGTCACGCTGCCGAGATCGCGACAGCCGCCACTCGCGCAACCGTCGATATCCAGAGTGCGGCAGGGCGTATGCAACGGGCAGCGGTGCGAAAAGTCGGTGAAGTAGCGGCCAAGGCGACCCGCGCGATGATGAAGGCCGTGGCGCATTCGCCGAAGATCCCCGCCTACGATGACCTGCCGGTACGGGCAGGCGCGCCGGCCGGCGCGGCATGGGGCGTGTTCGGCGACGATGACGAAGTCGGAACGATCAACCTGCTGACGCCGGAGCGCGTGATTGCGGCCGCCGCGTCGATTCGCTCGGGCAAAGTCTTCGCGATGAATCTGCCGATCAACATCCCCGACCCGCCGCTGTTCACGCGCGGCAAACATACCCACACGGTCAAGATTTTCCCCAACGCGGATTTCGTGCTCGACGACTACCTCGACAACTTCTATCCGCAATCGTCATCGCAATGGGACGCGCTGGCGCACGTGAAGCATCCGATCTTCGGGGCATACAACGGAATTCCCGACAATCAAATGACCGGGCGCGGCGGGATGCGGCTGGGGATCGACAACCTGGCGCGCCGCGGAATCGCCGGGCGCGGAGTGCTGGCCGACCTGGCGCGGTATTACGATCGGGTCGGCAAGTCGATCGATTTCACCAGGAACAAGTCGATTCCGCTCGACGACGTGCAGGCCACGCTCGAGGAAGAAGGCGTCGCGCTGCGCACCGGCGACATCCTGCTGATTCGGATCGGATGGACAAAGTTCTACCTGTCGGCGAGCGAGGAGATTAAGGCGGAGCTGGGGAAGGAGACGGTAGTGCCGGGAATCGAGGCCAGTGAACGCACGGCGCGATGGCTGTGGGACAATCATCTGGCGGCGGTCGCGTCGGATTCGCCGGCGCTCGAGGCGTTGCCGAAACCGGTGGGCGAGGAAACGGAGTTTCTTCATTTCCGCATGCTGGCGTTCTTCGGGATGCCGATAGGCGAGATGTGGAATCTCGAGGCGCTGGCGGAAGATTGCGCCGCTGACGGGCGCTACGATTTCTTCCTCACGTCGGCGCCGCTCAACATACCCGGCGGTATCGGCTCGCCGCCCAACGCGCTCGCGATCAAGTAGCAGGGCTGAGCCCTGCACCCAGTATTAAGGCCGCCCGCCGTTGGCACGGCTGGACAGTACTAAGAAAGGAAAACACGGCGCGCCACCGGCAGTGGCCGCGCGCGACAACGGAGCGCGGCGTTAACGGTGGGTGCAGGGGTCACCCCTGCCCCCTGCTAGTGGCCGGCTTTGCTTAGCGCTTCGGTCGTGAAGAAGCTCCTGTCCACCGCGCCCATGTTGATGTACCAGCATTCGCGCTCAGGCGTGTCGGGTCCGGGCAGGTAGCACGTCGTCGAGATGCCGGATTGCACGTCAACGCTAGAGGCCGCGATATTGAATAGACGCTTGAACGGATAGACCGCAATCCTGGCGTCGGGCACCGGCCGATCGCGGTAGGTGAAAAGATAAATCTGCGTCTTCCACAACTCGCCCTTCCGGTCGTAGCTGTCCACGTACGGATTGAACCATCCCTCCCCGTCAACGTACACGACCGTCTTCGACTGCAGGACGCCCTGGATTCTTTCCGGACGCGGCGTGACTTCGACTACGTAGAGATGACGCATCTCCCAATCGTCGGGGCATGACGTAGCGCCACCGTCCGTGGGGCATGGATGCGCGGGCGAGTTAACTGCGTGCACGCACGCGAGCATGCTGCGATCGCCCAGGAATTTGAAGTTGTACTCCTGCGGCTTGGCTCCAAACCCGCCCGCGTGATCGGCGTCCCAGGTCGAAAGGCCCGGCGAGGAACTCATCATCACCTCGTTCACCCGGCGCACACGCCGCGATCCTGCCAGGAATGCCCACGCGTCGTCGGCCTTGTTCCCGTCCCAGTAGCGGTAGCGGATTGCGCCACTGCCGCGATCTTCGGCGGGCGCAAGGGTGGGATACGCCCCGACGCGCACCCAGATGCCGCTCGACTTGAAATCCGGGTCGGCCGGCATCGGCTCGACTTCGGTGCGTCCGATATCGGAATAGCCTGCCAGATGCCCGGTCTCGGTCATCAGCATCAGCTGTTGCTGTGCGCCGGGATTTTGCTTCGCCACCTGGCATTCGAAGTAGCGCAAATCGAAATCGTCGGTCGCGATCGGCTTAAAGTACTGGTTCCACATGATCTTGGTCGCGACGTCGGGATCGTTCTGATCGAGGATCGGGAACGGCTGCCCGGCGACGTAGCCGAGCAGGTCGCGATGGTTCGCAGCCAGGCGGACCTGGCCCGAGTACTTTTCGGTCGCATCCTGGTAAGGCGGCGGCCAATCGACGTGGCTCGGCGCCACGATGTTCATCTGCATGCCCGCGGCGACTGCGACGTAGGTGCCCGGACTTACCAGCGTCCGGACCTGCGCCGCATTCTTTGGCGTGATGACGTCGCCGGGTTTGACATCGGCATGAGCCTGGGCATGAGCTGGCGTGATTGAGAGCGTCAGCGCGAAAAAAACTGCGATAACTGCCAGCGGGGTCGAGAGGCGGAGTTCGCTCGGCTTTTTCATATTCTAAAGTATCACTTTAACTCGACCGCGAGCTGGCGGCAGCGTTGCGTTGCGGGGTTGACCAACGAGTAAATGCCCACTGCAAGAAGCTTGTCAAGGAACATTGCGGCGCCGTCACCAAATCCCCGCGACCTCGGAACCCTACAAATCACGGCGGTAGGTGACGAAGTTGCCGGTGACGTGGGCGCCCAGGCCAAGCGCCGTGCGGCGCGAGGCCCAGTTGTCGTCGAGGACCAGGGTATAGCCGGCAAAGCGCATCTTGCGCTGCGCCATTGCCAGGAACGATCGCGCCGCCATCGCAAGCGCGACGCCGCGTCCGCGTGCGCGCGCAATGACGCCGACATTTATCAGTGCGCCTCGCGTACCGCCGCCGCGCTCGGGTTCGAGCCGGGCGCCTCGGCGTACACGGGCAAGCGCGGTGCTGAAATCGGGCACCGAGAAGACGGCGCCGACGCACTCGCCGTCGATCACCGCAAGCATCGAGAGATCGGCGACGGGAGTTTCCCACAGCGACGTGAGCATCGGACGCACCTCCGCTCGCGTCACGGGATTCCATCCCCAATGGCGATCGAACGCCGAGTTGGTCACCTCAGTCCACGCATCAATCGCGGCCAGGAATCCGAACTCGCGCCAACTTTGAATCGTAACGCCGGCCAATCCGGCCGCGTCGGCCATCCGGCGATAGCGCGCCAGAATTTCGGGCGTGAGCGCCGTGGTGTAATCGAGCTGCCCTTTTTCGGTAACGAAGCCGGCTTCCTTGAAGTGGCGATGGTATGCGGGAGGATTTCCGCGCAGCAGAAACGACGGCAACAAGTCGTAGTTGTCGATCGCGTAGGGATAATCGAGAAACGCCGCGAAGCCGCTGCGAACGGCGCGCATGCCGCGTTGGCGGATCGAATCCACGGCCTGCTCGAGCATCGCGGCGACGGCGATGTCCTCGCCTTCGAGCGCCTCGAAGTGAATCAGCTGGCCGAGTTGCTCGTTCCAATGTTCGATGTAGCGGCGATTGATAACCGCGCTGACGCGTGCGACGACCCGGCCCGCACGACGCGCGCAAAAGGGCGTGATGTCGAGGTGTGCCGAGAGCAGGCTGCGGCGTGACAGCAGATCGATCTCGTTGTGCACGTCGGGCGGCCACCATGCGTCGCGCGAGCCGTAAACTTGAAATGGAAGGCGCGCGAACTCATCGAACTGTTCGCGGCTGGTTGGCCGTTCGACGCTGATGGTGTCGCCGGTTAGTTTGGGATTTGCCGCCATGCTTCAAACCGGATCGCGCGCTCAAGAGTCTTATAGCCGCGGGGCGGCCGAAGATCATCCAGGTCGAAGATCGCGCGGGGCCTAGCGGCGTTCGGCCTTCATCCCGTCTTCATTTGCGAGAAACAGATGCAACTGCGCGGGGGTGGTGTCGCGCGGAATCTCGACCGGATAATTGCCGGTAAAGCACGCGTCGCAAAATCCCTCGCGGCTGCCACCGTTGAACGAGTAGAGTCCGTCCCAGCTCAGATAGGCGAGCGAGTCGGCGGTGATATAGCGGCGGATCTCCTCGATCGAATGCGCAGACGCCAGCAGCTCCTCGCGCGTGGGCGTGTCGATGCCGTAAAAACACGAGTTGGTGGTGGGCGGCGCCGCGATGCGCATGTGAACTTCGCGCGCGCCCGCCTGGCGCAGCATCGGGATCACTTTCCTGAGCGTGGTGCCGCGCACCAGCGAGTCTTCGATCAGCACGATTCGCTTGCCGCGCAGCAATTCGGCCACCGGGTTGAATTTGATCTTCACGCCGAAATGGCGAATCGACGCACGCGGCTCGATAAACGTGCGTCCGACGTAATGGCTGCGCACCAGGCCCATCTCGAACGGTATCCCCGATTCCTCCGCATAACCAAGCGCGGCGGCGGTGCCCGAATCGGGCACCGGCACAACGATGTCGGCGACCGCCGGAGCTTCGCGCGCGAGCGCGCGCCCCTGCTGCTTGCGGACCTGGTACACGTTGCGGCCGTAAACCTGGCTGTCGGGCCGCGAGAAATACACGTACTCGAAAATGCATCGCTTGGTCGGCGCATGCGCGAATGGACTGAGCGAGCGCAGCCCGCTGTCGTCAACGACGATCATCTCGCCGGGTTCGATCTCGCGAACGTATTCGGCGCGCACCAGATCGAGCGCACAGGTTTCCGAGGCCACGATCGTCGCGCCGTTGAGACTGCCCAGCACCAGCGGACGGAAGCCCTGCGGATCGCGCACCGCGATCATCGAGTTTTCCGTCAGCACGACCAGCGAGTACGCGCCGCGCACTTGCGCCAGAGCCTCCGTGACCCGCTCCGGCAGCGTGGGCGCGTGCGAGGCGGCGATCAGATGAATCATCACCTCGCTGTCGGACGACGACTGGAAGATCGATCCCGTCGACTCAAGCCGTGCGCGCAGTTCATGGAAGTTGACGAGGTTGCCGTTGTGCGCCAGCGCCAGTCCGCCGCGCGCATACTCGACCACCAGCGGCTGACAGTTGTTGATGCTCGTCGAGCCGGTCGTCGAGTAGCGGTTATGCCCTATAGCGCTGGTGCCTTCGAGCTTCGCGATGATCGTGCTGTTGAAGACGTCGGCGACCAGTCCCATCCCGCGATGCGCGATCAGCGACTTGCCGTTGGACGACACGATTCCCGCCGACTCCTGGCCGCGATGCTGCTGCGCGTAGAGACCGAGGTACGCAAGGTTGGCAGCCTCGGGGAGCCGATACACGCCGAATACTCCGCATTCCTCGTGAAAGACGTCGAGGTTGGATTCTTCGACTGCTAGGACCGAGTGCGTTTCAGTCACCGCCTCTGAGCCTCCGTGGAATCGCGTCTTCGTAAACTTGCCGCAGTTCGGCAACGTCCTCATCGAGACCGGCCGCCGCGGCAATCCTGAGCCTGGGATCGGCGATTACGCGGCCGATGACCGCAAACTCCAATCCCCGCCCCGCGAACAAACTCTCGACGCGGGCCGCGTCGCGCTGAGCGATCGACAGCACCACCGTCGATGCGCCCTCACCAAAAAAATCAACCGCGTCGGCGTTCCCAGCGCGCCCAAGTTCAACTTCGGCTCCCAGAATCGACCGCGGATTGAAACAGGCTTCGGCCAATGCCACCGCAAGGCCGCCCTCGGCGACATCGTGTGCTGATCTTATCAGCCCCTGTTCGGCGCCTTCAACCAGCCCCTCGATCAGCGCCGCTTCGCGCGCCAGGTCGATCGCGACAAGGCGCCCACCGTCGATTCCGAAGATTGCCGCGTACTCGCTCGCCGCCAGAGACGGCCTTGCCGTGCGCACCAGCGCGATCGCGTCGCCGGGATCCTTGAAGAACTGGGCAACATGCTTCGAGACGTCGGCCATCACGCCCAGCACCGCAATCGTCGGCGTCGGCGGAATCGGATGGCCTTCGGTCTCGTTGTAAAAGCTCACGTTGCCGCTGACCACCGGCGCGCCGAACGCGATCGACGCGTCGCGCAGTCCCTCGACGCCGCGGATGAACTGCCACATCACCTCGGGCCGCTCCGGATTGCCGTAGTTCAGGCAATTGGTGATTCCGACCGGGCGCGCCCCCGCGCATGCGACGTTGCGCGCCGCTTCGCAGACCGTCCCGACTGCGCCGAGATACGGATCGAGAGCGCACGCGCGCGGATTCGAATCGACTTTGAGCGCGATCGCGCGCCGCGAATTCTTGATTCGCAGCACTGCGGCGTCGCTGCCCGGCCCCAGCACCGTATTGCTCTGCACGATCGAGTCGTATTGCCGATAGACCCACTTCTTCGACGCGATGTTGGGACTGTCGAGCAGCGCGCGAAGCGCTTTGGCCGTCTCGGGATGCTTTCCAGCGGCGCAGCGTTTGGCCGGCGGCTGAATCTTCGGCGCGGCCGCGGGACGATCGTACAGCGGCGCGTCGTCCGCCAGCGCGCCGATTGGAATATCCGCCACGACCTGCCCGCGCCATCGCATACGCCATCGCTGGTCGTCGGTCAGGCGACCGATCACCACCGCGTGCAGGTCCCATTTCTCGAAGACCGCCTGCAACTCCGCCTCGCGCCCGCGCTCTGCGACGATCAGCATTCGCTCCTGCGATTCGGAGAGCAGAATTTCGTAAGGCGTCAGTCCCGCTTCGCGCAGCGGAACCTTGTCGAGGTCGAGTTCGATCCCGAGTCCGCCGTGCGACGGCATCTCGCTCGACGACGACGTGAGTCCCGCCGCGCCCATATCCTGGATCGCGACGATCGCGCCGGTCTTGCCCGCTTCCAGGCACGCCTCGATCAATAATTTCTCGGTGAACGGATCTCCGACTTGCACCGCCGGGCGCTTGGCCTCGCTTTGCTTGTCGAACTCCGCCGACGCCATCGACGCTCCGTGAATTCCGTCGCGTCCGGTCGCAGAGCCAACGTAAAGCACTGGATTGCCCGGACCGCGCGCCTTCGCGCTCATCATCTCGCCCTTGCGGACCAGCCCGAGGCAGAACGCGTTGACCAGGATGTTGGCGTTGTACGCCGCGTCGAACATCACTTCGCCCGCGACCGTCGGCACGCCCACGCAGTTGCCGTAGCCGCCGATTCCGCCGACCACGCCGCCGAGCAGATAGCGCGTGCGGGGATGCTCGAAGGAGCCGAACTTGAGCGAGTTCATGCTGGCCACCGGCCGCGCGCCCATCGTGAAAATATCGCGCAGGATTCCGCCGACGCCGGTCGCCGCGCCCTGGTACGGCTCGACGAACGAAGGATGGTTGTGACTTTCGATTTTGAAGACCGCCGCCCATCCGTCGCCGACGTCGATTGCGCCGGCGTTCTCGCCCGGCCCCTGCACCACGAGTTCGCTCTTCGATGGCAGCTTTCTCAGATGACGGCGCGACGATTTGTACGAGCAGTGCTCCGACCACATCACGGAGAATACGCCAAGCTCGGTGTAAGTCGGGGTGCGGCCGATGATCTGTTCGATCTTGCGGTACTCATCGGGCGCGAGTCCGTGCGCGCGGGCCTGCTCGAGATCGACCTTCGGCTCGCCCGGTAAAGAAACGGGACGCTCGCTCATCGCGCGCTCCCGGCTATCGACTGAAATATCTTGAGCCCGTCGACGCCGCCGAGCATCGCTTCCACCGCATGCTCCGGATGCGGCATCAGGCCGAAGACGTTGAAGCGTTGATTGGCGACGCCCGCGATCGCGCGCATCGAGCCGTTGGGATTGGCGGCGTCGCTCTCGCGCCCGCCGGCATCGACGTAGCGCAAAATCACCTGCCCGCGTTCTTCCATCTGGCGGATTTCATCTTCGGGCGCGACGTAGAGTCCTTCGCCGTGCTTGATCGGAAGCCGGAGCAAATCGCCCTGCTTTGCCGCGCGCGTGAACGGCGTGCTTGCGTTCTCGACGCGCAGCCACACGCGCTCGCATATGAAGGAAAGCGAGCGGTTGCGCGTGAGAGCGCCGGGCAGCAGATGCGCCTCGCACAGAATCTGAAAGCCGTTGCAGATGCCGATCACCAGCCCGCCGTCGGCGGCGAACTTCGCCACGCTCTTCATGATCGGCGAGAAGCGCGCGATGGCGCCGGTGCGCAGATAATCGCCGTAGCTGAACCCGCCCGGCAGCAGCACGCACTCGACGCCGCCGAGCGATTCGTCCTTGTGCCAGAGCATTCGCGCGTCCTGGCCCATCACGTCGGCGATCGCATACAGCGAGTCGCCGTCGTCCAGCGAGCCGGGGAATCGCACGACGCCCCACTTCATTCGCCGTCCACCTCGAAGCGGTAGTCCTCGATCACGGGGTTGGCGAGCAGCGCCTCGCACATCTTCTTTGCTTCGTCGCGCGCCTCCGACGCGGTGCGCGCCTGGACTTCGAGCAGGATATATTTGCCGACTTTGACGCCCGAGACGTTTTTGAAGCCGAGACTCTGCAGCGAACTTTCAACGGCGCGGCCCTGCGGGTCGAGAATTCCCATCCGGGGCGTCACGAACACTCTTACTTGCAACTCAAATCCTCGCCGGCAATTCGCATTTCGTTCTCCTGAACTAAAAACGTTTCACGTGAAACGTTTTCGTATAAACCTCAATGAACAAGCCTGTCTTTGACGAGCACCCTCGCAATTCACCGTAATTCCGCGCCGCCGCCGCGGCTTAGTTTTCCACCCGGCGCAGCATCTCGTGATAGGCCTGCTCCACGCCGCCGAGGTCGTGGCGGAAGCGATCCTTGTCGAGTTTCTGGCGGGTGGCTTTGTCCCAGAAACGGCAGGTGTCGGGGCAGATTTCGTCGCCGAGCAAAACCTCACCGTGATAGCGTCCGAACTCGAGCTTGAAATCGATCAGTATCACGCCGCGCTCGTCGAGGAATTTGCTCAGTATGCCATCGACCTTCAGCGCCATCGCGTCGATTTGCTTGAGTTCTGCCGCGGTGGCCCATCCGAACGCGATTGCATGCTCGCCGAGGATCAGCGGGTCATGGAGCGCGTCTGATTTGTAGTAGTACTCGACGATCGGATGCGGGAGCGGTTCGCCTTCTTCGCGGCCGAGCCGTTTTGCCATCGAGCCAGCGACGAAATTGCGCACGACGGTCTCGACCGGGATGATGTGCAAGCGCTTGCAGAGCATCTCGCGATCGTTCAGGCGGCGGACGAAGTGCGTCTTCACGCCGTTCTTTTCGAGAAGCTGGAAAAACAGCTCCGACATCCGGTTGTTCACCACGCCCTTGTCCGCGATAGTGTCGCGCTTGGCGCCGTCGAAGGCGGTCGCGTCGTCCTTGAAGTAGGTGATGAGGAGGTCGGGATCGGACGTGGAGTAGAGTTTCTTCGCCTTGCCCTCGTAAAGCATTTCGAGTTTTTGCGGAGTCGTTTCCACGATGAGTTCTCCCTGTCGGTCGATCGAATTATCTTAACCTAATCATCTTACCGACCGGTCGTCTCATCACAACGAAGCCGGCGCCGATTGTCCACAAAACCTGCGCGCTTATGCACATCGAAACGCGCGAGCGTGTGGATAGCGGATCTCACGGCTTCGGCGCGCGCCCCTTTTTTGCCGCGGCGGCGTCCGATGCTTTCGCGGGCGGCGCGAATTGCTCGACGAGTTTCGCCGCCAGGCCGACGTAGCTGCGCGGATTCAACTCGCGGAGCGCACGCCGCGCGCCCTCGTCCAGCGGCAACGTCGCGATGAATTCTTCGATCACGCGCCGATCGATCCGCCGGCCGCGCGTCAGTTCCTTGAGCGTCTCGTATGGTTTGGGCAGCCCGTGGCGCCGCATGAGAGTCTGAATCGCCTCGGCGACGACCTCCCACGCCTGCTCGGCCTCGAGATCCTCGGCAATGCGCCGCTCGTTGACCTCGACGCGCGCAAGGCCGCGCTGCAACGACTCCAGCGCGACGACCAGATGCCCGAACGCCGTACCCATCGCGCGTATCGCCGTGCTGTCCGTCAGATCGCGCTGCCATCGCGAGACCGGCAGCTTGGCCGCCAGGTGATCGAACAGCGCGCTGGCGATTCCAAGGTTGCCCTCGCAGTTCTCGAAGTCGATCGGATTGACCTTGTGCGGCATCACCGAGGAGCCGGTCTCTCCCGCGACGGCCTTTTGCGCGAAGTAGCCGATCGAGATGTAGCTCCACATGTCGCGGCAAAAGCCGAGCAGGATCGTGTCGATGCGCATCATGATCCCGAACAGCTCGGCGATAAAATCGTGGCTTTCGATCTGGGTGGTCAGCGGATTCCAGGTCAGACCGAGCCGCTCGACGAAATTGCGCGAGTGCGCGATCCAGTCAACCTCGGGATGGGCGAAGTGATGCGCGTTGAAGTTGCCGACCGCGCCGTTGAGCTTGCCGAGAAATTCCTGGCGGTGAAGCTGCGAGAGCTGGCGCGCCACGCGCGTGGCAAATATCGCCATCTCCTTGCCGACCGTCGTCGGCGACGCTTCCTGGCCGTGCGTCCGCGCCATCATCGGGTGCGACTTGTAGCGATGCGCCAGCTTGATGATCGGCGCGTTCGCCGCCTCCAGCCGCGGCGTCAGGTCCGTCGCCACGAACTCCTTGAGGATGAGCGCGTAGGCGAGGTTGTTGATGTCCTCGGAGGTGCACGCGAAATGCACCATCTCGATAGGCAGCGCGCGATCGATCGCGGCGACTCGCTCCTTGACGAAATACTCGACCGCCTTAACGTCGTGATTGGTGGCCGCCTCGAGTTGCTTGACGCGGCGCGCATCATCGAGCGCGAAGTCCTCGTAAACGGCGCGGAGCTTTTTCGCAGTCGCGGCGGGGATCGGTTTCAGCGCATTGATCGCCGGATGCCCGGCGAGCGACAGATACCATTCGATCTCGACGCGGACACGGTAGTGAATCAGCGCGAACTCGCTGAAGTATGCCTGCAAGGGGCGCGTGCGCGCGCGGTAGCGGCCGTCGATCGGCGTCACCGCGGTCAAAGCCGCGTCGGTCTCGGTAGGTTGGTCTTTCACTGTGTGCTGATGAAACTAAATTACGTGGGATCGCTCGCGCAATCGAGGGGTGCGGCGCCTGCGTTCAGCGGCCGGTGTGGCCGAAGCCGCCGGGACCGCGCGTGCTCGGCTCCAGTTCATCGACCTCGACGAGGTCGGCGCGAATGACGGGCGCGATGACGAGCTGGGCGATTCGATCGCCGGGTTTAATCACGATCGGTTGCCCGCCCAAATTCACAAGTAATACTTTAACTTCTCCGCGATAGTCGGCGTCGATAGTTCCCGGCGAGTTGATGAGCGCGAGTCCCTCTTTCAGCGCGCGGCCGCTGCGCGGACGCACCTGCCCCTCGTAACCAACCGGAATCTCGACGGCGATGCCGGTCGCAACGGCGCGGCGATCGTGCGGCGCCATCTCAATCGGTGCGTCGATGTCGGCCATCAGATCGATCCCCGCGGCATGCTCGCTCTGGTAGGCGGGAATCGGCAGCGTGCTTTTGCGCAGCCGCGCAATTTTCACAGTCGGTCGCATCGTTGCAATCTCGTATGGCGAATTCGATGCGCGATAGCAAGCGCTCTGGCGCGGCGGCAGAACCCTCACCCGCGCCGGAGAAGGATCAGCAGGGAACTTAATTGTATGCGAAAGCAGGGGTGACCCCTGCACCGCAGGGCTGAGCCCTGCACCCAGTATTAAGGCCGCNNTGCCAGCGGCTTAATACTGCGCTGCCGTCGCCACGGCCAGGGGTGACCCCTGCACCCAGTGAAAGGAGAAAAGAGAAGATGCGGGACTTCGTCCCTGTTAGAAGGGTGAATGAGCGAGAGGAGAAATCCTACCTTCGGCGAGTCAGGTTTTGAGCAGGCACAGGAACAATCGAGTCGAGAGAACTAAGCGAGGGGGGCGAAGATGTCGCGGCCGATTTTGCGGCCCTTCAGATCGCCGAGCAGAACCATCGCGAGCTTGTCGGGCTGGAACCATGACGACGCCAGCTCGACGATGTTGTCGTTGGTGACGGCCTCGATCCCCGCCGACAATTCTTCGAGCGACACGTCGCGGCGGAAATAAATCTCATTGCGCGCGAGCCGGTTCATCCTGCTGTCGGTGGATTCCATCCCGAGCAGCATGTTGCCCTGAAGCTGGCTCTTGGCGCGGGCGAGCTCGGCCGGCTCGAGGCCGTCGCGCTCGACTTTGCCAAGCTCGGCGACGGTGACTTCGAGCACTTCATCGACCCATTCCGGATTGGTGCCGGCATAAACGCCGAAGTAGCCCGAATCGATGAACGACGAGATGAACGAGTAGATGCTGTAGACGCGGCCGCGCTTCTCGCGGACTTCCTGGAACAGCCGCGACGACATCCCGCCGCCGAGCGCGGTGTTGAGCACGTAGGCGGCGTATCGGAGGCGATGCGATTGGCTGATGCCGGGGCCGCCGATGCAGATGTGCGCCTGCTCGAGTTTCTTTTCCCGGTTCAGCACCAGCGGCCGATCCACCGGCGGCGAGAATTTCTCGACCTTGCCGTCACCGGCGACGCCGCCGAACAGTCCTGCGCATTTCGCGGTGAGGCGCTCGTGCTCGACCTGGCCGGCAGCAGCGATAAAAACGCGGCTGGAGCGGTAGCGCGCCGCCATGAACGAAGTCAGCTGCTCGCGGTCAATTTTATTTACGGTCTCCGCCGAGCCGAAAATCGGCAGCGCGAGCGGATGACCCTTCCAGAAATTTTCGGTGAACAGGTCGTGGATGAAGTCGTCGGGAGTATCCTCGGCCTGCGAGATTTCCTGCAATACGACCTGGCGCTCGCGCTCTATTTCGGCGGGATCGAAAACCGACTCGAGAAAAATGTCCGCGAGCACCTCGGTCGCCATCTCGAGGTCCTTGCCGAGCACCTTGGCGTAGTAACAGGTGTACTCCTTGCCGGTGAAGGCGTTGAGCACGCCGCCGACGGCGTCGAAGGCCTCGGCGATTTGCGCGGCGGTGCGTTTTTTGGTGCCCTTGAAAAGCAGATGCTCGATGAAATGCGAGGTGCCGTTTTCGGCCGGCTCCTCGTAGCGCGAGCCGTTCTCGACCCAAATTCCAATCGACGACGAGACGACCTGCGGCATCGCCTCGGTCAAAATCCGCACGCCGTTGCCGATAACGCTCTTTTGAATCATTCGCAGGTTACTTGCCCTTGTCTGGTTCCTGCTCGGCCTCGCGCATCGAGAGCCGAATTTTGCCGCTGCGATCGACGTCGAGCACCTTCACGTTGATCTCGTCGCCCTCGTGCAGCACGTCCTCGACGCGGCGGATCCGCTCGTTGGAAATCTGCGAGATGTGGAGCAGGCCGTCGGTCCCCGGCATTATCTCGACGAAGGCGCCGAACTCGACGATCTTGCGGACCGTGCCGTGATAGATTTTGCCGATTTCGGGCTCGGCGGTGATCGCCTGGATCATGCTGATCGCTTTTTCCATCGCGACCCCGTCGGCCGACGCGATCAGCACCGTGCCGTCGTCCTCGATATCGATCTTGCAGCCGGTCTGCTCGACCAGTCCGCGGATGACCTTGCCGCCCGGGCCGATCACTTCGCGAATCTTGTCGGGCTTGATATGCAGCGTGACGATTCGCGGCGCGTAGCTGGAAACGTCCTTGCGCGCCGTGGACAGCGCCTTCTCCATCACGCCGAGGATGAACAAGCGAGCGTCGCGCGCCTGATGGAGCGCCTGGCGCATGATGTCCTTGGAGACGCCGCCGGCCTTGTTGTCCATCTGGATCGCGGTGATGCCAGCCTTGGTGCCGGCGACCTTGAAGTCCATGTCGCCNNCCTCGTCGCCGAGGATGTCGGTGAGGACGCGGACCTTGTCGCCTTCCTTGACGAGGCCCATCGCGATGCCCGCGACCGCGAACTTGGTGGGCACGCCCGCGTCCATCAACGCCAGGCTGCCGCCGCATACCGTCGCCATCGAGGAGCTGCCGTTGGACTCGAGCACGTCCGAGACCACGCGAATCGTGTACGGAAAGTCCCCTTCATCGGGAAGTATCGGCGAGAGCGCGCGTTCGGCGAGCGCGCCGTGACCGATTTCGCGCCGTGACGGAGCGCGCAGAAACTTCACCTCGCCGGTCGAGAATGGCGGGAAGTTATAATGCAGCATGAACTTCTTGAAACGCTCGCCGAGCAGCGCGTCGATCTTCTGCTCATCGGAGGAGGTGCCGAGCGTGACGGTCGCGAGCGCCTGAGTCTCGCCGCGGGTGAACACGGCGGAGCCATGGGTGCGTGGGAGGACCTGCACGTCGGCGCTTACATCGCGGATGTCGGTGGACTTGCGATCGTCGATTCGCTTGTCGTCGTCGAGGATCGCCATCCGAACCCGGGTGCGCACGAGATGGTCGCAGGCGTCGATGATTTCCTTGGCGCGGTCGGGAAACTTCTCGCCGAGCTCGGCCACGACCTTGTCGCTGACCGCGTACAGCGCCGCGGCGCGCTCCTTCTTGCCCTTGGTGGCGAGAGCCTTCTCGATTCCGTCGCCGATGCTTTTTTCGACGGCATTCAGCAGCGCAGCGTCGCGTTCCTTGACGGCGAATGCGCGCTTGGGCTTGCCCGCGCGGCGGCGCAGTTCTTCCTGCATCGCGAAAATCGGCTGCATCGCCTCATGCGCCGCGAACAGCGCTTCAAGGATCGCCTCTTCGTCAACGATCTGCGCGCCGCCCTCGAGCATCATGATCGACTCGGGGTTGGCCGCGACGACCAGCGATACATCGCTGCCCTCGAGCTCCGTGTGGGTGGGATTGACGACGATTTTGCCGTCCACCCGGCCCATCCGGACCGACGCAACCGGGCCTTTGTGGGGGATGTCGGAGACCAGGAGTGCAGCCGAGGCCGCGATCAGCGAGAGCATGTCGGGATCGTTGTCACGATCGGCGGAGAGCACGGTCACGATGATTTGGGTTTCGCAATCGTAGCCCTTGGGGAACAGCGGGCGCATCGATCGGTCGATCAAGCGCGAGGTCAGAGTTTCCTTTTCGGAGGCGCGCCCTTCCCTTTTGAAGAAGCCGCCGGGAATTTTGCCGGCCGCGAACGTCTTCTCGACGTAGTCCACCGTGAGCGGCAGAAAGTCCATGTTGGGCCGCGCTTCATACTGCGAGACCGCGGTCGCGAGCACGACGGTATCGCCGTAGGTCGCGAGCACACTGCCATGCGCCTGGCGGGCCAAGCGGCCGGTTTCGAGCGAGAGCTTGCGCCCCGCAAAATCAATTTCGAGCTTATGGTACATGAATAACACCTGAGGGAGGATCTAAGGCCGAGCGACGATTGCGGTTTTTTCACTGCCCGCGAGGCGCCACAGAGGGCGCGCCCTGGGACACTGCCGGGTGGCAGGCCAAGGCCCGCGCGCCCGAATGTTGCGGGCGGCGCGGCATAATATGTGCGGCCTATCTCCGGATACCCAGCTTTTCGATCAGCCCTTTGTAGCGCGAAAAGTCGCGCGAATGCAGGTAATCAAGCAGCCGACGACGCTTGCCGACCAGTCGCAACAGTCCACGGCGCGTGTGGTGATCCTTCTTGTGCGCCGCGAGATGCTCGGTCAACTGGTCGATCCGGGCCGAGAATAGCGCCACCTGAACTTCAGGCGAGCCACTGTCGTTGGTGGTTCGAGCGTTGGCTTGTATGACTTCCCGCTTACGGGCAGATGGAAGAGGCATTCGGAGTTCTTACTTTCCCTTTTTCCTTTAGCTTTAGCCGCCCAAGTTAACAGAGCGGGTCAGCAGAGTAAAGGCGGGGGCAGGGAGAAGCCCTGGCCGTGGCGACGGCNNGGTGCAGGGGTTACCCCTGCCGTCGCCACGGCCAGGGGTCGGGGGAGAATTGCGACGTGCGGAATCAGGCTTCGGAGTTGAAGATTCGCTCGACTATCGCCGTCACCCGGGAGGTCGCCCGCGCAACTGCAATCAGTTCCCCGCTATGCGATATAACCTTGAATAGCGGTTCGCCGGGTGGAACCTGGGAGTCGAGCGCGCGCGAGTCGCCGTTGCGCAGGCGTTTCTCAGCGGCGGGATCGACAACCAGCTCCGGGATGTTCACGAGCGCGTCGCGAAGCGAGATCAAGCGGGGCGGCGGCGCACCGGAATCGAGGGCCTCGAGGATATCGGCGAGCGCCATCGCGTCGACAATCGAAAAAGCGCCGTTGCGCGTGCGGCGGAGTTCCTCGAGATGCGCGACTGTCCCGAGCGCGACGCCGATATCGCGCGCCAGCGAGCGCGCATAAGTGCCCGGCGAGCACGTCGCGACGAATCGAATCGCATCGGGCGCCTCGCATTTGAGAGCGAGACGCTTGATCTCGACGCTGCGTTTTTCGGGCGGTGCAACGTCGTCGCCGCGGCGCGCAAGCCGGTAGAGCGGCACGCCGGCGCGTTTGATCGCGGAGAACACGGGAGGAACCTGCTCGATCGCGCCGGTGAACTGTGCGGTGACCTGCGCGAGATTTTCAGCCGAGATGGCGGGCACGTCGGCGCGGCGAACGACGGCGCCGTCGCGATCGAGCGTGTCGGTCTCGACACCCAGCCGGATCAGGCCCGTGTATTCCTTGTCGCCGCCGTCGATGAACGGCGCGAGCTTGGTAGCCTCTCCGATCATGATCGGCAGCAGGCCGGTCGCGAAAGGGTCGAGCGTGCCCAGGTGTCCCACACGGGCCGGCTTCACGCGCGATTTGACGCGACGCACCACCTCGGCCGACGAGATTCCGGCGGGTTTATCTACCAGCACAATTGCGTTCATGGGGAGATCTGTGAGCTTATCCGCTCGCGGGGCGCTGAACAAATCGTCGGGCAGACAGGCAATCACGAAACCCCGTACGGGTTTAGGACTTCCTGTTTGTTAATCGCGAAACGTCGCGGACGACGTTTCGCTCCGACAATCGCGATCAGTCGTTGGGGGCGGATTGCTTGAGCAGCGCGTCGATACGGGCGGCGCGCGGCCGTTCAGCGCCAAGCCCTATCCACCGCCTCACGCCTGCGGTAAAAGGTGGACCTACTTGATTAAGCGCGACAGACCCGAATCAAACGCACAAGGAGTTCGACGATGTACAAGCTGCGAGCAGGCGTTGCTGCTTTCGTTACCCTATTGATTCTCACGCCCGGCGTTGTGCTGGCCAAGAACTACTGCATACGCGGATTTACCAAAACGAGCTGGGTTTATGTGGGACAAGGATTCACGGTTCCCGGCAAGGGCATCTGTGAGCCGTGGACCGGCTTCGCGGCGGGGCAGAGCTCGAACATCCCGACTGTAGGCATTGGATGCACTTCCTCTAATGGGTCGAACCTTTCGCTCACTCTCACGGCCGGGTCCAAGGCGGGTGGCTTTGTCGAGATTGATGCCATCAGTTTGTCGCTCCCGTCGCAGACCGGAGACTACGTTGCTCAAACACTCCAGAGTAATACTGTGACTTCATTCGGCCCCGACAGTGGCATCACCGGAGGAGCTTGCTCCACCAAAACGATTCCGGCAGTCACCGAGGGGGAGGCAGCGTCGCCGCGGCCCAGCAGCGAACGATAGGAGGATAGCCGGGGTTTTGTAGTGAGAATCGCGCTCAGTCTTTGGGCGCGGATTGCTTGAGCAGCGCGTCGATGCGGGCGGCGCGCTCGAGGGCGGGGTCGAATTCGAAATCCAGCTCGGGCGTGTATCTAAGCCCGAGCGACTTGCCTATTTCGCGGCGGATGAAGCCGCTAGCGCTTTTGAAGCCGGCGACCGCGGCGGGCGCGCGCACCGAACCTTCGAGGTGCGAGAAATAGACGCGGCCGTGGCGCAAGTCGTCGTCCATCTTGACGCCGGTCAGCGTGATACCGCGCAGGCGCGGGTCGCGTAGATCGCGGACCAGCAGCCCGGACAGTTCTCTCAAGATCGCCTCGGCGACGCGCTCCGGTCTTCGACCTTCAGGCAATGTTCTTTCTCCGGTACCGCTCGAGCCGCGCCACGGACGCGGCTTCAATTTCCAAGTAGCTATTCAGTAGTTGATGATTTCGAGCTGCTCTTCGCCGAGCGGGACCAGGCCCAGCGAATCGATAAAGTTCACGACCTCGCGCAACGCCCCGTCCACGAACGCGCGATCGCTGCCGACCTGCGCGATGCCCAACTCGGCGCGCTGCCACATGTCGTGGCTGTCGGACTCGGCGATCGAGACGTTGAACTTATTGCGCACGCGATCCTTGATCGCGCGCAGGACCTGTCGTTTGCCCTTGAGCGAATGATTCTCGGGCAGAAACAGGGTCAACCGCATGACGCCGACGACCATGATGATACGCCCCCTCCCCCAACGCGCAGGCCCGCACGCCCGCCGCGGCCAACGAACCCGCAGGCTAGGGCTGAAGCTGCTTTTCGACGGCGGCCTGACCGCGCACGGTCTCGGGCTTGGGCGCGGCGAGCTTGCGCAGAATCGCTTCCATCTCGAAAGCTTCGATGATGTCGTCGGGTTTCACGTCGTTGAAATTTTCGAGCGCGATACCGCATTCGTAGCCCTGCGCGACTTCGCGCACGTCGTCCTTGAAGCGCTTGAGGGTGGCGAGCTTGCCTTCCCATACCGGGCGGCCGTCGCGAACCAGCCGCGCGCGCGCGCTGCGCACAATCTTGCCGTCGACGACCATGCATCCCGCAACGGTGGCGCCGGGCACGCTGAAGATCTTGCGGACTTCGGCGCGGCCGAGCGCTTTTTCGCGGTAGGTCGGCGCGAGCAGACCTTCCATCGCCTCGCGCATATCGTTGATCGCTTCGTAGATGACGGTGTAGAGGCGAATCTCGACGCCTTCTTTCTCCGCGAGGTTGGCGGCCTTCGCTTCGGGACGGATATTGAAGCCGATGATGATGGCTTTGGAAGCCGATGCGAGCGTAACGTCGGTCTCCGAAATCGCGCCCGCCGAGCCGTGGATTACCTCGAGCTTGACTTCGTCGGTGGACAGCCGCGCGAGCGCGTCGGCCAGCGCCTCGACCGAACCCTGCACGTCGCCCTTGAGAATGACTTTGAGTTCCTTGACCTCACCCGCCGCCAGACGCTGGCTCAAGTCTTCAAGCGAGATGCGGCTGGTCTTGGTGAGTCCGCCTTCGCGCTGCTTGGAGCGGCGATACTCGGCGACCTGGCGCGCCTTGGATTCCTCGGCCACCGCGGTGAACACGGTGCCGGGCTCGGGAACGCTGGAGAGGCCGAAAATCTCGACCGGAGTGGACGGACCTGCCTCGGTAAGACGCTGGCCGAGATGATCCTGCATCGCGCGCACGCGGCCGTAAGAAATGCCGCTGACGAAAGGATCGCCCTGATGCAGCGTGCCTTCCTGGATGAGCACGGTGGCGACCGGGCCGCGGCCGCGGTCGAGCTGCGATTCGATAATCGTGCCGCGTGCGGTGCGAACCGGATTGGCCTTCAGCTCCATCAGGTCGGCCTGCAGCAGGATCATCTCGAGCAGCTTGTCGATTCCCTCACCGGTGCGAGCCGAGACCGGCACGATGATGGTATCGCCGCCGTAGTCTTCGGGCACCAGGCCGACCTGGGTCAGGCGCTGCTTGACGTTGTCGATATTGGCGTCGGGCAGATCGATCTTGTTGATCGCGACGATTATGGGGACGTTGGCGGCGCGAGCGTGGTTGATGGCCTCCTGCGTCTGCGGCATCACGCCTTCGTTGGCGGCGACCACCAGCACGACGATGTCGGTGACCTTGGCGCCGCGCGCGCGCATCGCAGTGAACGCCTCATGGCCGGGAGTATCGACAAACGCGATCTTCCGTCCATTTGCCTCGACGGTGTAGGCGCCGATGTGCTGCGTGATTCCGCCGAACTCGCGCGCCGTCACGTTGGTGTGGCGAATCGCGTCGAGCAGCGAGGTCTTGCCGTGATCGACGTGGCCCATCACGGTGACGACCGGCGGGCGGGTGACGCTTTCGCCCACCACGGCTTCCTCGGGCGCTTCTTCGATGGCGGATTCCGCGTCGAAGGAAACGTTCTCGACGCTGTAGCCGAACTCGCCGGCCAGCAAGGTGGCGGTGTCAACGTCGAGCACCTGGTTAAGCGTCGCCATCTGGCCGAGTTCCATCAACTTCTTGATGAGGTCGCCGGCCTTGACGCCCATCGAGCGGCCGAGATCGCCGACGGTTACACCCTCGGTGATTCGCACCACGCGTTTGGAGGCCTTGGGCGTGGTGATCTCGGTTTTTCGCTGTTCCTTGCCGGGCAGGGCGCGGCGTTTTTTCGGCACCCGCAGCCCGCGCATCTCGCGCTCGGCGGCGAGATCGGTACTGCCCTTCTTGACGACTTTCTTTTTCTTTATTCCGCGTCCGCCACCGGGCTTGGCCACTTGATCGGGCGGAAGTTGCGGCATCGCGTCAGCCGGTTGCTGCTGTTGCGGAGCGAAGCGACCCGTCAGTCCCGGCCGCGCACTCGGCGCGCCCGCTGCCGTACGCGAACCGGGCGACGCGGGACGCGGGGGCGGCGCCTTGGGTCTGAGATCAATCTTGCCAAGGACCCTGGGTCCCTTCTGTCCGTCGTCGAGCGTCGGACCGGTCTGAGAGCCGCGAGTCAGATTGATCGAGCCACGCTCCGCAGATTCCGCCGGGCGCACACGATCGGTACGATAACCGAAACGTGACGAGGGCGCCGCCGGCGCTGCTTCGGGCGCGGCGGGCGCCGCCTCGGCAACGACGGGCGGATGCACGGGTTGGGGGGCAATCACAGGTTCGGGCTGAGGTTCCATTTTTTCAATATGAACGGCAGCCACGGGCGGATGCGCTTCGTAGTCGGCCTCGCCAATCTCCTCGATTTCAGGCTCCCGCCTGACCACGACCGGCTCGGGCGCGCGATGCGGCTCGGCGACTGGAGGCTGCGCATGATGCCCCGCGTCAAACATGACCGGCGTCTCGGCCTCTGCGGCGTGTGAATCGGCGAGAAACGGCGCCTCGAACGAGTCGCCACGGCTCTCTTCGACTTCGAAATGGAAAGGCGTGTCGGCGCCACCGGCGGGCTGGCCGCCCTCGGCATGACGCCGGCGCATCACGGTGGCATTGAGGCGCTTTTCGAGAATTTTCCCGCTGCTCGTTTCGAGCACGGTTTCACGGCGCAGGATCGACGCGCGATGCGCCTGATCGTCGAGATCGGCCTTGAGCCGGTCGGCCTCTTCCGGTGACAGAAGACTGGACTCGGACTGCGTATGCCCAAGCTTCAGGCGAGTGCATCCGGCGAGCAAATCCTCGACCGGGAATCCCCATTCAGTAGCAAGAGTTTTGATCCGCTTTCGCGCCATCTTACTTATACTATTCGACCTTTGAGTTTCTATCCAGTCGGAGTTTAATTGCCGCCGCTATCTGAAGCCGCTCGGGACGATCTATTTTCCGCCGGAGCGCGCGAAATTCCTTAACTTTCGAACTGACGAACCGCTCGGCGCATTCAAGCGTCGGATGCAAATAGCCGCCGCGCCCTGCGCGTCGCGCCTCGAAATCAACTTCGACGCGCCCATCGACGACCGCAATTCGCACCATCGCCGCCTTCGCATCCTGCGTCATGCATCCAACACACGTACGCTGGGGTCCGTGAAAAAGTGAAAAATTACTTTTCTCCCGCATCTTCAGTGGCGGCCGGCGCGGATTCCACCGCGATCGTTTCGGGGGCCGCCTCCACGGGTTGCACTTCCGTGGCTGCCAGCGCAGCTTCCGCCGCAAGGGCCGCAGCAGCCTCGGCCGCCTCGGCGGCAGCCGCGGCCTTCGCTTCGGCGGCGATCTTCTTGTTGGCGACATGCTCGCGCGCCGCGTTGATTATCTGGGTGGCGCGCTCGGCGCTGATTCCCTCGACGTCGAACGCCGTCTCGTCGGCCTCCGCCAGTTGCTCAGCCGAGCGGAATCCCCACTGGTACAGCAGTTCCGCGTTGATATCGCCGATGCCCGGGATTGCGTTGAGCGACGCGCGCGCCGAGCGGGCCTCCTCTTCGGCCTCCATCTCGCTGCGCACGTCGAGCTTCCATCCGGTGAGGCGATGCGCCAGGCGCACGTTCTGCCCGCGCTTGCCAATCGCCAGCGACAGTTGATCGTCGGGGACGATCACCTCCATCGCGTGTTCGTCCTCGTCGATAATGACCTTGGAGACCTTGGCCGGCGCCAGCGCGCGGCACACCAGCTCGGCCTGATCGTCAGTCCACGGCACGATGTCGATCTTCTCGCCGCGCAGCTCCTGCACCACCGATTGCACGCGGGTGCCCTTCATCCCGACGCACGCGCCGACCGGATCGACGTCCGAATCCTTGGAATAGACGGCGACCTTGGCGCGTCCGCCGGGCTCGCGCGCGCTCTGGCGAATCTCGACGATGCCCTCGTAAATTTCCGGCACCTCCTGCTCGAACAGCTTCATCAGGAAGTCGTTCGAGGTGCGCGAGAGCACGATGGAAAGTCCCTTCTCCGACAGCTCGACGTCTAAAATCAGCGCGCGGATGCGGTCGCCCTGGCGATAGCGCTCGTGGGGGATCTGCTCCTTCTCGGGCAGGATCGCCTCGGTGCGGCCGAGATTGACGATCATGTTCTTGCGCTCGAAGCGCTGCACGATTCCAGAGACGACTTCCTGCTTGCGATCCTTGAACTCGTTGAAAATCTGCTTGCGCTCGGCGTCGCGAATATGCTGGATGAGATTTTGCTTGGCCGCCTGCGCCGCGATGCGGCCCATCGTGGCGGTATCGAGCTTGATCAAAATTTCGTCGCCGACTTCCGCCTCGGGATCGTACTTCGCGCGCGCCTCCGCCACGTCGGCTTCGGCAGCGGCGTTGGCCACTTTTTCGACGACCGTCTTGATTTCGAACAGCTCGATTTCGCCGAGCTCGGGGTTGAACCTCGATTCGATATTGCGGTCCGGGCCGAACGTGCGCCGCGCCGCCGAATGCATCATCTCCTCGACCGCGTTGATCACGATCGTTTTGTCGATGCCTTTTTCCTTGGAGACCTGCTCGATTACCCGGTTCAGATCGACCTGCATACCGCCTCCCCGGGGCGCGGACAGAGCTGCGCGCCAATAATTTTTGTTGCTCCCGATCCGCGGGAGCCTGTGCGTCTATTTGTCTTTGTCAAAATTGTACTCGTAATTCGCGCCCGACATCTCGTCGAAACCAATCGTCTGCCGCTTGCGGCTCGTTTCGTCGTCAAGCTCGATTCCACTTTGACCGACCGACACCAGCATTCCCACGAACGACTTCTGCCCATCGCGCGCGCGATGCGTTCGCACCTTCACCCGTTCGCCCTTGACCGCCTCGAAATGCTCCAGCTTGCGCAGCGGGCGGTTGATTCCCGGCGACGCGACCTCCAGCGTGTAACGACCCTCGACCGGATCGTACACGTCGAGCAAATCGCCCAGCGTCGGGCTCAACTTCTCCAGATCGCTCAGGGCAATTCCGCCGCCCGGCTTGTCGACCAGCAGCCGCAACAGCGAATTTCGCGTGCCCTTGCGAAAATCCACCGAAACCAGTTCATAACCCTGGCGTTCGATGTGCGGTTCGAGCAAGTCGACCACCTTTTCCGCGGTCGGATGAAGCCTCAGGGCCGCCATCTGCTCTCACCTCTCGCTCGCTACGGCCGTCGGAGTCGGCTTTATGTGACGAAACCGAAAATCCTTTTTGCGACGCCAACAAAAAAGTGGGCACACGCCCACTTCACGTGAGCACGATACCACCGCAGCCTGCCTGTCAGCAAGGCAGGCCAAATAGAGGAACTTAATTAAATGTAAAACCCGCGGTGGGTTTCACACTTCCTTGGGCAGGGGCCGCGCCCGCCAANNGGGTGCAGGGCTGAGCCCTGCCGGTGCAGGGGTCACCCATGCTATCGTCCTCTCGATGCACGAGCTGGCCGGCCCCAACTCGCCCGCCCTGGGATTCCTGCTCGCGCTGGCGATCGGATTCCTCGTTGGCCGTACGCGAGAACCCGGACCCGACGGTCCACCGCGTCCCGGGATGCGCGATTTCCTGATAATCGCGCTGCTCGGCGCGGTCGCGGNNAACGCGGCGATCGCGATTGCATTGTTCGCCGGCACGATCGGCACCCTGCTGGTGATGCGCGCGCAGCATCCGGAGCGCTCCGGAATCACCACCGAGCTCGCGGCAGTCGCGACCTTCGCCCTGGCTGACCTGTGCCTTACGTCGGACCGTCAGTTCGGCGCCGGGCTCGGAATCGTGCTCGCGGCGATTCTGGCGGAGCGCGATCAGCTTCGCCACTTTGTGCGCGATGCGATCTCCGACCGTGAGTACATCGATACGCTGAGTTTTCTCGGCCTGATTTTCATCATCTACCCGCTGCTGCCGGCCGGCAGCTACGGACCATTCGGATTTTTCGAGCCGCGCAAGATCTGGCTATTCGTAATCCTCGTATCCGGCGTTTCATATGTCGGCTATTTCCTGACCAAGTTTACCGGGGCCGAGCGCGGCGAATTACTCACTGCGATAGTCGGTGCTATAGCCTCGACGACCGCCTATACCATCGGGATCTCGCGCGCAGTCGCCGATGCGCCGGAGTCTGCGGTGCCGGCGGCACGCTACTCACTGATAGCCAATTCGATACTATTCCCGCGCACGCTGCTGCTCGTCGCGGTGGTCAGCCCGACGCTCGCAATCGCAGCGATTCCCGCTTTCACTGCAATGATGCTCGCGGGTTTCGCCGCTGCCCTGATACTGGCCCCTGCTCCATTGAAGGAAGGCAAGACGGTCGCGGATTCCACCTTCCGCAACCCGTTTTCGATCCGCCCCGCGCTCGAGTTCGGCGTGGGATTCACTGTAGTGCTGCTGGTTACCCGCGTCGCCCAGCATTACGCGGGGTATGGCGGCCAGATGGTGGTGTCCGCAATCAGCGGATTGGTGGACGTCACTGCGATCTCGCTGACGCTGGCGTCCTTCGTTCAGTCCGGCATCAGCGCCGCGCGCGCCGCGGTAATCGGGCTCACGCTGGCGCATGGAGTCAACGCGATCTTCAAGTCGGCCGTCGCCGAGACCAGCCATCAGCCGGCCTTCTATCTGCGCCTGATGGCGGGGTTCGTGATCATGTTCGCCGTCGGCGCGGCGGCAATAGTCATTATCGATCCGGCCCGCGTCACCGAACTGGTAAGTCATCTGCAGCCCAGCTGACTAGCAGGAGACCTGAGAAACTTCATTGAATGTGAAACCCNNTAATACTGCGCTGCCGTCGCCACGGCCAGGGGTCACCCCTGCTCAGTCATCGTCGCGCAGGCTGGCGAGCACCGATAAATCCTCGAGCGTCGTCGTATCGCCAAGCGTCTCATCGCCCGACGCGATTTGCCGCAGCAGGCGCCGCATGATCTTGCCGCTGCGCGTCTTGGGCAGCGCCTCGGTGAAGCGGATGTCGTCGGGCCGCGCCAGCGCGCCGATTTCCTTGACCACGTGCGCGCGCAATTCGTCGCGCAACCTAGCGTCGCCCTTGCGCCCGCCCTCGAGCGTGACGAATGCGACCACGGCCTGTCCCTTCATCTCATCGGGGCGCCCGACGCACGCGGCCTCCGCAACCGCCGCATGCGAGACCAGCGCGCTTTCGATCTCCATCGTGCCGAGCCGATGGCCGGAGACGTTAATCACGTCGTCCACGCGGCCCATGATCCATAGGTAGCCGTCCTGATCGCGCCGGGCTCCATCGCCGGTGAAATAGACGCCGTCAATCTGGACAAAGTAATTGTTCTTGTAGCGCTCGGGGTCGCGGTAGATCGTTCGCAGCATCCCGGGCCACGGCTTGCGCACGATCAGCAGGCCGCCCTGGTTGGCGCCGACGCTCTTGCCCTCGCGCGTGACGACGTCGGCTGCGATGCCGGGCAATGGAAGCGTCGCGGAGCCGGGCTTGGCGGCGATCGCGCCAGGCATCGGGCTTATCATGATCCCGCCGGTCTCGGTCTGCCACCATGTATCGACGATTGGGCATCGCTCGCCGCCGATAACTTTGCGGTACCACATCCAGACTTCGGGATTGATCGGCTCGCCGACCGAACCGAGCAATCTCAGACTCGACAGGTCATGCTTTTTCACCCACGCGTCACCCCATTTGATGAATGTCCGGATCGCAGTGGGCGCGGTGTAGAAGATGCTGACGTGGTACTTCGCGATTATCTGCCAGAAGCGATCGTTGGCGGGAAAGTTCGGCGCGCCTTCGTACATCACGACCGTTGCGCCCGCCGCCAGCGGCCCGTACACGGTGTAACTGTGGCCTGTCACCCATCCGATGTCCGCAGTGCACCAGTAGATGTCGTCCTCCTTCAAGTCGAACACCCACTTCATCGTCATCAGCACGTGCGTCAGGTATCCGCCGGTCGTATGCACGACGCCCTTGGGTTTGCCGGTCGTACCGCTGGTGTAAAGCGTGTAGAGCGGATGCTCGGAGTCGAGCGCGGCGGCCTCGCATCGGGGGCTTTGCGCGGGAACCAGCTCGTCCCACCATAGGTCGCGCCCTTTGCGCATCTCGACTTTGTTCCCGACCCGCTTGAGCACGACGACTTTCCGGATCGATGGACACTTTTTCAGCGCCTCATCGACATTGTTCTTCAGCTCGACGATTTGCCCGCGGCGCCATCCGCCGTCCGCGGTGATACAGACCTTCGCTTCCGCGTCGTTGATCCGTTCGGCCAGCGCTTCGGACGAGAAGCCGCCGAAGACCACCGAGTGAATCGCACCGATTCGCGCGCACGCCAGCATCGCGATCGCCGCCTCCGGCACCAGCGGCATGTAGATCGCGACGCGGTCGCCGTCCTTGACGCCGATGCTCTTCAACGCATTGGCGCATCTGGCCACTTCGTCGGCGAGCATCTGGTAGGTCAGCACGCGCGAGTCGCCCGGCTCGCCCTCCCAAATCAGTGCGGCTTTGTTGCGGCGCGGACCGTCGAGATGGCGATCGAGGCAATTGTAGGCGGCGTTGATCGTGCCGCCGACGAACCACTTCGCATGCGGAAAATTCCACTCGAGCGTTTTGGCGAACGGCTGGAACCAATCAAGGTTGCGCGCGCATTCGGCCCAGAATGTCTCCGGGTCCGCGTCAGCGCGCTTGCAGAGCGCATGGTACTCGTCGAGGCTTTTGACCCATGCGCGCGCACTGAACTCGGCGGGGGGCGGAAACTTGCGCGATTCGGTCAGCGTCGAATCGATATGAGTCGCTTCGGTCGAAGGCATCGCACGAGCCCCTGTCGATTAGGCTTGGAAGTCACACGCGACCGCGAGCTTCGCGCGTTTTCAAGCTTAAGTACAGGGTCGCGGCGTCGCCGTTCTCGCGCCGGTTCGAATTGATTCCGCGCAGCCGCTCGAGCAGTTCATTTTCGATGCTGGCCGAATGCTCCGCCGCGAGTTCGACCGCACGCGCCGCCCAGGTGAGTACGACGCGCCCCTCCAGGCCTCCGAAATCATCGAAGAACCACCCGCAGCTCGTCAGCGCCGCCTGCCCCGCGCGAACCATCTCGAACATCCGCAGCAGCGTTATGCGATTACCTTCGTCGGCAACCTTGAAGCGCTTGAAGAACTCTTCGTGGACGGCGGGATTCGGATCGATCAGCAAACGGATTGCGGCGCGCAGGATCGCGCCGGGATCTTTCACAATCGCCGGGGCGAAGCGGTCGTAAGTCGCCTCGGTATGGTTTTTTACGAAATCCATCGCCGCGCGAAACGGCCCCCGCCATTCCTGCGAGGTGTTCGGATCGTGGCGGCATCCGCAGTTCGAGCGCCACCGTTCGACGCCGTGCGGACAACTCCATGAACTGGCTGACGCAATCTCGAACGATCCCGCCCCGGGATGCGTCGCCAGGTAGTCCGCGCAATTGGTAAGAATCACGTCGTCGCGGCGCTCCAGCGCCATCAGGGCGCGCGCCAGCTCGGCGGCGCCGTGTTTATTATGATGCCCAAACGTTTCGCCGTCGGTCGCTAACATCAGCGCGGCGCCGGGCTCCAGCTTGAGCGCGGTGTCGGCAATCCAGTCCGCCAGCCGGGCGCCGTCGGCCAATCCGTTGCCGAAAGAGACGGTCGTGGATAATTCACGGTCGAAGCGGAACACTGCCAGGCTCAAATTGCCCCGGCGCCATTGGAACGGCCCGGCATTACGCGACTCGGCGCGCGGGCCGCTGAACTTTCCTTGATCCGACCCGACGATGACGAACTCGATCCCGGCCGCCGCGATCGACGCAAGCGTGTCATCGTCGGCGGCGCACTCGGGGATCCACATCCCGGCGGGCTTGCGGCCGAATCGGAAAACGAAATCGTCGATACCCCACGCGATCTGCAGCTCGCGATCGCGCGGCGGCAACAGCGGCAGTATCGAATGACTGTATGACTGCGCGATTGCGTTGCCATGGCCGCCGTGCGCATTGGCAGACAACGCGTCGCCGCGAATTATTGCGCGATAGGCGGCCTTGCCGTGCGTCTGCAGCCATGCTGCCAGCGTCGGCCCGACATCGAAGCTGAGAGACTCGTAATTATTGCGAACGTGAACGACTGGCCCCTGCATCGTGTGGGCATGAGCGTTGGCCGTGTAACATTCGCTCAGAATTCGCTCGTTCCAGTTCGGAAACGGGGCAGCGCCATGCTCAGGTGGGATCAAACCCGTCCACGGGCTCTCGCGCGGCGGCTGATAAAAATGGCCGTGGACTATGATGTACCTGGGCTCACCCATCAGGACTATGTTGCGCCTCCAAGCCGCCCTGCGAAAGCCCACCCGCCCGCCAGAGCAAAACTTATCGGTCTTCTTTGCCGGATTATCCCCAGCTTATCAAGCGAAATAGCGAATTTAAGCGCTAACTATCCACAATCCTTGAACAATTCCGTCCACAGGCAGGCCCCATCCCGTGGCAGGGGTGACCCCTGCACCCGGAATTAAGGCCGCCCGCCGTTGGCGGGCGCGGCCCCTGCCAGCGGCTTAATACTGCGCTGCCGTNNACGGCCAGGGGTCACCCCTGCCACGGCGGGTTTCGCATGCGTTCAGGCTCCCCCCTGCCTATGCGCTTACGCGCAAGCGGCGCGGAAGCTGCCGCGAATCGCGGGCTCGCCCTTTTGATTGAGCACGATCAAGTCACCCTCGATCTGCTTCTCGCCGCCCTTCTCGAGCTTATTGGTGACTTTGCCCGTGCAGGTGACGACGTCACCGGGCCATACGCGCGTGGCGAAGCGCACCTGGAAGCGGCGCACATTGCCGACCCCGACGTAATCGGTGACGGCCTTCGAGAGCAGGCCCGCGGTGAACATCCCCTGCGCGAAGACGGTCGGGATTCCGGCCATCTCGACGAAGGTCTGATCGTAATGCAGTGGGACGAAGTCGCCCGACGCGCCCGCATAGCGGACGAAATCGGGACGCGTCACGCCTCTGATCTCGATTTTTGGAATCTCGTCGCCGACTTTGATCGAATCAAATTTCAGTTTTGCCATTTTGATTTTCCGATTGAATCGTTTCTCGCGGGCGGGCCCGATTACGCTTTGACCGCTTGTCCGGTCTCGATCAGCGTCGAGCGCGCAATCGCGACTTTCTCGCCCTTCTGGTTGGTGTACTCGGTTTCCGTGATCAGCAGCGTCATCTTGCCGCCGCGGCCGCCTTCCTTCTCGAGCACGTCGGCGACTTTGGTCAGGCCCGTCAGCGTGTCGCCGACAAAGATCGGCTTGAAGAATTCGAACTCCTGCTCGCCGTGCAGGATACGGCGCAAGTCGAAGCCGCCGAAGCCGGGGCTGGAGGTCTCGTCGGTCCAAAACGCGCTGGTCTGCAGAAACGTAACCGGCACCGGGATTCCGCCCAGTTCCTTCCTGGCCAGTTCCGGATCGAAGTAGAGCGGATTGGGGTCTTTGATCGCGCGGGCGAACTCGCGAACCTTGCTCCAGTCGACGTGCATCTTGAATGGTTTGCCGGTTTTCCCGACGGCGCTCTTGTCGGCCATATGATTGATCCTCTCTCGACAGGGTCGAGGGAATTACTTAGCGATGCTCGATCGGTTTGTCCACTTACTCGAAAATTCGCATGCCTTCGCCGCCGTCGATTATCAGCAGCGCGCCGGTAACGTAGCTCGACGCGTCCGACGCAAGGAAGATGCACGGGTAGGCGATTTCCTCGACGCGGCCGAAGCGCTGCAGTGCGCGCGATCGCGCCACCATCTCCTTGACCTTTGGATTTGGCCATACGCGCGGCGCCGCGCCTTCGGTGTCGATCGGGCCGGGTGCGATGCAGTTGACGCGAATGCCCATGGCGCCCCATTCGCCTGCCTGAGAAACGGTCAGGTTGATGACGCCGGCTTTGGACGCGCCGTACGGAAGCATAAAGGGAGACCCATGGACGCCCGCGGTCGAAGAGATATTGACGATCGAGCCGGGGCTTTTCTGCTCGATGAATTGGCGGGCCGCCGCCTTGGAGCAGAAGAACACGCCGTCGAGATTGATTCCGACCACCGCGCGCCATCCGTTGGGCGAGAGATTCAACGACGGCGCCGCGATACTGGCGCCGTGATTGTTAATCAGCACATCGAGACGCCCGAACTGCTTGACCGCCTCCGCCACCATCTTGTCGCATTGCTCGGCGTCGCGGACGTCTACCTGCGTCATCTCGCATTTACCGCCTGCTTTGCGAATCTCGTCGCGCACGCGCTCGAGGTTTTCCAGCTTGCGGCTGGCGATCAGCACCGGCGCACCGCGCAGCGCGAACTCCTTGGCGATCGACTCTCCGATTCCGGTTCCGCCACCAGTCACGATCGTAACCTTGCCTTCGACACTGAATGGATTGTTCAAAATGAAAATTCCTCCCGGGGGTTTCGCTGAGATTTATCGCACTATTGCGACGCGATGGCGAGCAGGGGTGACCCCGTGCACCCAGTGTTAAAACAAAGATGCGGTCGGAGGTTACCCTGAGTACTCGAAGGGTCCTGTTAGAACTTTTTTTGTGTCAGCCTGAGCGGGGGGGTCAGGTGGAGAGCTGATGGACCAGCTCGATCAGCGATGGGTCCAGCGGGCGGCGCCGATTAACCACGTCGCTTAGCGGAACGCATACGATCGCGCCGCGCTCTTCGCCAATCAGTGAAGGCGCGGTACCGTCGAGGATGGCCCTGATGGCGCCGGCGCCCATCCGGCTCGCCAGCAACCGGTCCCTGGCTGTGGGCGCTCCGCCGCGCTGGACGTGGCCGATCACAACCACGCGCGCCTGCATCCCCAGTCTGGCGGTAAGGGCCTCGGCGATCGGGATGACGCCACCGGTGCGCGGTCCCTCCGAGACCACGATGATCGTCGCGCGTTTGCCGCGGCGATGGCTGTCTTCGACGCGATCGCAGATTTCGTCGAGGGTGAACGGGATCTCCGGGACGATGACCGCCTCGGCGCCACCACCGAGAGCGACCGCGATTGCGATAAACCCCGAGTCCCGGCCCATCACCTCGACACAAAAGACGCGTTCGTAGGCGAATGCCGTGTCCCGAATGCGGTCGATCGCATCGAGCGCGGTGTTAACCGCAGTATCGAACCCGATTGAGTAGTCGGTGCCGGGGATGTCGTTGTCGATCGAGGCCGGGATGACGAAGACCGGAATGCCGGTCTCGCCGCCGAAGATCGTCGCGCCGATCATCGAGCCCTCGCCACCGACGACGATGAGCGCGTCGATTTGGTGACGTTTCAAGTTGCGGGCCGCCAGCCCTCGGGCGGCGGGGGTGCGGAACTCGACCGAGCGCGAGGTCTCCAGGAAGGTCCCGCCGCGCTGGATCATGTTGGCGACGGAACGGGTGCTAAGCGGCTCGGCCAGGTCGCGGATGAGGCCCTCGTAGCCGCGTCTGAAACCGATCACCTCTATTCCGGCCACCGCCGCAGTGCGGACCACGGCGCGAATGGCGGCGTTCATCCCGGGAGCGTCGCCGCCGGCGGTGATAATTGCGACTCGGCGCGGGCGCGAGCCGGTCAGGTCGGAAGATTCGTTGTTGCCGTTCATGGAAATGGCGAGCGACACGCGCGTCGCTTCCATCTTCGAGACTACAGAGCGGGACAGGCAGAGCCAACCTGAGCCGGAACAGCGCTTATGCGATCGGTGCTGGTCAGGGCATGCGGGAGGCTTGCATGCGTTCGAGCGCAGCCCTGGCCTCTTCCGAGGCGTCGCTGACGGTGGGGCCCTTGGTGTCTGCCGCTTTTCGGTAGTGGTTGATGGCGGCACTTTGGTTGCCGAGCGCCTCGTAGGTGCGCGCGACGTTGACCTCGGCCCCGGCGTCAGTGGGGCAGGCCGAGACCGCATCCTGGTAGTATCCCAGCGCCCTGGAGAAGTCGCCGGCGGCAAATCGGTCGCCGCCGCGCTGGTCGGCAACCGTCTCCACGCCTTTGTCGCATCCGCCCGGAGAGGACGCGGCGCCGGCGGGCGTGTAGCTCCGATTCTGATTCGCCGTGAGGGCTTCGATCTCCTGTTGCTGGTGCTCGAGCTGCTCCTGTTGCTGTTGAGCCAACTGCTTGGTGGCGTCGATCTGAGCGCCCATGCATCCCGCACCGATGAGCGCGAAGGCGCCGAGCACGAGCGCAAACAGGATTCGGCTTGCCGGGTTGGTGACGGGTATGAAGAACATGTTGGTGCTGGATTTATGTCGCATCGCCACCAATACTGGCGAATAGCCGCGCCATGTCAATGCCGAAGTGCGAGGCGTCCGAGACCGTAAAACAGACAGGGAGAAGCGGTGGTGATTCGGCGTAAGAAAATCCTGTTGAGAATGTCGATCCTGCTGGCGATTGCCGCGCTGTCGATCACTGCGACCCGCGCGGTGATAGCCGCGGCCCACGAGCCTGCGGTCAGTGCCGGGCAGGCCCTCCAGCTGTTGCTCGAGGGCAATCAGCGTTTCGTTGCCGGCAAGCTGGAGCATCCCAACCAGACGCCGGCGCGGCGCGCCGAACTGGGCAACGGACAGCATCCGTTCGCCGCGGTGCTGGCATGTTCGGATTCGCGGACGCCGCCCGAGATTATTTTCGATCGCGGACTTGGCGATATATTCATCGTGCGGGTGGCGGGCAACGTTGTCGACCAGGTGGTAATCGAAAGCCTCGGCTACTCGGTCAAGCATCTCGGCGCGCGGCTGGTGATGATCCTGGGGCATCGCCGATGCGGCGCGGTGACCGCGGCCGTTGAGGGTGATGAAAAAGATAAAGAAGAGGTCCGCGAGATCGTCAAAGAGTTGGAACCCGCGGTGCGCGCCAGCCGTGGCATGCCCGGCGATCCGGTCGAAAATGCGGTGCGTGAGAACGTGAAGCTGGTGGTGAAAAAACTTGCCGCTTCGAGGCAGCTGTCGGCGATGGTCAAATCGGGCGAGCTGAAGATTGTCGGCGGCGTTTACGATCTCGACACGGGCACGATCGAGATGCTGAAGGACTAGCGGCGCGGCTACTGGGGCGCCTGCGTCACGACTATGCCTGCGAACGATGACGCAGAATGGCCGTCCGCCGTGCTCGCAGTAACAGTGACGACGTAGCTGCCGGGCGTGGTGTAGGTGTGGAACAGCACGGTCGGCGGCAGCGCGGAGACCTGTCCGTCGCCGAAATTCCATATGAAGCTCTGGAGCACGGTCTCCGGATCGGGGCTCCATAGCATGAAGCCGACCGTCAGCGGAGCCGGCCCATATCCGGGCACCGGCAAAAGCTGAATCCGCGGGATCGCAGGGATTATCATGGGCGCGGGCGTCGGAGTCGCGTCCTGCGCCAGCGCGGGAAAACTCAATCCGCAGAGAGCCAGCAATGCAACGGCGAACGCCGACTTTGTAATTCTGAGCGAAAGCTGCTGAAGCGAAGAATCCCGGATCCGGGTTCCTTCGCTGCGCTCAGGATGACACAAAAAAAGAACGACCCTCTTCGCGATCAAATAGTTACCAGTCACGTCGTTGGCCAATCATTTGTCACTGCATGACGATACCGCCGTCGGGATGCAGAATCGATCCGGTATAGTAGCGGCCATCTTCGCTGGCGGCGCCGGTGATCAGTGCATTTTTGTTTTCGAGTCTAAGCGGCATCGAAGATACCCCCGCGAGATGGTTCCCGTGCGGTTGTTAGCACGAGGGGACGGCGCGCTTCCAGCAAGCGAGCAACGAACACGGCGCAATCGCGCGCATGAAAATCTATGCTGGCGATCCGGCGTCGAATAGAATTGAGGGCTATGGCACAAGAGCAAGCGGCTACCGTGCTAACGGAGCCGACCCACCGGTACCTCGAGGTTGAAGGACGCAAGCTTCATTATCTGGATTGGGGCGGCGATCCCGACAAACGCACTTTCGTTCTGCTGCACGGCGGCGCGGCGCATGCGCATTGGTGGGACGGCGTCGCACCGATGCTGACGCCGTACGGGCGCGTGCTCGCGCTTGATTTTCGCGGTCACGGGCGCAGCCAGTGGGCGGATTCGGAGAACTACGGGCCGCCGGCATATATGAAAGACGTCCGTGGCCTGATCGACAGCCTCGGCACGCGCGTGGTGCTGGTTGGGCATTCGATGGGCGGGGTGGTCGCGCAGTGGGTGGCGGTCACGCATCCGGAGTTGCTCGACGCACTGGTCATCGTCGATTCGCCGCACGGAGGGCCGCCGCTGTTTCGCCGCCTGATGTGGCGATGGCGCCGGCGATCGCGCGGCGGCGTTCGCCCGGAGCTGCGCTCCGCCGGCGACATCATCAAAAAGTTTCGCCTGCAGCCGCCCGAGACGAATCTGACGCGGCCGGAAATCGAGCGGCTCGCGATGCTCGGCGCCGAGCAGCTACCCAGTGGCGCGTGGGCGTTTCGCTTCGATCCCCAAACGCGGGCATGGCGCAAACATAGCAACAGGATGAGCAGGCCGAAGCTCAGGAAGATCACGATGCCGACGCTGCTGCTGCGCGGCGATCAGAGCGGCCTGGTGAGCCGGCCGCACGTTACGCGGATGCATCGGAAGATTCGCGGATCGGTGCTGAAGGAGATTCCGCGCGCATTTCATCACGTGCCGCTGGACAATCCCGGCGATACCGCGGCAGCGATTATCGAATTCGTGGGGAAGCTATAGTCCGCGGCGTCAGGTGCGGAGCAGAAAGTCGCTCAGGTCCAGCGCGTATTCCCCGTCGCTGAGGGTCATCGACTTGGGCGAGCGCTTGAGCATCAGCCGCGCGATGTCGCGATCCCTGGGAAGCAGGTACACGATGTCCCCGGAACCCATCGAGAACACGCGCAAGCGCTCTTCGCCGCGGCGTTCCTGTCCGGCAACATCGTAGGGGCTGACGTGAAATGCGAAGCCGCGGACGCGCACCATGGCGCCGTCGGTTTGTTCGATGATGCCCACGAAAATCCGGGTGTTGTCGTCCTTGAAGAGCCTGCGATCGATCAGGACGATCCGATCCCCCTCGCCCAATGCCGCCATCGTGCGTTCCTCCTGTGCTCCGCTGATTAGCCCGGGCAGGATTCTAGTCGATCGCGAAGGTTAACCCGACGCGCCAAGATCCATAGCTGGGCAGCGGGTCAGCGACCCATTGCCCAGCTATCTTCATCCGATCTCAACGTCTCGCGTTGAACAACCCTCAAGCGCTCAACTGCGTCTCGCTCTGCGCAGCCCATCCCCGCACGACGTCGTTCAGTTCGCGAGCTCGAATCAGGTCGAGCCCGAAGCGAATCGGCAACGAACGCGGCAGCGCCTCGACGGCATCGCGGCCACCAGGGCGCGACGCAAGCCGGTCGAGCAGCCGCGAGGTCACGGTCCGGCGCTGCCCGCGCAGGTATTGGTCGTTGTACATCTTGACGATCAACTCGGCCGCCAGCCGCAGCGCATCCGACATGTTCATCGAACTGTCGGCAAACTGATCGAGCGCCTGCTTGAGCGGGAACTGATCGGGATTCCATACCGCGACCGAACCCGCGCGCATCAGCGTCTCGATACCCGGGGTGGCGAACGAGTAGCCCCATCCCGCCAGCTTGGTGCTGGCGGTAGCCAGCTCGGCGGGATCGAGATTACCCGCCTGCGCGCGCGCCTGCAGCGCCGCCTCCGTCCAGACGCGGCGCACGCCGAACTCGGTCTTGGCGAGATCGGCAAGGATCATGTCGTCGGTCCACAGCACGTGCCCGGGCATCGAGGCGATCACGATGCTCTCGGCGCCATGGCGGCCGAAGAAATTGATCAGCCGCTCACGGCGGTCATGATCGATCGCAGCAAGCACCGCACCGTCGCGCACGCGGCACACCGACTGCAACGCATCCGCGAGGCCCTTGAGCTGAATGTCGGCGCGCTTGCCGTCGTTGCCGTTGCTGGTGAGTGACGCGGAAAATCCGGGCGGCAGGCGCAGGAGGGTATCCTCGAACGCGAGGCGCCGGAGTTCGGCGAGGGTGGCCTGCGAAATGACGAACTGGCGCGGCCAGCTCGGCAGCAGGCTGAGCCGTCCGAGCATGCACAAGGTGGCGATCGCGGTCAGATCGAGGACCACGGCATTGGCGCGCTCGAAGGCTCCCAGAGCGGCCGCGAGTTCCTCGGGCGAGCCGGTGCAGCACTTTATCGGCGCCTCGGGGCGCTGCGCCAGCATGAACATGGTCTGCAGATCGTTCAGATTGATCCGTTCCGCGACCGCGTGGATCGGGACGGGGTTGTTGGCGTAGGTGAATGCGGCCTGTTTGATGAGGTCCTCACGCTTGCCGTTGACGGCGGCATTTCCCTTCGCAATCCCGTTGCCATTGACGATACCGTTGCCGTTGGCGATACCGTTGCCGTTGGCGATAGCGTTGCCCTTGCTTGCTTCGAACATCGAGTCGAAGCTGTCAGTCATTTCGCTCCACGGAATCGCGTCGGCGTGCACGTAGCTCACTTCGATTTCTGCCTGGCCGGGGAAGCGCGCCTGCCAGTTGACGAGACAATCAAGGTATCGGTAGGCGTACTTGCTGAGCATCTGCTTGACGGTCGCCTGGCGGCGGCTGAAGCGGCCTTCAGGCAGCTGAAATTTCTCGCCGGACCGCTTGCCCTTGACGGCGCGCATCATCGGAGATTGCGAGCCGTACTCATCGAGCGCCTCGTCAGCGTCGTTGGCATCCTCGAGCAGGATCCAGCGTTCGGTGCTGGAATTCTCCTCGAGAAAACTAAGCGCGGCGCCGGGCCCGGCGACGTCGAAGTCGGGTATGTGGGGCATCGGGCCAACCGGTCCAAGCGCGGTCAGGTATGCGCGATGCGAATCGGCGTTGTCACCATGGTGGCGCAGCAATTCGTAAGCGTAGGCAAGCGCCTCGTTGGCGCGGCCACCGTCGCGCATGAATTGCACGGCCGCGCGGCCGAGCGCAGGCGGAATTTCCCGCGCCGAGGGCATCGCATTGGGATCGGCAACGACCAGATCGACCTTGCCCAGACGAGCCGCGACGATCGAGCGCCGCAGTCGGAGCACCCGGTCGTCGGGATGCTCGCGCAGCAGTCCCTCGAGTCCGGCCAACGCAGCTTCGGGATCGCTGCGTTCGAGCTTCTCGAGTTGATTGGCGGAGGTGCCGGCGTCGACAGGTTGTTCGGGATGCAACTGGTGCGAGAGCTCGCTCACGATGTCTTCGCGGCCGAGCCGGCTTGCGCAATCCAGCAACCGACGCGTGTCGATGCTGGCGCTGCCTGCGGGCGCGAGTGTCTGCCACAGCGGAAGCGCGTCGCGATAGCGCCCCAAATCATGGAGCAACGCGGCAAGCTTGCGCCGGCTGTCGGCGGCGGTGTCGGGCGTGAGCTCGGACAGAGCCTCGTCGGCAAACCTGGTGGCCTGATCGAACTTGCCCTGGGCCAAACGGAGATTGGCGCGCAACGTCTGCATCGTGACCTTGGGCAGGCGCTCCTCGGAAATCGATGCCAGCAGCGCGTCGGCCTCGTGATAACGCTCGAGCATGGCAAGCGCCTCGACCACGGAAGCGACCGCGAAGGGAAGATCGCCCGCGGGAATCGCCTCCGGCCGCGAGATCGAGCGTATCAGCAGCTCGGTGGCCTCCTGCAAATCGCCGGGTTCATCGCGCTCGCGCAGCGTGACCGCGAGATGGTAATCGATGTCGTCGCGGCCGCCCACGGAGGCGGCGCGGCGCAGCACCTCGACAGCCTCGGTCAGGCTGCCGCGTGATCGCAGAACAATCCCGTACTCGCACAGGCCGTTGGCATCCTCGCGCTGCAAGCCATGCGCCAGTTCGATATCCTTGCCGGCGCCATCGGTGTCGCGCAGCGCGATTCGTGCCTGCGCGCGTCCCATCAACGCCTGCACTTCGCTGGACGCCAGATGTTCGGCCTGCGCCAGCGCGAGCGCCTGGGTGAAGCAGCTTTCGGCTTCGCGGACGCGGCTCCCGTCGTTTTGCGCCGGCGCCTCGGTCGAGGCAGCCCCGCCGGCTTCCAGTTCATTGAGTAGAATCGCCTGTCCCAGGACCAGCCACGGGATCGAATTATTCGGCAACGCGGTGCTGGCAAGGCGCGCATAACGCTCGGCACGATCGAAGTGCGCGTCGAGCAGCGCGCGGCGCGCCATCACGACCGCGACTTCCGGATCGGATGCGAGTTCGGGCGCGACGTTTTCTTCAAGCTCCCTGGCATCGAGCGACTTGGGCGCGTTGTTCAGCCACAGTGCAACCGCGCGGCCGCTGGAGGGAAACTGCATGCGCAGTTTGTCGGCCAGCGCGAATGCGCGTTCGCGCTCACCGAGCAGTTCGTGGGCAAGCGCCTCATTGGTGCAGGCGTTCTCCTCGTCGGGCTGCAACGATTTCGCCGCGATGAAAAGCATCGCGGATTTGCGCGGCTCGCCTTCCTTGAGCCACGCGGCGCCAAGATACGAGAGCACGCGGAACTTGTGGATGTTCGACAGCTGGCTCCACTTCTGCTCGCGCAGTCTGAGCAGGGCGAGCCGGGCCAGCTGATATTGGCGGCTCTCAAGAAGCGCCGCAGCGGCGGAGATCTCCTCTCCCAGCGCATCGGCAGGTACCGCCGCCGCGGGCTCGCATCGAGCCTCGAGATGAACCGCCGCATCGGCCCGCGTCAAAGCCTGGCGCTTGGCGGCGGTCCCAAAATCGGTGAGGATCTGAGGATATTCGTCGAGCAGTTCCTCGATGTCGTCCCAGGTCAGGACCTCGATCGCCGAGATACCGTCTTTGCGGTTCGCACGGTTGAGATCAAACAACAAACGCTGCAAGCCCTCGGGCTTGCCGGCCGTGGTCGCGATCACGAAGCGCCCGATTGGGAGCTTCAGGCTGGCGGCCCGGTCTACAGCGTCCTTGATCTCGGCGAGCGTCAGGTCGTTTCGCGAAGCGCTGAGTTCGCACTTGACGGCGGCGAGTCGCGGGCGTCCGCTGATCTCGATCAGGTTGATTCCCTTCTCGGCGCGTTTGGGGTCGCGGAAGCGCTCGAGCTGAGGAAGCTGCCAATGACGCCGCAGGAGCTTGAGACAGAGTCTTTCGAACTCGTCCGGGCTCCTGGGCACGGGATATCCGGGGGCGAATTTTGCCATAGTGTAACATTGCCTAACACAATGTCGGCTCAGGAGGAAGCCCTCTCAAACATCGTGGCGAGAGTCACTTTCGGCGGACAAACGCCGCTGATAAGATGACTTTTTTACTATGCTTAGTCTCGACAACCTTTCCAAGTCCTACGGGGGACGCAAGATCCTCGACCGGGTGAGCTGGTCGATGGCCGACGACGGGCGGGTGGGCCTGGTCGGGCTTAACGGCGCGGGCAAATCGACGCTGCTCAAGCTGATCGCGGAAGTGCTCCCGCTGGATTCGGGCCGAATCACCCGTCCGCAGCGCACCCGGGTCGGATACCTGGCGCAGGACGCTCCAGAGATGAGCGGCAGGTCCGTGCTGCGCGAGACGCTGGCGGCGCTGGACAGGATGCAGGCGCTGGACCTGCGGCGCAAGGAAGTCGAGCAGATTCTCGCCCACGAGCATTCCGGGCCGGCGCACGATGCGGCGCTCGAGGAATTGGGCGAGGTGCTGACCGAGCTCGAACGGCACGACTTTTACAGCGCCGAAAGCCGCGCCACGTCGGTGTTGTTCGGGCTGGGCTTCAACGATGAAGACCTCGGCCGCGACGTCGCCGAATTTTCGGGCGGAATCCGGATGCGCATTGCACTGGCGAAACTCCTGCTCGACGCACCCGAGTTCATGATGCTCGACGAGCCGACCAATCACCTGGATATCGAGGCGCGCAACTGGCTCGAGGATTATCTGTGCGCATACCAGGGCGGGATCATCCTGGTCTCGCACGATCGCTATTTTCTGGACCGCGTCACCACCCGCACCGTCGAAGTGTCGCGCGGGCGGCTCACCGAATACCTGGGCGGCTACTCGCGGTATCTGGTTGCGCGTGAGGAACGCTTCGCCGCCGAGATGGCGGCGTACGAGAAACAGCGCCTCGAAATCGAGCACATGGAGAGTTTCATCAGCCGGTTCCGCTACCAGGCGAGCAAGGCGCGCTTGGTACAAAGCCGCATCAAGCAACTTGACAAGCTCGAACGCCTCGAGCCGCCGGAAGGAGCGCAGAAGCCGCCCGCGATTTCGTTTCCGAAATGCGAACGAAGTACGCGGCGGGTTTTCGAACTCAAGGGCGCCGTCAAACGCTACGGCGCGCTGGCGGTTTACGACGGTGTCGATCTGACCATCGAGCGCGGCGCGCGAATCGCGCTGGTCGGTCCCAACGGATCGGGAAAATCCACGATGATGAAGCTGCTGGCGGGCGTCGAACCGATGACCGGCGGCGAGCGAATCGTCGGCGCCAGCGTGCAGGCTGGATACTTCGCACAGAATCTCGCCGAGTCGCTCTCATATGAAAAGACCGTGCTCGAAGAACTGAGCGACAGCGCGCAAGGCCGGACGATGGCGGAGATTCGTTCGATTCTCGGCGCGATGCTGTTCTCGGGCGACGACGTGTACAAGCGCGTCGAAGTGCTGTCGGGCGGCGAGCGCGCGCGCCTGGCGCTGGCGAAGGTGTTGGCGCGGCCGAGCAATTGCCTGCTGCTCGACGAGCCGACCAACAACCTCGACATCATCGCGAAGGACACGCTGCTCGACGCGCTCAGGCGATTTCCGGGCACCGTTATAATAGTCAGCCACGATCGTTTCATTCTCAATGAGCTCGTGACCGAGGTGCTCGAAGTCGGCCAGGGTCATGCGATTCGCTACCTCGGCAACTACGATGAATACCTCGAGAAGAAGGCGCAGACCGACGCCGCGCCGTCGCCTTCGTCGCAGCCGACGCGGTCCGGGCCGGTGCAATTGCGCGATACGCGTGGCAACAACGGGAATGCGTCGCGTCCAAAAAAAGCGCAACCAGCAAAGGCCGCTCAGCCGGTGAAGCCCGCGCATCCGGCAAATGACGATCGAGACGCGCTCCGCAGGCGCGAACGTATCGCGCGCCAGCGGACCCAGATCGAAGCCGGAATCGAGCAGCGCGAAACCCAGCGCGCGGCGCTCTCCACCGAGATGAACGATCCCAACTTCTATCTCGCGCGAAAGGACGCCGACGATCTGATCGCGCGCTACGAACAACTCGGCCGCGAGATCGAAAAGCTCTACGCGGACCTGGTCAAGTTCGACGAAGCCGCGTCCGCGTGAGCGCGCCGCGCAAGCCTGCCCTCAGCTCAGCTCAACTCCCGGTAAAATTCGCGAATGTCGGCGGCCAGCAGCTGCGGCTGCTCCATCGCGGCGAAATGCCCGCCGTTGGGCATCGCGGTCCATCGCCGCACGTTGTACGCGCGCTCGGCCCAATGCCGCGGCGGACGCACCAGCTCCGCCGGGAACATCGCGACTCCGGTAGGCGCCTCGATTCGCGTCCCGGGCTTGAGCCGCCACGGATGATGGCGCGCTTCGTAGTACAGCCGCGTCGAGGAATTGATCGTCTGCGTGACCCAGTAGATCATCACGTTGGTCAACAGCTGGTCACGCGTGAAGCTCCGCTCGACGTCGCCATGACAATCGCTCCAGGTGCGGAATTTCTCGACGATCCACGCCGCGAGCCCGGCCGGTGAATCGTTCAGCCCGTAGGCGAGCGTCTGCGGCTTGGTGCCCTGGATCCACTGGTATCCGGTCTCGGCGGTGCGGAATTTTTCCATGTCGCCGAGAAACACTTTCTCTTCGGGCGTGAGCTCGGGCGCGCTCCGTCCTTCGGCGGGCCCGATCGCAATCATGTTGAGATGGATGCCGAAGACGCTGTCGGCGTGCACCTCGCCGATTCGCGACGCGATCGCAGCGCCCCAGTCTCCGCCCTGCACCGCGTAGCGCCGGTAGCCCAGCACTTCGGTCATCAGCTGGTGAAGCATCTCCGCCATCGCCTGGATATTCATCGCACGAGCCCGCGGACGGTCCGAAAATCCATAGCCGGGCAGCGACGGCGCGATCACGGTGAACGAATCTTTTGGGTCGCCGCCGTGCGCCGCCGGATCGGTGAGCATCGGGATTAGTTCCATGAACTCGCAGATCGATCCCGGCCATCCATGAATCAGCAGGATCGGCCTGGGATTGGGCCCGTTGCCTTTTTCGTGAATGAAGTGAACTCCGAGCCCGTCAACGCGCGCCTTGAAATGCGCGAAGCGATTGATTTCGCGCTCATGCGCGCGCCAGTCGTATTTGGTTCGCCAGTACTCGACCAGTTCCTTGAGGTAGGCGAGATTGGTTCCATACTCCCACGCGGTATCGGGAACCTCGTCGGGAAAGCGCGTGTTGTTGAGCCGCGCGCGCAAGTCGGCGAGCACTTCGTCGGGCACCTCGACGCGGAACGGCTCGATTTTGCCACCGCCCATGAGAACCTCCGCGGCCACTCCTGAGACTCACGCGCGCCGGTCGCCGCACGCGTCGAACCGTCGCGCAAATGCCTCCGATTCTACTTCTTCGCGAGCGCTTCCTTGGCGAGCTCGCTGGCGGTTTTGCCGTCAAGGCCGGCGCCGAACTTGTCGCGCAGCGCCTTCATGATCGGGCCTATCTGCGACGCGCCCGCCGCAATCGCAGCCGCAATTTCCGCGCGTACTTCGTCGGGCGAGGTCGCGGCGGGCAAATACGATTCGAGGACCCTGGCCTCGGTCTCGTTCTGCTCGATCAGGTCCTGGCGGCCCGCTTTGCGCGCAAATTCCAGCGATTCTTCGCGCTTGGCCCGCTCGCGCTTGATTATTTGCAGGATCTCGGCATCGTTGGGGTCGCGGCGAACGTCTTTTTCCAGACGCGAAATCTCGGACAACACACCGCGCAACGCCATCATGCGCAGCTTGTCGCCGCTCTTCATCGCGGCCTTGAGATCGTCCTGAATCTTGCTCTTCATCTTTTCAGCGACGCGAATCTACTTTGCGGCATGGCGATCAAACCCAACGCGGCCGGCATGGACGCAAGGCCTGTTTCCGCAGATCGCAATAGCTACTCCGAAAAACTACTTATGCGCGGGCGCCGCCGTGCCCTTGGTTTCGACATCTTGCCATTTCGGAGGTTCGACTTCGGTCCACTTGCTACCGTCGAGATGGTAGCTGAATACCAATACCTTTTGCTTGCCGGTCGCCCTTCCTTTGCCCTCGCCGCTCTTGGAGGGCGTGTACTCGGCCGCCTGCAGCTTCACGGTCCAGAATCCCGCCTTCGCCGTCGGCAGATACATGAACTTGGCGTGGTCGAGATCGACGTACGGCTTGCCCGACGCCTTCTTCTCGCTCTCGTCACCCAGATAGGTATCGGATTCGCTCGCGATAGTGTCGCTCAGCGCCGCGCGCTGAGCCGCGGTAAGGGGATTCTCCCTGCCGGGACCGGCAGCACTCGGACCGGCAGCCCCCGAACCGGCAGCGCCGCTGTTGATGTAAAGGTCCTTCTTGACTTCGATCGCGCGTGCGCTGTTGGGCGCAAGAATCGCCGCGACAATCAGCCCCGCCACCACCAGAGCAGTACACGGTTTCGCAGCCATCTTTCCTACCCTCCTGGGCTTGGGCTTATATCACGGCTTCTGCGGATTAGCACGACTGCAGCAATGAAAAATGACAAGCTCAGCGCTTTGCCTCGATCAAAGCAAAGCGTATCGGCACCAGGACCCAGCTCTCGACGGCAATTCCGCCGTGGCGGGCCGGCACAAAGCGCCATCGCGACCGAACTGTTTCCAGCGCAGCGTCGTCGAGCGTGTCGAAACCCGACGAATCCGCAACTTCGGCGCGCTCGACGGAACCGTCAGCGCCGACCAGCACGCTGACCGTCACGGTACCCTGCTCGGCGCGTCGCCGCGCGACAGCAGGGTAAGCGGGGGGAGGATTTCTCGCGTAATCGGCGTGGGCGATCGAATTTGGATCGCCACTGCCGCCATTGCCGTTGCCATTGCCGCCACCGGCCCCTGCTCCGCCGCCTGGTCCCGCGGCGGTGCCGACGGCGCCGACGGCGGAAACGGCAGCCGAAAAAGAACCAGACGCGCGCCCCGGTGAGTCGTCACGACTGTACGAATGCTCATCATGCTCCGAATCCGCCGATCGCGCGGGCGCGATCGAGCGCACCGGGGCCAGACTGGCGACTTCGGAATCCGGTTCTTCAATCCGGGGTCGCGGCTTGCGAGCGGCCGGCCGCGTCGCCGCACGAATCGACGAGGCGCCGCCCGCGCCGGCGCGCCCACCGCCCGGTACCGCAGGGCGATCTGCCCCTTCGACGAGATAGGCGAGAACCCAATCGCCAGGCGCCCTCGCCGCCGGCGACGCAAAACACAAGATCAAACCGACAATCGCCGCGTGAGCCGCTATCGAAGCCGCAAACGACGCCACATGACGACCCGGGCGCGGCCCGGTCGCATCGTAGGAAGATTGCGATTTGTTCTGTTCGTCCAACGTCGCCCAGCCCGGCCGAAGCTTCGCGGATCGGAATGGAAGCGGCCAGGAGCGACGAACGACTACGCGGCAGTACGGCGCCGGCAGTCGTCACTGAAACAACTCCTAAAGCCTCCCTCTCCCGCGAAGGTTCTTTCGGCTCCATCGATTCACCCGGTCGCCTGACTCGACGAGCGCAGCGATTTGATTCTTCGTTGCGACGCTCAGCCTTACAGTTGCGGGGCAGCGCCGGTCTCTCACCGGCTTCCCCGGGCAAATCTTAATGAACACTACGCGGCTTGAGCGGCAAGTCAACCGCCCGCCGCCGGCGGGCGCGGCCCCTGCTAACGGCCTAATACTGCGCTGCCGTCGCCACGGCCAGGGCTGAGCCCTGCTTTCACATTTAATAAAATGATTTACCCTTCCCCTCTTGCCGCGGGCGTTTGACACTTTTCAGCCAATCGGGAAAGACTCGAAGCGGGAGCAGGCCGGCGTTACTACCCCTCCTGTAATCGCGACGGGAGCGATCTGGCCTAATGCCACGAAGGAGAAATGCTTATGAAGTTTACCTGGTTCCATCTGATGCCGTACCGATTCCTGCCCGAAGACTTCAAGGAAAAGTATCACAGCGTGTGGGTCGATATCCCGCGCGACTTGTACGATCCGAAAGTCGGGCATCGCCTCTACAACGACTACCTCGATCAGCTCGAATACGCCGACGCGATGGGCTTCGACGGGCTGGGCGTCAACGAGCATCATCAGAACGCGTACGGCCTGATGCCGTCGCCGAATATCATGGCGGCGGCGCTCAGCCGGCGCACGCGCAACGCCAGCCTGGTGGTGCTCGGCAACTCGATCGCACTCTACAATCCGCCGATTCGCGTCGCGGAGGAATTCGCGATGCTCGACGTGATCTCGGGCGGGCGGCTGGTCGCGGGATTCCCGGTCGGCACCTCGATGGATACCAACTTCTGTTACGGCGAGATCCCGGCCACGATTCGCGAGAAGTACTACGAGGCCCACGACCTGATCATCAAGGCGTGGACCGCGAAGGATGTCTTCTCGTTCAACGGCAAGTACACCAAGCTGCGCTACGTCAACCTGTGGCCAAGACCGCTCCAGCAGCCGCATCCTCCTATCTGGATTCCGGGGGGCGGCTCGGTCGAGACCTACGACTTCTGCGCCGACCACGACTATCAGTACAGCTTCCTTTCCTACTTCGGATACATCGCGGGCAAGAAGGTCGCCGACGGCTACTGGGAAGTGATGGCTAAGAAGAACAAGGAGTTGAATCCTTACAGCCTTGGGTTCGCGCAGGTCGTCGCGGTTTCGGAGACTGACGAGCAGGCGGAGAAGGACTACGCCCCGCACATGGATTACTTCTACAACCGATGCCTGCACGTCTAAAACGGCTTCGCCGACGCGCCGGGCTATCGCACGGTGAAGACGATCAAGGCTGGAATGCTGGGCCAGGTCGGCGCGCAGGCATCGATGCAGCGCGAAGGTCTCGATTGGAAGGACTTCGTCGACCAGGGCTTCGTGATTGCGGGATCGCCCAAGACGGTGCGCGAGCGTCTGCGCGAGGCGATGAAGTCGCTCAACTGCGGGCATCTTATGATGATCATGCAAGTCGGCTCGATGCCTCCGGAACTGGTGCGCAAGAGCACCAGCCTGTTCGCCACCGAGGTCATGCCGCACCTGCGCGACCTGTGGAGCGGCTTCGAGGACAAGTGGTCGCCGAAGCGGATGGCGCAAGATGATATCGCGATGCCGGCCGCCGTCCATTTCCAGAAGACCGAAGTCAACGGCAAGCCGCGCGCGGCAGCGGTCGGCGCGGCGGAGGGGCGCGGCGCGAAATGAACACGACGCAGAAACTTCTAAACGGAAAGTTCTCGCTCGAGATGCAGGTCTATGGGAGCGGCGAGCCGCTCCTGTACCTGCACGGCGCTGGTGGACTGATGCCCGTCGAGCCGTTCCTGGAGGATCTCGGCAAACACTTCAAAGTCTTTGCGCCGCATTTCCCCGGCTACGGCGAATCCACGGGGATCGAGCATATCGACGACATCGCGGACGCGGTGCTGTTCTATCACGAGTTGATGGATGAACTCGGCATCCCGACCGCCAACCTCATCGGCCATTCGATGGGCGGGATGCTGGCGGCGGAGGTCGCGGCGTTCGACGTGCATCGCGCAAAGAAGCTTGTGCTGATAGCGCCGGCCGGTTTCTGGATCGACGAAGTGCCGATCCCCGACCTGTTCGCGGCGCAGCTTACCGAGATTGCGGGGCTGCTGTTCCACGACCCCAATTCGCCCGCGGCGCAAATGATGACCGCAATACCGTCGGACTTCAAAGCGCTCGAAACGATGTACGTCGAGCGGGTGAAGCGGCTGGCAACGGCAGGCAAATTTCTGTGGCCGATCCCCGACCGGGGCCTCAAGAAGCGCGCCTACCGCATTCACGCGCCCACCCTGCTCATGTGGGGCGACGACGACAAGCTGATTGCGCCGGCCTATGCCAGGGAGTTCACCAGCCGCATCAAGAACAGCAAGCTGGAGATAATCAAGAATGCTGGCCACATGGTGATGTACGAGCAGCGGGAAGCGCTGGTCGGCGCCATCGTAAAATTCCTGAAGGACTGACCCCGCATGGCAAATGAAACATCGGATTCCGCTCGCGCGCCGCTTGGATTGTTCCTCACCGTGATGACGGTGCTGTTTGTCGTCCTGGCACTTTCCGATTTCACCAAGGCGCTCCAATTCGCCAACAATCCAGCGCTAGGTGGCCTGGTGGTCTTCGGTCACAAGTTCCACGGCGTCGCGAATAACCTCGTGCTCGGTCCGTTGTTCGGCGTCGTGTTGCTCATCTACGCCCACGGCATCTGGCACTTGCGCGCGTGGGTGCTGCCGCTTGCGATCGTCTATGCGTTTTACGTCCCCTACAACCTGGTGCTGTTCTGGTACACGCAACCAGCGGGGCCGCGATCGATTCCGTTCATCGTGGGCTATCTGGCAATCGCGCTGACCGGTTCGATCGGCACCGCGATCTATCTCGCCTATCATCGCGAGCGGCTGAGCTGACCGTCGCGCGAATGATTGCAATGACTTTTGGGAGTTGACGCCAACACCGCACAGTTTTAAATTGCAACTATGAAAATTTACGAATTCACCATGGCTCCCAATCCACGCCGCGTGCGCGTTTTTCTCGCGGAAAAAGGCATCAACGTTCCTTACCAGCAGATCGATCTTGCTACTGCCGAAAATCGCAAGCCCGAGTTCCTGAAAATTAATCCGATGGGCGGGGTGCCGGTGCTCGAACTTGACGACGGCACTCATATCGCGGAGTCGGTCGCGATTTGCCGCTACTTCGAGGAGACCAAGCCCGAGCCGCGCCTGATGGGCGTGGATGCGAAGGACAAGGCCGTCGTCGAGATGTGGAACCGGCGGATGGAGTTCGAGATCTTGATGATGACGGCGGGCGCGTTCCGCAACACCAGCGATTTCTTCAAGGGACGCATCCCGCAAGTCAAGGAATACGGCGAGATCTGTCGAAGCGCGGCACTCAAACGGCTGGAATGGCTCGACACGGTGCTCGCCGATCGCGAATTCATCGCGGGACCGCGCTACACGATTGCGGACATCACGGCGCTGATCGGAATTGATTTCGGCCGGCTGACCGGAATCAAGGTCGAGGACAATCAGAAGAACCTCGCGCGATGGCATCAGGCGGTATCGAGCCGTCCCAGCGCCAAGGCATAGCGCCGATTCGTTTCATCGAAGCCTGACCAAAGACTGGGGCGGTTCGCATGGCGCGGACCGCCCCGTTTTTTTTTCAGCGCGAGGCGGACTGCGCGACGGCCGCCGCCGTCGGCGGATATATCGGCGTGTAGATCCGGTACAGCATCAGGTAAACAATCACTCCCGTCACCGACACGTACATCCACAGCGGCCAGGTCCATCGCGCGATTCGCCGATGGCGGCTGAACTTGCCGCGCAGCGCGAACCAAATCGTCGCGAATATAAGCGGCACGATTACGCCGGCCAGAGTCACGTGCGGAATCAGAATCGCGAAGTACAGCGAGCGAACCCACCCTTCGCCGCTGAAGTGCACGTTACCAACGTTGTAGTGGTAGACGAGATATGAGGTCAGGAAAGCGGCGGAAAAACCCATCGCGGCGAGCATGCATGCGCGATGCGCTCGCACCCATCCGTTCTTGATGAAGACGAATCCCGCGAGCAGCAGAACCGTCGCGCATCCATTGAGGATCGCGTTGAGCGGGGCCAGCGAATGGTAGGAATCCAATTAGGTTGCCAGGCTTTTCACTGTTCTATTGCTGCGGCACTTGCACGGGCGGCGGTGCGACCGGATTCGCACCCATCTCGGCCGGATTCGTAACCTTGATCTTGTGATCGAACTTCGTCCACATCCGCGTTGTCAGATCGGGCAGCAGCATGAAGCACAGAAAGGTGACCAGCACCACCGGAATTATCGCGATGAGCGCCAGCGCCTTTTTTTCCATCGCCAGATGCATGAAGTACATCGCCACCAGCACGGCCTTCGCCCACGCCAGCGCGATCAGCAGGCCGACTTTGGCGACGTGGGGCAGGCCCATCGCATACACGCCCAGCTCGATGCCGGTCAAAACCGCCAGGTAGATAAAGACCGCAATGTAGTTCGGCCCGCTATGATCAACCTCGTACGCCCCAGTCGCCGCTTGCGTCGTCATGGCTTGAATTTCATCTCCAGACCGTAGTCGTTGTAAAAACTGGCGCCTTAAATCAGGTAGATGAACGTGAAGATCAGTATCCAGACCAGGTCAACGAAGTGCCAGTACAGGCCCGCGATCTCGACCAGGCCGGCTTTCGCCTGCGTTATCTTGCCCATCATTCCGCGAATCAGCAGCACGCTGTTGTACACCACGCCGCCGAAAACGTGACAGCCGTGAAAGCCGGTCAGGATGAAGAAGCTCGCGTCGAACAGGTCGCGCTGGATCGACATCCCTCTTTCGACGATCAAGTGATGCCACTCAAACGCCTGCATCCCAAGAAACAGGATCCCGCCAAGGACGGTCAGCGCCATGAACATCCGGAACTTCGACTGCTTGCCGTGTTGAATGCCGTCGAGCGCCTCGACCATCGTGACGCTCGAGCAGATCAGGATGAACGTCATTATCGCGGTGGTGGTGATGCCGAGGTAGTCGGCAGGCGTCGGCCAGTTGGGATTGTTGATGCGCAGCGCGCCGTAGGCTGCGATTCCGGCGCCGAAAGTCATTGCGTCGCCGGCCAGGAACGTCCACATCCCGAGCTTGCCGAGATTTCCCGGGGTAAGCGACGGTTCTAGCTGATCGACGGGCAGCGCACCGTGATCGTGGGTCTCTACTGCAGCGGCCTCGCTCATCGCAACCATCCTCTTCGGGGCAAATGGCTATAGGCAATACTCACTTGAAATGACTACCCTCGTCGCCGATCAGCGCTTCGTGATCGTCGGCGGAGTTGAATCCCCGCGACGGATTGACCGCCGATAAACGAAGTAAGTAATCCCGCCGATTGCGGCAAACGAGACATACGGCGACGCCAGCATGAACAGCACGCTGCTCTTGTACGCGTGGAGCGCGTGACTGTCATCCGACAGCCCGCAGGTCGCGCACGCGTTCGCCAGCCGCGGGGCCGCCGCGACAATCGCAGCCGCTATCGTTATGGCCGCGGCCTTGAGATTTCTTTTTTTCATTTTTTCACTTCTTCACTGCCGCGTTTTCCGCACGCCCAAAACTACATCAGATATACGAGCCCAAACAGCAGCGGCCAGACCGCGCAGACGAAATACCAGTACACCGCGCATACCTCAATCCCGCCGGCGTTGCGAGCGTTGTACCTGCCGCCCATCGCAGCCATCGCCACGCACGCGAGCCAAATGACCCCGGCCGTTACGTGCGCGCCGTGGCATCCGATCAGCAAATAAAAGGTGCCGCCGTACACACCGCTGGAAAGCTTGAGGCCGTGCGCGACCAGCCGCACCCATTCGCTGCCCTGCACCGCAAGAAACGTCACGCCAAGCGCGAGCGTTGCCAATAGATAACGGCGCAGCAGGCGCTGGCGGCTGCGATGCGCCGCGCGCAGCGCAAGCGTCATCGTGAGCGCGCTCGATAACAGTACGAAGGTGTTTACCCAGGTGACCGCAATCGGCAGGCGCGGCAGCGCTGGCGGCGGCCAAAAGGCGGCTTGGAGGCGGAAGATCAGGAATGAGCCGATGAGACCGCTGAACAGCATCATCTCCGACGCGATCAGCATCATGATCGCGAGCATCGCGCTGCTGATGAAGGGACGCTCGCTCTGATCGCCGCCCGCGCTCGAGCCCGACGATCGGATGCGCCGGATCGGCGCCACCAACGGAAGTATTTTCGCAGTCGATGCCGTCATGCGGGGCGCCATATCAATGCTTCACCAGAATCGTCACGACCGAGACCGCTACCAGCAGGAGCATCACGCCGACCAGTATCTTCAGCGTCCGCCAGATGTCCTCTTTGCGCTCCTCGCGCTTCACCAGGCCAGCCACGGCGCTTCTCACACGCAATCCAGCACGAGCACCAGCCACACGATGGGTAAATAAACCAGCGACGCGAGCAACAACCGGCGCGCCGCCCGCGTATTGCCGGGCGAACGGACCATCGCAAATCCAAACATGAACATGCCCAGGCCAAGCGCGGATGCAATTACCATGTAAGGGATTCCAGCAAAGCCAAGCATGGTCGGGATGATTCCCACCGCGACGAGTCCGAGGCACCCCGCAATTACGACCAGATTCGAAGGATTTCCGCCGCGCGCAGTATCATCCGGAAGCAGCCGGATGCCGGCGCGGGCGTAATCGGTCCGGAAGAGTCGCGCAACCGCAAACGTATGCGGCAGTTGCCACAGGAACATGATCGCGAACAGCACGATCGGCTCCAGGCCAAGGCCGCCGCGCGCCGCCGCCCATCCCGCCACCGGAGGGAGAGCGCCGGAAACCGCGCCGACGACGTTGCACATCCAGGTGTATCGCTTCAGCGGAGTGTACACGCCGAGATAAATGGTCGTGATTGCGGCGATCACCGCGGCGCAGGCCAGGTTCGTCGCGAGCGTCAGGTAAACGAGGCCGGCAGCCGTCGCGCCCACGCCGAACACCAGCGCTTCGGCCGGGCGCATCCTCATGTCGGGCAGCGGACGATGGCGCGTGCGGTCCATCATCGCGTCGGTGTCGCGCTCGACGTACTCATTGAGCGCCAGCGTCCCGCCGGCTGCCAGGGCAGTACCCGCCAGCAGATTCAGCGCGAGCGTAACATCGAATCCCGTGCGCCCACCCAGATAGAAACCGGCCAGCGTCGTGACCAGCACCATCAGAACAATGCGCGGCTTGGTCAGTTCGAAATAATCGCTCACGCGGCCGTGTGGCAGCGTCAGCGCGGATTCAGCGATCGCCACTTTGGCATTCACGCGGTCACCTGCCGTTCGATTACCCGCGAACTCGCATGCGACTCGATCGCATGGGCGCGAGGCGGCGCTGCGAGGATGCGATACGCACGAAGCGTCAGCGTCAGGCTGGTCGCCAGGACCGCGGCGCCGACCGCGACGTGGCTGGTGGTCGGGAGCACCGCGCGCTCACTCCAGATTGTGAACGCACCGAGACAAATCTGGATAATCAACAGCAGGAACAACCCGACCGCGGGGCGGCGAAGCGCGCCGACCTCACGATGCGTCCGTAGCACGCGCGCGACCGTCCACAAAATCATCGCGGTGACAACCACCGCACCGCATCGATGCGCAAAATTAACCGCGATGTACTGGTCCCAGTACGGCGGCACCAAATAGCCGAACGAAAGCGGGAAATCGGGGATTACCAGCCCGGCGCTCATGTGGCGCATCAGCGCGCCGATCAGGATTTGCAGGTATATGACGGCGGTCATCGCGGCGGCAAGCGCAGGCAGCTGGATTCGCGACGGCGGATCATCGACGTGCGGGGTCGTGCTCCAGCGCGGATTGGTGAAAATAGCGATCGATACCATCAGGCACAACAGCGCCTGGGCCGTAGCGGCGTGCGCAACCGCGATCGCCAGCGGCAACTCGAGCAGCACGGTGATTCCGCCAAGCACGGCCTGCACGACGATCAGCAGGAACGCCAGCACGACCAGCTTGCGGACCCATCGCCGCGGCTCGGTGCGCCATGCCCACGCCATCAGCACCAGCGTAAGAATTACGACTGTTCCGGCAGCCACGCGATGGCCAAATTCGAAACGGATGCCGCCCTCCCACGCCGGGATGAGTTTGCCGAACGCCAGCGGCCAGTCCGGCACGGCAAGCGCGGAACCCGTCGAGGTGACGAGTCCACCGACGAAGATGAGGCAAAAAGTGGCGCCCGCGGTCAACATCGCAAAGCGATGCAATCCGCGCGTCTTCTCATCTCCGGCTGACAACTGCAACTGATTCATTCGTTGTTAGTGCGTTCGCTTGTTGGCCGCGCCCGTCGAGTGTTCGAGCAACTGCGATTGCGGCAGATAATCCTCCGCAACCCCAGGCGAGCTGTATTCGTACGGTCCACGGTAAACGATCGGCACCGGCCCGGGCCAGTTGCCGTGCGGCGGCGGCGAAGGCGTCGTCCACTCCAGAGTATTGGCGTACCACGGATTCTCAGTGGCCTTGGCGCCCTTGAAATAGCTCCAGATGATATTGGCCAGCAACAGGAACTGCGCGGCGCCGAGCACGAAAGCGCTGATGGAAATAAATTCGTTTATCGGGATGATCGGCTTCAAAAAGTCGTACTGCTGCGGATTGTAAATCCGGCGCATGTGTCCCGCCATCCCCAGGATGTGCATCGGGAAGAAGGTGCAATTGAACGACACGAAGGTGATCCAGAAGTGAATCTTGCCCAGCGTCTCGTTCATCATGCGGCCGAACATCTTGGGATACCAATAGGTAATTCCCGCGAAGACCCCGAACAGGCTGCCGCCGAATAGTACGTAGTGAATATGCGCGACGATGAAGTAAGTATCGTGGATGTACATGTCCACCGGCGTGCACGCCATCCAGATTCCCGACATTCCGCCGATCACGAACATCGCGACGAACGCCAGCGCGTTCATCATCGCCGCCGTGTAATGGATGTTGCCCTTATAGAGCGTGCCGAGCCAGTTGAAAGTCTTAATCGCCGACGGCACTCCGATGATCATCGTCGTGATCATGAAGCCGCTGCCGAGCACCGGATCCATCCCCGACACGAACATGTGATGGCCCCACACGATCCACGACAGGCCCGCGATCGCGATCATCGCATACGCCATCGCGCGATATCCGAATATGGGCTTGCGCGAAAACGTCGCGATGACCTCGGAGGCGATCCCCATCGCGGGCAGGATCATGATGTAAACCTCAGGATGGCCGAAAAACCAGAACAAATGCTGCCACAGCAGCGGCTCTCCGCCACCCGCGGGCAGAAAGAAATGGGTGCCGCCCAGGCGATCGAACAGCAGGAGCGCGATCGCCGTCGTCAGCACCGGAAGCGCGAGCAGCAGCAGAATCGCCGTGATGAACAGTGACCAGATCGTCAGCGGCAGGCGGAAGAAGTACATCCCCTTGGTGCGCATGTTGATGATCGTGGTGATGTAGTTGATCGAGCCCATCAGCGACGACGCACCGAGCACGATGATGCTGATGCACCATAAGTTCTGGCCCCAATCGACGCCGGTGTAGATTGGCACTGCGCTCAGGGGAGCGTACGAGGTCCATCCCGCGGCCGCAGGACCGCCGGTTACAAAGAACGAGGATAGCAGGATCACGCCCGCGACCGCGCCGGTCCAGAACGACAGCATGTTCAGCTTGGGGAACGCCATGTCGCGCGCGCCGATCATCAGCGGGATGAGGAAGTTGCCGAAACATCCGACCAGGATCGGCATCACCACGAAGAAGATCATGATCGTGGCGTGCATCGTGAACATCGCGTTGTAGGTATTGGGCGGAATCGCGCCCTCGTACATGAACGGTTCGGGCACCCAGCCAAATCCCGGGACCTGGGTCTCCGGCCACGCCAGTTCCCACCGCATCAGCATCGCCATCAGGCCGCCGATCGACATCATGAACAGCGCCATGAACAGGAACTGCTTCCCGATCATCTTGTGATCTTCAGAGAAGATATACGTGCGCCAAAAGCCGAGCGCATGAGGCTCCGCATGCGCGCCGTGTGCCGCAACCGCTGCCGTGCTGCTCATTTTGGGCTAGCTCCTTCGGTCGCCGAGGGCGGCGCGGGCGGGTTTGCATACAGGTCCTTGAGCCACTTGTCGAAATCCTCCTGCGACTGGACCGTCAGGTTGCCCTTCATCCCCGAATGCCCGAAGCCGCACAGCTGCGAGCACGGAATTTCGTATTGCCCGGTTTCGGTCGCCTCGAACCAGACGTGGATGATGCGGCCAGGTACCGCGTCCTGCCTCAGACGCATGTTAGGGAGGTAAAAACTGTGGATGACGTCTTTCGAGGTCAAATCGATCCGCACCACTTTGTTGACCGGCACGTGCAGCTCGTTCTCGACGATGATGTCGTCCTTGGTGCCGAGTTTGCCGTCGGGCCCCGGATAAGTGAATTCCCAGTTGAACTGCTTCCCGGTCACCGCGTAGAACACATCCCCCGGAGGCCCATGCTCCTTGATATCAGCCCACGTCGAGCGGCTCATAAACGCCAGAACGATCAGGATCGCGGCGGTCGCCGTGGTCCAGATGATCTCGAGACGCGAATTGCCTTCAATATATTCCGCCTTGCGACCGGGCCGGGCGCGATAGCGAATCATGAAGACCACCATCGTGATCATCACCGCGGTCCAAACGACCAGCACGAGCCAGAAGATCAGCAAAAAGAGCCGATCGATTTGGGGACCGAAAGTCGAGATGTCGTGCGGAAAATACATATGCTCGAGCATCGACGCGTCACCTCTGCGCTATCAATGTGTAAATTCCGGACGAGCATTCGCCGCACCGATCAAGGCGGCTGATGCAACGTTCCAAAACCGTCCGATTCATGAATTGAGTATGATGATGATGCCCGTTAGCGCAACGACTCGTGGAATGAAAAATCCTTGTCGACCCACCGAAACGCCCGCTTAATGGCCGCTCATAACACTACATTTCAATAGTTAATTCAAGCGTTTCGTGGTCCCATGCGCGCATCGGCTGCGGGTCCGGCAATCAGGTATTGGCGCGAGATTGGCGGCAACCAACGTTTGGGCTACAACGGCTAGGCGAGGAAGAGGAGGTTTTTATTTCTTATGGCTGATCGCGAGGCGACGATTTCCCAGGTCTTCGAGACGCGCGCGCACAAGTACGGTGCGCGCGCATTCTTAAAGGACAAGCCCGGCAAAGTCTGGACGGACCACTCGTGGACCGAAATCTCCGACGCTGCGGGAAAGCTTCGCGCCGGTCTGCTCAGCCTGGGCGTGCGCCCCGGCGATCGCGTGGCGATCCTCTCCGACAATTGCCCCGAATGGATCGTCGTCGATCAGGCCATCCTCGGACTCGGCGCGATCGTCGTGCCGCTCTACACCACCAGCGGACTCGAGGAAACCGCACACGTCATCAGCGACTCGGGAGCGAAAATCGTCGCGGCCAAGGGGCCCGAGATGATCAAGAAAATTCTCGGGCTGGGCAGTTCGATTCCCGAGGTCACGGCAATTATCGCAATGCATCGCGGCGCGGAATCCGCACCTGCCGCGGACGCAACGCCCGCCATCATCACGATGGCATCGGTGAGCGGCGATGCACCGGCGGCCATCGTCGAGGGCCGCAGCGACGACCTCGCGACAATCATCTATACGTCGGGCACGACCGGCACGCCCAAAGGCGTGATGCTCTCGCACGGCAACATCCTGGCCAACTGCGAGGACTCGCTGGCCGCACTCACGCTCAACGCCGCCGACATGACGCTGTCGCATCTGCCGATCGCGCACTCGTTCGAACGGACCGCGGGTTACTACACCGTGACAATGGCGGGAGGGACGATCGCGTTTGCCGAGAGTCTCGGGCAGATCGCATCGAACCTGACCGAGGTCGAGCCGACCGTGGTGCTCACGGTGCCCCGCCTGCTCGAAGTGATACATAGCCGCGTGATGCGCACGGTGGAGACCTCGCCTCCTATACGCCAACGACTATTCAAAATGGCGCTGGCGGCGGGCGAGCAAGCGGCTGAGTATCGCCATCGCGGCAAACCGCTTCCGCCCATGCTGGCGCTGTCGATGGCGCTGTTCAGGCGCCTGGTCTTCGCACGAGTGCGCGCGATCTTCGGAAATCGAATGCGCTACCTCATTTCCGGCGGCGCACCGCTGCCGACCGAGATCAACCGCTTCCTGTCCGCCGCCGAAGTTCCAATCGTCGAAGGATATGGGCTGACCGAGGCGGCTCCCGTCGTCGCGTGCAATCTGCATAACGGCAAGACCCGAATCGGTACGGTGGGCCAGCCGCTGGCGCACATACAGGTCAAAACCGCGGCCGACGGTGAGTTGCTGCTGCGCGGGCCGAACATCATGAAGGGTTACTACAAGCTCGAGGCCGACACGAAGGAAGCGATCGACGAAAATGGATGGCTCCATACCGGCGACATCGCGAAGATCGACGTCGAGGGTTACATCGCGATCACCGACCGCAAAAAGGAAATCATCGTGCTGTCGGGCGGCAAGAACGTGTCGCCCGCCTACGTCGAGAGCAAGCTCGTCGGCGACAAATTCATCTCGCAAGCCTGCGTGTTCGGCGACCGCCGCAAGCATCTCGCCGCGCTGATAGTGCCGGACTACGAAAATCTGGCGGAGTTCCTAAGCGAAAACCAGCTCGACCCGAAAAACCCGGACGCGCTCGCGAAATCGCCGGCGTTGAAGGCGTTCCTGCACAAGCGGATTCGCGAAATCAACAAGCAGCTCTCGGACGTGGAAGCGATCGTCGGCTTCACGATCATCGCGCAGCCGTTCACACAGGAAAATGGCGAGCTGACGCCGTCGCTCAAGGTGCGCCGCAAAATCGTTCAGGCGCACTTCAAGGAGCAGATCGATTCGATGTTCGGTGATTGATCGCGCGTCGCGCCCGATTACTTTGTTTCGCCGTTGTCGACGACCAGCAGCGCATGGATCGTCGTAAGCTGCTTCACCATGTACGCGCGCTTGCCCTTGGGCGTGACGACTTCGATATCGTCGTGCGCCGCCTTGCCGATTAGCGCGCGGCCCAGCGGCGACGACAGCGAGATGCGGTTCTGCGCGCCGTCAACTTCCTCCGGCACGACGATCTCGAACTCCGCGATACCGCCCTCATCGAGATCCTCGAGCCGAACGCGGCTGCCCAGCCCGACGGTGTCGCGCGGAATCGTCTCGAGATCGATCATCGTGAGCTCGACGATTCGCGCCTCGAGGTTGCCCACCCGCGCGCGCAGGAACTCCTGACGCTGCTTCGCCATTGCCCATTCGGCGTTTTCTGACAAGTCGCCGTGAGCGCGCGCGCGCTCTAGTTCCTTGGGCAGGTCCACGGTGAGTTCGCGCTTGAGCGTCTCGAGGTCTTTTCTGAGCCGCTTGATTACCGGTAATTCAGCCATCGATACACTACTGCCTCAATGCGATCTTTTTCCTGCTCTATACCATCGCCGCGCCGGTGAGCGCTGTCGCGATCTTTTTTGCCTGCTTCAATCCGCGACGATTGAAGTCAGGCTGCGATTGACGCCGGTCACGCTCTGAATCTTCTGCACCACCAGCTCGCCGAGCGAGGTCACGTCCGCAGCCTCCGCGATCGCGATGATGTCGTGCGGTCCGGTGACCGCATGCGCCACCGAAACGCCGCTCACGCCTCGAATCTTGGCCGCAACCTCGCGCGCCTTTCCCGGCGACGTGTCGATCAGGATGAATGCCTTTACGGACATGCTGGTTTCCTCCCGGCGCGCACCCGCGTTCAGCGCGGTGGCGGAATCAAAGTACCCTTCTCATCATATACATAAAAACCGCGGCCTGATTTGCGGCCCAGGTATCCGGCATCGACGTACTTCTTCAGCAGCGGGCATGCACGATACTTGTCGTCGCCGAGCACCCGATGCATCACCTCCATTATCGCAAGGCAGGTGTCCAGCCCGATCAGATCCGCCAGCTCGAGCGGACCCATCGGTTGATTGGTGCCCAGCTTCATCGCGATGTCGATATCGGTTACTCCGCCGACGCCTTCGTACATCGTGTAAATCGCTTCGTTGATCATCGGCAGCAGCACGCGATTGACGATGAATCCCGGGAAATCCTGCGCGGTCATCGTGGTCTTGCCGAGCTGCTCGGCGAGCGCCCGCGTCTGCTGAAAAGTCGCTTCCGAAGTGGCCAGTCCGCGAATGATCTCGACCAGCTTCATCGCCGGAACCGGGTTCATAAAGTGCATCCCGATCACGTGGTCGGCGCGTGAAGTCCGCGCCCCCATTTTGGTGATCGAAATCGACGACGTGTTCGAGGCGAAAATCGTCTCGGGCGGACAGATCTTGTCGAGCTTCTGCAGCAGCGCGATCTTGGCGTCTTCGTTTTCGATCACCGCCTCGATCACGAAGCCGAGCCCGGCCAGGTCCTCGAGCTTGATGGTCGTCTCGATGCGGCGCATCACGCGATCGCGCTCCTCGGGCTTGAAGCGCCCGCGCTCGACCATCCGCTCCAGGCTGCGCGCGATCATATCGACGCCGCGCTTGCACAGCTCCGGCGTGATATCATGCATCACGACCGCGATCCCCGCCTGCGCCGCGACCTGCGCGATTCCCGCACCCATCTGCCCTGCCCCGATTACGCCGATCCGCTGCAAATTCATTCGTCTCTCCGAAAACTATTCAGCCGCGAACTGGAGGTGCCGGATATAATCAATGATGCCCTGGAGGCTCCTCACCACCGACCCACGTGCCGGCGCCGCCACCGCTTCGCATCGCGGTGCGCACCTTCCTTACGTCTTCGGGCGACTGGCGCCCCGGCATCCCGAGGTTGCGCATCAGGAAGTTCGTCATGTTCGAGGTGAGCCGGTCGCGGATGGTTGGCTCGGCGCCGACTTGCGTGTCGAGCACCACATCGACTTGCTCCCGCGTGAGACCCTCTTCCACGAAAACATCGACCAGCCCGACCAATCCGACTTCGCCGCCGGCGCGGTCCACGATCGCAACTACTTTCGCGCACGGCGTGCAGACGCGGCGGATCAAACCGGCGCGCTTGCTGCAATAGACGCATCGCATCAGGAGATTAACCGCCTCAAAGTGAGCATCGCATCGGCGCCCGAATGCATCGCAGGGCCGCATCCCCGAAAAAGCCCTGAAAAAACTTGAAGCGGACGTGCGCTCGAAAAATCGGCGCGCCCGCTTTATTTTTGAGGTTACTACCGGCGGTAGATGGTCGCAAGTATGAGCGGCTGACCCCCGTCGCGGACGGATAAATCCTCATCGTTGACATCGCAGACCGGTAGGGCTACAGTCGCAATTGAGAATCATTCTCAGAATTAACCATATGATCAATCAAACCGCCGCCGCTTACTTCTTCTATTCGCTTGGCATCCTGTTCCGCGAAGGCATGGAAGCGATGCTGGTGATCGTCGCGCTCGCGGCCGCCACCCGCGGCGCGGGGCGAATCGGCCGCGAGCGCGACATCTACGCGGGCGCACTGGCCGCGATCGTCGCCAGCGTCGTCCTGGCGTGGGTGGTCAACAATTTTATCACCGACGACGCCAGCGACACGCTCGAAGGCGTCTTCCAACTCTTCGCCGCCGCGACCCTCTTTTACGTCAGTTCGTGGATGACCTCGAAAGGCCAGGCCGATCGCTGGATGAAGTTCATCTCGCACAAACTCCAGAGCGCCGAGCACAGCGCGGTTCCCGGTATCGCGCTCGGGCTCACCGCGTTTCTTGCCGTGATGCGCGAGGGTGCGGAGACAATAGTGTTCTTTCAGGCGCTCACCAGCGGCGCGACCGAAGCTGTCGAGCGTCACGCGGTGGCGGCCGGCATCGTCGTCGCCGCGGTGGCACTGGCCGCGACTTTCGTGGTCATCAGGCGCGCCGCCGATCGAATCCCGATGAGGTTCTTCTTCCAGACGACTTCGATCATGCTCTACGCGCTGGCGATCGTCTTCGTCGGCCAGGGCGTCGCGAGCTTGCAGGAAGCGTCAAGGGTATCGGCTACATTCGTGGATTACGTGCCGACGATTCCGATGCTCGGTCTGTTCCCGACCGTTCAATCACTGGGCGCGCAGGCGGTTCTGCTGATGCTTGCGGCGGCCGCCGTGTTGGTTCCACGCAACGCCGCCGCACGAGAGGTCAGGGTTGCCGAGCGGGCGGCGATGCAGCAGGCGCAGCGGAGTCAGACTTGAGCTCGGGCGCTTGCGCCACAGAATCGTCGCCGCCGAACAAAACGGTTTCCACGTCGGAAGTGAGCTTCTCGGATATCACCAGCGCGCGAAACCCCATCCGCGTGCATTGATCGACCGTCGGGTCGCGCGCGTCCGCACTTTGACGCACATGCCTGAGCGCGACGCGCAAATCCTGCGTGCGATCGAGCAGGACGGACAGCCGCGCCGCGACGATCGCGGTCGAATTGCCGCCGCTCGACGCAAGATCGAGCGCCAACGCTTCGTCGTGCTCCGCGCCGGCCAGCGCATGAAGCGCAGTTTTGATCTCGGCGCATGCCGCTTCGGTGCTGTCGTCGGACGTGGCGGGTAAACCGGCGGCCAGAGTGGTTTGAAGCGCGGCAAATAGAACGGCGGCAGTCGCGAGCCCCATCCGCGCCGCGCCTACTTCCTCATCTCATCGGCGATGCGCTCGCGATGGCCGTGCTCGATCAGCTGATCGTTGCGGCGCCCCTGCTTCAGCGCGACATAGGTGAAAAACATCACCAGGATCATCATCCCGATGATCGGGACGTTGTCCGGCACGGTCAGGATTTGGAGAAACTGCTGAAACCCGCTGATATGACCCATTGAATCCTCGACGGTCGGCTTGGTCTTGCTATGATCGATGTAACAACGCGGTCAGGGCAGTGTCAACTTTCCGCGCCTCGCCGGATGATGGGTACGGCTAATCGTCAACGGCCGGTTGAATGAATCGTTTTCCCGCCAATCATTCGTTACAACGACCAAAACAAAACTTACACCTTCGACCACGGCCAAATTCCGAGTGCTTCTGCCGCCAGTTTTTTTGAACGCTGACGGATAGCTTCAAGATTCCAAGGGCCAACATGCTCTATAATTTGGCGAGCGAGTGCCGTTACCGGCGAATAGGCGGCCCGCTTTGCTTCAAAAGGGTCTCTACCGGCCGAGCTGTTAGCTGGCCCACTCAATAGACAAAGGTTTCCGAGCGAATCAGTGAGTGTGCTGAGATGCTCATCCTCCGCATCGTCACCCAAATACTGCTTCCAAGCCTCGTCAGGCGTTTGAGGCAATGTGTGCTCGATGGTGTTCACCGTCGTGTAATCGGGCAACTGACCAAATGACTGAAAGCACTTGTCGATTTCAATGAGAATCATCCGCGAGAAGGGAAGGTCATTCCTTCTATAGGTTGGTTTGTGAATCAATGCCTCTTCGAATTCCTTGTCGCCAACCCAAACGTCATACTTTTTGAACTGGTCCTGAAGCGCCTGAACCCGGCTGGTCTCACCGACGATCTTCGTCAAGAGTTGTGGGAACATCACGTCGTACTGCGTCGTTGGCTGCGTCGTCATTTTCCGCCGCACCAGTAATACCAGGGTCTCGCGAAGAATCGCCCGCGCGCTAGGATCGTCTATCTTGCCCGTTGCATGCGCTCGTAGCACAGACAGCACGAAAGGAGTGCTTGCGTCCATTCGCGTGTTGCTAACCGCAATCAACAATCCATTTATTTCGTTGTCCTTGTGTGGGTGTACAAGCGGCTCAATAATTGTACGATAGAGATGCGCGCTAGAGAAAATATCGGCAAGCTGCTGTTTTGCAGTGACGGAAGCTAGGTGTGGATTCTTTACTTTGAAGTGGACGTACACCTTGCGGTGTTTACCGACCATTTTTGTTTCGCCTATCGAAAACAGGTTTCTCAAGTATTCCTCAAATCGGTCATCACTGTCGAGGATACGGGTCGCTGCCAGCCATTGGTCATTGTGCAACTCCTCATAGGGTTCCTTCGCCTCGATTATGGGGCGAAAGAGATAGCTGCAAAGCAATTCGCTGGCACTGAGGGGCATTCCTTTGTCGTTCAGGCTCTCGAAGATTGCCTGCGGGTCATCCTTTTCCTGATCGAGGGGAATCCAAACGATCTTCAGGCAGTTCAAGAGCGCTTCTGCCAATTGCCACAGAGCGGGTACGTCACGGTATTGAGCCTTCAGTTTCTTTATTGCGTATTTGTGAAACTCATCTACCCGATTTCTGCCGGGCACGTAGAGCTGCAGGTCAGTCTGAAGTAGCGGCGTCTTGGGATTCGCGTCGCTGCCGAACACCGTTCGGAAAGTTGGCAAGCGATCGCCCTTTGAAGAAAACACTTTCAATTTGAGATACTCGTCAGAACCGCTCACGTCATTGACCAAATATTTCTTGAGTTTCTCAAGGTGATCGAAGGCATCGCCTGACAAGTGCCTCTTGGCATGAACTTCCGCTTGAATAATAGCCAGTAGCAGGTAAACCGTCGTGATCCGTTGCTGGCCGTCAACGACAAGGAACTCTTTCAGTTCAACTACTCCACCGGTCTTTTCAAGCACTACGATTGGTCCGAAGAAGTGCTCGACCTCCTCAATTTGAGAACCACGATTGAGTTCCTCGATGACTTGCTCCTGAAGGTCCAGAAAAAGTTGGTCCCATTGCTTTTTCTCCCAGGCGTAGCCTCGCTGGAAAAAGGGAATTTCGAATCGAACTGTACCGTTTAGTGCGTCCTTGAATGTGCGATTCTTTACGGAATCAGTAGGCATAGGTCACCTTTGGCGCGAGAGTGGCGCTGCGAATCGTGGCTCAGCCTCGCCGCCGATCACAAACTGGAGCTTACCTCCAAGCTGGGCGGACGGTAGCCCGTTTACGCTTGGTTTACGCTGAGCGGTGAGTCTTTTACTACCTGAAAGGCGACGGATAGTCGAGGGCGGATTGGGTTGGCCCCGATGAACTGGAAGACTGACATGCGCGCCTCGGCGTCTTGAACTACGGTTGTCGAGCAGTTCACATTCAAGCGGGCCGAAGAAGTTTTTGCACGTCGCTTGTCGAAGCTTTCCTCAGGGATCCTGGGATCCCTTCGAGACGAAAACGCCGGGCACGTCTGCGTACCTTAGCGATCAGCGCGCTTGCAGCCCGGCGCCGTCAGCGGGCAAAGTATTCGGGCATGGCCAATCACGCCCAGGCTTCGTCCTACGCCGCCGGTGCGCCGCGCGGCATCTTCAACCTCACATGGGGGGTAGTCGCGACGATTCTGTCAGTGCTGTGGACCGCGCCTTGCGCGATCGCCGCGGCGATCGCCGCCACGATGGGCAAGCAGCACGCGGTCACGGTGATCAGTCGCGCATGGGGCCGCGGAATAATCGGGCTTTGCGGCATCAAGGTACAAATCGAAGGTCTTGAAAATCTCGCCGGTCTGAAGTCGTTCATCCTGGTTGCAAACCACCAGAGCTTCTTCGACATCTTCGCCGCGGCCGCGTTCATTCCGGGCGAGCCTCGTTTCGTCGCCAAAAAAGAGCTGCTCAAAATCCCGGTGGTCGGTTACGCGATGCAACGCGGCGGTCACGTGATCATCGACCGCGAGGCCGGCGGCAAGGCGATTCGCAAGGCGATTGCGATCATCCGCAGCGGCCTTGACGTCTGCGTCTTCGCCGAGGGCCATCGCTTCAGCGACAACCGGGTCCACGAGTTCGAAGACGGCGCCGCGTGGCTCGCGATCCTGTCGAAGTTGCCGGCGGTGCCGATGTCGATCAGCGGATCCGGCCTTATTTTCCCGCGCCTGGCGAAGGTCGTGACCCCGGGCTGCGCAATGCGCATGACGATTGGAAAGCCGATCGCGACCGACGCAATGCGCAGCGCCGACCGCACCGAGTTGACCCGCACGCTCGAGGAAGCCGTTCGCGCCACTTTCACCACCGAGGTCTGAGAGCGCGCGCGCGGGGTTGCGGATCGATGTTACGGAATCACCTGAGTGAAGACCGGGCTGGGAGTTGCTGCAGGCAGGGCGTTCGGATATAACGCGCCCTGAATCGTGGCCCAAAATTGAAATTCCGGAAATGGCCCTTCTCAATTTGTGCCGCGGCATCGGCGCCGCTGTGCGGCTCGGCCGCGAACAATCCGCCAACGGAGGAAGCAAAATATGAACCGTCACCAACTCCAACCACGACAATGGATACGGATCGCCGCCGCGCTCGCAGTCGCCTTACTGCTCTTTCACGGCGCCGCATAGGCCCAAGAAGAAAAAGCATCAGCATCGACGACGGCATGCGGCGCGTCGATTGCGGCGTGCGGCTGCACGATTACGAAGGCGGGCACCTACACGGTCACGGCGGACCTTTTGAGCACGCAGGGAACCACGGCGGCGGGCGACTGCATCGACATCAAAGCGAGCAACGTCATCCTGGACGTGCACGAATATTCGATCACAGGTCCGGGGCCGGGGACTTCGACCGGAGCCGGGATTGATGTCCTCAAAAGTTCAAGCGGCGCATTCATCGAGGGCGGCGAGGCGGTTCTATCCGGCTGGAAGTACGGGCTCGAGGTGCAGGGCAAGAACACGATCTCGGACTGGGTCGAACCCGACGGGAACGTGGTGGGCATCTTCCTCGACGGGGCCACCGGCGCCAACATCAATAATTTTGATACCATCGACAACTCCGTGTATGGCGTCTGGATACAGGGCGGCAAGGGCAACCAGGTCAACGCCTTCGGTGCCGACAGCAACACCGGGACTGGAGTCTATGTCGGCTGCCATGACGACGACACCCACGGGACCAAATGCAAGGGTGTGAAGCCAAGTTCGGGGAATCGAATCTACAATTTCTATTCCGAGACCAACGGCGACGCCGGGATCGTGATCGACCTTGGCAACGAAGGGAATGTGATTACAGACGTGCATATTGCCGGCAATTTGGGAGGCGTTGACAGCATCGACGAGAACTCAAACTGCGGCACCGATCAATGGATACAGGAAAGGACCACTACCGTGTTCGGCGTGACCAGCCAAAGTTGCATTCCATGACCGAGTAGCCGCGGCACATGGCAGAGACAGTCAGGCTTTGCGATCGAAGATGAACAGCGGGACCTGACTCGCGATTTTCGGATCGATCGTCAGGATGCGGCGTCCTGACTCGATCCGAATCGCGCCCGCCTCAAGACCGGCGGCGCGAAAGTCCGCTATCACCTGATCGACGTCGTCGGCCTCGAGCCATAGACCGATCATCCCTTCGCTCGACGAATCGATCGCGCTGGCGACGAGGCGAATTTCCGCGCCGCCGACCTTCACCGACGCCGACTTGCCGTCCGCCGTCCTGGCAACGGCGAAGCCGAAGTTCTTTTGGTAGATCGATGCTGCGTCCGCGAGATCCGAGGTCGCGACTTCGAGCGTGTCGAGGCGTTTAATCATCGTTGCGGTTTCTATCGTACCGGTGAATAGTGAAAACTTAAATTGTTCCAAAGAAAAACGGGGCCGGATTGCTCCAGCCCCGCGACTCCTGTCGTCGCAGCCCAGCCGCTCAGCCCTTCGGCTTCATCGAGAAATTGCCCGTCGCCGTCGCGCCGTCTTTCACGTCGACTTTCTGATCCGCCGTGCCGAGCTTTTCCTGCCATACTTCGACTTCGTAGTTGCCCGGCGGCACGCCTGCGATCGAATAGTTGCCGTTGTCGTCGGTCACCGCGAAGTACGGGGTGTCGGTCGCGAACCACCATGCGTGCATCCAGCCGTGCGCGTCGCAGCTGACCTTGAACACTTCCGGCTGATCGATCTTTCGCTGGATTACCTTCTTGAACTTGGGCTGAGCCATGTTGAAGGCCGCATTCTTGGTCGAATAGGTGTGGATGTTGTGCAGAATCCCGTCCGAGTTGATGATATCCACGGTGCTGCCCGCCGGGAACGCGAGCACGTGCGGCGTGTAGTCACATCCCTTCTGATCGAACTTTACTTCGCCGGGCTTCATGTCGCCCTTGGCGCCTTTCACGACCACAACCGCGTTTGCGATTCCGCCGCCGCTGCCGACGAGCAGGTCCTCTTCGAAATGCGGATGCAGCGCGCATACGTCCTTGTCCTTCGTCACCTCGACCTTCCTGGGTGCGGGCGCCGTGCCGTCGTACTTGACGGTTCCGCTAATCGTGCCGCCGGCAGCGCTCGCGAGGCTGGCGCCAACGGTCATGCTGAGCGCGACACCCGCACACGCCGCCAGTACAACTCCAAACTTGTTCATTACCATTCCCTCCTGCGAAATCGCCGATATGTTTTACTTAATTACATCAAACTCTCTGAGCTTAGCGAATAATCAGTTGCCCACTCAATCGACTGAACGATAACAACCTACTTCTTACTCACTTCACTTTTCACTGGCGCCGTCGCCGCCTGCACCGGGATTGCCTCTCCCGGATGAGTTCCCAACCAGAAAATATAGTCCACTAGCGCGCGGATCTGCTTGTCCTGGTTACCACCCAGGATGTCGTCCGGGCCGCCCGGATAGTACGACGGCATCTTGGTTCCCGGCTGTAGCGCCGACGGATTTGCGATCCACTTCGTTATCCAGTCCGGATTCAACCGCTGATGCGCCAGCGCCAGGTCGGGCGCCCATCCCGACGGCGGTCCCTCAGGCTTCTTATCGCCCTGCTGATGGCAGCTGAAGCAGTTGAAGTAGTCCTTCGTCGTCAGCTTCACGCCCGCCGCCAGCTCAGCCGGCGCAATCAGGTTGGTGTCGATGAACATATACACCACGTTCACGTCCGACAGCGCCGTGAAGTAATTCACGATCGTGTCGTCATCACCGTTGGTGAAATGAAAAGTCGGCATCCTGATCTTCAGCCACGGACGAATCGGGGTCGGGCCCTGCAGGAATGCGAATAGCCACTCGGGTTGAACCTTGAAGCCCTCGCCATTGAGTATTGGCGGCGCAAAGTTGATTTCATCTCCCGGGTAGAAGCGGCGGATATAACCGCCCCGATCCTCGACGATATGGCAGCCGACGCAGTTGTAGTAATTGACCATTCGCCGCCCGGCAACGATTTGCGTCTGATGCTCCGAGCCGGGCATCCGGTACCGCTCCTGCACGCGCCCCTGCGTCAGGCCGGCCAGGAACACGACCAGGTTCTTGATGTCGCCGCTGGCGAAATGGAAGTTCGGCATCAACTGCTCGACGTCCCTGGTCGCGTAGATGCGCGGGGATTGCAGTTTATGGAACGTCCATTGATCCCACGTCTCGGGAATCTGCGTCTGGTTGCCGAAAAATAGCTCGTCGAGATGCTTGGAGCCGAAGGTCGTCAGCTCGACGCCGGTTCGCGACTCCTTGTCCATCCCTTCGATCTCGTGGCATCCGAAGCATCCGTATTTGCGCACCAGCGCAGCGCCCTTCTTGATCTGCTCGGGATCTTTGAGCGCGGTTTCGATGCCTGCGATTTCCCGCTTCTTGCCATGCGTCATCAGAAAGGCGGTCAGCGCTTCCGCTTCGTGATCGCTCAGGCGCAACGACGGCATCGCCGTGTGCGGCGAAAAGTCATGTGGATTCTTCAACCATGTATATATCCACGCCGCCGAAGTCTTCTCCGCGATCTTGCTCAAGTTGGGCGCGAAGTCCTTGGCCGTGAACGCCCGGTCCGGCCCCAAGTCCGATACGACGCCGACCGGAGTTGCATGTTCACGCGGATCGATCGCATGGCATCCTTTGCAGCCGACCGATTCAAACAGCCCCTTGCCTTCTTCGACGAACGCCGGATTGTTGACGTCGGCCTCCAGCGTCGCAAGTTCGGGATGCGCCGCGAGCCACTCCTTCGAATTCTTCGACGAACTGTCCAGGATGAACGCGGCCAGCGCAGTCGCCTGCTCGCGCGAGAACATGAAGTCCGGCATGCGCGTGTACCGCCGGAAGTCATCCGGACTGGTGATCCATCGCACGGTCCACGACGGATCGAGCTTTGCCGACGCGAGTTTCAGGTACGGGCCGATCTTCGGCAGATCCTCGTAGCCGGCCACCAGATGGCATCCCGCGCATCCCATCTGCTGGAACATCCGTTCCCCCTCGACCCAGTTCGCCGCGATCGGTTTGCCTCCCGCATCGACCAGCGAGCCCACGTCGATATGGCACTTGATGCATCGCGACTGCATCTTGTCGCCCCTGAGCATCGGCGAATCCCAATCCGGATCGTCGCCATGCGCCACCCGCACCGAGCTCACCGCCGGGCCCTGTCCGTCGTGACACGGCGTGCATCCGAGTTTTTCGGGCGGATGCTTCAATATGATCTGTTCGAAGTTGCTATGCGTGCGAAACGGCTCGGGCGCATTCTCGAAGCCCTTCTTGTCGGCGCCCATATGACAGCTCTGGCATCGATCGACCCGCGCAATCGCCTCGTCGAAGGCGTTGCGGTCGAAGTCGTCGATCGCGGTCTGCTCAATCTTCGGAATCTTCGGATAACGGAACAGGACCGTGTTGCGGAACTTGACCGGGATCATCCACGTGCCGGCCTTGTCCAATAGATCTTCGCGCTTGGCGGTCAGCTTCTTCATCTGATCTGTCAGGCTCTCGACCTTCGAGTTGAGCGCCCCGATCTGATCCTTGACCGCCTGCAGATTGTCCTTCGCTTGGTCGGAGACGATATTTTCCTGCGCGAGTTCGGCGTTCAGCTGATCGATTTCTTTCTTGTACGGACCCGGGTCTTCCCTTTCCTGGACGGCGTGGTTGTAGTCGTACCATCGCTCGGTCAAATACGACTTGGTGAAGCGGACCAGCTGATCCTTGTCGTTGGCAACGTTGTTCAGATCGGTCAACTGCCCGCGCAACGCGGCCAGCTTGGCCGCGCTGGCGCCGGAGTCGCGTTCTTTGCGCGCCTCGGCCAGCTCCTTCGAGACTTTCTGGTATTCGGGATCCGCGTCGAGGCGCTGCTGCTCGTCCGCCGCGTCCTTCATGTACTTGTCGTACGCCAGCCGGTCCCACTGGACCTGGTATTCCTTCCACGGACGGCGCGAGATGTTGTCGTCCCAAATCGACCAGACCGCGGTCACCAGCAACACCGCTACCATCAGCACGAACAGCGCGCTGTATGATTTTCCTTCTTCAATGGGATCAAGCCCCGGTCTGCCAGCCATCTGCTCTTATCCTGTTCGCAACTGCGAATGCCGCCGTTCAAATACTCACTCAAATACTCAATAGTCACTCATGCGGGCGAGCCCACAGGACCTCGACGATGTAGCCGGCGAGAAAAACCAGAATGCCGATCCCGGTGAACTCGTATTCTTTCCCCATCCCGTGCGGCTGGCTGATCCCGACGTACAGCGCGAAGCCGACGTCGGCGATTCCGAGCGCCTGCAGTACTTTGGCCAGGATAAACACCGGGGTCGCGGCCACGTCAGATGTTAATCCAGGGCGTAACCAGGATGTACTTGATGTTGAGCGCGTGCCGCAGCGCCATCTTGATGAACACGCCGGCCATCGCGATCAGCAGAAATCCCGTGATGCCGAAGCGCACCGGTCCCCATTTCTTCAATATCTCGGGGCCGCCGCCCGGAAACGCCGACCATGGGTCGCCCGAGGGCCGCGATCGTATCCAGTAATATAACCCCGCGTACCCGACCACGAAGTAGCCGACTATCAGCGACAATCCGAAAATCGCCGACGCCAGGTAGTCGCGGAAACCGAACATGTACGGCAAATCGACGTTGGTCAGCGCCTCCACCAGGTGCGGATCCCAGACCTGCCCGGGCCAGAACCAATTCCATCCGGGACCGCGGAAAAATGTGCCGATGATGATGAATGAGACCCATAAAATGTGAAACCCGATGAAAAAACTCAGAATCTCGAACATTCGCTCGCGAAACGTGTAGTACCCGTTGCCTTTCGGGTTGATGTCCAGATACGGAATCAGCATCAGGCCCACGATGATGAAACTCGGCAGCACCACGCCCGCGTACCACGGGTCGAAGAACACCAGCATTTCCTGCAAGCCCAGAAAGTACCACGGCGCCTTCGACGGATTCGGCGTGCGAGTCGGGTTTGACGGCTGTTCCAGCGGCGCGTTGAGCAACAGTGACCACACCGTCAAAACGATGATCACCAGAATCGCCATCAGGAATTCGCTGCGCACCAAAAACGGCCAGGTGTGCAGCTTCTCCTCGCCGCCGCCGCCCGTCTTTTTGATCGGAGCTTCGATTCGCTTCGACCCGCCCCCGGCCGGCGTTCTCGCGGCAGCTCCGCCCGCGGCCGCTCCCGCCGCGCGCATCGCGACGGCGCTTTCGTTACCTTCCCGGCTTGCCATGATTAACCCTTAATGCGGCGCTCAGTCCTCGTCGTCGCTCCACGGCGGCGGCGCCGCCAGCACGTATACCACATAAAGCATGATCGACATCCCGATCGGCACCGACAGCACGCGCACGATTCCCTCGTGCAACAGCCATGAAAACACGCCTCCCATCGACCGCCCTCCTCCCGTCCTAGAGCGGCCCCGACATGCCGTCGCGGCGGATTCGCCAGAAGTGCACCGCCATGAAGATGCCCGCGATCAACGGAAAAAAGATGCAGTGCAAAATATAGAAACGCAGCAGCGTGTGCGGTCCGATTTCCGCGCCGCCGAAAATAAATGCGCGCGCGTCGTAAACCGGATTCACCCCGAGCACTTCATGGAACGGACCGCCGTGCCCCAGCAGCGGCGTGGCGCGCGCCATGTTCGAGCCGACCGTCACCGCCCAGATGGAAAGTTGATCCCACGGCAACAGGTATCCGGTGAACGACAGCAGCAGCGTCAGCACCAGCAGGATCACGCCGACTACCCAGTTGAACTCGCGCGGCGGTTTGTACGAGCCCGTCATGAACACGCGGAACATATGCAACCACACCGCGATCACCATCCCGTGCGCGGCCCATCGATGCATATTGCGCATCAACATCCCGAACGGCATGTCGAATTCCAGGTACTTCATGTCCGCGTAGGCATATTCCGCCGTCGGCCGATAGTAGAACATCAGGTACACGCCGGTGACCACCGTCACCAGGAAAAGCAAAAACGTGATGCCGCCCATGCACCACGTGAAGCGCAGGCGCACCGCATGCTTTTGCACTTTCGACGGATGCAGATGGAGCCACACGTTGCCGGACACCATCAGGATCCGGTTGCGCGGCGTGTCTTCGTATCCGTGCCTGAATATTGACTGCCAGGCCTGCGAATCGGTTATCTGGCGTTTCGTTTCGTTCCAGTCAAACTTGGCCATCCGCCACCACCCGCTAAAACTCCCAGGAGCTGCCCGCTACGGGCGCCCACGGCAATCTGAGCAAATACGCTCTAAAAGATTGCAGTTCTTGCGACCTTATCGCAAGCCTGCCTGAAATTCAGGCAAGCCTACCTAATTTCGCCGATGTTCTGCAACAAAGTAGACCAATCAAGTCGGGATTTCCATACGGTAAAATGGAAGAACGCGAGCGGCACAACGGCCGGAAGAAGTTGAACCGCCGGAGCGATCGATTCGCCCCGGCGGTTGTCATCGGGTAGCTTAACTTCCCGTGCCGGTCAGCGTCAGGATATGCGGACTGGCCGCATCGCCGACCGCGCTGACCGCCAGCATAGCGCCTTCCGCTAAAACGGTACTCGGCCTGAACTTGACCAGGTAGGTGCAACTCGCGACGCCGCCCAGATGTCCCTCACCCGCGCCGGAGGCGCGGCCTCTCCCGGTACAGGGAGAGGCAAGGATCCGGGTTCCTTCGCTTCGCTCAGGATGACACAAAAAGTGGAGGCCTCTTCCCCCTTTTGCCTTTCTAACAGGGACGAAGTCCCGCATCTTTATCTTGTCACTTTTCACTGGGTGCAGGCCTCACCCCTGCCCGCGCGCGACAACGGAGCGCGGCCTTAATACTGGGTGCAGGGCTCAGCCCTGCTGCCGGAAGCGGCCGAAGAACGCGACGATCAATCCCCACACCACCATCAGCAATGCGATCCCGATTACGCCCAGCCCTACGCCGGCCAGAATTCCCGTCGCGCACAGCACCGCGCCGATAACCAGCAGTGGAATTGCAAACGCGATCGGGTTGAAGGGATCGTTCCTCGCCGCCCGCTCGATCATCGCCGCCGCCTGCTCGGACTGGCCCGCATTCTCGCTGCTTTCCTTGAGGATGCTGACGGCGTAGTCGGTGAGTTCCTGGCGATTGGGCATCGCGCGCAGACGCTCGGCGAGCTCTTTGGCCAGCTCCTCGACGCGTTCGTCGTTGCTCGGGGATTCAGGATCGGGTTTGTTCGATTCAGCCATGCCGCGCTTGTCTTCCCGCTCGGCGGCGGCTACGCGCGGCGGCTCATGCGTTTTTGCGCGCGATGATCAACGAATGCACCGACCACCGGCTGATCTTTTTGCTGTGCTCCAGCGTAATCGGGTGTCCCTTGAGCACGTCCTGCTTGCGCAACCTGGTGGTCCATCCCAGTTGCCGCGTGATCGGATTGACGATTGTGTTGAGCGCCGCGACCACCGGGTTCGAACTCTGGAAATGCGTCGTGATCGCGATCCCCCCGCCCGGCTTGCACACCCGCACCATCTCCGAGAGCATCCGGTACGGATCGGGAACCACAGTCAGAACGTGAAACGAGGTAACGTAGTCGAAGCTGTTGTCGGGAAAGTCGAGGTTGAGCGCGTCGCCCTGCTGAAGCTCGATATGTCCCCAGCCGTTTTCCGCCACGCGCTTTTTTGCACGCTCGAGCATGTCGACCGACGGATCGATCGCGACAATGTGCGCGTACGGCGGATATGCGTCCAGTGCGATTCCGGTGCCGACGCCCACCTCGAGCACGCGGTTACCGGGCCTGAGATTCAGGCCTTCGATAACCTCATGCTCGCGATCGACAAAAACCCGGCCGAAGAAAAAATCATAGAAACGCGCCAGGTCGGAATAGACACGGCTCTCATGCGGTTGTGACATTGAAAACTCCGTTGGGTCGATGCGGACCGGGAGACCAGTGCGAGGCAGGATTTTTATGGCGTGGCGATTTTGGCTGCATGCGACGCGAGTTCGACGTGACTCGCGCGCGTGGCGTCAGGCCGCCGCGTTGATTCCTCGCAACTGACGTTTGACAGAAGTTATATCGCGCTTGCGAAATCGCCATTGGCGGCCCTTCTTGAAGGCCGGAATAATATTGCGCCGGGCAAATTCGTTCACCGTGTCCGGGCTCAGGTCGAGCAGGAACGCGACTTCGCGGGAATTCAGCAGTATATCGTCCTTATCGGCCATACGAGTCCAACAAGACGCCTTTCCTCGGAGATTTTGTGAGGACGCGATTTTGTAGTATGCGCCCGTCGCCCAAGTCAAGGTAAAAGGCCCCCGGTACGTGAAATTTGCCCACAGTCCCCAAGAGGGTCGATCGTCAAAATTTAATTAACATCTTTTAGCATCATTAACAATCATTAAACGCTAATCCTGGTGAGCTTCCGAATCGAAATCCGGTAGTCGTACCACGCGCGCGTAACCACGATACAGGAAAACAATCCGGTCAGCACTCCTACGCACAGGGTGACGGCGAAGCCTTTGACCGGTCCGGTTCCGAATTGAAAAAGGATCAGCCCCGCCGCGAACGTCGAGATATTCGAGTCCCGAATCGCCGACCATGCGCGATCGTAGCCGAGCTTCACCGCCTCGCGCGGCGATTTGCCGGCGCGCAACTCTTCGCGCATTCGTTCATTCACCAGCACGTTCGCGTCGACCGACATGCCCAGCGTCAGCACGATCCCGGCGATGCCCGGCAACGTCAGCGTCGCACCCAGCGCCGCCATCACGCAGATCAGCAACAGGATATTGAGCGACAGGCCGAAATCCGCGAGCAGACCCGCGCCGCTGTAGTACACGGCCATGAAGATCAGCACTGCGCCCGCGCCGATCACGAACGACATCTCGCCCTGGCGAATCGAATCGCGGCCCAGCGACGGGCCCACGGTGCGCTCCTCTTCGATTTCGACCGACGCCGGCAGTGCGCCCGAGCGCAATACGATCGCGAGATCGTGCGCCTCGTCCATCGAGAAGCGTCCGGTGATCTGCACGTGACCGCCGGGAATTCGCTCCTTGATAACCGGCGCCGAGTAAACCGTGTTATCCAGCACGATCGCGAGGCGCCGCCCGACGTTTTCAGCCGTCATCGCATCGAAAATTTCCGCGCCGCGCGCGTCGAGCTCGACCGCCACGTACGGACCTTCCAGCCGCGCACCGGGACGCACGCGCGCGTCGGTAACGACGTCGCCCGTCATCAGCACGGGGGACTCGACCAGGTACGGTTCCTTGCCGCCGCGCTCCGAGGTGCCATAGAGGACTTCGTCGCCGGGGGGCGGGCCGTCCTTGATCGCGTCCTGCACGTTTTTCGAGTCGTCAGCCAGTTTGAATTCGAGCACCGCCGTCTTGCCGATCAGTTCCTTGGCGCGCTCGGGGTCCTGGATGCCGGGCAGTTGCACTAAAATTTCGTTGTCGCCCTCTTTGGCGACGGTGGTTTCGCGCACGCCAAGCTGGTCGATTCGATTGCGAATCGTTTCCAGCGCCTGGTCCATCGCATTGGACCGAATCGTCTGCAACTCGCGCGGCTTGTAGGCCATCGAATACGACGGACCGATGCTGGACGAATCGCTGTTGCTCGCTACGGTCAAATCCGAGAACGACTTCGCCACGAGGTCGAGGAACGGCGTGCGATCGGCGCTCGACTTCAGCTTGACGATCAGATTGCCGGAATCATCGACCGCGACATCCGTGAAACCTATTTTGTTGGCCTTGAGTTCCTGCTTGAGGTCATCGCCGCGGCGGTGCAACTGGGTTTTCACCGCCTCGTCCAGCTTCACGGCCATCAGCAGATGCGTGCCGCCCTGCAGGTCGAGGCCGAGCTGGATTTTGGTCGCGCCGAACCCGGCCCTGAACCAATCGGGCAGATCGACGTTGAGGCTCGGCAACAGAATGAGTATCGCTGCCAGAACGATACCACCCGCCAGGTATATGCGCGTGAGCCCGCTGCCGTTGGTGAAATGCATGTAAAGGAACGACACGATCAGCACGAGCAGAATCAGGATCGGTCCGAAACTTTGAGTCTGTTCCACTATGATGAAGCCTCTACTTGTCGTCTTTCTTCGCCGACGCCTTGTGGCTCGAAATCGACGCGATTTGCGATCGCTCGACCTTCAGCCTGACGTTGGGCGCAACTTCGAGCGTGATCACCTTGTCGCCGGCCTCATGAATCCGCCCGATAATTCCGCCGGTGGTCACGACCTCGTCGTTGCGCTTGAGCGCGGACAGCATTTTCGCCAGGTCCTGCGCCTTCTTGTTCTGCGGCCGGAAGACCATGAAGTACATGACGGCGACGACCAGCGCCATGATTGGCCCCGGACCCGTCAGCAACTGCTGGACAAACGACGGAGCGTCGGCGGCTTGGCCAGCGGCGGCCTGCGCCCATGCGGTGCCTTCAAAAAACATCAGATCACGTCCTCACAAACTTCGATCGTTCAAACTTCGAGCGAAACTTCGACCGATCAGACTTCAAGTCTCCCCAAAAGAATCATTCTTCAACCGGTTCGGCGGCGGTGTCGCTGTCCCAGCCGGCCGACGCATCCATCGCGTACGCTTTGAAATTCCCCGATGCGATAGCAGCCCGGCACTGGCGCATCAAGCTCGCATAGAAATGAAGATTATGCTCCGTCAGCGCACGCGCCGCGAGTATCTCGCCCGACAAATATAGATGACGCAGGTAGGCGCGTGAATGGGTCCGGCACGGGCGGCAGTCGCAGGCCGGATCGAGCGGCATCGAGTCGCGCGCGTGCGCGGCCTGCTTGATCGAGATGCGCCCCTGGCTGGTGAAGGCGCACCCGTTGCGCGCGTTCCGCGTCGGCAGCACGCAGTCGAACATGTCGAAGCCCATCGCGATCGCGGCGAGCAAATCCGCCGGCGTACCCACGCCCATCAGGTAGCGCGGCTTGCCGGCCGGCATCATCGACGCCGACAGCGCCGCCATTTCCAGCATCGCGGCCTTCGGTTCGCCGACCGAAAGTCCGCCCGCCGCGTATCCGTCGAACGCAATCGAGGTTATCTGCGACGCACTGGTCCTCCGCAGATCTTCGAAAATACTGCCCTGGATAATTCCGAATAGCGCCTGCGTCGTGCTGGTCCGCGCCGCGAGGCTGCGCTCGGCCCATCGCGCCGTGAGTTCGAGCGACATGAGCGCGCGACGATGCTCGGCAGGGTAAGGCGTGCATTCGTCGAGCGCCATCATGATATCGGCGCCGAGCTGTTGCTGAATCTCGATCGCGCTTTCGGGCGTGAGCGTCAACGGCGCGCCGTCGAGATGAGACCGAAAACGGATTCCTTCTTCATTGATCGAATTGATTTTCGCCAGGCTCATCGCCTGGAACCCGCCCGAGTCGGTCAGCACCGCGCCGGGAAATCCCATGAAGCGCGCTATACCGCCCATCTCGCCGATCAAGGCGGCGCCCGGGCGAATCGCTAGATGGTACGCGTTGGCGAGCACCATCGTGTAGCCCATCGACCACAACTCGTCGGGCGCCATCGCTTTGACCGCGGCCCGCGTGCCCACCGGCATGAAGGCCGGCGTCGCCACCGCGCCGTGGGCCGTTACCAGCCGCCCGCTGCGCGCGTCGCTGTCCACCGCCGTAACGCTGAATTCGATTGGCCCGTTCATCACAGAATCAACATCGCGTCGCCGTAGCTGAGAAAGCGGTAGCGATGGCGAATCGCTTCGCGGTACGCGGCAAGAATCTGATCGCGCCCCGCAAACGCCATCGCCAGCGCAAGCACCGTGGTTCGGGGCATATGGAAGTTCGTGATCATCGCGTCAGCCAGCTTGAAGCGAAAGCCCGGATGAATAAAGAGCCCGGTGAATCCCTCGACGTCGCCGGTGATCGCCCACGACTCGAGCGCGCGCGTCGCGCTGGTGCCAACCGCAATGATGCGCCCGCCGATTCGCCGCGTATGTTCGATCGCAGCCTGGGTCGCGGGCGCAATCGTGTACCACTCGGACTCCATCGTGTGACTCTCGATCTCGACGGCGCGCACCGGAGCGAAAGTGCCGGGACCGATATGCAGCGTCACCGTAGCGGTGCGGATGCCCGCATCGGCCAGCGCCTTGAAGACCTCGGCGGTGAAATGCAGGCCCGCCGTGGGCGCCGCGATCGCGCCGGGCCGCGCGGCATACACGGTCTGGTAGTCGTCGATGTCGGCGGGACCGGCGCTGCGATGAATATAGTGTGGCAGCGCGAGCGTGCCGGTGCGCTCGAGTATCTGTTCGATCGAAACTCCGCCCTCGGACACGACGATTGGGCGGCCCGGCCGCGCATAGCCGGTTACTCTCAGCGCATGACCGTCGCCCAGGATGAGGCGCGCGTTGTCTTTGAGCACGCGATGCGTCCGTATCAGCGCGATCCATGCACCGGCGGGACCTTCAAGCGCTCCGACCGGCCGCACCATCAGCAACTCGACGCGGCCGCCCGATTCCTTCTGCGCGAACAGGCGCGCCGGCAGCACGCGGGTGTCGTTGAGTACGATCAGGTCTCCTTCGCGCAGATGGCGGACGAGTTTGTAAAAGCGGGAATGCTCGAGCGATTTGGATTTGCGATCGAGCACGAGCAGGCGCACTTCATCGCGGCGCGCAAGCGGCTCCTGCGCGATCAGTTCTTCGGGCAAGTCGTAGTCTAGTTCGGAAAGCCGCATCTGAAGCGAAGCGCAATCGTGATTTGCGCGCGAACCGAATCGCGCATTGTGTGACAACCCTCGACTGACGGGGGAAGCGATCGGCGCGCGACTACCTATCGATACTAGAATGGGTAGTTGATGCCGGAAAAGACGGCGGCGCCTTCGCCACCCCATCCGACGTCAACGAACCCGACCACGAACGGCTCCGCGATTCCGCGGATTCCGATTCCGCCGACCGGGTGCAAATCCGAGAATGGGTCGTCGTTCATTGCATGTGCGACGCGTCCCGCTTCGGCGAACGGCGCCAGTTCGACTATCCCGTGGGTGCCGAAGATATTTTTCTCCCACACGCGAGTGCGCATCTCGACGTTCATGACGAACAGATTGTTATCTATGTAGCGGCCGGCGCCGTAACCGCGCAGCGTTTCCTGATCGGTGAGCAAGCTTTCCTGGCCGCCAAGCCGCGCCTGCGCCCAGAATGGCATCTCGCCACCCGCCGGCTCGTACTCGTTGAAAACGTGACCGGCAAAGGTGATGCGCTCGTTGACGCTATAGTACTGACGCAATTCTGCGCCGAAGCGGTTGTACGAAACCGAGCTGCCGAATCTGCGATCCGCATTCCCGTAGTACAGCCGCCCGAGCGTGCCGGAGCGCGGGATATCCACCGAGTCTCGCGAGTCGTATTGGATCATCGCCTGCGAGAGAACTTCGCTGCCGCCGTTGATGCCCTTCTGATTCGGGAACAGGGTGTGAATGTCCGGCAGCGTGGTGAAGCCACCGGCCAGGATTCGCACGTAGCGCGGGCGTTCCATCAGTGACAGCTGCAGCTTCTCGGTGAGGTTCAAGCCGAATATCGCCTCGCCATAAAGCTGCTCGGTCGTGTAGTTGGTCTGGTTGCCCCAGTGAGAGTTGTTGCCCGTTCCGAAGAAGCGCTCGGTCGGATCGCGCTCGAAATAGAAGCGCCCTTCAAACGAGAACCACTTCTTCTTATGCTCGCGCCCGGTCTGGTAATCGAGATCGACCTTGCGCGCGATGGTCTCCTGGGCGCCCGCTTCCACGTACCATTGTGTATCCGCCGAGGGATAACCCAGGTAGCGAAAATTTCCACCCGGTCCAAGCGTGCTGTTGGCGTTGATATCGGGGGCCAGGATGCTGCTGATCTGGTTCTTGTCGTCGGTGAACAGCCATACCGGCAGAACGCCGTAAGTGACTCCGCCGTTGGGATCGGTGGCGACTTCGGGCACCGGGATGAACGGCCACGAGTTGGGATCCTGGAGCTTGAATGAGTTCCAGTCGTACTGCGGCCAGCTCCAGGTGCTGGGGTCCATCAGCGAGAAGGCATGCGCCGTCGGCGCCGCGACAACCAACGCCGCAATTAAGATGAGTGAGACGAGAACGCGCCGCATCGTGGAATCCTGAATTTAACCTTCGCCTATTGGCATTCGGCTACTCTTCCGCCACACCACCACCCGCAGTCCAAATGCTCGGACCCGCGCAAGCCGGCTCCGCCGAACGATGCTCAAAAGTGACAGGCTTGGCGGCCTCGATCAAGCCTGCCGATTGCGTTTTGCGTTGACGGATTCTGCAATCGAATCGTCGCAAATGCGCGCGCGCTTTTCGGCGACGCCATAAATGTGCAAGGATTCGGAACCAGCGGGAGAATTTCCACAATCAAGGAGTGCGGTAATGGCGAAAGCTGACGGCGGCGAATTAATCGCGCGGGTTATGCGCGAGAACGGTGTGAAGTATTGTTTTGCGATCAACGGCGGTCATTTGTTTCCGATCCTCGCCCAGTTGCGCAACCACGACATCAAGCTCATCCACATGCGCCACGAGCAGGCCGCCGCCTACGCGGCCGACGCCTACGCGCGCACTTCCGGACAGGTCGGCGTATGCATGGTCACCGCGGGATGCGGCCTGACCAACGCGGTGACTGGCCTGTGCGTCGCGGGCTTGACCAACAGCGCCGTGGTTTGCATCTCGGGACAGCATCCCAACGACGAAGACCATCTCGGCTCCTTCCAGGAAGCCTACGGCTCCGAAGTCGTTGACAGTTTCTCCAAGTTCACCAAGCGCGTGACCGACTGGTCCACGATTCAGTTCGATCTGCGCTCTGCGTTCCGCGAAGCCATTTCGCCGCCGCAGGGCGTCGCATTGTTCGAGATTCCACAGAATATTCTCTATCACCACGACGATGAGTCGCGGCAGCGCAAGGGCGCGCGCGGGTTTACCGTCGACGACGTCCGCTCCGCCGCCGACCCGGCCAAGATCGATCGCGCGCTCGAGATGCTGGTGGCGGCCGAGCGCCCGCTGATTGCCGGCGGCGACGGACTGTTCTGGTCGCAGGCGGGCGCCGAGATGCGCGAGTTCGTCGAGCTGACCAGCATCCCGATCTACGCGCGCCGCGCCGGTCAGGGTGCGGTTTCCGAAGAGCATCCACTGGCGATTCGTGGCCCGTTCAAGAAGCCGTTCACCGGCAACGCAGACGTGGTGCTGGCAATCGGCTTCCGCTTCTGGAGCGGCGAGCATTTCGGGCAGCCGCCGACCTGGACCGACAAGGCCAAGTACATCCAGGTCGATCCCACGGCGACGCGAATCGGATGGCAGGTCAACGCGGACCTGCCGATGGTCGGCGATCCCAAGCTGGTGCTGCGTCAGATGATCAATCGGATCAAGGAACTCAAGCTCGACTTCTCCAGGCACAAGACTTCGCCCTGGGTCAAGCAGGTCTGGGAAACGCGCCAGCGCTTTGACAATCAGATCAAGGAACAAAACGCCAAGGTCGCGAAGAATCAGCCGATTCATCCGGCGCGGCTGTGCGAAGACCTGATCAAAGTGCTCGACAAAAACGCGACCACCATCATCGACAGCTTCACGCTCTCGGGATGGATGAGCCGTGCGTTCACCTGCCGCTTCATGGGCCAGGTGGTCGACGCGGGCCCGCTGGCCCCCGTCGGTCACGGCGTCGGGATGGGCATCGGCGCGCAGCTCGGGCGGCCGGGACAACAGATAGTCGTCATCAGCGGAGACGGCGGACTGGGAATCGGCGGCTGGGATATGGAGACCGCCGCGCGCTACAAGCTGCCCGTCATCACGGTGCTGTGGAACAACAGCTCATGGGGCCCGAATTTCGACCAGATGCCGGGGCTGGCGGGCACCACCGATCCGTTCAACATGCTGCCCAACATTCGCTACGACAAAATCTTCGCCGAGATGGGATGTCATGGCGAGCAGGTCGAGACCGCCGAGCAGATCATTCCGGCGCTCGAGCGCGCCTTCAAGTCGGGCAAGCCGGCGCTGATCAACGTGCTCGGCGACGTGAGGGTCGGCAACGCGACGCTGGGCGGCAACCTGCTGGGCTCAACCGGCTCGAACTAGCCGGTATTTCCGGTTCCCCCTTTCCGACCGGAAAGGGGGCCAGGGGGATAGGACACAACAGGTAAAATCGCCAGCCCCAAAACCGCGCTCCGCCCTCTGTTCCCCCTTTCCATCCTGGAAAGGGCCTTGGGATTAATTTCCGGTTCCCCCTTTCCATCCTGGAAAGGGGGTCAGGGGGATAGGACAGCGCGATTCCATAACTTTTCTGTTCCCCTTCCCCATTTTTCCTGGGGAAGGGGCTAGGGGTTAGGTTTGCTCGCATCGTTCACGACTCCCGAGGCGCTGCTTTCTTTGTGTCATTCTGAGCGCAGCGAAGAATCCCGGTTCCTTCCTCTCCCTGTTAGGGAGAGGATGAAGGTGAGGGTCCGATTACAGCGCGCATTTTTGTTGCGCGCGATTCAGGATTCTGCCTCTGCACCCCTGCCACCCGTGCCAATGGGCGCGCGATTCAGGGGGCGTCAGACACGGCCGCATGCGCGGTGCTCATGCTTCGCGCACCGGTACTGTCTTAATTCGGGGCTGAGGCTCTGAATTTCAAATCGTGAGTGTCTCAATTTCGCGGACTAGGCCGGACCAGCGCGGACGAGGGCGGACGGAATCGTCTGCACTGGCTCAGTTTGGCGTCGGCGTTGCGGTCGGCGACGGAGGAAACGGGCCTCCTATGGGAGCCCCAACTACGTGTCCCGACGGCTCGCGCTGACTTGAAGGTACAGATGCGCTTGAGATGACGAGACTTCTCGAACAAGCCCAAACCCCAACGGCCAGCAGAAGCGCGAGCGCGACGGCGTGTCGGAGATTCATCGACATTGAGCTATCAGACAGCCGAGCGACCGACAAATGGCGAACAGTCAACTCGGGCTTCCGCCCTTTCCGCTCCGGCGCGGTGACGACAGGCGCAGGCTCCTTTTTCTTTTTCACTGGCTACCCGTGCCCACGGGACACTGCGCTGCAGTCGCAACGGCCAGGGGGTCACCCCTTCCATCGCATAGTCGCGAAANNTCCTTCATGCCGCCGCCAACGGAGCGCGGCCTCAACACCGCGCACCCGCCGCAACGGCTGAACTTTTCAGCCTGCCCACGCCGCCCCCTGACGTGCTAAATGATCACCTATGCACTTCGCTCATCGCACCCATTCCGCGCGCATTCACTCATCTGCAATCGTCAGGCGAACCCCCGTCGCACGAAATATTACTTTTGTCGGAACAAAGCTAGCCTTGGTGGTATGCCCATCGCTGAACCCCAACATATGGTATAAATCGCTCTTTTTTCACTTATCCTGATCCTCAAAATGAACGCCAAAATTGCACTCATAATCCTCGCGACGACCCTAGCCGCCTGCAAAACCGCACCGCCCTGCCCGCCCGGAACCCGGCAGACGGGCGAGGCGCCGCCCAACGGCTCCGAGACTGCGTGCGTGAAGACCGTCAACGGCCATGACGTCAAAGAGGGACCGTTCGTGATCTATCGCGACGAGGGGTCCAAAATGCTCCAGGGCGAATACCACGACGGAAAGCAGAGCGGCGAATGGACCCAGTGGTTCGACAACGGACAGAAAGCTTCGATCGATCACTACAAGGACGGCGTGCAGGACGGCGAGCACGTCGGTTGGTACACCAACGGCAAAATATCCGCGACCGGAATGTACAAGAACGGCAAGCGCGAGGGCGTGTGGAAGCGATGGGATCCCCAAGGCTTCAAGAATTGGGAGGAAACCTACAAGGACGACAAGAAAATCTCATGACCGCGCGAGTTTTCAATGCCCCCGGCGAAAGCGAAATTTACAGCGTTCTTCCCACCGCCTCGGCCAGCGGCTTGAGCGCCTTCATCAAGTCGGCAAATCGCGACGGCTTCAACTGCTGCGGGCCGTCGGACAGCGCGCTCTCGGGCGTGGGATGCACCTCGATCAGCAATCCGTCGGCGCCCGCCGCGATCGCTGCCAGCGCCATCGGCGCCACCAGCGAGTAGATTCCCGTCCCGTGGCTCGGATCGACAATCACCGGCAGATGCGTCCATGCCTTGAGCAGCGGCACGGCGTTCAGATCGAGCGTGTTGCGCGTCGCGGTCTCGAAGGTGCGGATCCCGCGCTCGCACAGCACCACGTTCGGATTGCCCTCCGACAGAATATATTCCGCCGCCATCATGAACTCTTCGAGCTTCATCGACATGCCGCGCTTGAGCAGCACCGGCTTCTTGATTCTTCCCAGCCGGCGCAGCAGCGAGAAATTCTGCGCATTGCGCGCCCCGACTTGCAGCATGTCGGAATGCTCGGCGACCAGATCGATATCGTGCGGATCCATAATTTCGGTCACCACCGGCAACCCTACGCGCCGCCCGGCGCGTTCGAGCAACACCAGCCCCTCCTCTTCCATCCCCTGAAACGAGTACGGCGACGTCCGCGGCTTGAACGCTCCCCCGCGCAAAGCATGAGCGCCCGCTGCCTTGACCGCGTCGGCCGCGGCCTCGATTTGCGCCTCGCTCTCGACCGCGCACGGTCCCGCGATCACCGTGATTCGCGGGCCTCCGATTTCGGCGTTGCCGACCTTGATTCGCGAGCCTTCGGGCCGCACCTCGCGCGACGCCAGCTTGAACGACCGCACCACCGGCATCACCCGCTCCACCCCGGCTACCGATTCCAGATGCGTCAGCTGATGCTTCTCGCCACGCTCGTCGCCCACGCATGCGACCACCGTGCGCTCGACGCCGCGGATAATGTGCGCGTTGTAGTCGAGATCCTCGACCATCCTGACAACCGCCTGAATTTCGGCTTCGGTGGCATGCGATTTCATTACGACGATCAAGTGAGGAACCCCCTGCGATATGCTTGTGCGCCGCGCGGCCTTTGCGCTCGAGCAATGGAATGGCCGCTCGACCCCTGATAATTCTGACTCTACAGCATGTTATCATCGACCGGAACCGAGCGCCCGCAACCCGATCGGCGCATCGAAGGAAGCAGTTTTGCCAGCTAAGCCGCATCCCCATCATCCACTCAGGATCGTTCACACTTCCGACGTTCACCTGGAAAGCGATACGTTCGGGTCAGGCCAGCGGGGCGCGCAGTTGCGTGGCATAGTGCGCAGCGCATTTGCCCGGGTCATCGATATCGCCAACGACCGCAACGCCGACCTGCTGCTGATAGTCGGCGATCTGTTCGATTCGGCGCGCATCAGCGAAGAAGGCCTCGCCTTCGCGATGGAAACGATCGGACGGGCCCGGATGCCGGTCGTGATGATTCCCGGCAATCATGACGCGCACGACGAGCGATCGATCTATGCAGGCCTCGCGCCCGGCGCGATCCCGGAAAACCTGCACCTGATTCTCGAGCCCGAGGGCAGAGCAATCGATTTTCCCGAGCTTGCGGCTCGCGTATGGGGCCGCGCGCTGGTCGAGCATACGCCTGACTACCGGCCGCTCGGCGGCGTGCCCGAGCGGGAGGAAGGACTCTGGAACATCGCGCTGGCGCACGGATTTTACATGGAGGAAGGCGAGACTGAACGATCGTCGCCGATCACGCCGGCGGAAATCGAGCAGTCGCGCTACGACTACGTGGCGCTCGGCCACGTGCACGTCTTAGGCGACGTGTCGCAGGGCGCGACGCGCGCCTTTTATTGCGGAACGCCGGCGCCGCTTTATTCGAGCGAGAATTCCGGATGGGTGCTGTGGGTCAATTGCGTCCCCGGGCAGCCCGTCTCAATTGAACGCTTGATGGTGCGAAAATCAGACTGACGGTGGGCTGGCGAATCAGCGCCCGGAGGCGGCTTGGTCGGTGCGTCTGAGTTCCGGATAAACATCCGACAGCCGGCGCCACGCCCGCTTCAGGCCGAGCATGTCGACCGGCCCGGGAATGCATTCGAGCGCGCCCTCGCGCATATAGGTTCGCTGGGCGTCGGCTGACTGCGGCGCGGTGACGATCACGATCGACGTCGCAGGCGACTCGCGGCGAATCATCCTGAACAGCGATAACGCATCGACCCCGCGCGCACTGCTCAGCCCGGCGTCGAGCGCGATCACATCTGGACGCGTCGTGCGAAAAATGTCGATTGTCTGCGCGACCGTCTCGGTTTCCGCAACCACCTGACATCCTCCGCATTCGAGATGACTGCGCATGATGTCACGCGTGGTTCCCAACCTATGCGCAATGAGCGCTCGGACTACCATCGGCGGCTCCTCTTGGGCAGGCACTGCGCCAGCCCAATTCCCAAGGCCTTGACAGCAGCGCCCGGGCTAACCGTTTAGCAAGCTCGGGGCCAAGAAAATGTCAGCTTCGAACCAGCGCTAACCCCCCAATTTGCCAACCGACTGACCGCGGCCAATCGGGCCAGTTCATTGAGTATTTGGGCGCTATCCAGTTCGCCCACCATACGATTGGAATTTTTGATCGTCGTTGCATGCGAGCGATTTGTTGCATCGCAGTGACACCAATCAAGACTCGTTTAGAATGTTTACGCGTCGGCTTATAGCGTTTTGGAGCTGACCGATCCCCCGATGCAAGGGCTCGCCGAGGCCAAAAAAAACAGCGGCGGAGCCTCGATGGCACCGCCGCTGATGTTACTCATGTCGCCAGGCCGTGACCTGGCGCGCGCAACTGACTTCTCGATTACATCATGCCGCCCGGAGGCATTCCGCCGGGCATTCCGCCGCCTGCGCCCGCTCCCTTTTCGTCGGGCTTCTCCGCCACCATGCACTCGGTCGTCAGTAGCAGGCTCGCTACCGACGCCGCATTCTGCAGCGCGCTGCGAACGACCTTGGTCGGGTCGATGATTCCAGCCTTCATCAGATCTTCGAACTCCTCGCTGGCCGCGTTGAATCCAAACGGCCCCTTGTTGTTCTTGATCTTATCGACCACGACCGAGCCTTCCCATCCCGCGTTGGATGCGATCCACCACGCCGGTCCTTCGATGGCCTTCTTGATGATCGCGATGCCGACTTTTTCGGCCTCGCTGGCGCGCATGTTGTCGAGCACGCTCGAGGCGCGGATCAGCGCGACACCGCCGCCCGGGACCACGCCCTCTTCGACTGCGGCGCGGGTTGCATGCAGCGCGTCCTCGACGCGGGCCTTCTTTTCCTTCATCTCGACTTCGGTCGCGGCGCCGACCCGGATCACGGCCACTCCGCCGACCAGCTTGGCCAGCCGTTCCTGCAGCTTCTCGCGATCGTAGTCCGAGGTGGTCTCTTCGATCTGCGCGCGAATCTGCTTGATACGACCCTCGATGTCAGCCTTCTTGCCTGCGCCGTCGATGATCGTGCAGTTGTCCTTGTCCACGACCAGGCGCTTGGCGCGGCCGAGGTCGGTCAGCGTGATGTTCTCGAGCTTGAGTCCGAGCTCCTCGGAAATGGCGCGCCCGCCGGTCAGGATCGCGATGTCTTCGAGCATCGCCTTGCGCCGATCGCCGAAGCCGGGCGCCTTGACCGCGACGCACGACAGCGTGCCGCGAATCTTGTTCACCACCAGCGTCGCCAGCGCTTCGCCCTCGATATCCTCCGCGATAATCAGGAACGGCTTGCCGCTCTTGGCAATCGTCTCGAGGATCGGAAGCAAATCCTTCATCGATGAGATCTTCTTCTCGTGGATGAGGATGAACACGTCTTCGAGCTTCGCTTCCATCCGCTCCGGATCGGTCACGAAGTACGGCGACAGGTAGCCGCGGTCGAACTGCATCCCCTCGACCACTTCGAGCTGGGTCTCCAGTCCGCGCGCCTCTTCAACCGTGATAACGCCTTCCTTGCCGACTTTCTCCATCGCCTCGGCAATGATGTCGCCGATGGTCGAGTCGTTGTTGGCCGAGATGGTGCCGACCTGCGCGATTTCCTTGCGATCCTTGGTCGGCTTGGACAGGTTCTTGAGCTCGGCGGTGATCGCCTCGACCGCGCGGTTGATTCCGCGTTTGAGCGACATCGGATCGTGCCCCGCGGCGACCATCTTGATGCCCTCGGTGAAGATCTGCCGGGCCAGCACGGTTGCCGTGGTGGTGCCGTCGCCGGCGACGTCGGAGGTCTTCGACGCGACCTCTTTGACCATCTGCGCGCCCATATTCTCGAACCTGTCTTCGAGCTCGATTTCCTTGGCGACTGTTACCCCGTCCTTGGTCACGGTCGGAGCGCCGAAGCTCTTCTCCAACACGACGTTTCGGCCCTTGGGACCGAGCGTCACGGTGACAGCATCGGCGAGAACATTGACCCCTTTGAGGATCTTCTCGCGCGATTCTTGTCCGAAACGAACTATCTTTGCAGGCATGGTTCTTTTGCCTCTCCTATATTGAAGGTTTCATCGGATCAGATTGGGATTCGCTTGCGAGCAGGCCGAAATGCCTACTCGATGATTCCCAGGATGTCGTCCTCGCGCAGGATCAGCAGATCTTCGCCCTCGTGCTTGAACTCGCTGCCCGAGTATTTGCCGAACAGGATCTTGTCCCCCGCCTTGACCTCAATGGGGATAAGCTTGCCGTCGTCGCCATATTTGCCCTTGCCGACGGCGACAACCTTGCCCTCCTGGGGCTTTTCCTTGGCGGTGTCCGGGATGATTATTCCACCCTTGGTCCGCTCCTCTTCCTTGATACGCCTGACGAGAATTCGATCGCCCAGTGGCTTGATTTTCATTGGGGACCAGCAGCCTCCTTGCTTGCTAAAAGCGTTGCTTGGCTGGACGATTCCAGCCGTCGGAAAGTTAATTACTGTCCGGGGTTTGTCAATTGGCACTCGCGATGCCTGAGTGCTAACCGCAGTCTAGCCGGATACGCAAGAAATGCAAGGCCTGTGCGCAAACTTGTGGACGGCGCGTGGATACCCGCAAGCGCGCAACGAAACGGCCGCCCAAATCCCCGCCATCGACCTCCTCACTTTAGCTACCCATTTGCGTCATCGCCGCCGCGGCGATGACGCAAACGGAAGCACTATGTGTCAGAGCGCACCAACGACCGAACGGGTTTTAACGATGTCTGTTGGAAATTTCAAGCGATTAGCGCTGGCACAATCTGTGCGTGCGTATTATCAGATTGGCTTATAACGCCCCCTGGCGCAGAGACCAAATCGGAGGAACGGCAATGATCAAACTTTCCCACAGGGTGACGCAGCTCGCCGCGACCGTCACAGCGTTTGCGCTCGCACTCATGTTCGGCGTGTCGGCCGCCTCCGCGCAGGTGAAGCCGGGCGATTTTATAACCCCCAGCAACGCGGGGCAGGTCAAAGAACTCGTGTCGCCTGGCGTGTACTACAAAGTCCAGCACGGGATGACCATGAAGATCGTAGCGTCCCAGCGCGTCGATTGGCCGCCGCCGTACCAGGATGCGACCGAGAAATATTCCTCGCAGGTACTCCTTTCCAAGGACCATCGGAGCTTGATCGGCTACGTCGCCGGCCAGCCGTTCCCGCTGATCGATCCGAACGACCCCCAGGTCGCCGAGAAGATCATCTGGAACAACGTCTTTCGCCCGATCACCAGCGATGACTACGACCTGCGCTTTTACGACTGTGAGACGGCCTACGAACAAAGCGGCCCGCAGACGCTCCAGATCGAGAACATCGAGATCGGCCATTACGCGGGTTACGACCTGGTGGGCCGCACCGAAGTCGAGCCGACCCCGACCGACCCCGATTTCAAGATTACCGGCCGCATCTGGCTGTTCGCCCTCTATCCGATCCTGGCGCCGGAGGAGATTCGCGGCACCGGCTTCATCCGCTACCGTTATAACGACCCCAACCGCGGCGACGACGTCTGGGATTGGGCCAAGAATACGCGGCGCATCAGGCGTCTCAACGAGTCTCAGAGCAGCTCGGCAAGCACCGCCAACGGCAGTTCGGCGACTACCTGGGATCCGGATCACTACGCGGGCTTCAATCCCAAGACCGAGGAGTATGACTACAAGTACCTCGGTGAGAAGAACATGCTTGCGGTCGCAAACGCCGAGCATTCACCCGAGATCCGATGCGCCACCGACGGCGGCACCAGCGCGTGTCCGGAGGCATGGGAGTCTCGCCATATGTACGTGGTGCAGGCGGTGCCAAGGCCCGGAAAGGTCAATGCGATCGATTCGAAGACCGTGGTGTACGTCGACGGCGAAATGTGGTTCGAGCCGTATATCGACACCTACGATCATACCAACCAACTGTTCCGCAACCACATCTACTGGCTGACCACTCGCGACCGTCCGGTGCCGGATGCGAGGGTCGCGATTTATCCGTTCAAGCGCTCGTTCGTGGTGGGCGCGTGCTCGACCGACTTGCAGTCGGGGATGGCCTCGATGTGCTATCTGCCGGGCCGCGACACGCCCGAGCGCGAGTGCTGGTACATCAATATGGGCGCGGTGGACAAGAGCTTCTTCACCACCGACGCGATGGCGAAAGCGGCGCACTGATTTCTGCGCCATCGCCAACCGACACGATTGCCGCGGGGCCGGTGCATGATTGCGCCGGCCCCGCGGCGCATCAGCCGTGGCGACGGCGGCGCAGCATTAGGCCGTTGGCAGGGGCCGCGCGCGACAACGGAGCGCGGCCTTAATACTGGGTGCAGGGCTCAGCCCTGCGGTGCAGGGGTCACCCCTGCCCGAAGAAATCTTTGGCCGCGACGAACCTGGCGACGCCCGCCGCCGCGCCCGCCAGCCTATCGACTTCCTGATCGCCGACCATCGTGGACGATGCCAAATCCACGCCGTACAGCTCGGCAAGCTCCGTGATCATTCCACCCTTGGGCTTGCGGCATTCGCACTTGTCGTCGTCGGTATGCGGACAGATTTGCCACGCGGTCAGGATGTCGCCGAGCTGATGGTCGAGCCTCGCGAGCGCTGCCTCCATTTTCTTCGCCGTTAGCCGGCCGCGCCTGATTCCCGCCTGGTTGGTCACGACGAACATCAGATGGTCGTGTATCGGGCGAAGCTTTTCAGCCACGCCGGGAAGCAGTTCGACTACTACGTCGCCGTTCGCGTCGAGCGGGATCTCGCGCGTGTCGTTGAGCTTGACCAGCGTGCCGCCGAGATCGAAGAACAGGGCCGCGTTGCCATTGGGATTGGCCATCGAAAAAAACTCTCTTATGCGTGGCGCCAATCGACGTGGTCGCGAACGTGCGCGAATACTTCGTCGAGGATCGCGATGCCGGCCTCGGCTTGCGCCTCGGTAATAACCAGCGCGGGATTGATTCGAATCTTGGGAAAGTAGCCCATGATCACCAGCCCGCGCTTGAGGCATTCGGCGAATATCAGCTCGGTGACTTTTTTGCCGAGCAGTTCCTTGGTCTCGAGATCGCGAACCAGCTCGACGCCAATCATCAGTCCCCTGCCGCGGACGTCGCCGATGAACTGGTACTTCTCCTTGAGTTGCACCAGCCGCGACAGCATCATCGCGCCGACCTTGCGCGAGTTCTCGACCAGGTGCTGTTTCTGAATCGCGCCAATCGTCTCCGCCACCGCCACCGCCGCGAGCGGGTTTCCGCCGTAGCTCGACGACGACGCGCTCGGCTTCGAGAACGGCTCCGCCTTGCCCAGTTCGTCGCTTAGCAGCACGCCCGACACCGGATATCCGGAACCCATCCCCTTGCCGACGGTGACGATATCCGGGTGAACGCCGCTGTGGTCGACGCCCCACCATTTTCCGGTCCGTCCGAAGCCGGTGATCATCTCGTCGGCGATCAGCAGCGCGCCGAAATCCTTGGCCACCGATTTGACCGCCGGCATCCAGTCGTCGGGCGGAATCACGTTGCCCGCGGTGCCCTGCATCGGCTCCGCGATGATCGCAGCGAGCGCGCCGCCGGAACTCATCTTGATTTGCTGACGCGCGAAATCGACGCAGTAAAGCCCGCACTCGGGATGCTTCAGCTTGAACGGGCATCGATAGCAGTCCGCGTACGGCACAGTGTACTGCCCGCCCTGCAGCGGTCCGTAGCCTTGCTTCGATTCGTCGCCGATAAGTCCGATCACGCCGCCGGACTTGCCGTGGAAGCCGCCCCAGAAACTCACGACTTCGTGCTTGCCGGTCGCCGAACGCGCCAGCCGAAGCGCGGCTTCGACCGCCTCTGCGCCGCCGCTATATAGATGTGCGCGGCGCAGTCCCGCGGGCGCGACCTCGGCCAGCAGCTTGAACGCCGCCGCGCGCTCTTTGGTCGCGAACGTGCCGACCATCAGGCGCGACGCCTGACGCGCCAGCGCTTGCGCCAGTGCGGGATGCGCATGGCCGAGGCTCGCGACCCCGACACCGGCGAAGAAATCCACGAAGGTGTTGCCGTCGGCGTCGGTGAGCGTCGCGCCTTCGCCGTGATCGAACGCGATGCCGACCAGCAGCGAAATCCGCTGGCGCCCCGGCGCGATATACTTTTGTTCGGTGTCGAAGATCTCCTTCGATTTGGGGCCTGGAACCGATGTCTTGATTGATGGAAGTTTTCCGTCAGTGGTTGTCATCAGAATGGTCGCAGTCCGATTCCTTGTTTGAATTTCTTGCCGCGTCTAGCGCGGGCGGCCAAGCAGGCTCATCGCGCGCCGTGCGATCGCGCGAGCGGCAGGTCGGCGCACCCGGCTATAGCTGGGCCAGTCGTTAAAGTCGATAATCGCAAAACGATCGCCACTCAAGACCGCGTCTCCGCCCCATGCCTCGAGCCCAAGCGCGGCGGCTGCCGCCAAAGCCGCTTCCGACAGCGCGCGCAGCGCGGCTTCGGCGACTTCCCCGTCTTCGGGATGAACGGTGAAATAGGAACCTCCACTGACGCCGTAAAATTTGACGACCCGGCCCACGACTTCCTGCTGCAGGTAGGCGAAGCGGATTCCGCGCCGTACGAAATCGGCGAGAATCGATTCGACCTCGGCGCGATCGGCCGCCCGCTGCACATCTTCAGGGGCGAGCGCATGCAGGTCGCCGCGCTTGACGAATACGCCCGCCGACAAATCCAGCCCGGCAAGCTTGCGCGCATCAAGCGGCTCGTCGGCCTCCACCAACGCGCCCGGCGGCGTCGGCACTCCGGCCCGCTCCAGCCCCGGCGCGAGCAGATCGCGGTAGCAGTTGCGAATCGAGAGCGCGGAGTTGATCGCGATCGCTCCCGCCTGCTCGACTTCGGCCAGACGCTTGAGAGCGCGCGCACCCTGGCACATCGGCAGTACGACATCGGCGCGGATAGGCGTGGCCATCGCAAAGCTGACCGCATCCATCGCCTGAATCTCGACGCCTTCGCGCTCCAGTTCCGACAAGGTGGCGTCAAGGATCGCGGCGTCGGCCTCGACCTTGCCCGGTGAAAATTCGGGTTCCCGATAAATTCCCAAAGCTCGATAGCTCATGGCATCTTCCGTATCGCGATGCGCGCGGCGTCGAGGTCCGACGCTTCATCGACGTCGATCGATCCTTCGATCTCGATCGCATCCAATTGCATCCCACGCTCAATTATCAGCGCAAGGAAGCGGCGGAGCGCGTCGAGTCCCGCGCGGCGCGCGTCAGCGGCGTAATCAAAAACTCGGGTCGACAGGAAATAGAGTCCTGCCGTCACCATGGAAGTCTCTCCGTTGCCGAGCCGCAGGATCAAGCCATTTTCCGTTACATCGGCGAAAAGTGGCCTGGCCTCGCCGCGCCATCGCGTGACGGCCAGCACACCTGCGAATTTTTTTTCGCTGCAATCCTCGATTTTCCTCCGCGACTCATTAACAAAACGCGCCAATTCCGCCTGCGGAATTACGGCGTCCACGGTCGCCGCGATGAACCATCCCGGTTCCACCACGTCGCCCAGCGCCAGCATCGTTTCCATCGAGTTGGCGGTGTCGCGAACGACGAGCCTGATCGACGCCGGCATCTCGAGCGCCATTTCGTTTTCGCGCGCAACCCGCGCCGTCTCGGAGTTGATCACCGCAACCACCGATGATGCGCCCGCCTCGATCAGCGCACGCGCCTGGCGCAAAAGCATCGCCTCACCGCCCAGCTTGACGAGCGGCTTGGGAATATCGTCGCGCGTCGAGTTGCGCAGCCGCTCGCCGCGGCCGGCGGCGATAATCGCTCCTTGCAATCCCTTCACCATTGAATTTGCGCAACTTCGTCGATTGAGCGGATCGTGAGGTCGGCTGCGGTGTCCCGCCCGCCGGCACCGTTGCCGCATCGCGGGTCGGTGCGCAGCCAGACGGTCCGCATTCCGAGTTTGTGTGCGGGTGCGCAGTCCTTGGTGAGGGAATCGCCGATCATCGCGGTCGATTCGGGCGCGCAATGCATTTTTTTCAGCGCAGCTTCGAAGATGCCCGCCTCGGGCTTGAAAATTCCAACCCGCGACGAATCGGCAACCGCGTCGAAGAATCGATCCAGCTTCGCCTCCGCCAGGATGCCGTCGAGATTTCCATAGAAGTTCGAAACGACGCCCATTTTGAAGCGGCCCTCGAGCGTGCCAAGGACGTCGCGGCTATGCGCCAGTCCGGCAGACGTCTCACGGACGAAAGAGTTCGTGACACGCTCGACGAAGCGATGGAGTCCCGCGGCGCCAGCGTCGTCGAGTATCGCGGCAAGCGCGTCCGGTCCGCTTTTTCGGAGGTATTCGAATTGATGGCCAACCAGGAATCGCACCAGGTCCGTCATCCCGAAGCGCGCCACGATCCTGGTCGCGCCGTATCCGATTCGCGTTGCGTCCTCGAACGCCGGGTCGAGTTCGGCGCGCGAAATTTCGATTCCGGCGGCGCGGTAGCTTGAGAGAAATCGATCGAGCCAATGCGCAGGCCCGTCGAGCGTGCCGCCAAAATCGAATAGCAGAGAGGTAATCGTGGCCATGAATCGGTCAGTCTATCAGCCTGGGTAGGTTGCCTCTAGTTCGATATCGATTAAAAGTTTGCGGCGATCGGAAAGCAGCGCGGTCTCGATAGACGATGTGCTTCAGAATACTGATGAAATAAGCTCAATAGAGGAGCGAAACTCATAATTAGGGATTGAAGTTAGTAGCGGGTTTACTTTCGCTCGCGTTACGGCTGTGTTACCGTGACGTCATTGCAGAGAACGGGGGAAAACGGGTTCAAATAAGACGTTGCTGATTGAGACTGCTCTAATCGCTGCACCCGATCGCGCCAATAACGCGGTCTTCGGCCGCCCGCTGTTAGAGCGGCTGATGATCAATTGCGAACGCGCCGGGATCAAACGGTTTGTCGTGGCGGCGCCACGCGAACTGTATCCGGACGTCGCTCGCGCGATGGGCCGGTTCAAAGGCAGCGGCTCGGTCTCGATGGTCGAATCGTTCAGTGAGATTCTGAATCATCGGGATGCGGATGGATTGGCCATCGACCCGTCATCGCCGTGCGTGTCCTTTTCGGGAAACCTGGTATTTGCGAAGTCGCAGCTGGCCCGGATCCTCGACGCCCACGCCTCCGATCCGCGATCGGTACATCGGGAATTCAGCACCGATCGCGACCGTGGCGGCGAAATCGCGACCGGTCCAATCGGCGAGATTCTCAAGCGCGGGGGGATTTCGACCCGGCTCGCGGCGCCGGCTGCGAGTCTGCTGCCATTCGCACTGAACGGGCGGCCCGAGGATCGCGAAGAAGCGGAACTGCGGCTGGCGAGATCGATTCGCGAGGAATCCGCACACAAAGACGCGCCGATGGCGCGATGGGTTGACCGCCGGATTTCGTGGCGAATCAGCTACTGGCTCGCGCAGACCCGCGTCACGCCCAACATGGTCACCGTCGCCAACACGGCGTTCGGCCTGACGTGCGCCTGGATGTTCTCGGTTCCGAATTACTGGATGCGGCTGTTCGCGGCAATTTTCTTTTTGATCTCGATCACGATCGATGGCGTCGATGGCGAACTGGCGCGGCTTAAAATGGTCGAGAGCGAGTTCGGCGGCAAACTCGATGTGCTCACCGACAATATCGTGCACGTCGGCGTGTTCATCGGCTTGCTCGTCGGATGCTACCGGGTGGATCACAGCCGCGCTTACCTGTACCTGATTCCGATCCTGCTCGGCGGATTCATGATGTGTACTTACGCGGTCTGGCGCGCCTTCAAGATAAAGGGCGAGCAGGCGGCGGCGTGGCTGGACAAAGTCGATCGATGGAGCGGGCGCGATTTCGCCTACCTGGTCGTGGTCTTAGCTGTGGTTAATCGGCTAGAGTACTTCGCTTGGGGCACTGCCTTCGGCACTTATGTGTTCGCTCTTGCTCTGATATGGATTACCGGCCCGACCGCATCGTCAATGAAATCTGAAAGCCTGTAGCAAGGCGGATCAAACCCTGCGCAGGCAGAGGAAGTATGAACGGAAAGAAGCCCCGAATTCTGTTGGTGCAACCCACTACCGTCCATCTCGACGGCACTCCGCATAAGACCCGCTGGCGGCTGATCATGGGACTGATGATTCCGCTGATGGCGGGACTGACGCCCGACGATTACGACGTAACGCTATGCGACGAGCGTCTCGAGGAAATCAATTTCGACGGTGGATGGGACCTGGTCGGAATGACGACGACGATCGGCGCGTCGCTGCGCGCGTACCAGCTCGGCGACGAGTTCCGCAAGCGCGGCATCCCGGTCGTGTTCGGCGGATTCCATGCGACGCTGCAGACCGAAGAGGCGCTCCAGCATTGCGACGCGGTCGTGAAGGGCGAGGCCGACCTGGTATGGCCCGAACTGCTGCAGGATTGGCGCGACGGCAAACTCAAACCGATTTACAAGGCCGACAAGCTGCACGATCTGAAGAACCTGCCGCGCCCGCGCCACGAGCTGCTCAAGCTCAATCGCTACCTGTTCAAGGCGGTGCCGGTGCAGGCAAGCCGCGGATGCCCTTATCGATGCTCGTTCTGCGAGATTCCGGTGTTCTACGACGGCGCGTATCGGACCCGGCCGATCGAGGACATCGTCGAGGAGATAAAGCAGGTCGTCAAGATTACCGGCTTCAAGCGCTTTCAGTTCATCGACGATCAGATCACCGGCAAGCACAAGTTCGCGCGCGAGCTGTTCAAGGCGCTCGAGCCGCTCAACATCCGCTTCTCGTGCCTGTGGACGATCAACTCGAATCACGACGACGAGTTGCTGGAACTGGCGGCCAAGGCAGGCGTCTTCCACGTCAACATCGGGGTCGAATCGATCAGCCAGGACAGCCTGCTGTCGATGAACAAGATTCAGAATCACGCGGGCCATTACAAGAAGCTGCTCAAGAAGCTCGAAAGATACGGGATTTACTATTCGCTCAACTTCCTGTTCGGGCTGGAAGAGGACCATCCGGGAATTTTCGACGACACCCTCAAGTTCCTGCACGAGGTCAAGGCGCCCGAGGCGTTCTTCAACACCGTGACGCCGCGCGTAGGCACGCCGATGCGCACGCAGCTCGAGAACGAGGGCCGCGTGATCATCCCCGACGCCGACCTCTACACCAACAACTTCCGCTGCATGTTCGTGCCCAAGAACATGTCGCCGCAGGAAGTCGAAGAAGGCGTGTGGCGATGCACCAAGGAGTTCTACTCGCTCAAGTCGATGTTCAAGCGCCTCCTGATGCCGCCGGGAAAGTTCACCTGGCAGGGGCTCACTGAGAACATGCTTTTCTACTGGGGCGCGAAGCGGCAGATCGACCCGGTTGATTATTATTAGGCCAGCCCGGACTTGATCCTAAAGACTCTCGCAATCCTGGTGCTTGCGGCGGCGCTCGAGGTGGGCGGCGATGCGCTCGTGCGGATAGGACTTCGCGGCCCGGCCTACTGGATGGCGGCGGGCGGACTCGTTCTTTTCGCCTACGGAGTGCTGGTCAATCTGAGCGGTCTCGATTTCAATCGGCTGATGGGAATCTACATCGCGGTCTTCTTCGTAGTGTCGCAAGTTATCTCGTTCATTTTTTTCAAGCAGATCCCCGACGACCGAATCCTGCTCGGCGGTGGCTTCATCGTAACCGGCGGCCTCCTGATCCTGCTGATGTCATAACTCCTACTGTCCGGATCTTTTTCTTTGCCTCGCCCTGACAGGGAGAGGCCGCGCCTTCCGGCGCGGGTGAGGGTCCGACAGCCAATTCTGCGGCCTTCTCAGCGGCAATAGCGGATGGGAAAATGACCATCATGGCCGACGACAACTTGCACCGAGACCGCGCGCGAGAACTGAGACGCGCGCAGACCGACGCCGAAAAAAAGCTATGGAGCCGCCTCAGGGCGGGGCAACTGCATGGCGTCAGGTTTCGAAGGCAGTTTCCGATCGGACCATTCTTCGCGGATTTCTGCGCACCAAAGGAATTTTTGGTAATCGAACTCGACGGCTCGCAACACATGGCTATGTTAAACCGTGACAGGCGAAGGACCAGATATCTTGAGAACCTTGGTTACCGGGTAGTGCGTTTTTGGGACAACGACGCGCTCGGATCAACCGCTGAGGTGATCGAGAAGATCAGCAGTTTGCTTAAGGAGCCTTTCCTGCAGCGGCGGCCGCGTGCCGGTGGCACCTCCACTCCAGGGCGGGGCGCTTTTCGAACTTCGCGCTGAAAGCTCTGCTCGCAACACAGAGCCGCGGAATTTGTTGGCGGACCCTCACCCGACGCTCGACGGCTCGCGTCGGCCTCTCCCTGATAGGGCGAGGCAATTCGGGGGACGAAACAAAAAGATCAGCGCTTACGGCTGGAGCACCGCGTTGTCGATTAGCCGCGTTTTGCCGACGCGGGCCGCTATGGCGATTAGCATCGGACGATCGAGCAAGGGATGGCGCGCAAGCGTCTCCGCATCCACTGCTTCGACGTATTCGATCGCGACGCCTTTCATCCGGTTGAGCACCCGAGTCGCCGCAAACACTATTTCCTCGGCGCAGCATGCGCCCGCACGATGCTTCTCGCGGGCTGCCCGGATCGCGAGGCTCAGCGCGAGCGCGTCTTCACGCTCGGCGGGCGACAGGTAAGCGTTGCGCGAACTCATCGCGAGGCCGTCCTTCTCGCGCACTATCGGCACCGGGACAATTTCGACGTCAAAGTTCAGGTCACGGACCATCTGCTGGATCGCGCGCAGCTGCTGAAAGTCCTTCTCACCGAAAACCGCCAGGTGCGGTCTGACGATGTTGAACAGCTTGGCGACCACCGTCGTCACGCCGCGGAAATGGCCGGGGCGATGCGCCCCGCACAGACCGCTGGTAATCTCGCCCGCTTCAACCCAGGTCTGCGCGTCGGCCGAGTACATCGCACTCGGCTCCGGCGCGAACACCACGTCCACCGCCGCGGTCTCGAGCATCGCGCAGTCGCGCTCGAACTTGCGCGGATAGCGCGCGAAGTCCTCGCCGGGGCAGAACTGGGTGGGATTGACGAAGATCGACGCGACCAGAACCGAGGATTGCCGCCGGCCCTCGCGCATCAGCGCCAGATGCCCTTCGTGCAGACAGCCCATCGTGGGGACTAGCCCGATTCGTTCACCACGTTGAATCGCGCCACTGGAATAACGGGTCATCTCGCCGGGCGAGGTAATGACCATCATCGCGCCGCACCCCTCGCTTCGGCGTAACAATGCTCCGGCGCCGGAAACGCGTGCTCCTTCACTTCGCGCACGTAGCTGCTTGCGGCCGCCGCGGCCTCGTTCCACAAATGCGCGAACGGCTTGGCGAAGCGCGGCGCGCACGACTCGCCCAGCCCCAGCATGTCGTGCATCACGAGCACCTGGCCGTCGCAATCGGGCCCGGCGCCGATGCCGATAGTCGGGATAGCGACGTGGGCTGTAATCTCGCGCGCCAACGACGGCGGCACACCCTCGACCACGATCGCGAATGCGCCCGCGGCTTCGAGTGCGGCGGCGTCTTCAAGCAGTCGTTCGCGGCATCCGGGAGCGCGGCCGGATTTGCGGCCTTGCACGCGATGCCCGCCCATCCGATGAACCGACTGCGGCGTCAGTCCGACGTGCCCCATCACGGGAATATCGACCGCCGTGATTCTCGCCACCGCTTCGGCTATCGCGACACCGCCTTCGAGCTTCACCGCCTCAGCGCCGCCTTCCTTGACCAGGCGCCCGGCGTTGCGCAACGCCTCTTCGGGACTTACCTGGTACGACAGGAACGGCATGTCGGCGACGACCAGCGCACGGCGTCGCGCGCGCGCAACCGCACGAGTGTGGTAGATGACCTCGTCGATGGTGACGGCCAGGGTGTTGGCCTCGCCGCGCACCACCATGGCGAGACTATCGCCGACGAGCAGCAGATCGACGCCGCAGTTGTCGAAGATTCTCGCAAATGGAAAGTCGTACGCCGTCAGCATCGTGATCGGCTGCTGCGCGGCCTTCATGCGCGCGAGATCGGGCACGCGAACTTTGTCTTGCGTCATAATCTCTCCCAATCGATCCGTCGCTCCAACAAAATCGGGGCTGCCGCGTACCCGGCAACCCCGCATCAGAGCGACCTCGAATGAACGAGCGCTCGAATCACTCGGAGTCCCGGTCCAAACATCGGATCCAGGCGCGAGCAGACGCCAAATGTCATCGCCTCCGCACGGGAGGCACTCAACTCAACACCGTCTCGCCGGAAAAGTATTTCTCGACGGACGAATTTAACAATATAGAGAAAGTCGCCGGGCGCGTAAAGCTCGGCAGGCTCGATCAGTTGGTGGCTTGCAAAACGTTGGCCGGCACCGGCATCGTCACCTGGAGGCGTTTGCCGTTGCGCACGACGCTTAAGTAGATCAACTCGCCCGGCTGAAGGTCGCGCATCCGGTCCTGAAAGTCGAGAAAGTTTGTCACTCGCGAGCCATCGACGCCGATGATCATGTCGTAGCTCTCGCCGACTTGCGCATAGTCAAGAACCGGCAGCAGCAGAATGGCGAATTGCCCGAACGGAACCATCGAGCTCGCCACCACCACACCGGTAATCGCGTCATGGACGCCGTGACTGTATGCGTGTAAGCCGACCGCCGCGGCCGGGCTGCCTTTCACGACGACAGTAATCAGCAACCCGTCAGCCTCTTCGCCGGATTTGAGCGTGCGCTTTGCTTCACGCAATTGCATTCCGAATGGAGTCGAAAGCTCGCCCTCGCTGTCGAACTTCGAGTTCCTGAGCTGCTCGGGCGGCAACCCGCTCTGCTCCGCCTGATAACGCATGACTTCGCTGCTCTGATTGGATGACTGCGAATCCGCAGGGCTCGGCTGCTGCTGCGACGCGTCGGCGGGATTGGCGGGCGGAATCTCCGCGGTGCCGGGCTGCGCGCTGTCGAGGTCGAGCGGCGTCGCAACGATGTTCGATGTGCCGGCGACGGTCGCGGAATCCGCCGATGGCGCGACGGCAGCGCGTGGAGGCAAGAGCGCGGGAGCTTCTGCGATCGGGGCCGCCGGCGCCGGACCCCGCGGTTGAGGTTGACGCGGCCGCTGATGCGGCCGCGGTCTTCCACGTCTCGGAGGCTGCCGTTTCGGCGCCCGACTGCGCCGCCGCGGGCGCGCTTAAGAACGCAACGAGCAGCATCGCGGCGATCGATACGCCAAAAGCGTGATGCCCCCGCGCTTTGCTAGCTGACACTCCAGCGCTTTTCATGCTCCACCACGCGGCCCTCTCGCTCGAGCTTTCGCAGATGAGAGCGGACCGAGCTTGCCGCGGCAAGATGCAGATACTCGGGAACGTCAACGTAGATCTTCTTCACAATCGCCATCGCCTCGAGCGGTCCCGCACCATGCGCGAGCGCCTCGAGCACCTGGCGTTCGCGCAATTCGCGATGAGCGATGTAGTCACGAATCTTCTCTTTCGGATTGCGGATGACCGGGCCGTGCGCCGGATAAATCGTCTCGAGCTCGAGTGCGAGCAAGCGCCTGAGCGAATCCATGTACTCGCCGAGGTCGCCAGTATCGTCGGGAATGACTGTAGTACCTGCGCCCAGCACGACGTCCCCCGTGAACAATGCGCGCTCTTCCTCGAGATAATAGCACAAGTGATCGGGCGAGTGCCCGGGAGTAAATACCGCGCGGATGGTGGCGCCTTCGGTGTGAATTACCGCGCCATCGCCGATCGCGGAAATCGCGCCGGCGGGAGCGTCGTGGCCCTCCCACGGCATCTTCAATACTTGCAGCTCGCCGAATCTTTCGATCACCTGGCGCACGCCTCCCAGATGATCGACGTGCGCATGAGTCAGGACGATCCGTTCGAGTTCGACACTGCCGGAGAGTTCCTTGAGCGCTGCTTCGAGCAGGTCGGCGTATATCGCCACACCCTGGCCCGTGTCGAGCAGTAGCGGCCGCTTCGAGGTGCCCACTATATAGGTGTTCGTGCCGGGTCCCGTAAACGGATTCGGATTCTGGCCGAGCACGGTCGCAACCCGCGGGGTGATCCGCGAGTAATCCGGCATCTTGAGTCCGATCATCGAATCGGTCACGACTCGCCCGGGCTTGCTCATCAAAGGTCCCTCAAAAGCTAGCGCCGGTTGCGCTCAAATATCAGCCTGAGTCCCTTCAACGTCAGAAACTCGTCCACTTCTTCAATCGTTTCGCTCTCGGGCGCGATCAGCTGGGCGAGACCACCGGTTGCGATGATGCGCGCCTTTTCGCCGCGCTCCTTCAGGATGCGCCCGACCAGCCCGTCCACCAGCGCGGTGTAGCCGAAGATCAGCCCGGACTGAATCGAGCCGACCGTGGTGCGCCCGACAACCTCGCGCGGGCGAACCAGCTCGACGCGATAGAGCTTCGCCGCGTGCTCGATCAACGCGTTCATCGAGACGCCCAGCCCCGGAGCGATCGCGCCGCCAGCGTACTCGCCCTTGCCGGTCACGTAGTCGAACGTGGTTGCGGTGCCAAAATCGACCACGATGGATGCGCATCCGTAGCGCTCGTAGGCGGCGACCGCGTTGACGATTCGGTCTGCTCCCACTTCCTTGGGATTCTCGTAGAGGATCGGCATGCCGGTTTTGATTCCAGGCCCCACTATCAGCGCAGCGCAATGAAAATAGCGCTCGGCGACTTGCTCCATCACCTGGTTCAGCGGCGGGACCACGCACGCGATCGCAACCCCTTCAGGCTTGAGTTCCCTCTCCAGCCCCGCCGCCGCCAAAAGAGTGCTGAGCAGCGCGCCATGCTCATCGGTGGTGCGGTCGGGAACGGTCGAGATGCGCCAGTGATTGCGCAGGCGCTCGCCTTCGTAAATTCCAATCACGGTATCGGTGTTGCCGACGTCCACCGTTATCAGCATGACAAATCTCCGTCCGACCATCGCCGTCGAGTGCGGCGCAATCGGGCCAAGATAATAGCGCGTGAACTCAGTGTAAACGAAACGGCTGGCCAGGCGCCGTTAATGATGCAGTCCGAAATGATGCGGTCCGAACGGCCCATGCGGCATCATCATCCCCATCATCGGATTGCCCAACGGGTGGTTGAACCCGGGCATCCAGGGAGAATTCATCAATAGGCCGGGATTCAGCGGCGGGCGCGCAGCCTGCATCAGCGGGTTGCTCATCGCCGCGAAGGGCGCCGCGGGAGACTGCCACGGTCTGTTCATCGTTCCCGCCACGACAATCACCGTGGAACCATACACCGCGTATGGGACCCCGTAAGCTGGCTCGTTCTGGTAATCGTCGAGCGTGCCCCAATCCTGATTGGGCGAGCCGGCGTCTGCTGTGTCGTCATCGCGCGATAGCGGCGCACCCGGCGACGACGCGTTCATACCCTCGCCGTCTGCATCCTCATCGCTGCCGTCGGCGCAGGCGACTGGCACGTCGTCGGTGGCGCACGCCGCCTGGGGAATCTCCAGGACCTTGTCGGCCGTTTCCGCATCGGCATCGAGCGCAGGTCCGGGCCCTTCCAAACTGACGCCAGCCCCCGCGGGATAATCCTCGGCATCCTGCGAAAACGCTGCGCGCGCGTTCACCAGGACGGTCATCGCGAGCGCTGCGAATATCGCAACGATCAATCGCGTCGGCCGCGTGCTCATAATTCGAACCTACCACTCGATTCGTCGAGTGCCAAGGCTAACGCCGCAATGCGCTTGCGCGGAGGTTTGCACGCTGGCCGCCAGCGGCTAAGATTCCGCCCTATGTCGGAAGCAAAAGTCGCATTGGTAACCGGCGCAGGCCGCGGCATCGGCCGCGACATCGCGCTTCGAATGGCAAAAGAAGGCTACGCGGTCGGGCTGATCGCCCGCACCAAGTCGCAGCTCGACGAAACCGCCGAATTAATTCGCGCCCAGGGCGGCAAGGCAGTCGTGACCCCGACCGACGTCGCCCGCCGCGATCAGGTCGTCGCCGCGGTCGAGACCGTCGAGCGCGAACTCGGACCGATCTCCGTGTTGATCAACAACGCGGGCGCCTATCTGCGCAAGCGCTTCACCGAAATTACCGAGCAGGATTTCGACTTCCAGCTCAAGGTGAACGCCTACGGACCGTTCTTCTGCACCCAGGCCGTCATCGGCAAGATGGCCGAGCGCAAGGCCGGCACCGTGATTTTCGTGCTGGGATCGGAATCGCGCAGCGGACCGGCGCAATACTCCGCCTACAACGCGTCCAAGCTGGCGCAGCGCGCGATCGCGGAGTCGGTCGCCTACGAGTTCATGCATCTCGGCGTGCATGCTGCCGCGCTCGACGTGGACGGCGCCGTGGACAGTGCCCGAGTGCGGGAGTCGATGCCCGACGTGGATCCGTCGCACTTCGTTCCGCCCGCGGCGATATGCGACGAGATCGTGCACCTGATCGATCAGTCGAAAAGCGCGTGGACGTTCCAGGTCGATATGCGCTCGTTCGTGCAATGGCGTCCGCGCGTCGCGCCGAAGAAAAAGAGCTGATTCACTGCTCCCGCTCGTCCGCGCACGGGTGTGGTCTTGCCGGCAGCGAAAATATAATGTTCCCAGCGTCGGGGTGTGGCGCAGACTGGTAGCGCACTCGCTTGGGGTGCGAGTGGTCGCCGGTTCAAATCCGGCCACCCCGACCAACTAAACCCCTTTGCGATAAGTGAGTCCGGGCACTCTCTTGCACTGACGATGAATTGAAATAGCCGCCGCCCGTTTCAGCTTCAGCCGGTCCCCGCCACAAAAAAGCCTCTTTGAATTGCCTCGACCTCGATGCGCCGTCAGCCCATCGAATCAACCGCGAGCTTTCGCACGTTTTTAGCCTGACACAAGAACTCATAAGCAAATGCGGACTTGGCGGGCCTCAGGAGCGTGCGGGCCTGAGATGGTACCGATCGAGACTCATGGCGTTCATGTGTGTCCGTTGGAAACAATTTATGTGACCTATAGTTAGCGCAAAATTACCTTGCTGCGCAGTATTCGGTTGTACTGGGCCATATCAATCTGCTAGAAGCCCGACTCACTGTTAGCACCGCAAGGGGGAATTGTGATGCCGAAGTCTGGACTCTGGAAGCCCGCAGCGTTGTGCATGCTGATCGTCGCCGCTGCCCTGGCGACACCGTCGGCAGCGATGCAGGGCGACACGGTCGCGGATGTCGTACTTGGTCAGCCCAATCTTTCCGACAATCCTCAGAACTATATCAGCGGTCTCGGCCTTTCTGGCCCGATCGCGGTGGCAATCGATAAAAGCGTGGTTCCGAACCGCCTTTACGTTAGCGACAGCGAGAACAACCGGATACTCGGTTACAAGGACGTAGCCACTTTAACCAACGGCGGTCTGGCCGACTTGGTGATTGGGCAGCCCGCCTTTACTTCAAACGGCTGCAACAACGGCGGGGTGAGCGCCGGCAGCCTATGCGTGCCTGATGGGGTTGCGGTGGACGCCAGCGGTAACCTCTACGTCGCTGACCAGGACAACAACCGTGTGCTCGAATTCACCACCCCGTTCGCCGGATGCGCTTCGTTCCCATGCGTAGGCGGGCCCGCCAACCGGGTTTTCGGCCAGGCCGGAAGTTTTAACTCCGCCACCTGTAACAACGGCGGCACTGTGAGCGCGAACAGCCTGTGTGCGCCCTTCGGGGTCGCATTGGATAGGAATGGCAATCTCTACGTCGCCGATCAACAAAACAGCCGCGTGCTCGAATACAACACTCCGGTTATTAACACAACTGCCGCTCGGGTATTCGGGCAAATGGGCAGCTTTGGTTCAGGCGTCTGTAACAACGGCGGGATCAGCGCGAACACTCTGTGCGAACCAGGCGGTGTTGCACTAGACGCCAGCGGCGATCTCTACGTCGCCGATAGAGAAAACAACCGTGTGCTCGAATACAACACGGCGCTCACCAACACGACCGCCGATACCGTGTTCGGGCAAAGCAGCTTTACTTCATACACTTGCCCTACACCCGGGAAGACCTCGGCCAGCACCCTGTGCTTGCCTCACGGAGTTGCGGTGGACGCCGGCGGCAACGTCTACATCGCGGATGACCACGACAATCGCGTGCTCGAGTACAATACGCCGCTCTCCACCGGCATGGTCGCGCATGCTGTGATTGGCCAGGGCGGAAGTTTCTCAACCGTCAATTTCACCGGTCCCAGTGCGTATACCTTGTTCGAACCAATGGGTCTCGCGCTGGACGGTAGCGGAAATCTGTACGTGGCCGACTATGGTGACAACCGCGTGCTCCGATACACCACGCCGCTTAGCACCGTCGCTAAAGCCGATTTAGTCATCGGTCAGGACACCTTCTCGACTGACCGCTCGAACTTGGCCGTGACCGATGCCAGCTCGATTCCCGATCCCACTGGCGTTGCGATTGACACGAGCGTGGTCCCCAACCGGCTGTATGTTGCCGATCAACTGACCTACCGAGTGTTGGGCTGGAACGATGTGACGGCGCTTTACAACAACGAGCCTGCCGACTTGGTGATTGGTCAGCCAGACTTCGTCTCGTCCACCTGCAACAACGGCGGGGTGAGTGCAAGCAGTAACTGCGGAGGAGGCGAGCTTGCCGTGGACGGCAGCGGCAATCTCTACGTCTCGGATACAACCAATAGCCGGGTGCTCGAATACAACGATCCATTCGCCGGCTGCAGTTCATTCCCCTGCGTCGGAGGTCCCGCCAATCTGGTGTTCGGGCAGGGCGGCAGCTTCACATCGAATATCTGCAACAACGGCGGTTTGAGTGCGACCAGTCTTTGCGGACCTGGCGGTCTGGCGGTGGACGCCGACGGTAATCTGTACGTGTCTGATTCCGACGCCAATCGCGTGCTCGAATACAATACTCCGCTCACGAATGGTACTACCGCGGCGATGGTGTTCGGGCAGGGCGGCAGCTTCACTTCGAATAGCTGCAACAATGGCGGTTTGAGTGCGGCCAGCCTCTGCGGACCCGGCGGTCTGGCGGTGGATGCGAGCGGCGATCTCTTTGTCTCTGACCTACAAAACTACCGCGTGCTCGAATACGACAGCCCCCTTACTACCGACACAATTGCGGATCAGGTGTTCGGTCAGCCTAATTTTGTCTCGAATACGTACAACAACGGCGGGGTCAGCGCTAACAGCCTGTACGGCGCCTTCGGGATTGGTGTGGACGCCGATGGCGACCTCTACGTAGCCGACAACGCCAATAACCGCGTACTCGAATACAACACCCCGCTTACCAACAATACTGCTGATCTGGTGTTCGGGCAGTTCGGCAGCTTCACTTCCAGCGCTGCCAATAACGGCGGCGTGAGCGCGAGCAGCCTGTGGGGTCCCCTCGATGTTAAAGCGGACGCCAGCGGCAATATCTACATCGCTGACGCAGTCAACGGCCGCGTACTCGTATACGACAATCCCTTGGGACTAACGCCCACCCCGACTCCGACCGCCACTGCGACTGCCGCTGCCACGGTGACGCCGACTACAATTGTGACTGCGACAGCGACGGCAGCATCAACGGCGACCGCGACGGCGACTCCGACTGCTACGGCGGCGGCAACATCAACGGCGACCGCGACGGCAACGCCGACTGCTACGGCGGCGGCAACATCAACGGCGACCGCGACTGCAACGCCGATGCCTGGCAATACCGTCGCCGATCGCGTGCTGGGACAGCCGGATTTTTCCGACGATGCGGTGAATCCGATCAGTGCGAGCAGCTTTTCTCATCCCGAAGCTGTGGCGATTGACTCAAGCGTGGTCCCGAACCGCCTCTACATCACCGATACCGACAACAACCGGGTGCTTGGGTACAAGGATGTAGACACCTTGGTTAGCGGCGGCGCGGCCGACCTGGTGATTGGGCAGCCCGGCTTTGTCTCGGGCACCTGCAACAACGGCGGAATAAGCGCGAGCAGCCTATGCTACCCATTTGGAGTGGCGGTTGACCCGAGCGGCAACCTCTATGTCGCCGACGGGACCAACGACCGCGTGCTCGAATACAACACTCCATTCGCGGGATGCAATTCGTTTCCGTGCGTTGGAGGAGCCGCCAACATGGTGTTCGGGCAGGGAGGCAGTTTTACTTCAAGCGCCCAAAACACCGGCGGGGTGAGCGCGAACAGCCTGTCCTCACCATCAGAACTCGCCGTGGACGCCGCCGGCAACCTCTATGTCTCGGACTCCGGCAACAACCGCGTGCTCGAATACAACACTCCGCTCACAAATGGTACGACCGCCGACATGGTGTTCGGGCAGGGCGGCAGCTTCACTTCCACCGCCTGCGACATCTCCGCGCCTAGCGCGAGCGGCATGTGCACCCCTTTTGGGGTTGCGGTGGATTCGAGCGGCAACCTCTACGTCGCTGAGCATGAGGACAGCCGCGTGATCGTGTACGACGCTCCGCTTGCAAACGGTATCTCGGCCAGGCAGGTATTCGGGCAGGGCAACAGCTTCACTTCGAATTCCTGCAACAACGGCGGGGCGAGTGCGAGCAGTCTGTGCTACCCATTTGGGGTCACGGTCGACTCAAGCGGCAACGTTTACATCGCGGACGACGTCAACAGCCGCGTGCTGGAATACAACACCCCGCTTACGAACGGTACCACGGCGAGCAGGGTATTCGGGCAGGGCGGCAGCTTCACTTCGAATTCATGCGACAACGGCGGAGTGAGTGCGAGCAGCCTGTGCCAACCGACGGGGCTTGCCGTGGATTCCGGCGGTAACCTCTATGTAGCCGACCTCGACAACAACCGCGTACTCGTATACGACAATCCCCTAGGACTCACGCCCACCCCGACTCCGACCGCGACGCCTACAGCCACGGCGACAGCTACCGCAACTGCAACTGCGACCGCCACGGCTACTGCGACTGCCACACCGACCGCGACGGCGACCAACACTGCGACCGCGACCGCGACCGCGACAGCTACGGCCACTCCAACGGTCACCGCGACTGCGACAGCGACGACGGCAACCAAGACGCCAACTGCGACGCCGACCCCCAACGGGATCGTCGCGCCGGCAACGCTTTCGTTCGGCTCCGAAGTCGCCGGGCAGACCTCGGCGACCATCAAGACCATCACCGTGACGAGCAGAAGCAAGGCGCCGCTGACCGTCTACAGCGTGACCCCGTCCAGCACTGACGGCTCGGCAAGCCCCGAGTTCAACGTCACCGGCGGGTCGTGCGGCTCAACGGGTTACCCCTACACTGTGGGACCGTCCCCGGACACTTGCACAATCACCGTCAGCTTCACGCCGAGCGCGATAAGTGCGACCAACGGCCGCACCGGCACGCTTACGATCACGGATGACGCCCCGGCAGGCACCCAGATCGTCAATCTGCAGGGGACCGGCACCGCCGATGTGACTTTTGCGCCCGCCAGCGCTCCGACGATCGTCAACGAGAAGTTCGGCTCCACAACCTCCAGCAAGACCGTGACTATCACCAACAAGCAGTCGTCGCAGATGACGATGACCGCGGGCATCACGCCCGTCACGCCGTCGAACGTGAGTGGCTTCAACCTGGTTAGCACTACCTGCGGCGGTACGCTGTCGGCGCCGACCGTGCCGGCGGCCAGTTCGTGCAAGATTTACTACAACTACTCGCCGGTCGGTTTGACCCCGCCGGGCGAGTCCGCCACTTTGGCGATCACCGCCAGCACCCTCTTGGGGCCTCAGTACTACAACCTTGCGCTCTCGGCGACGACGGTGCCCGACACGGTGGCCGCCACCGCCGCAGTGGGCCTGGCGGTGAACGGGGGATCGCCAGTGACGGCGAATGTGTTGAAGGTGACGGACCTGGCATCTCCGACCTTCGGGATCAGGGCCTTGGGCGTCAGCATCGGCACCCCGTACAACGGCGGCAGCAACAATAAAGCGGCCGATTTCTCCGTCAGCTCGACCGCGGGGACCTGCCCGGTTGGAACAGCGGCGAACGTGACCTGCTACCCGGTGACATTCACGGCGACCGAGGGCACCCCGAGCAGCCATGTGACGGAGAGCGCCTGTATCGACGTAACCGTCGCGAGCGATCCGGGGACCTACGCCAACGCTTGCGCCGGCGGGACGAACGCGCGGGGCGTCCATACCGTCAAGCTGTCGGGGATCGGAAAGTAGCCGGCCGAGGCCGCGCGGCCATCGCAATAGAATGAAACGCCCTGTCCGGCCATCGTGGCCGGGCAGCGCGCTTACTTCATACGGCGATTTCGGGACTCATCCCGCCCCGTGCGTAGCGCACGCGTGGTCGCCGGTTCAAATCCCGCCCCCCGACCAACGAACCCTCTTTGCGATAACCGAGTCCGCGCGCTCTCCTGCGCTGACGACCGATTGAAATAGCCGCCCCCTCCCGGCCGTGATCGGCAGTCGTTTGGCAGCGATCTGAGAGGTGCATCTCCCCGCACCAATCGGCCCGATACCCGAATCGGCGTAACCTTGAACCCGCACGAGGTTACGCACGGAGGATTTTGAGTCCTGCTCCCGGCGAACACCATCGGTAGCTATGGGTCACATCCCGCGCGAATGCGGGAGTAATCTGGGCGACGTCGCGGGCAATGATCCCCATGAAAACCGATACTCGCCGATAGAACAGGCCAAGTTCAGGCCAAGTCCACGGCGGCAAGCGCCTCGCGCGGGTCGGCGATAACAGGGAATAGTCGCGCGCGAGCGCGCCTACCTCATAAGTCTTGAAAGCGGTTCATGCCTGCGAATTGAGCGGAGGTTGGTCCAAAAAGCTGCTTCGATAATCCTTCAGAAGCTGCTCCTCGTGGCCACGTGCGGCTGGCCCGTCCGCTTGAGTTACCCAATCGACGCAGAGGGTATCCAGTGAAAAGAGGGCTTTATATCCGTAGTCATGAAACCTCAAACCGGCTGCATGGTACGTTTTCCCGTCCAGCACAGCCTTTTGGAACTCTCCAATTCTCCATTGTAGATAGCGAGTCTGATTCTGCCACATTGTTTGCAATTCATCATCTAATCCAGCAATACCCTTACTACTTCTATCAGGATGGATTCTCGACTCAGCCTGCCGACAGTAACATCGGCGCGTCGTCGAGCTACTCGTTCGACAATGTTCCGACGATGGGCGGGTTCTGAGCGCGACGAGGCGGGCCAGAAAAAAACCCGGAGTTGCGCTTTCACGCAGCCCCGGGATTTTAATTATGCGGTCTGCTTACAGCGCGCGGAATCTCGCGGCGTCCCGGAATTTCACCTTCGCATTCCCGACTTCGCGAAGCACCTTGGCTCGAATCTCCGGGGTATCCTCGCGCAGGTACACCTTCAGCGCGGCGGTGTCGGGACTGTCGCCACCTCCGATTCCAACCGCCGAGATGGCGCTGTTCTTGAGCAGCTCGTGGACGTGCGCCTCCTTGATCTTGCGCACTTCCTCGACCGAGGCGCGCATCGCCTCGCTCATGTGATACGGCTGAGAGGAACCACCCATCTCCACGTCTAGAGCGCTCGGGGTACAGACCTGCCCGACGAGGCTCACGTTGAACTTCTCCAGGATGCCGACTTCGCCGTCAGGCCCGCTCACCATTGGATTGAGCGCTACCACCTCACCTCCGCTGTCGGGCGAAGTGCCGGAGGAGCCCGCGAAAACCATCCCGATTGCCTGCGGGCAGCTGAAATCCCGGGTGGTCACTATCGCACCAGAATCGCTGAGGCTGGCAAAGCTGCAGCCGCCAGAGCCGGTCTGGCCGGGCACCTCACCGAACACCAGCAGTTGATGATCGAACAACGCTGTACCCCCAGGCGCGTTACAGGCAGCGGGATAGACCACCACTCCGGCAGCGTCCCACGCCTCGATCACGCCCTGAGTCAGGCAACTTCCGCGTCCCATCTTCATGACCGGGAGCCCATCGAAAAGACTGTCAAAGGGAAAAGGCGTGGTATCGATTTGACCGATGTTCTGGATATATCCCGTCAGATCAATTCCCGCCGTGGGTGTACCTCCGGGATTGGGTGCGGTAGTGCCGATTTTCGCGAGCGCCACGTCAAACTGGTTTATGGTCTTTTTGAAATTGATGCTGGAGGATTTGAAAAGTGTCGCTACCGTGTCAGTGGGGTCTTGCCAGCATCCGAGATCCGGGAGGCCGGGTTGTACGATCGCCTCGTTAACGCGGGCTGCGCCGTTGCGCGCGAACGCGTGACTGGACCCAAGCACCAATGAAGTGCCGGCGCTGTCCGTAACCACGGCACCGAGGGTGCCAGTGCAGCAGGTAACGGCTCCGCTCTTAGTCACCGCAATGCTGTTGAAGTTGCCGCCTGAGATTCCGAGAGGCGATGGCGGCTCCGAGGCGCCGGCGGCGCACACGGCAGCCTGCTGGCCGGGAGGGATAATTGAGCAGGATGTCAATGTAGGCGTGGGAGTAGACGTTGGAGTGGCGCTCTGCGCCATCGCGGAGCCAAATCCAAAAGCGAGACCTGCCACCAAGGTGATCGCACCCAGTAAAATGCGCGATTTCATATTGCTACCCCCAAGTTAAAATTGTTAGTGCCGAGTTAGAATCTGCCCGTACCGGCGAGGTTTCACTTTGACCATGTCGTGAACCCTGACGATGACCGCGCGGATTGTTACGGCCTCTGATTAGCGCCGTCGAGGAACCCCCCTCCCTCTGCGCCCACTCCTGAAAAAACCCCAACCGCGGAATGCCAGATTCTGGCGTCCCCTCTAAGCGAGGTGCGCGCCAAAAATGCTGACCGAATAACTGAGTGTTGTCAACATAACTGAGTGTTGTCAACTGGGTTCCGGCCGGACATACAGATGCGGGATCGCGCCTGCACACTAGATGCCTCGCGATCAACAGCGAAAAAAATTGCGAACTGAAAAAGACCGCGCGCCATCATCGCCGAATCGCCCCGCTTTCCCGCCACGCAGAGGATTACAAATCCCCTGCTGCCATTTATCCCGCGATCACGCGGCTAATCTTGGCCTGACTTGGCTTCAAACGAGCGCCAAATCGCCCCGGTTGAAGCGCAACCTCGCGCAATCGATTTTGCGCGTAATTTTCAGCCCCAAATCCCGCCCCGCGCGTGGCGCACGCGTTTTTTGACAATCTCGCAGGCTTGATCATATAGTCGCATTGGGCTGGGGGTGTGCGTTACGCACTGAGATCCTGCGGGAACCCCTCGAACCTGATCCGGGTAATGCCGGCGTAGGGAAGCCGACAGCGCAACCTTCGCGGTTGCGCCCGGGCCGCTTCCCAATACGAGGGAAGCGGCTCAAAAATGTCGGACTCCATCGCAACCGAAATCACACTCAACGGCGACCCGTACCCTCTCGACGCCGACACTCCCCTGACCGCCCTGCTGGAACGCCTCAACATGCGCCGCAGCCGCGTGGCCGTCGAGCTCAACCGCGAGATCGTGCCCAGGGCCGGCTACGATGAGACTATTGTAAGGGCGGGGGACCGTGTCGAGATAATCAACTTCGTCGGCGGCGGATAGTCGCCGAAACCGCAAGGCAAAAAAATGCAGGACACTCCATTTGAACTGGGCGGGATGAAATTCAACTCGCGCCTGATCGTCGGCACCGGCAAGTATCGCGACTTCGCCGAGACCAAGGCTGCCGTCGAAGCAAGCGGCGCCGAAATCGTGACCGTCGCGGTGCGCCGCGTGAACATCACCGATCGCGGCAAGGAAAATCTGCTCGACTATCTCGATCCCAAGCGCTACCAGATTCTTCCCAACACCGCCGGATGCTTCACCGCCGACGAGGCGGTTCGCACCTGCCGCCTCGCACGCGAGGTCGGCGTGGGCGATCTCGTCAAGCTCGAGGTGATCGGCGACAACCGGACCCTGTTTCCCGATGTCGCCGCGACGATCGATGCGGCCCGCGTGCTGGTCAAGGAGGGATTCAAGGTGATGCCGTATGTCACCGACGATCCGGTGACTTGCCTGAGGCTCCAGGAGATCGGATGCGTGGCGGTGATGCCGCTGGCGGCGCCGATTGGCTCGGGCCTGGGAATCCGCAATCCGTTCAACCTGGCGATCATCATCGAGCAGGCGAAGGTCCCGGTGATCGTCGATGCGGGCGTGGGGACCGCGTCCGATGCCGCCGAGGCGATGGAATTCGGATGCGACGGCGTGCTGATGAACACCGCGATCGCGGGCGCGAAGGATCCTATCGCGATGGCGCGTGCGATGAAGCTCGCGGTCGAGGCGGGGCGCCTGGCGTTTCGCGCCGGCCGAATCGAGCGCAGGCTCTACGCGACCGCGTCCAGCCCGCTGACCGGCCTGATAGGGTAAGCAGCCTTGTCGTCGCGGCCGCGCGTCAGCTTTCGACTTTATCTGATCACCGATCGCCGCGTCGTAAGCAGCGGCGATCTCATCTCGGCGTGCGAAGCCGCGCTGACAGTGGCGCGGGAAGCCGCGCCGCCCGGAACCGTCGCATTGCAACTCCGCGAAAAAGATTTATCCGCGCGCGCTCTCTACGAACTGGCGCTGCGCCTTCGCGCAATTTGCTCGCGCGCCGGTGCGCCGCTGATCGTGAACGATCGCGTCGATGTGGCAATCGCCGCGGATGCCGACGGTGTTCATCTTCCCTCCGATTCCATCGGCGTCAGCATGGCGCGCAAGCTGCTCGGGCCCAAGAGACTCATCGGAGTGTCGACTCACTCGCCCCCCGATGTAGCCGGCGCCGCGCGCGAAGGCGCCGACTTCGCGGTTTTCGGCCCCGTCTTCGATCCGCTATCCAAGCCGGCCGCCGGATCCGCGTGGGGTGCGAGCGGCCTTCGGGCGGCATGCGGCGCGGGCGCGATCCCGGTCTTCGCACTCGGCGGCATCACGCCCGATCGCACGCGCGAATTGTTCGCATCTCCCTACCCGGCCGCGCGGCCCGCAGGAGTCGCGTCGATCGGAGCGATATTTGGCGCCGATTCGCCGGCCCTGGCTACTGCGGCGATGCTGTCGGCGCTTGACCCGTCGTGGACTCGCCGGCAATGACTGACTTTGCCGCGTCGAGCAGCGTATCGGGCCGCGGCAGTTCACGATAATAGGGCGACGTAAAAATCCATCGCACGACACCATTTCGATCGACGATAAAAAACGCGGGTATCGCGTTGTCGGGCTCGGAGTTGCGATGATGTTGCACGAGACCAAGCGGTGCGAGGATCGATTCGCCGCTGTCGCTCAGCAGCGGGATTTTCGTGCGGAGAAATCCCGCGAGCATCTTCGATCTCTCGATGGGATCGGTGCTGATGGCAAGTGTATCGATGCCGGCGCGGCGAAAGTCGCCGGCACGTGCGGTCAGCTCAGTGAGCTCGAACCGCGCGAACGGGCAATAGTCTCCGCGATAGATGTAAACTAAAGTTGCGCGCGCATCGGAAGCCACCGGTCCGCGGCGGATCGAGTCGTTCTGATCGACGAGCGCGAAGCTTGGGAATCGCCGTCCGACCGAGAGCTTCAGCGTGAAGGGCGGATTCAGCGTCCCGCGCATTGCGTAGCTGACGAATCGGCCGCCGCCCGCTCCAACGACGATGCAAGTCAGGAATGCGAGCAGCCCGAATCCGAGTTTGGCGTGCGGCGAATCGAGTCCCAGCGCGAGGCGCAACCCCGCAATCGAGAGCACAATCGCAGCCGCCGCGATCGCGAACGCGGGCCACGGAATTCGTTCGTGAATGCCCATCCACGGCACCGACCAGAACGACACCAGCACATATTCATAGAGCCCGAAGCCGCACGCGATCAGGATGACCGCGCCGATCGCCCGGATTGGCTGAAATGGCGGGACAACCCAGGGCTCGTCGTACAACTCCGGCGCGCCCGCGTCGTCCACGCCCGGACCGCGCGGTTCCGAGGTGGCCATCAGTTGAGCATTTGCAGCATCATCGGGTTGAATGAGAAATGGGGTTGAATCAAAAATGTTCCGGCTCGTGTTCGCGGCGATTGTCGCGTTCAAGCTGCAAGGTTAGATGGTGGATGTCGAACTTGGTCTGCAGCAGATGGCACATCTCGGCGAGCACTCGATCACGATCCGCATCCGCCGCGACCACCGCGTGCGCCGACAGCGCAATCTGCCGGGTGGTCAGACACCAGACGTGAAGGTCGTGAATTTCTTCGGTGCCGCTGACGGCCAGCAGGTCGTTGCGCATTTCGTCCAGGTCAATATGCGACGGCACCGATTCCATCAGGACGTCCACACCCTCGCGCACCAGACCCCATGAACCGTACAGCACCAGGCATCCGATCAATATGCTCACGGCGGGATCGGCCTGCATCCATCCAGTGAAATAGTTGAGCGCGCCGGAAGCGAGCACGCCCACCGAGCCAACGAGATCGGAGATGACGTGCACGAACACCGCGCGTATCGCCATCCCACGCCTTGGGCCACCGGGCGCGTCGGTCGAGGTCATCCGCGCGGAGAAGGCATTCACGCCGATTCCGACGATCGCGACAGCCATCACGCCCAGCCCTGAAACCGGGCGCGGGTTTCGCAGCCGGCCGGCCGCTTCGATCCAGATGAAGACCACCAGCAGCCAGAGAAAAAGTCCGTTGAGCAACGCGCCGAGGATTTCCGCGCGAAGATAGCCGTAGGTTTTCGCCGACGATGCGGGACGCGTGGATATCCACAGCGTCAGCAGGCCCAGGCACAACGCTGCGATGTCGGTGAGCAGGTGGACCGCGTCGGAAAGCAGAGCCAGGCTGCCCGTCAGATAGCCGCCGATGAGTTCGGTGACGAAATAGACCGACGTGACGCCGAGGACAACTAGCAGGCGGCGCCGATCGGAATCCGCAGTCGCACGTGGTTCGCGATTATCCATCGGGCTCCGCATCGCTTAATCATAGTGGACTAGCGAGAAGCAGTTGACCGGCGCCAGGCGCTCGCGTCCCTTGAGCGCGTCGAGCTCGACCACGAACGCGCATCCGATCACATTTCCACCGATCTTTTGCACCAGTTGCAGCGCCGCGGCAGCCGTGCCGCCCGTCGCCAGCAGGTCGTCGACCAGGAGCACGCGACCCAAGCCTTCGAGCGCGTCCTGATGCATCTGCAACGACGCACTGCCGTATTCGAGGTCGTAGGCCTGATCTACAGTATTGGATGGGAGCTTGCCGGGCTTGCGAGCAATCGCGAAGCCGACGCCCAATCGATACGCCACGGGCGCGCCGACGATAAAGCCGCGCGACTCGATTCCGAGCACGACGTCCACTTTACCGAGGTAAGGCTGCGCCAACCGATCGACTACCGCGGCGAAACCGCGCGCGTCGGCGATTAGCGGGGTGAAGTCCCTGAACATTATTCCGGGCTTGGGGAAGTCCGGGACGTTACGAATCAGTTTCTTGATTTCTTCGATGGTCATAGTTGATTCCGTCGCACTGATTTCGGGCAGGCCCGCGGGCGACGGTCAAAGATACTAGCTGCCGCCGGCCGCGGCAAAGCTAATCCCGCCGGAGGATGTCGGCTCGGGCAGATAGGCGAGCGGGTCTTTGGCAACGTTGTCGCGGCGCACCTCGAAGTGGAGATTCGCTCCCGTGGTGCGCCCGGTGCGCCCGATTTCTCCGATCTCCTGCCCGCGCGCGACCCGATTGCCCTCGCTGACCAGGTTGCGCTCGTTGTGGGCGTAAACCGTAGCGTATTCGTCGTCGTGACGAATGATCACAGCGTTGCCGTAGCCGTGGAGCGTACCCGAAAAAATCACCACGCCGCTGTCGGCGGCATAGACGGGAGTGCCGGCCGGCGCCGCGATATCGACGCCATCGTGCATCGCGCCGTTGCGGATTCCGAATCCCGACGACACCACTCCTTGTGACACGGGCCACTGAAATTGGCGCGACGCCCGCTCGCCGGTGTACGGATGCACCCCTCTGAACGCAGTCCCGATCGACGCGGCCCGATACGCGCCCGGGATCGTCAGCACCTGGCCGACGCGCAGCTCGCGTGGATCGCTGAGTCCATTCGCCACCATCAAGCGCCCGACGCTGACGCCGTATTCATTCGCTATATGGTAAACGGTCTCGCCCGCAACGACGACGTGAGTGACCGGGAGTTGCGAACCGGCGGGAGTGTAGGTCGAAGGCGGCGAGCCGCCAACGCATCCCGCCAGCACGAGCGACGCAGCGAGCGCGATTGCCACGCTCGCGCGCGAAATCCACCGCGTCCCTGTCATCCGCTCCCCGATCACATCATCCGCCGTCCGTCACCACCGCTACCCGCCGCACCGCATCCTGCGAGCCGCGCGAATCCAGCGCGCTAAGCTTGAAAGCCGTGCTTGCCCGTCATCTTTACGAATCGGCACTCGCCGAAATATTCCTCGCTCCAGTGTCCGGTCTTGTGGCTGATACGCACCAGGGTCTGGAGTTCATCTTCGCCGATCGGCGCGATCAATCGCCCATCCGGGGTCAATTGATTCAGCAGCGGAAGAGCAATTCCGGGCATCGCCGCCGTCACCATCACGACGTCGAAGGGCGCCTCCTCAGGCCATCCATCCGAACCGTCGGCGCATCGAAGATAGACATTGCTGAAGCCCATCGAGTTGAGAAGCGCGCGGGCGCGATCATGAAGATGCGCGTTGCACTCGACGGAATAGACGGTGCGCGCCAGACGCGCGAGCACCGCGGCCTGATAACCTGAACCGGTGCCAATTTCGAGAACTTTCTCCGTACCCCGGAGCTCGGCGACCTCGCTCATGAGCGCAACCATGTACGGTTGCGAAATAGTCTGGGAGTCGCCGATTGGCAGAGGACCGTCATCGTAGGCGTGCTCGTGGAGTTCCGCAGGAAGGAACCGATGACGGGGGATAGTGCGCATCGCGGCGAGCACGCGCGGATCTTTTATCCCGCGGCGTTCGAGTTGTTCGAGCACCATCCGCTCGCGCGCGTTTTCGAGATCGATCGCCATAGCCGCCGCTATTATACAGATACGCCGGCCAACGATTAAGGTATCCGAGCAGGCTTGCCGAGGGGGAAATTCCGTTATTTCGGGCGCCTGGGAGATAGCAGAATGCCGTTTTTCGATTCAGCAGGCCTCAAAAGTGCTCTTTTCAGCCAATCCGAGTTTTGTGAAAAATAGAGGCGCGACGAAGATGTTTATGACGCCGGCGATAACGTAGCGGACGTACAGCAACAGGTATCCCAGGACCGAGAAGTCATCGGCTATTGCTCTGAAGACCTTATCGAGAAGGACCAGTGACACTAGCACCATGGCAACGGATATCGCGAATCGCAGGATTTTCGCCGGTAGCGTGGAGCTTCCGGGATCGAAGTTCACAGTGCTCAACTCAATGGGGCGGCCAATGACGATACCCGTCAAGAATCCTGCATAGCCCAAAAATGCGCGGGGCTGGCCGTCGATGCGCCAACCGTTGATAGCTATGGTGGCGAGCCAGAGAACCAGGCTCGAACAAACAACGATCGTCACTTGATTCTTATATGACAGCTTATCCCATCCCTCGCTGATTCTATCAGCGCGTTTTATCGCCACCAGGGCGACGAGCAGTCCAATCACCCAACCAATCAGAATGTCCCCGGGATAGTGGATACCGAGATAGGGGCGCGAAAATCCCGTGGCAAGAATCGCCAGGACCGCGATGACTCTGACGAAGGGATTTTCGACAGATGCGTAGAGATAAGAGTAGAAAGCCGAACCGGCCATGGCGTGACCAGAGGGCGTTGAATACTCGGCCGCAAGTGCTTTTGCATTCTCGGTTGATACCGCCCACTTCTGGAGATAGGTGCCTTCATGGATGAAGGGCCGGGGATTCTTGATGATTATCTTCAGGACGTGATTGAGACACATCGTCAGCAGGAGCAATACCGCAAGCCGGACAGCCAGCGTCTTATCGAACATGACGTAGATTAGTGTCACGATCAGGATGTATCCCTCGACTTGCCCGGCGAAACTGGCGAGTAGAAAAAATTTCGTGAGAAGAACATTCCTGTGGTCTGCCAGGAATTCCATGACAGCCATGTTGAATGTCAGTTGCGCCATGATTCCTGCTTCGTGGGTCTGACGGCGCGACGGCGATGACGGGGGACAGTGCGCATCGCGGCGAGCACGCGCGGATCTTTTATCCCGCGGCGTTCGAACTGTGCGAGCACTATCCGCTCGCGCGCATTTCCCAGCTCAATTGCCATTGCCGGCGTCATTGTACAGATACGCCGGCCAACGGTTAAGGTATCCTGAGGTGCCTGGGCAAATTCCTCCGCGCCGCCCTTCGGCCAGGCGCGTGATTTCCGAGCTGACAGGTATTTAGTTGGTCGAGGTGGCCGGACTTGAAGCGGCGACTACAGGCACCGCAAGCGAAAACGACGAACGACTTCTGGTCATCCCTCGGAAGCTCGCCAGAGCCTCGTCGCTTCGAACCATGCGGAGGCTTCAGGCCTGGCGCAGGACGAACAGCACCAGCCATACGAGCAGGATCGTCCCGATCAGGCCGCTGGGCATGTAACCCCATTGGTTACTGAAAGAATGAATCGGAAGCGCGCCGAATAGTGCGAGTACGATTACTACGAGCAGAATCGTATATAGCATTTGTTTTTCGAGACCTCGCGACTTACTAGCGCTTGTTGTCGTGATTGACCGCCGCAACCGCCTTGTCGATCGTCCTTCCGATCGCATCCTTGACGTTGCCGGCAGCTTGATCCATCTTTCCGCGATTTTTCAGCTTGCGATCATTAGTCAATACGCCAGCCGCTTCTTCGACGCGTCCCTTAACTTTGTCAGTTGTTCCACTCATTAGTTGTCTCTCCTTTTATTGAATCGAGATTTCGATTTTGTGCGATTTTACTTGTTAGCTGCAGACGCCAGCGGCGCGATTACCGCCGGTATGAGCAACGGTCCGTCCGACAAGCTTCGGTCTATTGAACCGATACGCCCCCAATCCTCACGCTGCCAGTGCTCCAAAATCACGCGCGTCGACCACCAGACCACCACGAACACGACCAGCGATACCAGCAACGTGGAAATGGCGCCGTTGAGGCTGAGCACTTCCTGGTAGCGGCCGGATACGGAGTGCCGAAAGGAATCTGCTTCGACGAGATATGCGGTGACGGGAGTGAGCGCATTCGCAACAAAGCTCGCGAAGATCGAGTACACGAAGCCGGCGGTCACTCCGGCGAGCAAGCTCAATTTTTCGGCGCTGGCTGATAGATTGGCGGATACAAGGTAGCGACGAGGTTGCGCCATGCTGGCCTCCTCAAGCCTTGCGATCGTACAAATGGCATTGGTCTAGCAAAACGTGGTCAAAGGCGAGCGGAAGGGCCACTGTAGAACTGGATCAAGTCGGGACTCGACTCTTATATCGATTCCGGCTTTCTCTAGCTTGAACTAGCAATTTACTAGTGTCAAGCCGAGGAAAATATAATCAACTGAGAAATACTACTAATATGTATTCCGCGGAACCCTTATGCTGCCTCGCTGGAGATAAGTGCGCGCCAACCTGATCCCCCTTGCGTCCTCATCCGCGCCGCAGACGCGGCCGTGTGTCGGTGAAAGCTCCCGGATCAGCAGAAACCTCGCCTGACCCCGCCGGTGAAATTAAGCGGGGCGGGACGGGCTTGCGTCCGTGCGCGCGGAGAGAGAGATTCACCCTTCGATGGCAATTGAAACCCAACGCCCCACTATCGCCGAGATTGACCTCGGCGCGCTCCGCTCCAACTTCCGCGCGCTGCGGGCCGTGGCCACGCACGGCGAGTTGATGGTCGTGGTCAAGGCCGACGCTTATGGGCATGGCGCGGTGACGGTGGCGCGCACCTTGATCGACGAAGGATGCCGTCATTTCGGAGTCGCCACGCTCGACGAGGCGCGCGAACTGCGGGAGGCGGGAATTCGCACACGCGTGTACCTGCAGGCGGGCTTCTTCGCCGAGCAGGTGGCCGAGATTGTCGCGCTCGACTTGACGCCGTTTGTCTTCGACGCCTCCATGATCGGACTGCTCGACCGCGCGGCCGCATCGGCCGGCCGGATAGACTTCCCGATTCACGTCAAGATTGACAGCGGCGCGACGCGGCTTGGAGTGATGCCGGCGGATATTCCCGATGTCATCGAGGCGGTCCGGGCCGCATCTGCCGTGCGCCTCGAGGGCGTGTGCACGCTGCTGGCCAACGCCGGCGACCCAAAGAGCCCAATCACCGACGCGCAACTCCGCGTCTTTAATCGCGCGATCGATACGATGAAGGCGGCCGGAATGAAGCCTTCGGTCATCCACGTTGCAAATTCGGCGGCGCTGGTGCTGCGGCAAGACTCGCATTTCGACCTGGCGCGGCCCGGACTGGCGATCTACGGCCTGCCGCCGGTGGCCGCCGTGCGCGAGCGCGTCGAGCTGCGGCCCGTCATGGCGTTCAAGACCCGGCTGATGCAGATCAAGCGCGCGCCCGCTGGAAGCGGCGTGGGCTACGGGCATACCTTCGTCGCGCCGCGCGAAAGCCTGATCGGCGTGCTGCCGGTGGGCTACGCCGACGGCTACCGCAGAGGGCTGCAACACGGCGGCGAAGTGATAGTGCGCGGCGCGCGCGCGCCGGTGGTCGGCGCGGTCTCGATGGACCTGACGACGATCGACATCACCGACATCGCGGGCGCGTCGGTTGGCGATGAGGTAATCTTGTGGGGCGAATCGGGCGGGGAGACTATCAGTGTGAACGATGTCGCGCGGCTGGCGCAAACAATTTCGTACGAGATGCTTTGCACGGTCGGCAAGCGGGTGCCGCGCGTCGTTCGTAGTTAGTTGCGTAGCTGGATGCGGAGCTAGACGGCAATGAGCAGTGACAGGGTAGTGATCAGACGCGCGCTGATCGGCGTCGCGGACAAGGCGGGGGTGGCGGAGTTTGCCAAGGCGCTGGAACGGCACGGCGTGGAAATAGTATCGACCGGGGGCACCATGGCGGCTCTGGAAGCGGCCGGCGTCAAAGTCAGATCGGTCGAGAGTTTCACCGGCTCGCCCGAGATGCTCGACGGGCGCGTCAAGACGCTGCATCCGAAGATTCATGGCGCAATCCTGGCGCGGCGCGGCGACGAGAGCCATCAGCGCCAGATGCTGCAGCATCGGCTCGAGCCGATCGACCTGGTAGTCGTAAATTTCTATCCATTCGAAAAAACCGTCGCGAAACCCGGCGTGAATCTTGACGAAGCGATCGAAAATATCGACATCGGCGGACCCGCGCTGGTGCGCGCAGCGGCGAAGAATCACGGCGACGTCGCGGTCGTGGTCGATGCTGCGGACTACGCCGCGATCGCCGCCGAGCTCGACTCGCACCAGGGCGCGATCACCGCGGACACGCGATGGCGCTTGGCGCGCAAGGCATTCGCGCGCGTGACGGCATACGACGCGGCGATCTCAAATTATCTCGGCACGCATGCCGGCGACGGCGCCGACGCGGCTCTCGGCGAGACCTTCAGCCTTGCGCTCGAGCGCGAACAGGCGCTGCGCTACGGCGAGAATCCGCATCAGACCGGCGCGCTGTACGGCCGCTTCCTCGAGATTGCGCACCAGCTTCACGGCAAAGAGTTGTCGTTCAACAACGTGGTCGATATCAGCTCGGCGATGAACCTGATGCTGGAGTTCGAGGGCGAGCGGCGCGCGGTGGTGGCGATCCTGAAGCACAACACGCCGTGCGGCGTGGGGGTTGCCGATACGCTCAAGGGCGCGTGGGACAAGGCGTTCGCGACCGATCCGGATTCGCCGTTCGGCGGTATAATCATCGCGAACCGGCCGTGGGACATGGAGTTCGCGCGCGCGGTCGATGAATTATTTACCGAGGTGCTGATCGGCCCCGCGTATCCGGACGAGGTAATCTCGTTCCTGCGCAAAAAGAAAAATCGTCGCGTGATGACCTTCAATCCGGGCGCGGTGGACCGCAACGAGCTTGACGTCAAGAAGGTGCTCGGCGGATTGCTGGTGCAGACGCCGGACCTGGCGATCGAAGATCCGCGCAAAGGCAAAATCGTGACGCGGCGGCGGCCCACCGACGCCGAGATGCGCGCGCTCACGTTCGGAATCAAGGTCTGCAAGCATATCAAGTCCAACGCGATCGCGTTCGTCGCGGAAGATCGCACCCTCGCGGTTGGCGGCGGCGCGACCTCGCGGATCGATCCGGTGTACGCCGCGCGCGAGAAAGCGGCGCGGCTCAAAGTCGCGCTCGAAGGTTCCGTGCTCGTCTCCGAAGCGCTGTTTCCATTTCCCGACGGCCCCACGCTCGCGGCCGAGGCAGGCGCGACGGCGATCGCGCAACCCGGAGGCGCCGTGCGCGACGATGAAGTGATCGCGGCGGCGGACAAATTCGGGCTGGCGATGGTCTTTACGGGGGTGCGCCACTTCAGGCATTAGCTGCGCGCCGGGCGATGAAAGTACTGGTTATAGGCAAAGGCGGGCGCGAGCACTCGCTGGTCTGGCGGCTTCATCAGAGCCAGACCGTGCAGAAAATATTTTGCGCGAGCGGAAATCCGGGGATCGATCAGATCGCGCAAGCGGTGCCGATCGCGCCGACCGACGTTGCCGCGCTGGTGGAATTCGCGAACTCAAACGCGGTCGATCTGACCGTGGTCGGTCCGGAAGATCCGCTCGCCGCCGGCATCGTCGATCGGTTCACGCACGCGGGACTTAAAATATTCGGGCCGACCGCGGCCGCGGCGCAGCTTGAAACCAGCAAGTCGTTCGCGAAAACGATCATGCGCGAGGCCGGCGTGCCCACCGCCGGTTTCGCCGCATTCGACGACGCTGAGTCCGCGCGGCGTTATGTGAAGGCGCGCACGGGACCGATGGTCGTCAAGGCGGACGGGCTCGCGCTTGGAAAAGGCGTCGTCATCTGCCACGACGCGAAGGCGGCGCTGGATGCAATCGATGATGCGATGGAGCGGCGGCGCTTCGGAGCGGCGGGCAATCGCATAATCGTCGAGGAGTTTCTCAGCGGCGAGGAAGTTTCATTTTTCGCGCTGTGCGACGGCGAAAACGCGATCCCGCTCGGCACCTTTCAGGATCACAAGGCGGTCTTCGACGGCGATCGAGGCCCCAACACCGGCGGGATGGGCGCGTATTCGCCGGTGCCGCAATTCGGCCCCGAGCTCGAAGCGCGGGTGATGCGCGAGGTGGTCGCGCCGACCCTGGCGGCGATGAACGCGCGCGGGAATCCGTTTCGCGGCCTGCTGTTCGCGGGATTGATGATCGACGGGGAACGAATCAACGTGCTCGAGTTCAACGTCCGCTTTGGCGATCCGGAATGCGAAGCGCTGATGATGCGGCTGGACAGCGACCTGGCGGAGAACCTGCTCGCTGCCGCCGGCGGAAAAGTCGCCAATGCGGCGATCAGGCTCTCGCCCCGCAGCTCGGTCGCGATCGTGCTTGCGTCGGGCGGATACCCCGGCGACTACAAAAAGGGAATTGCGATCAGCGGGCTCGATCGGCTCGAAGGCAACCTCCCGTCGGACATCAAGATCAAATGGGCGATGCGCCGGATTCGGGTGAAGGTTTTTCATGCGGGCACCGCGATGCGCGACGGACAGTTGGTGACCGACGGCGGCCGCGTGTTGACCGTGACCGCGATGGCGCCGGAGCTGGCGACGGCGGTCGACGCCGCGTACCAGGCGGCCGAAATGATCGAGTTCGAGGGACGTCATTTCCGGCGCGACATTGCGCGGCGCGCACTCGTGCGCGCTTCGAGCGGCGGCGCCGGTTCCGTATAATCGCTGTCGCAGGAGTCTGATCGTCACTTGTCGCGCTCATCGCCAACCAGGCCAAAAAAGCCGCCCGCCCGCGCCGCTGTGTTTGGGCTCGCCGATGGAATAGCGGCGTTGAAAGCGGGCGAGCTGGTCGTCTATCCGACCGAGACGTTCTATGCGCTCGGCGCCGACGCGTTTTCATCCACCGCGCTGCGCCGCCTGTTTCGAGTGAAGGGCCGCGAGCCGGGACGTCCGGTCGGATTGATCGCGGCGGACACTGCGATGGCATTTTCGGTGGCGCGCGAAATACCGATCGATGCGCGGCGGCTCGCCGGCGCGTTCTGGCCCGGACCGCTGACGATCGTTTTGCCGGCGCGCGAAGACCTGGCGCCGGAGCTGACCGGACCAGACGGCGTCGGTGTGCGCGTATCGCCAAATCCGGTGGCACGCGCACTCAGCGCGGCAATCGGGCGGCCGATCACGGCGACCAGCGCGAACCTGGGCGGGAAGGCGCCGGCCAGCACGCTCGACGAAGCGCGCGCGGAGCTGGGCGAAAAAGTTAAAGTTTACCTTGAAGGTGGAAACCTGCCGGCGTCGGCGCCCAGCACGGTCGTCGCGGTCAAGGAAAGCGGGTGGAAAATGGTGAGAATGGGAACGATTTCGGAAGATCAGATCGCGGCCGCGCTGGCGGGAGACGCACTGAAATGAGCGCGCTCGGCAATCGGATCGAGCCATTTCGCGCGCTAATGTATAATCGCCAAATTGCCGGCGAACCAGCGCTGGTCGTGGCGCCCCCATACGATTTGATCGGCGCGGCGCGGCAGAAACAACTTTACGAACGCAGTCCGTACAACGTCGTGCGGCTCGAACTTGGCCGCGAAGCGGATCGCTACGGTGCGGCCGAAAACACCCTCGCGGAGTGGCTGGCGGCAGGCGTCGTCGAGCGGTCGGCGCGGCCGGCGATTTATCAATACACGCAGACTTTCCACGTCGAGGGCCGGATGCTTCATCGCACCGGATTTATCGCGCGAGTCCGCCTCGAGGAATTCGATCGCGGGCGCATCGTGCCGCACGAGCGAACATTTCCAGCCGCGAAGGAGGACCGTCTGCGGCTGCTGACCGCTCTCCAGGTCAACACCAGCTCGATCTTCTCGCTGTACTCGAGCGCGCATCCCGAGCTCGACCGATTGCGCGAGCTGGTGGCCGCGCGCGAGCCGCTGATCGATCTCGTCGATGACCTGGGAATCCGCAACGAGCTGCGGCCAATCGAGGCAGCCGGCGAAGTCGCGGTCGTTCAGCGCGAACTCGAATCGCCCCGCTTGTTGATCGCCGACGGACACCATCGCTACGAAACCGCGCTGAACTATCGCCGCGCCCGGCGCCACGAGAATGCCTCGAGCGAGCCGCAGCCGTATGACTATACGATGATGACGCTGGTGGCATGCGGCGATCCGGGGCTGGTGATTCTGCCGACGCATCGGGTGGTGAAATCGCTGCCCGCCGACGCGATCGCGTCGTTCACGCGCCGCGCGCGCGAAGTATTCAACGTCGAGGAAATCGCGCATCGCGACACATTTCGCGCGCGCCTGGACAATTTGGGCACCGGCGCAATCGGCGTGACGTTGAAGGGAAGTTCCAACTACTTGATCCTGCGGCTGCGCAGCCGCAGCGCGATGAAGGCCGCGATGCCCGACGCGGCCGACGAGGTTCGGCGCCTGGACGTGTCGGTTCTGCACGCGCTGGTGTTCGATCGAATATTCGGCCTCGGCGCCGACGAGATTCGCAAAGGCGGAAACATCGAATACACGATCGAAATCGGCGGCGCGCTCGGCGCAGTCGCGCAGGGACATGCCGACGGTGCGTTCCTGATGAATCCGCCGTCGATCCAGGATGTCGAGCGGGTGAGCGACGCGGGCGCGACAATGCCTGAGAAATCGACTTACTTCCATCCCAAACTGCTGACCGGCCTGGTGATGAATCCGCTGTTCGACAACGAATGATTTCCGCCGGGCGCCATCGCAGTTAAATGATCAAGCGCCAAAGTCGCGGGTCGCGGTTGATCCTGGTTCGCCACGGCGAGACCGAAGGCGAGTCCAGCATCAGGTATCATGGCCGCACCGACGTGGCGCTGTCGGAACTCGGGCGCGCGCAGATGCGCCTTGCGGGCCTGGCGGTCGGGGCGCATCGCGAGGGCGGCGGAAATTTCGCGCACATTTTTTCCAGTCCACTTGTGCGTGCGTCTGAAGGCGTGCGAATCGTAGCGGGCGACTCGGCGCCACTGATCACGATCGATGAATTCGCCGAAGTTCACTTCGGATTGTTCGAAGGACTCACCGCCGATGAGATTCGCGAGCGTTATCCCGACGAGTTCGCGCGATGGAACGACGATCGACTCGCGCCGAGCTACACCTATCCCGCCGGCGAGAGCCGCGCCGGCTTTGCCAATCGCGTCGAGCGCGGCCTGGAACGCATGCTGGCTCTGTGGACGCCGCGCGCCGATGCGGAAGCTGACGACGCGCTGCTGATTGCGCATCGTGGAGTGATTCGCGCGATCGTGCGAAAGTTGACAAGTCAGGAGCCGGTCGTCGAGCTGGGATCGATTCAGGTTATCCGCTTCGACGGCGGTTGGCATCCCGAGATGCTCGATCTGATCGATCATCTGGATGGCTCCTGAAGCTCACATGCGGCGCAGCACGCCCGTCCAGCGGTAGCGGCATTTGTCCAGTGGCTTGGTGAATGACAGGTCGCAGTAGGTAGCGGCCATTTTGAACATTCCCGACGCCAGCGCCGCGAGCTCCAGCGTGGATGGGAGCGTGAAGCGCACCGGAATCAAATCGCGAGTGGTCACCGCGCCGGCGGGAAAGTTGATGGTGCATTCGAGTTCGTAGATCGAATGCAGCGGCGAGTGCCACGCAACGGGGCGATGGAACTCGCGGATGTCGAGTGCGACGCCGGCGGCGCGCGCGGTGCGTTCGCGCCACATCGTCCTTCGCGACACGTGCGGAATCGGATCCTGGCGATCGATGTCGATGCAGTACAAGCCGCCGCGCTTGAGCGCACGGCCGACAGATTTGAGATGCGAGAGCAGGCGGGAGTTCTCGACGATCACCGGAAATGTTTCGGACATGAAGATTGCGGCATCGAAGGGGCGCTCGGGTAGAGTGAACTTTTCGATTGGCCGGCGGTAGAAGCGAAGATTCGCAATTGCCTTCGCTTTACGGCGCCCCGCCGCGATCATCGCCGCTGAACGATCGATTCCGACGACCTCGAATCCGTCATCCGCGAGCAGACGGCCGTGGGGTGAATCGCCGCAGGCGATGTCAAGGATGCGGCGCGTCGGGCGCTTGCGATGGCGCTTCCATACCTGTTGCAGGAAGATCACTTCGGCCGGAATTTCGCCGGGACTTTCCATATGCGCGCGGCGGAAGACGTCGGGATACTCGTAGATGCTCGGTTCCATCGGCGATGAGCGTACAAGCGGCGCGCCCGCAGGCCAATGGCGCTGCGCGGATGAATCGAGACTTGAGATTTCGCGGCCAACGGCGGGATAATGCCCGCGCGTCCGAGTTCCTCTGAACGACCGTTTACGGGAAAGCCACGATGAGCAAGCCGCTTGAGGGAATCAAGGTCGTCGAGATCGCGCAGGAAATCCAGGGGCCATTTGCGTCGCTGATTTTGGCCGACATGGGCGCCGATGTCGTCAAGGTCGAGAACAAGGATACCGGGGATCTGAGCCGCTGGATGCTGGCCGCGCTGATTGGCGGCCTGAACGTCAAGAACGCGATGCTGTCGCATTACTTTATCGCGATGAATCGCGGCAAACGGAGCGTCACCGCCGACCTGAAAAAGCCCGGCGCGATCGAGATGATCCGCCGGATGCTGAAATCGTACGACGTGCTCGTCACCAACTATCGGCCCGGCGTGCTGGACAGGCTCGAACTCGGCTACGACGAAGTACGCAAAATAAATCCGCGGATCGTGTACGCGCAAGGCAGCTCGTGGGGACCGAAGGGGCCGTGGGTGACACGGCCGAGCCGCGACACGCTGGCGCAGGCGGCCAGCGGCGTGATGGCGAAGACGGGGATGCCGGCCGACCCGCCCCTGCCGGCGGGAATGTTCATCGCGGATCATTCGGGAGCATTGAGCCTGGCGAGCGGAGTTCTGGCGGCGCTGTTCGCGCGCGAGCGCAGCGGCGCGGGGCAAAAGGTCGACGCGTCGATCTACGGCACGATGATCGCCATGCAGGGGATGGAGATCAATTACACGTCGATCACCGGCGCCGAGCCCGAGCGCGCCGGCCGCGGGCATCAGTTCCTGCACGGGATTTGGGGCGCGTTCCCCACCAGCGACGGCCACGTCTGCATCGCGGGCGTGGACGAGCAGCGCTGGCCGTCGTTCTGCAGAATCGTCGGAATCCAGCACCTGGAGAAGGATCCCGAGTACTCGGACAACGTGATTCGTAATTTTCATGGCGACAAGATTCAGAAAGTGCTCGACGAGATCTTCCCGACGAGAACGACCGGGGAGTGGCTCAAGGAACTTACCGACGCCGATATCCTGGCGACCGAGGTCGTCGATTACCGCGCGATCTTGAAAAGCGAGCAGGCGCGCGTCAACGGATACCTGCTCGAACTCGACCATCCGATGGCAGGCAAGGTGCTCGTGTCGGGCGCGCCGGTGACGATCAACGGCGAAGTTGCGGCCGCGGCCGAGCCTGCGCCCGAACTCGGGCAGCATACCGAGGAAGTGCTGCTCGAACTCGGCTACACGTGGGAGGAGATCGGCGCGCTGCGCGACAGCGGCGCCGTGTAACTGCGCGGCGATTGGCGGCGTTCGCAGGGGTGTCTCCTCCGGAGTTGCGCGTGACAAGCCGGGCCGGCCTGCTCTAGAATGCCGGACTTCCACTAATGCGGTGAGGTTTGAGTCGATGGCGGCATCCACGGAAATCGCGGAGATCAAGGCGCGCGAGATTCCCGACTCGCGCGGAAACCCTACAATCGAAGTTGACGTGCGGCTTCGCGGCGGCGTGCTCGGGCGCGCCGCGCTAGCGGCGGGCGGGAAATCGTGATGGCCACGCGACCGCCGGTTGCAGCGCTGGTGATTTTCGACGGATGGGGAGTCAGCAAGAGCAGCGCGTCAAATGCGATCGCCGCGGCGAAGACTCCCGTGATGAACCGGCTCTACGCGACGCAGGCGCATACCGAACTCGACGCGTCGGGCGAGGCGGTGGGCCTGCCGCCGAGCGTGATGGGCAATTCCGAAGTCGGGCATCTCACCATCGGCGCGGGCCGCGTGATCTACCAGGACTTGATGCGAATCACCAAAGCGATCGAGAGCGGGGCTCTCGCGCGCAATCCGACGCTGACCGATGCGATAAAAAAGACCGTCGCGAACGGCACGACGCTGCACATCTGGGGACTGCTTTCCGACGGGAGCGTGCACAGTCATATCGATCATCTGATGGCGTTGCTCGACGTCGCCGCGGCCAATGGCGCGGGCAGGATTGCGGTTCACGCGGTGCTCGACGGGCGCGACAAGCCGCCACGCTCGGCGCTTGAGTTTATCGACCAGCTCGAAGCGAAGCTGAAGCAGCTTGGGCGCGGGCGAATCGCGACGGTCACGGGACGCTACTACGCGATGGATCGCGACAAGCGATGGGAGCGAGTCGAGCGGGCGTGGCGCGCGATCGTTGAAGGGGATGGAGTGGCCGCGCCGAGCGCGCGCGCGGCGGTGGAGAATTCGTACGCCGCAGACAAGAGCGATGAGTTCGTCGAGCCGCACGTGATCGGAGAGCGGTCGCCGATGGCTGACGGCGACCAGGTCATCTGCTTCAACTTCCGCGCGGACCGGGCGCGCGAACTGACAGCCGCGATCGCGCTGGGCGAATTTTCCGGCTTCCGGCGCTCGCGCATCCCAAAAGTGGGCTACGTGTGCATGACCGAGTACGATCGTTCGTTCGCACTCCCGCTGGCGTTCGGTCCCGAAGACGTGCGCAACACGCTCGCCGAGGTGCTGGCGCATGCGGGGCTCAGGAATTTGCGCGTCGCGGAGACCGAAAAATATGCGCACGTCACGTATTTCCTCAACGGCGGCGTCGAGAAGCCGTTCCCGCTCGAAGAGCGCGCGCTGATTGCGTCATCGAAGGTCGCGACCTACGACCTCGAGCCGGCGATGAAGGCGGCGGAAATCGCATCCCGGGCCGCCGCGGAAATCGAAGGCGGCAAGTTCGACGTGATCGTGATGAACTTCGCCAATCCCGACATGGTCGGGCATACCGGCAAGTTCGAGGCGACGGTGGCGGCGGTCGAGGCGGCGGACGCGGCGTTGGGCGTGGTGATCGAGGCGATTGCAAAGCGCGGGGGCGTCGCGCTGGTCACGTCGGATCACGGCAACGCGGAATTCATGGCCGATCCCGCGACCGGGCAGGCGCATACGGCGCATACGACGAATCCGGTGCCGCTGATTCTCTACGATCCGAAATTCAAAGGGCGGCTCGAGGACGGCGGGACGCTGGCGGACGTGGCGCCGACCCTGCTCGGGATGCTCGAAGTGAAGCCTCCGGCCGAGATGACGGGGCGCGATTTGCGGAGCGCGACTGCGCGCTGATGCGCCTCGCGGGCAGGGGTGACCCCTGCACCCAGCGTTAAGGCCGCGCTCCGTTGTCGCGCGCGGCCCCTGCCAATGGCTTAATACTGCGCGGCCGTCGCCGCCGCCGGAGGGATTTACGGCGCATTTTGCGAAACAGGGGTTATTTCTTAGGATCCAGGGGCAAACGTTTCACGTGAAACGTTTTTAGTGGGGAGTATGCCGGTGTTGACTACCGCGCCTAAAGGGGCATACTCTCGTTGCAATGTTCGTTTTTTCAGGCTTCGGCTTGCGCGGGCTGCGGCTGTTTCGCTGCTTGCTTCTTGCGGCGCGCGAATCGCTGCTTCTGCGCTCGGTAGTGCGGGCTCGCTTTCTCTTCGTACCGCTTACATTTGTGGCAGTAGAAGAAGAGGATTTTTTGAGCGTATCCGCTGCCCATACCGTCAGTGTACCGCGTTGCCGGCGTGCCGAAAAGCGCAGTACGATGCCCCGAAGGGAAATCGCATCCGTAGGGGGCTTCCATGCCTGATAAAAACACGCGCTGGCAGAACGATAAAGAATGGGCCGGATGGACCATTCGTGACGAAATTTACGCCTTTATCCGGAGAAACCTGGGGCAGACCGTCGTGACCTCGATCATCTTTCTCGGTGGTGCGATCTGGGCGTTTGTCAAGGAACATCCGCTCGTGTGGGAACCCGTTGGAGGTGCGGCACTAGCAGTTGGCGCGATTACTGGCCTCGCTTTATATGATGGACGAAAAAGAAAACGAGTCCTCAAAAAAGAGCAAGCCCCTTTAACGCCGATCCGCACCACAACGCCTGCCGTTGCTATGCATGCGGCGGAAATAAACGTCGCGATTGGGCCGTCAAACCAACTCTCGACACAATCATCTGAAATTAACCCGACTAGAGCGGTGGACCGCCTCCTGGCTGGCGTACCACTAGACTCGGTTTTGGAGCATTCCGAAGAAGAGTGGCGGAACCTGCAACGAATTTACGATTTCGATGAGCGGCGGAATCTACTCACGCTTAAGGTCTCACTGCCCGATGATGGTGCTCGCGAGGAGAAAGCCCTGCTTCTGCTCGTCTATGGTTACAGAGTGCTGAAGGGTGTGAATGATGTTTTGATAGAGCGTCTTCGCACGGGACTCCGAGAATCCGGCTATCACCGAAACATCCCAGGTTGGCAGGTCATGACCGGGCAAACGATCGATTTCAACATCGATGCCCTTGCCTCGGAATATGTACGCGTTGGAGCATTGCAGCTTCACGGTTTATTGAACGATGGCGTTTATTCTATCACCGAAGACGGGAAGGCGCGGGCACGAGATATTCTCAAGGCGATAATTCCGATATTGGATTGAACACCTCGCTCGACATTAGTGCTAGTTGGCGGGTTTTATGTTCTCGGCCTCGGTCCAGCCCTCGAACTGATCGTGTTCTGTGAACACATCGGGCTCTCCAAGTATCTGTCCTTTCTCGTCTCTCTGCACGAGATACCGGACCTTCACAAGCGCGCTATTTTTTTCGAGCACGAGAACGCTATCCATGCCTCGTACTATATACAAACAACCCACCGACCCTGCGCGGTCTTGCGAGTACGCGCCGATATTCTCTGCCGTTACAAGCGCATCAACCGTCGGGCAGATGTAGCCATCCTTTGCAATCGCGTAAGTCTTGCCAATCTCGAATCCGGCGCTAGTCTCATAGTCCTCAATCGCGGCAACGATAAATCCGCCAATAATGACCGCGCCGACCAATCCAAACAGAATTTTGAGCGCATGTTTGCGCGGCTTCGTAATCTGCTCCCGAAGCCCCCGCACGTCGCCGCAATGCGGACATCGAGGCGCGCTGATGGCGACCATTCCGCCACATGCTTTGCAATTCGTCAGCCTAGGGTTTGTCGCAGACATGTTGATTTTTCGCCTTTGTTTTCGGGATGGAATAGTTCAGCCTTGAGGCACGCGTGGGGTGTGGCAAAATCCCTACATGGAAACCCCCACCGAAGAAGACAGTGAACGCGCGATAACGGATGCGGCCTTCAAAATCGTAGCGGTGCTCGACGGGATGCGCCTGTGCGACGCTATCAGGGCTGGCGAACGCGCGGGGCTCATCATCAAGACAGCGCACAAGGTCAACGCCAAAGACGATGAGGTCATGGCCTTCCGGCGAGAATTCGAGAACGCTCCTTCGCAATGAGTGTTGAGGCTCTCTTGATGCCGTCCTCACTGGTCCATGTGCCTTTTTGAGAATCCTCAGTCCGAAGGGATTTCGCTAAAATTAAAACTTGAGCAACGTAGGCGTCCTCAATCAGTCGGCGATCAGCATCGGTCATGGATATGTCCTCCATTAAACAGATGTTTAACCATAATACCGGAACATCTCCAATTGCTTCGGTTCGCTGGCGACGTTCTCAGATAGCTGAGACATTCGCCAGTGTTCGTGTCTCAGCACCCTGCTATCGCCTTGCCGAATATGTCGGCCTCATGGCGATTGTTGAATCTGAATTGAAATTCCGCCAAGTACAGCGGCAGATACTTCTTGCTGACATTGTGGTAGGTGCCGATGATTCCGCGTTTGAGCAACGCCCAAAACGAATCAATGCTCTGTGTGTGAACTTCGCCGCGCACATATTCCTGTGCGCTATGATTGACCGAGCGATGCCGATAGCCCATGCGGCCCAAGTCGCGGTAGTGGTAACTGTCATCGGTCGCAATCAGCGAGACTTTATTGGAAACGGCTTCGCGGACAAATTTGTCGTAAGTATCCCAATCCGCTTGCTCGATCATTTTGCAGACCACATTCCCTTTGCGCGAGATCGCGCCGATTACTTCGGTCTTGCCTTGCGTTCCCCGTCTGCCGCTCCGCTTCCCAACGTGCTTGTTGCTTTCCTTTCCACCGATGTAGGTTTCGTCAACTTCCACGATGCCCATGAGTTGTGGCCTGCTCCCCAATTTCC
>PLDK01000037.1 GCA_003135135.1 Deltaproteobacteria bacterium
GTTTTCGGGGTGCAGGCCACCTCCTCGCTGGCTTTTTCCGGTGCTTCCCTGCCGCGACGCGCTGTGAACTTGCCATCCGTTGCGCCATAAATCGAGCAGGTAAATCAACGGATATTCAGCGACTTGGCCTCAACTTGGACCGTACCCACGCGAGATGAAAGTTCGAAGGCACCAGATTGCTAAGGTGGTCGGGGACCTCTGATGGCATCGGCTCGGATCGGATCGGATAGGAAAATGCGAGGGTTTCGCAAATCGCGGAGCCCTCGCATCGTATCGGATTTGCTCGCCTCAGACACAAAAAGACACTTTTTCGAGGTGGCCCAGTGGCTTCGATCCCCGCGCCTCGTAAAAGGAAGCGAGCGTCTTTTACTTGAAGTCCGTCTGGCGGACTTGGGCTAAACCGAACCTCACATATTTGCTCCGAGGGCGCGACTTCGCTGAGGGTTCGCCTTCATTCCTGCTGCCCCCGCATCGACGAAGACGTCTTTGCTTGACGCATGACGCTCTCGCGACTAACTTAGATTGCTCAGCGGAATGACACTGTATCGGGCGTTGGAGCGTTTGGTTGACGGATGGAGTGCCTAGAATGTGGAGAGAGGCTGGCCGGAAGTCGACGCTATTTTCGTGAGATTACGAATAGAGCCTATCGGATCTGCGACAAGTGCTCGCGTGCGCAACCCCACTCCATCGAGTTTAATCCACCTGATGGAGCCAACATCGACGCCGCGGCCATAATCTATGAAAAGTTCCGCGTGGTCTTCGCTGGTGTCCGACTGAAGATACTCGTGTGGGGTCCGGACCCAGATTCGGACAACCCCGTCGCGAAAAAGAGAAAGGAGGTCCGTACGGCGCTTGAGAAGCTCGGTCACCGCGTTTTTTTCAGCGAGGAACTAATCTTCGACAAGACGTACAAGGTTCCCGCCAACCTACAAGAACGGGTGCAGGTCGGCGAGATGGACGCGGTCGTATGTTTAGCTTCAGATTTCGGAGCAATGCAGGAAGCACAGGAATTTGCTAAGCAAGCAAAAGAGTTTCTTCTCTGGCTCAGCAGTGGCGCTCGCGGGACCTACACGGATTCCGGACTGGCCCAGCAACTACGACAAGCGGGCCGCGCGCCAATCATATTTGAAGACAGAGATTTGGGCTCATGCGCGATTGCTGCGGCTTCTGCCGAATGGGTCGAGCAGCGTAGGATGACGATATATGCCATAGAGGAAGAACGTAAACGTCTCGACGAGATGTCTCCAAAACGTGGAGCTTCCTAGCTATGAAGGACCGTCACTTATATTTCTTTGGCGAGGCTGATTTTCTCCGGATTGGCAAACTGCTAGCTGACCGCGACGCCTTCATCGTCTTTCACAGTGTTGTCACGCTGTCGGAACCTTTGAACATTGGAAACCTTGCGATGCTCCTCCGCAGAGAACCAGTGCTTATCATGGATATTCTTCGCCAGCTTTCAAGTATCGGAGTTGTGAGCAGCGGCGGTGGTTTTTACAGACCGACGAAATTTGGTCTAAAGGTGATGCAGTTTTTCAGCGACATCACCAGTAAAGTTGAACTCCAGGCATCGAGTGCTGCATCCGATCCGCAAATGATGGCAATGGTTGACGCAACGACATTAGGCGCGGCGACCGCAACGAACAACAGCGTGGTCAGCAATTTTGCAGGGACTATCTGGGCCGCCTCTGATATTCCAGCAATTGAGCGGATCAATTCTGAAGGTATCGCGAACAAACCGACTTCAAAAGACTTCGGAAATCAGGATCCCTCAGACAATGCAGCACGAGTTCACAATTATCTGTGAAGACATCCGTCAAGAGATAGGGCGGAAACTGAGCCTAATGGGCATGTACGATGAGGCGATCATCTTCAAAAGAGTGCCCGCCAGATTAGCCAAGCTTTGCCTTTATCAGCGGTGGAGTGGGTCAGACCAACCAGAGAAGGTGAGGGTGCTATTGCGCGGCAGTGCGCTCTCGGGCTCCTTCGTTGCTCAAGCCGCGCGAGACCTCGAACATTACAGTCCCGACGCCAGGCGCGCCAACCTGATGATAATGTTCGCGCCGTTAGACGTGGTTGACGTCGGAGAGGTTGAGTTAGTCACTTACTTCGGCGAGTCCGATCTTCCTTCCCACACTCACAGAATTGAGATTCGAGTCAACCCCGACCTACGGGTGGAGTGACCCGAGCGCGCCTTGTTGCGCGACATCCCGCCGTGACCGACGCGTTGCGCACTAATCCTTTGTCCAGCACCAGATAGCCGAACTGGTTGCCTCGAAATCATCGCGCGTCTGTGCGGATGATTTGGCGCTTGTGTCTGCGAAGTGTCGCCCTGAAACCGCCCTGAAAATGCGCCATCTGCCGCAAGCCGAATTGCGCTTGCGTTCGACCGCCCGTCGCCATGACAATCTGAGTGGCCGGCGCGGCGGTCGCCGTCCACTCGACATAGAAATTCTCCCGCATTTTTCCGGCACGAGGTTACCGGAACTCATTCCATATTCAATGTGACGCGAGGGGCTTTTCAGATACCAGGCTAACGTAGTCGTGGCGCGCCCCACCGCGTTCTATGCTGTGATCCGCCCTTAGTCTAGACTAAAATGTTGAAAACAAAGAGAGGCACTCAATGAGCTTGCGAGAAACGCTGGAAAAGATGGAGCGGAGTGAAAAAGAAACGGCTCAAAAGGTCCGAGAAACCCTCAAGCAATGGCGGGAAGTAGCAATTCCCGGGCTGTTCGAGCAAGTCAAAGAGATGCTGTCGGACCTTATTGTCGACGGTCTGATCACCGTGGGTCCTCGGCGTACTGAACCGCGATCCGAGCAATTGACCGGGCAATATTCAATCGACGTGCTGGATCTTTCAATTCGGGGGCGAACCATAACGTTTAGCCCCGTGGCCCGGTATGTCTTTGGAAGCGCCGGTCGGGTCGACCTATTTGCACGCGGCGGGCTCGCTACCCGTTATCTTCTACTGCGCACGGTTGATGATGCGACCGGGAAAGATCGTTGGGGCATCGTGTCCGAAGAAAACCGTCGACAGTCGAAGAAAGGTCTGCGCTTCCCGGGAGCACTACCTGAGTTGTCGCGCCCCACTCTTGAGGACGCTATTCAGAAATTGTTGCAGCGGTAGCATTTTCCGGAATGTCACTCCTAGATGATGCCTTCCGGCGGTATTTGGTCTTGAAAATACTTGCGGATGAAGAAAGCGTTAAAGTCTTCGCCGATCCGTTGGCATTACGTCACATAGACCTACTGATCGTTGAGTTAGGCGACGAGCAGACCATCGCTCAGCAGAAGCTTGAAGCTTTCTTCGAGGAATTAGGGCGTCGAATGGAGGAAACCGCGTTTCTCGACCATTTCGTTGCTTTTGAGACCTTGTTGAATGCTCTGCGAATAACGGTCAGACGACGAAGAGGCCGCAGGCTGCCAGCGGCAAAGGGGCTCGCAGGGTATCTAAAAAAGATAGACGTGGATCTGGCCGAGGAGTACGAACTTGTAAGATTCGAGCGAAACGAAATTGCACACCACGTTCTCTCGCCTAGAATCCTTGTTGCACCTATCGACCAGCAAAAGACAATTCTTGAGAGAGTCCTTGCCGCTATCGGACCGGCCGGATCGAGGGGCGGTCCATAGTACCAATTGATTCCCACCGCCGCCTTCTCGCGCGCCATCCGCTCGTAATCGCGCGCAATCGGCTCCGCCACCAGATTGCCAGACTGGTGCCTTCACGTTAGCCACGCATCTGCGCAGGTTTTTTCGGGATGGTGTCTGCGAAGTGTCTGTGATAGTCGGGCAGATTCGACTGCCACAAGCGCAACAAGAAACGTCGGATAATTTCGGCCGCGAGTTCCGCCATCGGGCCCAAGGTCCGAGACCATCGGTCGATTTTACACATTGTGATTGTCTCGATGCAGCGGATGATCACTTCGTAGCGCGCGAAATCACCTCGCGGAGTCAACGGCGATTACGTTACGTGGACTCGACTTGGGCTGTTCATCGCGGGATACATAGGCGGATTCCGTTGCAGACCATTTTTTTCGGCGGCGCCCGACTTTGCCCCCTGTCAGATGTTCCAAAAGCGAAAAAACCTTGGCCTCCCAGACGGAATTTTCAACCCGTCTAGATTCACAGGAAGCCTGCGGTAGCGCGGTGCGCGGATTGATTCGAGATGATTGATCGTCTTGAATACGCAATGCTGCGGTGGTGCCGCGACGTTCCGCTTCTCCACGAGATCACGGCTAGCGGCTCTTATTGAACCGTTCCGCGCTTTCAACAAATCTAGGCGAGGCTGTCTCTCAGCAGGGGACGACTTGTAGCCAACTTGAAAGGAACTTAAAATCCTGAGGCCCATGGCCCTTTCCTCGCTCGCGCGCGTACTGACATCACCGATTGGGCAAACCGGTGAGGTCACCAAAAGCCCCTGAACAAGCTTTATTCCACGCGCAGTGACCTCGGAGTGCCACTTCCGAAACGACAAAGCGATAGGTTGAGGAATCCGGGTGCGTCCGGCCTTCTGAGCAAGTAGTATCACAAAGATAGTTGGTGCAGAGTGAAAATTTTCGTTGGGCTACGGCGGGTCGAAGCCGCATCCGGTCGAGCTCGGCATAGCGAGCCAACCTAATGGAGCTTGAAGCATGACTCAGCACACGCGAAAGAGGTTCGAGGCTCTCCCGAGCGCGGGTATCTACATCAGGTACAAGCGGCGATCGTCGCGCCGGCGTCAGTCCGCGCGCGAGCAGATTCAAATTTTCGAGCGCATCTTCAAAAGCGTAAATACCTTCAGTCTCTGCGGAGAGATCGTGAAATTTAGTGCCAACCTCGAACGCATGGCGCGGCAGGTTTTGAGGCGCTTCGAACAGAACCACGGTATGGGCAAACTCCATCCTCTTTGGGAAAAGGCGCTGAAGAGTCATGCCCTCGTGAGAAGACAAGCTCAGATCAACAGAAGAATTGAAGAGATCCGTGACGAAGCTGCGGCGCCGAACGCACTAGAAGTCTTGAAGATGCGGAAACGCCTAGCCGAAGCGGAGGGTGCGGCGGACGCGTTGGAACTACTCAATCACGCGAGGATCATTCCCGTGTACATCAGGGATGCGAATCTGGCTGAGCAAAGTGGGCTAGCAGTCTGGCGGGGCATTGCAACGGCATTTGAGATGGGGCAGGCGTGCGAACGTATCAGGATTCGACCGCTCGAGGCGCACGCCAGGACCGCGATCGTCAGGGTCAAAAAAGCTAGAGAAAGCAATAGGCAAAGAGTGGCGGACAAGAGCAAAGAACGCGTACGCGCTTACGAGGAAGAGCGCAGCCGCAAGCCGGACGCCTCCCATTGGGCTGTTTGTCGCCATTTGGCGCCCAGATTCATGGGTAACCGCGGACACCCGCTTACTCCCAGGGCCTTTTCCAACAGCATCCCTAGATCAAAGCGCATAGTCAGCACGCGCCGCCCGTAAGATTCCCCACTTTCCGCTCGCGTGGAAGTTGATCTTGCACTGCCACGCCTCTCCCTTGCAGCCTTGACACCAGGTCGGGAAGGTTCGCGTGCCGTTCCGCACGCAGGGGAAAGAATGGCGACTAGGCTGTTGAACCGGAAATTGTCGGGCCGAGCCATCGGGGCACTTAGCAGAAGTGGCAACCGAATGAGTACCAGCAATTTGCGCAGAATTCGGTGTCCCGCCCACGGTGGCCTAGACGCCAACTGCTCGCTTTGGCGCGATTCAAGAGGCCAATTGCGCGCCAAGTGCTGGTCTCATGCCTGCGCAGAGAGGGCGATACTGGCTGCACTCGGCGAACATGCCACCGCCCTCTCAGACACCGCGCGACCTCATGGCACGGATAGATCATCAATCGCGGCGCACAGGATCTGGGATCAATCGCGGGCCGCGGAGGGAACACTGGTGCAGCGCTATCTGCGTGGCCGAGGAATCACGATCGCGCCGCCTTCGAGTATCCACTTTCATCCAGCACTGAAGCATCAAAGTGGCCATTTATTCCCCGGAATAGTTGCGGCCGTCGAGGATAAGGCAGGACGCTTTGTCGGAATCCACCGGACCTTTTTGCGCCCGGACGGCTCGGGCAAGGCATCCATAGAGCAGGCGAAGATGAGCCTTGGATCGTTGGCGGGCGGCGCCGTACGCCTGGCCCCGAAGCTGGCGGACATCGTCGTTTTGACCGAAGGCATCGAAGACGGCCTTTCAATCGCACAAGCCACCGGGCTTATCGCATGGGCCGTGCTTGGCACTTCCGGATTGCGAACCGTGCGGCTGCCCGATGCCGTGCGCGAAGTGGTCATAGCGGCTGACAACGACGAACCCGGCGAGGCGGCCGCGCGCGATGCGGCTCAGAGATTTTTGGCTGAGGGAAGGCGCGTGAAAATTGCGCGACCTTCGAAGGCAAAAGACTTCAACGACGTGTTGCGGGGATAGCATGACGACGAACGGCGCGGTCGAAATCGCGGCGGCAATTGAGAACGCCGAAGATGCAGCTGGCGCCGTCGGCCTCAAGACGGTGGATGTTCTAGATTTTTTGAAACTCGAACTGCCTCCGCGCGAATTCATCCTCGAACCGATTCTGAGGCAGAAAGATATCGCGATGCTCTACTCGTGGCGGGGCGTCGGGAAAACCTATCTTGCCCTCTCTATGGCGTACGCGATCGCCAGCGGCACCAAGTTCCTCCGTTGGACGGCGCCGCGCCCGCGGCGGGTGGTCTATATCGACGGTGAAATGCCGGCAAGCACGATGCAGGAGCGTTTGTCCCATATCAGAGCCGCCTCAGAATCAGAACCGCCACCAGGGTACTTTCGGATCATCACGCCGGACACGCAGGAGGTCCCGATCCCGAATCTCTTGTCGCGCGAGTCACAGGAACTCGTGGACGCCATGGTTTTGGGCAACGCCGATGTCGTTGTTTTTGACAGCATTTCCACGCTATTCCGCGGTGGGCGTGAGAACGAAGCCGAGTCTTGGCTGCCTGCCCAGGAGTGGGCGCTTCAACTCCGGCGCCGCGGACTTTCTGTCATTTTCCTGCATCACGAGGGGAAGGGAGGTGCCCAGCGCGGTACGAGCCGGCGGGAAGATGTACTCGATACAGTGATTCACCTCGTCCGACCCAGCGACTACCACGCTGTCGAAGGTGCGCGGTTCGAGCTGCACTTCGAAAAGGCGCGCGCGACCTTTGGAAATTCCGCCAAGCCGTTCGACGCAAGGCTCGAGGTCCGAGACGGAAGGGCGGAATGGAGCATGCGTGAAGTGGAGGACGTCAAGCTCACTCAGGCTGTGGCATTGCTCAAGATTGGGCTGAGCGTCAGGGAAGTGGGAAAGGAACTTGGAGTCAGCAAGTCGCAGGCACAACGGCTTCGCGAAAAGGCAAGACAACTCGGGTTGTTAAGCCAGTGAGCAAGGACACAGCCGCTGGACGAGTCCGAGTGTCCCGCTGTCCCACAGATCTAGTCTGTGGGACAGCGGGACACCCTTCCGTGCGAGTGGCACGAGGATGGGACAGAACGCGGGACGATCGTGGTGTGAATCATGAGCAGCGAAACAGTTAGGGCGGCCGAGGGACCGGGTATAGCCGGTCACATTCTCTACGAGCAAAAAAAAGGTGACCGTTGCGCAGGCAAGCGCGTGCAGTCGCGATGGACGCAGGGGCGGGGGGGTAAGCGAGGGGTGGTTCTGAAATGAAGGAACTTGCATGAGAGGAAAAACACCAACGCCGACGACGCTCAAGATCATGCGCGGCAACCCTGGTCGGCGCCCGCTGAATCTCGACGAGCCGTGGAGTCCACTGCTCAAGCGGATGCCGCCAGCGCCGGGCTTTCTTGACGACGAGGGCAAGCGCGTCTGGTCGGCCGAGGGTCGCCGCTTGATCAAGGCTGGCCTGTTAACTGCCTTAGATCTCACGATGTTCGGCACTTGGTGCATCTGGTACTCGAAGCGCGACATCGCCTCGCGCGCGGTCAATAAAAGCGGCCTGGTGATCAAAGCTGGCGGCGTCGGCAACCCGTACATTAACCCCTACATGTCCGTGATCTCGATGTGCTCGAAGGCGATGCACCAGATCGAGATTGAGTTCGGTCTATCGCCCGCATCCAGAACCAAGGTCAAGTCGCTCAATCCCGCGCAGAGGAGTTTGTTCGATGCGCTGCTTGATGATGAGGAGGACGCCGGCTCGTGATGGAGATTGAACTTTGGCCGATCGATCGCCCGGTTCCTTATTCGAAGAACCCGCGGAAGATTCCGCAGTCCGCGATCGACAAGGTCGCCGCGAGCATCAAGGAATTTGGCTGGCGCCAGCCCGTCGTCGTCGATGCCGCCGGCGTTGTCGTGGTCGGCCACACCCGATTGCTCGCCGCACGTGGGCTCGGCTTGAGCGAGGTCCCGGTGCACGTCGCCGCCGATTTGAGCGAGGCCCAATGCCGCGCCTATCGCATCGCAGACAATCGCGCCGGCGAAGAAGCCCGCTGGGATGACAAATTACTAAAGCTCGAAATCAGTGAATTGGGTGTGCTCGCAGAGTTGACCGGGCTCGACCCCAAGGAAATGGAGCGCCTCGGCTTGGCCGAGGACGCCGCACAGGACCCCATTCCCGCGCCACCAGCTAGCCCTGTGGCGCGTTTGGGCCAAATCTGGCAGTTGGGTAAGCATCGGCTCTTGTGCGGCGATTCTACGCGCCCGGAATACGTTTCACGCCTGATGGGCGATGAAAGGGCGATTTTGTTCGCGACTGACCCGCCGTATGCGATCGGGTACGCTGGCGGCTCGCATCCGGCCACCAGGGCGAACCGGGCCAAAGCCAACCGCGATAAGGACTGGTCGAAGGTCTACCACGAAGCTGGCCGAACCGCGTTCGAGAACGAGGACGCCGGCGGCGATAGCGGGCGATCGTTCTATCTCGCCTTTTACAAAGTCGCGATCGAACGCGCGATCGCGCCCAACGCAGCCTGGTACTGCTGGCACGCGTCCACTAGGCAATCGATGCTTGAGGGCGTCTGGAACGAAGTCGGAGCGTTTCACCATCAGCAAGTCATCTGGTTCAAGAGTCGGCCCGTCCTAACCTACAGCGTTCTCATGTGGGCCCACGAACCCTGTCTTTTCGGCTGGGTCAAGGGCCAGAAGCCGCTCGTCGATCACAGCTATGGCAACCCAGGCACGGTCTGGCAGGTTCCGAACGCCGAGGTGGAGAGCAGCGAGCATCCAACGTCGAAGCCGAACCGGCTGTTTGCCATTCCAATGGAGCTTCACACCCGTCCCGGCGATCTCTGTTACGAGCCATTCAGCGGCAGCGGCTCTCAACTGATCGCCGCCGAGCAGCTCGGGCGCCGCTGCTACGCGATCGAGCTGGAGCCGCGCTTCGTCGACGTCGCGATCTCGCGGTGGGAGAGACTGACCGGAAAGAAGGCAGAAGTGATTGCGGAGGAGGGTGCGGAAGAACCTGGCTGAACGAGTTCTTTTGGCGGTGAAGGATGGCGGCGGTGGCAGAGGGAAATTCAATCCAGCAGAACGATCCGGTGCTCATCCGCGCAACGATCGAGCGCCAATATCCGGCGTTCGGTGGCAAAAACAGAATAGAGCTATTTGCACGCCAGAAGGCTGACGACTGGACCAAGGCGATGGCATCATGACCGCCCCGACCCTGGATGCAGTTCACAAAAATCCCGCGTCCGTCGCCGGTCTCCCGCAGCAAACCCTCACGGCCCTGTTGGTCGCCTGCAACGCGGTGTCGACGACGCTGACGACCGCACTTCTCACGTCCGCGCCGGTCCGCGCCGAAACGACGATTGATGATCCGCAGCGCCTGCTGAAGGCCGACGAGGTTGCCAAGATACTGGGCGCCACGCCGGGCGTCGTCTATGAAATGAGCCGGCGGGGCACGATTGGCCACGTCAGTACAGGTATTGCTGGCAGTCGCGCCGTGCGATTTACCCGCCAGCAGGTGGCCGATTTCATCAAATCCCGCGAAAAATCGGCACTGGATTCAGGCGCGCGTTAGAGCGATGTGTGTCCCCGTCCCGATTGGGTCGGGAGGATACTGATGGAGCATATTCGTAAAATCGTTCAGCGTTCCGGCAACCCGATCTGGCAGGTTAACCTTCGCAAGTATTTGCTTGGGCGTCCGCAGTTCGAAACGAAAGAAGCCGCCGAGGCGGCCTTGGCCGACGCGATCAAGAAGCGTGGCGCTGGGCTAAACCCCGGCCGGCGCGACGTCACTTTCGCCGAGCAGGCCGAAGCGTTCCTCGCGAATGCGGCCGACGGGCTGGCGGAGAAAACGCTGCGCTCTTATCGTGGGCAGCTGAACGTTCACATCCTTCCGCGCTTCGGCAAGCGCAGGGTGATTGAAATCAGCACGCCGATGGTCAAGGTCTTTCTCACTGAAAAGCGCCAGCCGATTCCCACCTGTAAGATCGTGAGCGCCGACCCGAAAAAGCCTCGAGTGATCGATGCCGCCGCCTTCGATGCCGCCACGATGAAGAAATGGCCGGAGCAGGACGCGGGCGCCACGCGCAAGTTGAGCGCCACGACCGTAAGGTTGATCCGGGCGACGCTGAGCGTCGTTTTTCAGTCGGCCGTCGACGACCGGATCGTCGACCGAAATCCCGTTGCGTCGGCGCGGACATCTGAGCGTGGCCGCAAAGCAAAGGCCGCAAATCGAGTCGCTGTCGCTAAGGAACGTGTCTTCACCGAAGCCCAGCAAGCCGCGCTCTTATCATGGTGCAGCGTGCGAGATACTGAGCTTCACGACCTCTTGTTCCTGCTGCTTCGTTCAGGTCTCCGACCGGGCGAATGTCGAGCGCTCGGCTGGTGTGATGTTGATTTCACGAGGAGAAAGATTCGGGTCGATTTCTCGGCTGGCGACAAGGGCACGTTCGGCCCAACAAAAACCGGGTTGGGGCGCACCGTGGATATGAGCCCTGCGCTGGCCGATGTCCTGCGCCTGCGGATGCTCAAGCGCACCAAGCGAGCTCCCGTAGATCGAGGCGAGGGCATGGCGGAGTTGATATTCTCGAATCCCTCCGGGACGCCGCTCGACGAGTCCCGATTGCGAAAGCGTTTCGATCTGGCGATGGACGAGAAGGCAATAACCGCCCACGTCCTTTACGATGCGCGGCACACGTATGCCTCCACGCTCCTGGCGCGGTGCCGCGACTTCGTTTACGTCGCCGCGCAGATGGGGCACGCCAGCCCCAAGACCACGATGGACCATTACGCCCACCTGTTGCCGGGCGTCGATCAGAGCTACGCCAATTTCCTCGACGAGTCGGAAGCAGATTGGCAGCGATTTGGCAGCGATGCCCACCAGACCCCGAAAAAGCCCGAAACGATCGCAAAAACCCTAGATTCTATTTGAGTTTTCTGGAGCCACCCGCCGGATTCGAACCGGCGACCTGCTGATTACGAATCAGCTGCTCTACCAACTGAGCTAGGGTGGCTCTCCATCGCGCCGCGCCGCAGACGGGAATAGCAGATTAGCGAAGCCGGCGCTGGCGAGGAAGACTCTTGTCAACGCCGGTCCGCGAAGGGCTTACTCCCGAATTGCGGTGGTGTAGAATCCCCAAGATCGAGGTGGAATGAATTGAAGACCGGGATCATCGGCGCACGCGGCGCCGGGAAATCAACCGTATTTCACGCACTGACAGGACTCGCGCCGATTGCGGGCACGGCCGAGGGCCGCAATCGTGCACGCCCGGGACAAATCAAGGTCGCGGATCCGCGTCTTGATTTTCTTGAATCGGCGTACGGTTCGAAGAAAAAGATCCCGGTCGAGCTCACCATCCTCGACTTCGCGCCAAATCCCAAAGAGCAGAAGGAAGGCGCTGCACTCGATCCGAGTCTGCTGCCGCTGGTGCGCGACATGGACGCGCTGCTGATCGTGATTCCGCAATTCGCCGGCATGGAAAAAGATCTGGTCGCGACGCTCGAAAGCATCGAGGGCGAGCTGGTGTTCGCCGACTTCGATCAAGCCGAACGCCGCCTCGAGCGGCTGAAGAAGGAGAAGGGCGGCAGCGACTTCGAACGCGCGGCGCTCGAGAAAGTGATCGCATGGCTCGGCGACGGCAAAGCGCTCAGACTGCTCGAACTGACGGCGCAGGAGGGCCAGGCATTTTCGAGCTTCGGGTTTCTTTCGCGAAAGCCCGCGCTGGTCACTGTCAACTGCGAGATGGAACGCGCCGCCGCCGATGTCACCGACGCCGAGCGCGCCGCCGTGCGCGCGCACGGCCTCGATGTGTTCAGGCTGGCGGCCGCCTTCGAGTCGGAATTGTGGGAACTCGACGAGGCCGGCCAAAAGGAGATGCTCAAGGACGCGGGACTCGACGCGCCCGCGCGCGATCGGCTGATCGGCGCGCTCTACAATCATCTCGGGCTGATCACTTTCTACACCGCCGGCGAGCCCGAGGCGCATGCATGGCCGCTGCGGCGTGGCGAGTCGGCGCTCGATGCCGCCGGCGTAATCCACACAGATATCGCGCGCGGATTCATCCGGGCCGAAGTGGTCAGCTACGAGGATTTTGCCATCCACAAGTCCGACGCGAAGGTCAAAGAGGCCGGCAAGCTCAGACTCGAGGGCCGCGACTACGTGATGCGCGACGGCGACATGATTCATATCCGCTTCAAAGTCTGACTCGGCTACGCGGCGATGTGCTGGTGCGGCGGGAAAGTTGCCGGCGCAGAGCGACTCGTTGGACCTGCGAGGCGCATCCGCGCCGGCTTCGGACACGGGACCTTTTCTGCGATCGCGCGCGAGGTGCAAAGACTGCAATCGCGCGATACGCGGAATATATTCCGCGATCCGGCATATGTAAACTATCCAGTTTAGCGCGCTGTGGAGAAACTAAAGCGCGGAGCACCACGGCGGCTGGCCGCTTTGCTCCGCGCCTGTTTCAGCAATCAATCAGGCTGCTTAAGGCCCGGGCTTACGGTGCTGAGGCTACCATCGCTTTCACCGAGCAGAAATCCTTATCGATCGCCCCCATGTTGATGTACCAGCATTCGTGCTCAGGCGTGTGCTGGCCGGGCAGGTAACACATTGTCGAGTAGTTACCCTGCACGTCGATCGCAGCCGCACCGACTACGAACTCCCGCTTGAACGGGTAAATCGCAACGCGGGCATCGGGCACCGGGCGGTCACGATAGGCCAGCCAGTAGATGTGCGCGCGCCACAGACGACCACTCTGGTCGTAGGTGTCGATGTACGGCTGAAACCCTAGTTCGGCGTCCACATAGACGTTGGACAATTTGTCGAGCGCGTTGCCTGCCTGTCCGATATCGCGCCGGGGTGTCGCCGCGACGACGTATACGTGGCGCAGCTCCCAGGCCTCGGGGCATGCGGTCGCGCCGCCATCGTAGGGGCACGTCTGTTCGGGCGAATGCTGCGCATGCACGCTCGCGAGCATCTGCTTGTCGCCCAGGAACTTGTAGTTGTACTGCTCGGTCTTGGGATTGAAGCCTGAATAGTGGTCAGGATCGAAGCTCAACACATTGGTGGCGCTGGACAGAATTGACTCGTTCAGGCGCCGCACACGACGGGTGCCGGGCTGCCAATCCCAGCTGTCGTCGCCGCGGTTCGGATCCATGTAGCGATAGCGGATTATTCCGTTTCCGCGCATGTTCTCCGGTGAAAGCACCGGGTACTCAGCGAACAACCACATGCGCCCCGACTGCTTGAAGTCCGGATCGACCGGCATCGGCTCCACTTCGGTCCGTCCGAAGAGGTTGTATCCGGCGTAATGACCGATCTCGAAGTCGGCGATCATGTTCTGCTCCTGGCCCGGACGAACGTACTCGGCCTGGCAATCGAAGAAGCGCAGGTCGTAGTCATCGCTCTGAATGGGTCGCCACACATTGTTCCACATGACTTTCGCTCCCACGTAGGGGTCGTTCGGATCGATCAGCGGAAACGGCTGGCCGGCGACGTAGCCGAGCAGGCTGCGATGATCATTGGTGAGCCGCACCTGCGACGAATACTTTTCTGTCGCGTCCCTGTAAGGCGGCGGCCACTCGATTCGCTCCGGCGCGACGATGTCCATGTGCATTCCATGAGTCACTGCGTAATACACGCCAGGCGAAACCAGATCTTTCACCTGTGCCGCGTTTTCGGGTGTAATGCTATCCCCTGGCTTCACTGTGGCGTTTGCTGAAGTCACGATGAGACAGAAGAACATTAACGTCCCCACGCCCGGCAATATCTTCCCCAAAGCATGCCTGGCCATTAGTATAACCTCCTGCTCGTCTTAGAAATTCTAATTCTGCATCGCGAAATTTCCTGAGGTCAAGTATGTGGCTCAAAATACTATCAGATTGTTCCTTAATTCTACAATCTGATCTGGCGACGGCAGAAAAGCACGGGGCGGCACAGCTTTTGCGCTGCACCGCCCCGTTCGAGCTATTGGAGGGACGTAAGCCCCTGATTTATCCGGCGAGCTCGTTTAAGGAGCTGAGGCCACCATCGCTTTCACCGAGATGAAATCCTTGTCGACGGCCCCCATGTTGATGTACCAGCATTCGCGCTCAGGCGTGTGCTGGCCGGGCAGGTAACACATTGACGAGTAATTTCCCTGCATGTCGATCGAACACGAACCTACCACGAACTCCCGCTTGAACGGGTAGATCGCCACGCGGGCATCCGGCACCGGGCGGTCACGATAGGCCAGCCAGTAGATGTGCGCGCGCCACAAATGACCCTTCTGGTCGTAGGTGTCGATGTACGGCTCGTATGTTAATTCGGTGTCCACATAGACGTCGGTGTACTTGTCGAGCGCGCTGCCTGCCTCGCCGATATCGCGCCGGGGTGTCGCCTCGACGATGTACAGGTGGCGCATTTCCCAAGCCTCGGGGCATGCGGTCGCACCGCCATCGTAGGGGCAAGTGTTTTCGGGCGAATGTTGCGCATGCGCGCTCGCGAGCATCTGCCTCTCACCCAGGAACTTGTAGTTGTACTGCTCGGTCTTGGGGTTGAAGCCCGCGAAGTGGTCGGGATCGAAGGTCTGCGCTCCCGTCGCGCTGCTGTTTATCGCCTCGTTCAGGCGCCGCACACGACGGGTGCCGGGCTGCCAATCCCAGGCGTCGTCGCCACGGTTCGGATCCTGGTAGCGATAGCGGATCAGGCCCTGGCCGCGCTGGGCCTCCGGCGCAAGAAAAGGGTACAGACCGAACAACCACAGGCGCCCCGACTGCTTGAAGTCCGGATCGACCGGCATCGGCTCGACCTCGGTCCGTCCGAAGATGTTGTATCCGGCGTAATGGCCGATCTCCAGATCCAGAATCACGTTCTGGTCCTGGCCCGGACGGACGTACTGGCTCTGGCAATCGAAGAAGCGCAGGTCGTAGTCATCGGTCGTGATGGGCCGCCACACATTGTTCCATATGATTTTCGTCGCCACATAAGGGTCGTTCGGATCGATCAGCGGAAACGGCTGGCCGGCGACGTAGCCGATCAGGCTGCGATGATCGTTAGTGAGCCGCACCTGCGTGGAATACTTTTCTGTCGCTTCCCTGTAAGGCGGCGGCCAATCGATCCGCTCGGTCGGGACGATATCCATGTGCATTCCATGAGTTACTGCGTAATATACCCCGGGCGAAACGAGGTCTTTGACCTGTGCTGCATTTTCGGGTGTTATGACGTCACCTGGCTTCACTGTCGCATTTGCTGAAGCCACGAAAAGACATAACAGCATTAACATCCCCACGCCCAGCAATATCTTCCCCAAAGCATGCTTGGCCATTAGTATGGTCTCCTATTCATCTTTAGAATTCTAATTGATAGTCACAGGATTTTCTTAAGTCAAGCATATCTTCTTCGTATTATCGCATTGTTCCTTAACTCTACAGGCTGATCCATCGGCGATAAAAAGCGTGGGGCGACGCAGCTTTTTCGCTGCACCGCCCCATTCGAGCTATTCGAGGGACGTTAAGCCCCTGAATTTGCTGGTTAATTCGCTTACGGAGCAGCCTTTACAATCGCGTCGGCCGTGAAGAAACCTCTGTCCACCGCACTCATGTTGATGCACCGGCACTCGCGCTCCGGGGCGTTCTGCCTAGGCCAGGGTAATGCCCGGAACCGTCATCGCTCCTGGACTATTCGTAGCGCAGAGCGTCGATCGGGTGTAGCAGGCTGGCTTTGCGCGCCGGGTAATAGCCAAAGAAAACTCCCACCGCCGCCGAAAAAATAAAACCGCCCATCACCGCCGTCGGCGAAACCAGCGTCGGCCATTCCGCCAGCGCTGAAATCAGTTTCGACACGAGTATCCCCAGGATTACCCCCGCCAGCCCGCCCATCGCCGACAGCAGCATCGCTTCGACCAGGAACTGCAGCATGATGTGGATGCGGCGCGCGCCGACCGCCATGCGGATTCCTATCTCGCGGGTGCGCTCGGTCACCGACACCAGCATGATGTTCATGATTCCGATTCCGCCCACCAGCAGCGAAATCGACGCCACCGCCAGCAGCAGCATTGTCATCACCTGCGTGGCGCCCTCGGACGCCGCCGCGATTTCGCTTAGATCGCGCACCGTAAAGTCGTCGTCCTGTTTGGGCTGGATGTGATGGCGCTCGTGCAACATGCGCGTGATTTGCGCAACCGCGTTGTCCATCTGGTCGGAACCGCTCGCCTTGACAAACATCACATTAACCACGCCGGTGATTTTCGCCGCGGCGCCGAACGCGTTGCTCGCTTCAGTGGTCGAGCTGTAAACCGAATTGGTCGTCGGTACCGACGCGTAAGGGTTGGTCGAGCTCGCCGTGGCGACCGCTGCGGGCGCGGCTGCTGCCGACGGCGCCGACACGCCCAGCACTTTGCGCTCTGCGGTGTTGAACGGGACGATTACCACGTCGTCCTGGTCCTGCCCGTAACTCGACTGTCCCTTGACGCTGAGCACGCCGATTACTTTCATCGGGGAGTTTTTCACCCGGATCGTCGCGCCGACCGGATTCTGTCCCTCGCCGAACAGATTGTTCACCACCGTCTGTCCGAGCAGGCATACTGGCGCGCCCGCTTTTTCCTCCGCGTCGGTGAAGATGCGTCCGATCGATGGCGGCCAGTCTCGGATCGCAAAATAACTCGGCGTCGTCCCCTGGATGTTGGTGCTCCAGTTGCGATTTCCCGAGACCACCTGCGCCACCTGCCGATCCATGTACGTCACCAGCGCGACCGCGCCTCCGCTACGCGCAAGCGCCTGCGCATCGCCGATCGTAAGGGTGGAATTGCTGCCCAGCCCCGCGCGTGCGCCGTTGGCGGTCGTCGCGCCCGGCACCACTATCAGCAGGTTGGTGCCGAGGCTGTTGATTTGCGCCTCGACCGATGCTCGCGCCCCGTCGCCCACCGCCACCATCGTGATCACCGCCGCGACGCCGATGAAAATACCCAGCATCGTGAGCGCGGCGCGCAGCTTGTTGCGCTTGATCGCGCGCCCAGCCGCCACCACCGCCATGCTGGCAAACGTCCACACCTCGTCCACGAGCGATGCCGTTTGATCCGCCGCCTCCGTGCCCGGCGCCGCAGCACGGCCGCCCGCGCCACCGCGCGCACCGACGCCGTCTTTTCGCGTATCCGAGATGATCACCCCGTCGCGAAACGTGACGATCCGGTCCGCGTAAGCCGCCACATCCGGATCGTGCGTCACTACGATCACCGTCAGGCCCTGTTCGCGATTGAGCTTGGTGAGCACGTCCATTATCTCGGCCGAGTTGGTCGAGTCGAGATTGCCGGTCGGCTCGTCGGCGAGCAGTATCGACGGGCGATTTACCAGCGCGCGCGCGATCGCCACGCGCTGCTGCTGCCCGCCCGAGAGTTGATTGGGATGGCTCTGCTCGCGGCCTGCCAGCCCGACCAGTTTCACCAAGTCGGCGGCGCGATGCTCTCCGCCGGCCGTCCGCGCCGAATAGAACAGCGGCAACTCGACGTTCTCCAGCGTCGAGGTTCGCGACAGCAGGTTGAAGTTCTGAAAAACGAACCCGATTCGACGGCTGCGGATCGTCGCCAGTTCCGACTCGTTCAGTCGCGCGACGTCCTCGCCCTCCAGGATGTAGCTGCCGCTGGTGGGCCGGTCCAGGCATCCCAGCATGTTCATCAGCGTCGATTTGCCCGAGCCCGACGCACCCATCACCGCGATGAACTCGCCCCGCTCGATCTTCAGGTTGACGCCGCGCAGCGCGTTAACCTCGACCTCGCCAAGCTGGTAGGTCTTGGTCAACTCGACCAGTTCAATCACGCTTTTCATCGGATGACCGCCCGCGGCTAGTGGGGCATGTGCACCACCCCGCCCACAGGACCGGTCCCGGCGCTGTGCGACCCTGATCCCCCGCCATGCGATCCCGTGCTGCGCACTTCGTCCGTCACCACGCGTTCGCCCGCTTGCACGTCGCCCTGCGCGACTTCGACCCAGGTTCCGTCGCTGAGCCCGGTGGTGATCGTGACCGGTGTGACTTTGCCATTCTCGAGAACCCAGACTCGAGTCTGCTGGCCTGGTGCTCCATCCAGCGCGGCGGAATTCGCCGGCGGCTCTCCCGGCGGCGCAAAGCGCAACGCGTCGATCGGAACCCGCACCACCTTGGCTTTTGACGCCGTCACGATGGTCACATTCGCCGTCATCCCGGGCTTGAGCAGCAGCTCGGGATTTTCCACACTCACCACCACGTCGTAGGTCACCACGTTTTGAACCGTGATCGGCGCCTGCCGAACTTGGGCAACCACGCCCTCGAAATCGCGGTCGGGAAACGCATCCACCCGAAACGTCGCCTTCTGTCCCTGCTGCACGTAGCCGATATCGGACTCGCTGGCGTTCGAGTCCACCTGCATCTTGGTCAAGTCCTGCGCGATCAGAAACAGCGTCGGCGTCTGAAAGCTCGCCGCCACGGTCTGCCCCACATCGACGTTGCGCGAGACCACCGTGCCGTCAACCGGCGACACGATATTGGTGTAATTCAGGTTCAATTCGGCCGCCTTCACGTTGGCCGTTTGCTGCTGGATATTGGCGTGATCGAGGTTGACCTGTGCGATGTCCATCTGCCATGCGCTGTACGACGAATCCAGCGTGTCCTTCGAGACCGAGTCCTCCTTGTACAGCGCCTGGTTTCGATCGTAGGTGACTTTCTTGTAGTTGAGGTCGGCGGTATCCTTGCCCAGTTGCGCGATCGAGTTCGCCAGCGTCGCATGCGCAACATCGACCGTCACCTGGTAGGGCCGCGGGTCAATTTTCGCGATTAGCTCCCCTTTTTTCACCGCCGCGTTGTAGTCTTTGTAAATTGCGGTGATCGGTCCCGACACGTAAGTGCCGAGCTGCACCACGATGACCGGATTGACCGTCCCGGTCGCGGTGACCGACCGCACGATCGGCCCTTCGGTGGCTTTGGCGGTAATGATCCGCATCCCGGACGAACTCCGGCCAAAGAAATACCAGGCGCCTGCGACTACGATGATCGCGGCGATCGCGAGCATCCACGCGCTATTTTTCATGCTGGACAATTTCATCGGTGATGCTCAATCATTATAACGATCATTCAGCGGTTTCCAACGAAAAACGAAAAAACGAAAAAACGAAAAGCAACAAACACACTCGTGCCTCTCTTAGACGTAGCTCCGCCACGGAAGTTTCGAGTAAGTTTACCCCCATGGCCGAACAGCCACCCCCGCTGGCGGGAATAAAAGTTGTCGATCTGACCAGGTATTTCGCCGGTCCCTTCTGCACGCAAATCCTCGGCGATTACGGCGCCGAGATTTTCAAGATCGAGCCGGTCGAAAATCCGCGCGGCGAGCTGGGTGTCAGCAAGGGTCCCGACAACTACTTCTTTCTCTCCGCCAATCGTTCCAAGAAAAGTTTAAGAGTCGCCTTCAAAAAACCCGAGGGGCGCGAAATCCTGATGCGCCTGATCGACGCCGCCGACGTGGTCGTCGACAACTTCCGGCCCGGCGTCATGCAAGCGCTCGATCTGGACTACCAAACGCTCGCGATACGCAATCCGCGCATCATCACCTGCTCCATCTCGGGCTTCGGTTCCACCGGGCCGCTGCGCGATTCCCCCGGCTTCGATCAGATAGCGCAGGGGATGTCTGGCCTGATGAGCGTGACGGGGACCGTCGAGAGCGGGCCGACCCGCGTCGGCATCGCCATCTGCGATCTGCTCGGCGGAATTTTCTCCGCGCAAGGCATCCTGCTCGCGCTTCAGGCGCGCCATCGCGACGGCCGCGGCCAGCGCGTCGAGACTTCGCTGCTCGAATCCATCGTCAGCATCCTGACCTGGTCGGCGGGCATTTATTTCGAAACCGGGGTGACTCCCGCGCCCGCCGGCAACCATCATCCTCTCATATCGCCGTACGGCACGTTCCAGGCGTCCGATCGGCCGTTCAACATCGCATGCGGGAACGAGACGATGTGGCAAAAGCTCGTCGCCGCAATTGGACGGCCGGAACTCGCCGCCGACGAGCGCTTCGAGAGCAGCCGGCGGCGGCTGAAAAATCGCGACGCGTTGACCCTGGAAATAAATCGCGCGCTCGCCGCGCATCCCGCCGAGCATTGGATTCAATTGTTCAATCGCGAGGGCATCCCGTCGGGCCCGATCCTTACCGTCGAAGAAATGTTCAAGCATCCGCAGACCGCCGCGCGCGCGATGCTGCTCAGGATGCCGCATCCCGAACTCGGCGAGTACCTGACGACCGGGCTGGCCGTCAAGCTCGAGTCGACGCCGGGCAGGATCACGCGCCCGCCGCTGGCCGGCGAGCACACCGACGAAGTCCTCGCCGCGCACGGCTACACGCCCGCCGATCTCAAGCGCCTGCGCGCCTCCGGCACCATCGCGTAAAGATTTACCTCGCCCGTGAAATAACGGCCGCGGTATCTCGGGCGGAGAATAACCGCCTCTCCGCCTTAACCCCTTGGCAGGGTCCGCGCCCGACAACGGAGCGCGGCCTTAATACCGGGTGCAGGGCTCACCCCTGCCCGTCGCCACGGCCCGCGCCCGCCAGAAGAATCACCTGCGCGGTGGGCGNNCAGGGGCTGACCCCTGCACCCACTGTTAATCGAAAAGTCCGCCGAAGCGTCCTTTTCTCTCAAGGCTGAGAGCGAAAGACCGTCCTCGGGATTTCGCGATGGACACTGGGTGCAGGGCTGAGCCCTGCCCAAGGAAGTGTGAAACCCAGGGTGGGTTTCACATCTGCGGAGTCAATCGCGCCGCCGCGAAACTGAGGAACCCCATACACTCCGCCCCGGCGCTCAAGGATGGAACCATCCTCGCCTCAGTATTTCACCGGCGGCATCGCACCTGATGCGGCTTACCGACGTTCCGCAAGGAAATCTTCACGGCTTCGGCCCTCATCGATTTCGCGCCCTCCGTCGGGGAATTTAGCGGAGGTCGACGACAACCGTTGTCGACCCGCTGTGGCTGCTACCTATCGCCGCCCATGCCATCAGGTCCCGGTTGAAACGCTCCCCGTGATGATATTGGAAACTTTTTTGGGCCGGAGTCGTTCGTCTCTCGGCAAATTTTTCAGCCGCTTTCCATTGAACGACTGGTACGGCGTGCCGCGCAGCTTACGGTCTATATGAACCGTCCAATCCGTCGTGCGGAGCTTTATTAAACGTAGATCGAACAGTGTGTGTAAGTCAGCGCGCAGAAGGATCCCGTTCGTCACGTGGTTATCGTCCTCACCCTTGTAAGTGCGGATGTGTGCCGCTTCCAGCGCGTCCACCGCGTTCCACCCGGAGATCGCGCAGCGTTTTCTGTAGGCCTCAAGCAAGGCTTGACGGAACCTAGCTTGCCCCCGGCGCTGCATGATATCTTTTTTAACCTGTTCCCGCTCTTCCTTCTGCTGAGCGGCGCTGACTAGCCGAGGCTTAAATGGGGTTCGGATGTTCGTAAAACGCGCCCATTGATTGAGAATTCTTTTGGCATCCTTTTTGAGGTGCACGATTCCCAGTGGCGCCCTTTGAATATAAGGCTTCCATTGGGAAGAGACTTCTTTCCAATCATACCACGCTACCTGACCTAATGAATGACTATATTCGTGCCGTTTGTCATAGCGATATTTTGCGCTCGGCAAGATTTTGCAAATGCCTTTCACGTTCGTACCTTCGATGCCGATAACTAGGTCGCCGGGATGAATTTTGGTCAACAAATTAACGAAAACCCTGAGTTCAGACGGTTTCATTGGGGAACCGGCGAGCTTGAACTTTTGCGTGATAGCCCGGCGGATCTCCCCTTCCGACTGACGAAATAGCTTTGACAGGTCACCAAGTTTGGGCCAGCCTTGAGCGACAACCTTACGCCCTTTCAATTCTTCGTACGTGGCATAGCCGTCGCGGGCGGCGATTGCACACCACCAAACTTTTCGCTCTTCCATCCGGCGGACCCTCCTCCTAGCGTCAGTAATCATTCTGATCATCGCCGAGTTCGCCTAATATACCATGCAGCTGACAATCGCGAGAGACTCTGAATGCGGACCTGATATTAGCTAAGCAACGCATTAAGCCGTTCGATTTTCGACGACCACTCGTCGAAAAATTGAGAAAACTCGTCTGCGATTTCGTCGGCAAGAGCGCCGCTGGATATCTTTGTCAGGACTCGCGGATCGTTGCCCAAGCGGAAATTAACACTTTGCGAACCCCATCGGTAAACGCTCGGGGACCATGCGGCCTTCGAGCATCGCGTAAAGCTCGGCGATCGTTCGCGGCCCTTTGGACGCGATTCCGTCGCACCCATTGCCGTGCGACGACAGCCACAGCTTTGCCTCGGCGGGAGACAAGGGTAGAAACTCAACTTGCGACGCGCACCGTCCGGGGCGGGTGATGGCGGGATGAAGCATCCCCAATTCCTCATTGGTTGTGATTAGGAGAAGGACGCGCGACCCCTGCCCAAGCAGGCCATCCACCGCGTTCAGGAGCCGGGAAACGCCCTGTCCTGCGCGTTCCTTCGCATCCGTGCTGAGCAATTCTCCCGTGTCCTCAAGCACGAGGACGCGCCACCGCGCGACCGTGCCATCGCGAGCCGCTTCGTTGCCGTCAAGTACAATTTTTGCGAGATAGTCCGCGCGAGCGCCAAACAGATTTTCGGGGTCGAAGATGTACTCGAACTGGCACCATTCCCTCCATTCCCAAGCAAGCGAGCGAATCGCAAAAGTTTTGCCCGTGCCCGGCTTGCCGTGCCAAAGAATAAGACGGCCGCCGACGCCCGGTTTGAATCCCGAAACGAGACCGCTAACCGCTTCCGATGTACGCACCGTGTAATTGTCATTGATTTCCGCCCAAGCCGGGACGTTCAGTTCTTTTTCCTCGCGTTCCGGTCCTTTTTCGCCCATATACCAGAAGCCGAAATTTACACGCGGTCCGTCCAGCTTCGCTTCATCTGAGGGGGGAGTGAAGGCGGCGCAAACCTCCACGAGGGTGGCCTCGGCGGCTTCCGCCTCGCCGGCGGCCACGCAGACGTTGACCTGTCGAAGCTTCTCGCACGCGATGATGTGAATAAGGCTGCCGTGCCGCTTAAAGGTAAAGCGAAAATCGCATTCGTCCCGGTAATCGAAAAGCACCTCGTCCTCCGGGCGCAAAAGAGCCGGATTCGTTGCGGCTTCGAAAGCCTCGGCGGAGCGGAACGGAACTAGCCTCATGTGGCAAAGCCCTTGGGACACCACCGCAGTTGTGAGGAAATTCCGGTGAAGGTCGTCGAAGTCGGCAGTTGGGAAAGTTCGGACGATAAGCGGACTGCGGCCGTTTGATGGAGCTTTTGATTCATTCATTGTCCATCCTTATAGCGAGGGTGGATGACAACGGCTGACATCTCTTTTGATATATTTGAAACCGGCGTGAAGAAATCGCGCGGAACCAAAAGCCGCAAGGCGACCTATCCGGCGGCGCTGAGGATGGCGTGGCTGGTAGCCGCCAAGCGCGCCGCCCAAGCGGCAGTCTCCCGTATCCGCAATCCCAGCGGCCGCTGCCAGCGTCGCTCTGGCGGGTCGCCATGCACCCTCACCTACCGGCCGCCAGGTGGCCGGCTGCCGCGTGCCCGTGGCACCTCCCGTGAAATAACGGGCGAGGTAAGATCCGGGATTCTTCGCTTCGCTCTAGAATGACACAAAAAAAGTTCTAACAGAGCTCGCCCCTGCCAGCGCGTAGTCGCGAAAAGATGCG
>PLDK01000050.1 GCA_003135135.1 Deltaproteobacteria bacterium
CCGCCCGCCGTTGGCGGGCGCGACCCCTGCCGCGGGCGCGCAGTCTCTTAATACTGGCCTCCCGTGCCAACGGGTCTTAATACTGGCCAGCCGTGCCAACGGCCAGGGGTGACCCCTGCAAACCTACGGTGGGTTTCGCATTCTACTAGTTACAGTGCGCCGGCGTACTTCTGGATGGCGGCGCCGATTTCCTGCGCGAGCGTTTTGATCTGAACGCCGTCGGTGCCTTCGACCATCACCCGCGCGAGCATCTCGGTCCCCGAATATCGCACCAGCAGCCGGCCGCTGCCCGCCAGGCACCGCTCGGCGTCGGCGATGATTCGTTGCACGTCGGGCATTTCGGCCATCGGCACGCGATTTCGGACGCGGACGTTTTCCAGAACTTGCGGCACACGGCGCATCGCGCGCAGCTCGCCGAGCGTCCGCCCACTCTCGGCCATCTGCGCGAGCACCATCAACGCGCTGATCATTCCGTCGCCGGTGGTCGAGTAATCCATGAAGATCACGTGGCCGGACTGCTCGCCGCCCAGGTTGTACGAGTTGAGCCGCATCTCGCGCGCGACCGCGGGGTCGCCGACCTCGGTGCGAATCAGCCGCACGCCCGCGTCGCGAAGCGCCAGCTCGAGTCCGAAGTTGCTCATCACGGTTGCGACCACGGCGTTGTGGCTGAGCCGGCCCTGGGCGGCAAGCTTGAGGCCGAGCAGCGCCATCATGTCGTCGCCGTCGAAGACTTCGCCGCGCTCGTCGATCAGCATCACGCGATCGCCGTCGCCATCGAGCGCGATGCCGACGTTGGCGTGCTCGCGTATAACGGTCTCGCGAATCGCGTCGAGATGGGTCGCGCCGCAATTCAGATTGATGTTGGTGCCGTCGGGCTCGGCGGCGATCGCGACGACCTCGGCGCCCAGTTCCTCGAGCGCGTCGGGACCGACCTTGTAGGCCGCGCCGTTGGCGCAATCGATGGCGACCTTCAAGCCGTCGAAGGCGACGGAGCGCGGCAGGCACGACTTCAGAAAAACCAGGTAACGGCCGAGCGCGTCGTCGATTCGCTTCGCCTTGCCGATATCGCCGGCGCGCGCGCGATGCTTGCCGACCTCGCCTTCATCGAACACCAGCGCTTCGATTCGCCGCTCGGTCTCGTCGTCGAGTTTGAATCCTTCGCGCGAAAAAAACTTGATCCCGTTGTCCTGGAAGGGATTGTGCGAGGCCGATATGACCACGCCCGCGTCGGCGCGCATGCTGCGCGTCAGGAACGCGATCGCAGGGGTAGGCAGAGGACCGACCAGCCATACGTCCACGCCCATCGAACAGATTCCGGATTCGATCGCGGTCTCGAGCATGTAGCCCGACAGGCGAGTATCCTTGCCGATGAGAATTCTGCGATGACGACCCGTGGAATTGCGGAACACATGCGCAAGCGCGCGGCCGAGCTTCAACGCGGTCTCGGAGGTAATCGGCTCCCGGTTGGCGACTCCGCGGACGCCGTCGGTGCCGAACAGTTTACGATGGGTGGTCATCGGCAGTAGTTGTCAGCTTCTCGCGATACATCCGCAGTTTAACCTTGTCGGGCGACTGGTGCAGCAACTGCATTCCGTCGGGCAGTGTCACTTGCAGCGGCAATTCGTGCGAGCCCGGCGCGACGCCCTTGGCGTCAACGTAGACCAGCCCCTTCGGCGCGAGACCCGCGAGCTTTACCGCGGGCCCGCGAATCGTCAGCGTGACTTGTTTGGGATCGACGCGGTACTTGAAGCCGCTATCCTTGACTTCAACATCGACCGCGCGAAACTCACGGTCGGCAATCGCCTCCGCGACATTGACCCGCGCATCGACGTGACCCGTCGAGAATCCCAACGCGGGATTGGGCGGCACGATATCTACCGAACGATCGGAATCCGAGGTGAGTCCCTTCAAGTCGAAGGCTTCCGTGCTGACCGAGGTAAGCGGCGCGACGAAACGGCTGGGTCCGGCGATGGTGACGGTTGGCGGCGTAATGTCGACCGAGGTAATCGTGTAGCCCGGCTCGACCTTGCCCTGAACCGCCAGATGGACCGGCACGTCGCGGGTAACCAGGCGATCGATATCAAGCGACAATTGATCGGGCGAGATGCTGGTCACGGCGGTGTTTCGCTCCACGTTGAACATCGCGGGATATACCTTGAACTCGGATTGTCCCGCCGCAACGCCGCGCAGATCGATCTTGAGCGTGAGCTGCTCGGGATTCATCAGCGACAGCAGAGTGCGCGGACCGGTGACTTCGATTTTTACGAAGGCTGGCGGATGGTTCATGATCACCATCCCCTGCGGCAGCGAGCGATAGCTGATAGGCACCGTGAGCGGCGCGACTGAGCCCTGCTCGGCCGCGTTGACGAATATCCACAGCCCGATCGCGAGCACCACCGCGAATATGCGCAGCCCGGTGTTGGCGCCGCGGAGCCGGCGCACACCACTAACTTTGAACAGATATTTGAAGTCGCCCAGCCTCATCGTGCGTCGTCCCCGTCGCTGTGTAGCCTCCGCGCGCCTAACCCGGCAGCTTCCTCAGTGTGGACAGGACCTCGGTGGGTTCCAGTCCACGGCTCAGCACGCCACCGCGGGCAAGGGAAATCGCTCCGCTCTCCTCGGACACGACCAGCACAACCGCGTCGGTGTCCTCGCTCATCCCAATCGCCGCGCGATGACGGGTGCCCAGCGACAGGCTTACGTTGGAGTTCTGTGACAACGGCAGCAGGCACGCCGCCGCGAGTACCCGGTCGCCCTTTATGATCACGGCGCCATCATGCAGCGGAGAGCCGTTCATGAAAATCGTTTCGAGCAGCTCGGGCGAGACCTTGCCGTCAACGATTCTTCCGCTTTCGACGAACTCACCGAGGCCATCGTCCTGCTCGATCACGATCAGTGCGCCGACGCTGCGCGCCGAAAGCCACGCCGCCGCGGTTGCTATTTCCTCCGCAGGCGTGACGGCAGCCGCATTGCGGCCCAGGAAGGATTGCGCACCGACACGGGTCAGCGCGCGCCGAATGTCCGCCTGGAAGATAACCACCACGATCACAAACAACGAACCAAGGAAGTTGTTCAAGAGCCAGTTGAGCGTGAACAGTCCGAGCACCTGCGACGCGACGAACGCGCCGCCCACGATCACCATCCCGACCACCATCTGCATCGTGCGGGTGCCGCGGATTAAAAGCGCGATCCGGTAGATCACGTAGGCCACGATCAGAACGTCAACGACGTCCTGCCATCGCGGCTGCGGTATCATGGGTATGTAGTTATGCATTGCACCCCAACGGCCGATCCCGTCGGGCCATCGCCGCGGCCATCCGCACCACGGCGACGGCCGCGCCTGCGTCGTGCACGCGCACAATCGACGCGCCAGCGGCCACTGCCAGCGCATTCGCGGCGGCAGTCCCAAATTCCAGTGCTCGCTCGCCGGCGCCGGCTATCGCGGCCACAAAGCTCTTGCGCGACGCTCCCACCAATACGGGATAGCCGAGCGCACAGAGGTCGGGCAAGGCGGCCAGCAATTTCAGATTATGCTGGGCCGTCTTGGCGAAGCCTAGTCCCGGGTCGACGATTATTCGCGAGCGCGCAACTCCTGCGGCGGCGGCAAATCGGGCGCGCGCATCCAGGTATTCGACGACCTCGCGCACCACGTCGCGGTAGCGTGCGAACTCGATATGATTGGCGAGACCGCCGCGCATGTGCATCAGCACCACCGCGCACCTGGTTCGCGCCGCCAGGGGCGCCATTTCGCAGTCGTGCTCGAGCGCCGTGATATCGTTGATTATCGCCGCGCCCGACTCGAGCGCGACGCGCGCGACCTCCGCGCGGCGCGTGTCAATCGAGATTGGCACGCCGAGCCGCTTGCCCAAGCGCGCGAGCACCGGCCTGACTCGCGCGAGTTCGACCTCGACCGGCACCTCCGACGCGCCCATGGGACGCGAGGATTCACCGCCGACGTCGATCAGGTCGGCGCCTGCCGCTTCCATCGCAAGCGCGTGCTCGACGGCGCGGTCCGCGTTCAGATAGCGCGCGGCGTCGGAGAAGGAGTCGGGCGTGACGTTGAGCACGCCCATTACCGCAGGGAACTTGATTACGCGACCGTCGTAAAGCTTGAGATACCGGGATCGAGACGCGGGCCCGCGCAAGCCCCGATCACTTGATGATTTGGTTTTGATCCGCGAGCGCCGCATCGCACCGGTCCCACACCCCCTCACCCACGCGGCAACCGGCTCGCCGTGGCGAATCGATCAGAGCGCCGCGACCACGCCGGCGAAGACGACTACACGAGAACCGGTTTCGGCGGGAGTCCGGGCACCGGGCTTTCGTTTTCGTTGTCGGCGTGCTTTTCCTTGCCCGGTTCCGTGCCCGGACGCGGCGGAAAATCGTTGCGCACCGCGGCCGGCGATGGCGGCAACTCGCGCCCTTCGCGGAACGCCGTCACCATCGCCTCGACTTCGCTGCCGTCGAGCACTTCCTTCTCGAGCAGCCGCGCGGCGATGGCGTGAAGCAGCAGCATATGATCCGACAGCAGCTGGCGCGCCTTCTGATACGCGTCATCGATGATACGGCGCACTTCGCGATCGATCTCGAGCGCGGTCTGCTCGGAGTAATCCTTATGATGAGAGATGTCGCGGCCCAAAAAGATCTGTTCCTCGCGCCGGCCGAAGGTCATCGGGCCAAGCTCCTTGCTCATACCCCATTCGCAGACCATTTTGCGCGCGAGCTCGGTGGCTTTTTCGATATCGTTGCCCGCGCCGGTCGTCATCTGGCCGAACACAAGTTCTTCCGCGGTGCGGCCACCGAACATCACGGCCAATCGCGTCACCAGGTAGTCGCGGGGATAGGTGTAACGATCGTCCAGCGGCAATTGCTGCGTCACGCCAAGCGCCATCCCGCGCGGGATAATCGTAACCTTGTGGACCGGATCCGCACCGGGCTGAAGCATCGCGACCAGCGCGTGCCCGCCTTCATGATAAGCGATTATCTTGCGCTCCGAGCCCGACATCACCATCGAGCGCCGTTCCGCGCCCATCATCACCTTGTCCTTGGCGAGCTCGAAGTCCGACATCTCGACCTTGTCCTTGTTGTTGCGCGCCGCCAGCAGCGCGGCCTCGTTGACAAGGTTTTCCAGGTCGGCGCCCGCAAAGCCCGGCGTCGAACGCGCGAGCTTGGTCGCATCGACGTCGTCGGACAGCGGCACCTTGCGCGTGTGGACCTTCAGGATGCCCTCGCGCCCCTTCACGTCGGGAAGAGGCACCACCACGCGGCGATCGAAACGGCCCGGGCGCAGCAACGCCGGGTCGAGCACGTCGGGGCGATTGGTGGCAGCCACGAGGATCACGCCCTCGTTGGCCTCGAACCCATCCATCTCGACCAGCAACTGGTTGAGCGTCTGTTCGCGTTCATCGTGACCGCCGCCGAGTCCGGCGCCGCGATGACGTCCCACCGCGTCGATCTCGTCTATAAAGATGATACACGGCGCATGCTTCTTGCCCTGTACGAACAGGTCGCGCACGCGCGACGCGCCGACGCCGACAAACATCTCGACAAAGTCCGATCCCGAGATCGAAAAGAACGGCACGCCCGCTTCGCCGGCGATCGCCCGCGCCAGCAGCGTCTTGCCGGTTCCCGGCGCCCCGACCAGCAGCACGCCCTTGGGGATTCGGCCGCCGAGGCGCGTGAAGCGCTTGGGGTCGCGCAGAAATTGAATTATCTCTTCGAGTTCGTCCTTGGCCTCGTCGATTCCCGCGACGTCGCCGAAGGTAACTTTGTGGGTATTTTCAGTCAGCAGCTTGGCGCGGCTCTTGCCGAACGACATCGCCTTGCCGCCGCCGATTTGCATCTGGCGCATGAAGAAAATCCACAGCGCCGCCAGCACTATTATCGGGAACCACTGCACCAATGCGACCATCCACCACGGATCGCCTTCGACCGGCTTGGCCGCGATCTTGACGCCCTTTTCGCGCAGCGTCTTGACCAAGTCGGGATCCTCGGGCGCGTAGGTCTTGAAATGCTCCCCGCTGGTCGTGTCGCCCTTGATTAGATTTCCCTGAATCGTTGCCTCGGCGACCTGGTTCTTTTCAACCTGGTTGAGGAAGTCCGAGAAAATTATTTCGGGTTCTTTGGGCTGTTGCCTGCTGAAGATATTGAACAGCAACAGGAACATCAGGCCCAGCACTAGCCATAGCGCAATACTGCGAGAAAACTGGTTCATGCTATTAGAAAAGTATCACGCGCGTTGATCCGCACGCAACGTGGCAGGCGCTAAGCCGCGATTTCAGACGCCTCAACGCGCAGTATGGTTTCGGTGGCCCTGGTGACCAGCGCGCAGTCCGCGCGCGCAAGCCCCGGAAGCCATGCGATTTCGCCGCCGACCGTGACGACAGGGAAGCGCTCCCGCCGTGCGCGCGGCAGCTTGCGATCCACAAACACGTCATGGACCTTGCGCGTGCCACGCATCCCCATCGGATGCATCCTGTCGCCCTTCATAAAATTGCGCGCGACCAGCCCGGCGTCCGCGATTTTCGCAGCATCGAACATCGCGACCAACGGAGCCGAACTATCCGGCATCGACGCGTGCGCGGCCGGATTCGTCGAAGCCTCGAACGCAAACCCCGCCGCTTCGACGACTGTGATTCCGTCGGCCGCAATCGCCACCGAGAATCCCGCGGCGGCGCCGGCCGCAGCGCCTGCTTCGCGCTCAGAGCGCGGATGCACCACCCGAATCAGATTGTACTCGCGCTCGGCGCGCCATCCGCCGGGAAGATCGATCGAGTCGCTCGGGCCACCTGCCAGGATGAGTTGACGCATCGCCTCGATATGCGGGCGCGAAATTCCGCGCAAAGATCCCATCCACTCTGAGAGAAACAGCCGAATCGCAACCGGTTGCACCGCGCGATTCACCGCGCTGAATCCCGACCCGTCGAGCGCGCCGCCGCGCCGGCGCATCGCGTCCAGTTCGCGCGCGGCAATCGCCGCGACCAGCTCGTCGAGCGAGCGCATCTCGGCGGCAACTTCCACCAGCCGCCCGCCAAGCCCCGGCGCGTACTCGCGCTCGAGCATCGGGAGCAGTTCGGCGCGAATCCGGTTGCGCAGAATGTCGCGCGACGAATTCGTCGAATCTTCCACGAACGCAGTCGCGCGCGCGTCCAGGTAGCCGCGAATCTCGACGCGCGAAATCGACAGCATCGGACGAATCAACCGGCCCGGCCCGTGCTCGGCCATCGCCGCCATCCCCGCCGCGCCGGCGCCGCGCATCAGGCGCATCAGTACGGTCTCGGCCTGGTCGTCGCGATGGTGCCCAAGCGCGACGTAGCCGGCTCCCACGCGGTCCGCGACGCGCCCGAGAAAATCGCGGCGAACCTCGCGCGCCCGCTCCTCGAGGTTCGCGCTGGAAATCGACGCGTCGAGTCCCTCGGCACGCTCGACGATCAATTCGAGGCCAAGTCGCGCGCACATCGCGCGCACAAAAGCCTCGTCGCGATCCGACTCGTCACTGCGAATCCGATGGTTCAAATGCGCCGCCGCAATCCGGAGTCCCAGCCGCTGGCGAAGCTCAAGCAGGGCACAAGTAAGCGCAACCGAATCAGCCCCGCCGGAAAGCCCGATCAGTATAGATGCGCCGCGACGGACGCGCGCGCGCTTAAGCGCCGCATCGATCGCGCCGACCACGATATTTTCCGCATCCCGAAGCATCACCGATGAGATTATTCCCGCATGAGATCTGCATCAACGCGCCGCGGCGCCTCACTTTTGCGATTGTCCCGCTTCCCACGTCGCGACATAGTTGGAGCCGCACGATCGGCACGCTAAACTCGCGTAGCCCAGCCCCATACTCGGCGACATCGCGCAAAAACTACGATGGACGAACGTTACGACCCAAAGAAAATCGAGCCCGCGTGGCAGGCTGATTGGGATCGCACCAATCTCTACCTCACGCGCGAGCAACCGGGGCGCCCAAAATTCTACATCCTTGAGATGTTCCCCTACCCGTCCGGCGCCGGGCTGAGCGTCGGTCATCTGCACAACTACGTTCCGTGCGACGTAATCGGGCGCTTCAAGCGGATGGCGGGATTCAGCGTGCTGCACCCGATGGGATGGGATGCGTTCGGACTGCCGGCGGAAAACGAGGCCATCCTGAAAGGATCGCATCCCACGGAAACCGTCCCGCGTTACGCCGCCAACTTCAAGCGCCAACTGACAATCTCCGGATGCGCGTACGACTGGACGCGCGAGATCAATTCGTCGTCGCCGGAGTATTACAAGTGGACGCAGTGGTTCTTCCTGATGCTCTACAAGCGCGGGCTGGCCTACCGCGCCACCGGAGCGCAATGGTGGTGCGACAAGTGCCGCACGATCCTCGCCAACGAGCAGGTCGTCAACGGATGCTGCTGGCGGCACACCGACAATCCGGTCAGCAAGAAGGATCTCGAGCAGTGGTACATCAAGATCACCGACTACGCGGATCGATTGCTCGCCGATCTGGACGGCATCGACTGGCCCGAACCGATCAAGCTGATGCAGCGCAACTGGATCGGGCGCAGCGAAGGCGCGGAACTTGCGTTCCCGGTGCCCGCTCACGCCGGTAAAGAAATCCGCTTTTTCACCACGCGCCCCGATACCGTCTTCGGCGTATCGTTCATGGTGCTCGCGCCGGAGCATCCGCTGGTCGCCGCAATAACCACGCCCGCGCAGCGCGCGATGGTCGAGGCTTATGTCGCCGACGCGCGCCGCCAGACTGAAATCGAGCGGATGTCCACGGTCAAGGAGAAATCCGGCGTCTTCACCGGCGCCTACGCGCACAATGTCTTTACCGATCGAGACATCCCGGTTTGGATCGCCGACTACGTCCTGATGGGCTACGGCACCGGCGCAATAATGGGCGCGCCCGGCCAGGATCAGCGCGATTTCGAATTCGCCACGAAGTATCGCCTCGAGATTCCTCGGGTGACCGCAGCCGCCGGCGGGAGCGCTCCACCGGCGGATCGCGCGTTCACCGAACCGGGCATCGCGATCAATTCGGGTTTCCTCAACGGGATGACGACGGCTGACGCGATCACGGCCGTCGCAAAGTACGCCGAGGAACACGGAATCGGCCGCGCGACTATCAACTACCGAATGCGCGACTGGCTGATCTCGCGTCAGCGCTACTGGGGATGTCCGATTCCGATGGTGTATTGCAAGACCGACGGAATCGTACCGGTGCCGGATGACCAACTGCCCGTGATGTTGCCTCCGATGAAAGACTATTTGCCGTCGGGCACCGGCCGCTCTCCGCTCGCCAACGTGCCGGAGTTCGTCAACACGACGTGCCCAAAGTGCGGAGGGCCAGCGCAGCGCGAGACCGACACGCTGGACGGCTTCGCATGCTCGTCGTGGTACTTCCTTCGATTCGCGTCGCCGCATGAAGCCCAGCGGCCATTCGATCGGAAGGCGGTCGATTACTGGTTGCCGGTCGATCTCTATGTCGGCGGCGCCGAACATGCCGTGATGCATCTGTTGTACGCGCGGATGTGGACCAAAGTCATGTTCGACGCGGAACTGATTGGATTCGACGAACCGTTCCCCGCTTTGCGCAACCAGGGTGTGGTGTGGGCCTCCGACGGCCAGCGCATGTCGAAGAGCAAGGGCAATGTCGTCACGCCAGACGCGATGATCGACAAGTACGGCGCCGACGCGCTTCGGCTCTGGGAGCTGTTCATGAGCCCCTTTGACGAAGCGACCAACTGGAACGAAAGCGGCATTGCGGGCACGCTGCGATTCATCCAGCGCGTGTGGACGATGATTCGGCGCTATGTCGAGGCGGGACGGCCCGGCGGCAAGTCAGGCGAAGAAACGCTCAAGCGCGCGCACAAAACGATCCAGGTTGTCACCGATCATATCGAGCGGCTGCGCTTCAACACGGCGCTCGCAGCGCTGATGGATCAGATCAACTACCTGGCGAAGCTCAAGCCCGAGGAGATGGGCCGTTTCACCGCGGAGACCTTTGTGCTGATGCTCGCGCCGATGGCGCCGCACGTCACCGAGGAAATGTGGCGGGCCCTCGGCCACGATACTTCCGTTCATCTGGAGGCGTGGCCGAAGTTCGATCCGAAGCTCGTGCGCGACGAGACGGTAACCGTCGTCGTGCAGGTTAACGGCAAGGTTCGCGATCGCCTTGAGGTCGGCGCGGGCGCTTCGGAAGCCGACGTGCGTGAACTCGCGCTCAAGAGCGAGGCCGTCACGCGCCATCTCGCCGGCAAAACACCGACCAAGTTCATCTTCGTAAAAGACAGGATGCTGAGCATCGTTGCTTGAGCCACGGCGAATCGTGGCACTGGCTCAGTTTGCAGGCCTGATAAGCCGAAAGGGCTCGGAAGAGCGATTTATACCATCTGTAGTGGTGTTGGGACGGCTGCGGTCTATGGCTAGCTTTGTTCCGCCAAAAATAATTTCGACCAAGAGCAGGTGTCGCCCGATTTCGGATGAGCGCGGCGAGTACAGGGCATCCTGGCGGTTGACCATAGGGTATGTGTAGCACGCCGAATCCGGCGGCGTCAGGCTGAACAGTTCATCCCCAAACCCGGCCTGAAACCCGGGTTCAGCTTCATCGAAACTGAACCGGCGCCCAAATCGCCGCGAACCTTGATGGAGGCGCGCCGGGCGTGCGATGCTTCGGGCCGGGTACGACTTCAGATCCTTTTCATCATCACGCAAGGAGCGACCGACATGGCCGAGGAAGTGCTTAAAGTCACACGTCATCCGAATTACGCGGTATTGACGCTAAACCGTCCCGAAAAGCGCAACGCGCTGAATCAACCGATGATCGAGGCGCTCAACAATGCGCTCGTCAAGTTCGAAAGCGACCGCGAAATCCGTGCGATCCTCTTGCGTGGCGAAGGAGCAAGCTTTTGCTCGGGAATCGATCTGAAGGAAGTCGCCGAGGCAAGCCTCCCTCACAACCCGACTTCACTCGAGGCCGTGTTCGGCCGATTGGAGCGGTTCCCGGTGCCGACAATCGCGGCTATCCAGGGCGCCGCGATCACTGGCGGACTCGAGCTGGCGCTGCATTGCGACCTTCGAATCGCGTCGGAAAACGCCAGGATGGGCATGACGCTCGGACGCGTCGGGCTGGTGGTGCCGTACGATTTCGCGCGCAAGCTGATCGAGGTTTGCGGATCGGCCAACACCGCGTGGATTCTCTACAGCGCCGACCTGCTCGACGCCGAGCGCGGCCGCCGCATGAATCTCGTTCATGAGGTCGTCCCTGACGCGAAGCTCGGCGAGGCGGCGACTAAGCTGGCCGAGAAGATCGCCGACAACGCTCCGCTATCGCTGCGCGCGATGAAAGCGACGGTGCGCCGATGCATGAGCGAGAGCTTCGACGCGTGGCACGACGATATGTTGCAGATGGCGCGTTCCGTTCGCGAAAGCCACGACGCCCGGGAAGGCGTGCGCGCGTTCCTGGAAAAGCGCAAGCCGGTTTGGAAGGCGAATTAGCGCGGCCGTTGGCACGGCGGCCAGTGAATCCGCGTGCTGCATGATGAACGGCGGCAATTTCCGCCGGCCGTGCATCGCGTCGGATGAGCGCTGAGAAATAACCGGGCCGCGTCGCGGCCCCTGAAAATCGCTCAGTCGGAATGCCTGCCCAGTGCGTTGCGGATCGCGCCGGCACTCCCCAGCAGCGTGCTCGGCAGGTTCAAGGTTCCCGCGACATTTGAATATGGATAGAGCCGCGCGTTCAGATGCGCATGCAGCGGAATTTCCTCGCCCTGGTGAATTTCATAGTCAAGCGGCAACGGCCCAAGGATCATGAGTATGCGATGGATCGCATTTGCGAACTGCCGCATCTGGTCCGGCCTCAGCTCCGATACCAATCCCCGATAGTTGGGCATCACGACATCGTAGCTGCGCGGGAACCCGCCCATCGGGCTCGCATAGCTGAGGACCGAGTCGCCGCGATCGATCACCAGATTGAGACGCTCCATCAGCGCGACGATCTCGCGCCATAGATGAGGATTCTCACGCTCGGCGCGGACTTCCGCTACCACGGCGGGAAACGGCTCCGGCGATCCGATGATCTGCTGATGCAGATGCGGCTGCGAGGCGCCGGACTCGCGCCCCTGATTCTTGCGGATCACAACCGCGCAAACGTCGGGATTCTCCAACGCGAGGCGCATCACGCGCGCGTCGGCTTGCATCAGATGAAGGAAATGACCGCCGCCCAGCGCGCCGGTAAACATCAAATCGGCCGGCGATCGCGGCGCGTCGATAAAATGACGCGGATCTTCGACCACGATGTACGACTCGTTGCGATTTCCGGTCAGCTCCGCGGGAATTCGCGGAAACAGATTGTTGATTACGCGCACGACCCAACCCGCGCCGTTGGCAGTCTTCGCCCCGTTCCATTCGGGGATTTCATCCGCAGTGATCCGAAAGACCTCGCGCGGCGTAAGCCCTTCGTTGCCCACACAGAAAGGACATGACTCGGTCGCGTGGCGAATTGCCTCGGCGCTGAGATGCGGTGCGCCGGGATCGGCGCTCTCACGGCCGCCGAGCGTGAAGGCGAAGCTCTTGCCGCGAACGTCGACAACGTATGAAATCACGCCGGTGATCGGATTTTTGATCCAGACCAGGGAACCATCGCGGATTTCGCATTCTATCGGCATCGGAGCGTGATAACCTTTAACAATTGCCGGCGCGCCATTTCAACGCCGGCGCGAAACCGTCGTGAGCCTGGAATCTCCTTGACTACGGCTCCCGGCTCCATTATCCCAAGTGCTGAGGACGGGGAACCGGCGAAGCCGGGACAAACTGGGGTCTGGCGATCCGCATGCGCGGCCACCAGCCTTTTTTTTGGCTGCCATCGCTAATCGCCAGCGTCCCCTGAATGGTAAAATATGCCGCAAATGAAGAAATACCTGTTCACGCCGGGGCCGGCGGCAGTACCGCCCGAGGTTTTGCTCGAGATGGCGCGTCCGATCATCCATCATCGCACGCCCGAGTTCAGTTCTGCGCTCGATCAGGCGCGCGACCGGATGAAACCTCTATACGGCACCTCGAGCGAGGTGATCCTGCTCGCGTCCACCGGCACGGGTGGGATGGAAGCGGCGGTGACGAATTTGCTGGCGCCGGGCGAGCATGCAATCTACGTCAACGGCGGCAAATTCGGTGAGCGATGGGGCAAGCTGCTCGCCGCCTTCGGCATGATTGGGCACGAGGTGCGCGTTGAATGGGGCCGCGCCGCACGGCCCGGGCAAATCGAGGATGCGTTCAAGGCGTACCCCGAGTCGCGCGCCGTGCTCGTGCAGGCCAGCGAAACTTCCACTTGCGCGGTGCATCCGGTGGCCGAGATCGGCGAGGTCGTGCGCAAGCGCGGCGCGATGCTGATCGTAGATGGGATCACGTCGGTCGGCGTCTTCGAACAGAAGATGGACGAATGGGGAATTGACGCATTCGTCACGGGCAGCCAGAAGGCGCTCATGCTTCCGCCGGGGCTGGCAATGGTCGCGCTGTCGGCGCGCGCTTTGGACGTTGCGAAGAAAATCAAGACGCCGCGCTTTTATTTTGATTTGCTCAAGGAGCTGAAGGCGCAGCGCGACGAGCATACCACCGCATGGACCGCGGCCGTGTCCCTTATTTGCGGGCTGAACAAATCGCTCGAAATGATTCACGCCGAAGGTCTGCCGCAGGTTTACGCGCGTCACGCGCTGATGGCGGAGGCCACTCGCGACGCTGCCGCGGCACTCGGGCTGAAACTGCTGTCGCCCGAAAATCCCGCGCCGGGGGTCACCGGAATCCTGGTGCCCGAAGGTCTCGACGGCGGCAAACTGGTCAAGTTCCTGCGCGACAGCCTGGGCGTGTCCGTTCAGGGCGGCCAGGATCAGATGAAGGGCAAGCTCGTGCGCATCGGACACATGGGTCATTTGAGCCCGTTCGACATGCTCATCGCGGTTGGCGCGCTCGAGCTGGGACTCAAGCAGATTGGCGCAAACATTAAACTTGGCGCCGGCGTAGCGGCAGTTCAGGCACGTCTGGCACGGAGCATTTGAATCAACATGGCGCAAACATTCCGCGTCCTTCTGAGCGACTCGCTTGCGGCGCAGGGGATCGAGGTCCTTAAGCGCTTTCCGCAGCTACAGTTCGACATCAAGACCGGCCTCAAGCCCGAGGAGTTGGCGAAAATAATCGCGCCCTACGACGCGCTGCTGATTCGCAGCGGCACGCGCGTCACCCGCGAAGTAATCGATGCCGCCACGTCGCTAAAAGTGATCGGGCGGGCGGGAGTTGGGGTCGACAACGTCGATATCGACGCGGCAACGCGCCGCGGAATCGTCGTGATGAACAGCCCGACCGGCAACAGCGTCACGACCGCGGAGCACGCGGTCAGCATGATGATGTCGCTGGCCCGGCATATTCCGGCCGCCAATGCCTCGATCCGAGCCGGCAAATGGGAGCGCGGCAAATTCACCGGCGCCGAGATATGCAACAAAACGCTGGGCGTGGTCGGCCTCGGCAACATCGGGCGGATCGTCGCCGACCGGGCGCTGGGGCTCAAGATGAAAGTGATCGGCTACGATCCGATCCTGACGGCTGAGGCGGCAGGGCGTATCGGCGTAGAGCTGGTCAGCCTCGATGAGCTTTTTGCGCGCGCCGACTTCATAACAGTCCACACCCCCCTGACCGACGATACGAGGGGCCTGGTAAACGCGGCGGCATTCGCGAAGATGAAGAAGGGAGTGAGAATCATCAATTGCGCCCGCGGTGGCATCGTCGATGAAGCCGCGCTCGCCGAGGCGCTGAAATCCGGCAAGGTGGCGGGCGCCGCGCTGGACGTGTTCGTCGAGGAGCCACCTCCCGCCAACCATCCGCTGCTCCAGTTCGACAACGTGATCGCAACGCCGCACCTCGGCGCCGCCACCGACGAGGCGCAGGTCCAGGTCTCGGTGGATATCGCGCATCAGGTGGCCGACTTCCTGATCGAAGGCACCATTCGGCAGGCGGTTAACATCCCGGCGGTATCCCCCAAGGAACTCGAAATACTCGGGCCACATCTGACGCTTGGGGAGAAACTCGGCAGACTCGCCGCGCAACTGATCACCGACGCGCCCACGGAGCTGACGCTGGCGTTTGGCGGTGAAGCCGCTAATCTCAAGCCCGACGCGATCACCGCCGCTGTCTTAAAAGGATTGATGAGCGGTTTCCTCGACGAGGATTTCAATTACGTCAACGCGCCATTTATCGCCCGCGAACGCGGAATCAAGATTATCGAAACGCGCTCCCGCGAAGTCACTGACTACGTCAACACCTTGACGCTCACGGTTCGTACCGGCGCCGGCGAGCACGAAGTCTCCGGCGCCGTGCTCGGAAATCACGTGCTGCGCCTGACCCGGATCGACGGCTACCGCGTCGAGGCGGTGCCCGAGGGTTACTTCCTCATGCTGCATAATCGCGACGTTCCCGGAGTGGTCGGCGCGGTGGGCACGATGCTCGGGCAGGCGGGAATAAATATTGGCGGGCTGGAGCTCGGCCGCGATCGCGTGGGAGGAACCGCGCTCAGCATTTTCGAGGTGGATGAACCCGTGCCGGGCGCCGTCCTCGAGAGGCTCAAGACCATCCCTGCAATTACCGCGGCGTCGCTGCTCAAGCTCTGAATTTATTTTGCGCGCGGAACATTTCAGCCCGACAGATGCGCGCGCAGGTCGGCGAAATTGACGCCGGCCGGGGGAAAGACATGAAGACAGTTGCCGTGGTCGGCACGCAGTGGGGGGACGAGGGCAAGGGCAAAATCGTCGACATGCTCGCGGCCGACGCCGACGTGATCGTCCGCTTCCAGGGCGGAAACAACGCAGCGCACACGCTGGTAGTCGGCGGAAAGAAATTTGTGCTGCGGCTGGTGCCCGCCGGCGCGCTCCATCCCGGCAAGGCTTGCGTAATCGGCAACGGGCTGGTCGTCAATCCGCTGGCATTGCTCGGCGAAATCGCAGACCTCAAGCGCAGCGGCCATCTCGCCGACGATAGTTTGCTCAAGCTCAGTTACGAAGCGCACATGGTGATGCCGTATCATCTGGCGATCGATCGCGCTCGCGAGGCGCGGCTGGGCAAGCGCGCGATCGGTACGACCGGATTCGGAATCGGCCCGGCTTACGAAGACAAGATGGCGCGGGTGGGAATGCGCTTCGAAGATCTGCTCGATTTCAAATTTTTCGAAGAGAAACTCCGCCGCAACATCGTCGAGAAGAACGCGTACCTGAAAGCAATGCTCAAGGCCAAGCCGATCAAGGCCGACGAAACCGTCGACGCGATGAAAAAAGCGCGCCGCCGGCTGCTCCCGTATCTGTGCGACACCGGCGCGTTCGTGAGCGAAGCGATCGATTCCGGCAAGCGCGTGCTGTTCGAGGGCGCCCACGGCACGATGCTCGACATCGATCACGGCACCTACCCGTACGTGACCTCGTCGAATTGCGTCGCGAGCGCGGTCTTCAGCGGCACCGGCATCGGGCCGGGCAATCTCGAAGCGGTGCTCGGCATCAGCAAGGGATATACGACACGAGTCGGAGCCGGTCCTTTTCCGAGCGAGTTCACCGGCCATCTCGCCGATTCGCTGCGCGAAGAAGGCGACGAGTTCGGCAGCGCCACCGGGCGTCCCAGGCGGATCGGGTGGTTCGACGCGGTGCTGGCCCGTTACACGGCTCGCGTCAATGGGATGTGGGCGCTCGCGCTTACCAAGCTCGACGTTTTGACCGGGATCGATCCGGTCAGGATTTGCGTCGGCTACATCGTCAAGGGGAAACGCTATGACGACATGCCGCCGTCGCATCGGATGCTGATCAATGCCAAGCCGATCTTCGAAGAGATACCGGGATGGAGCGAGAGCCCGGCGGGCGCGCTCACGCTGGCGGAATTGCCCTCGGGCGTGCGCCGCTACGTCGAACGAATCAGCGAGCTGGTTGGTGTGCCGATTGCGATGATCGGCGTCGGCAAGGAGCGCGAAGCGACCATCGTGGTCCGCAACCCCTTTGCCGACTAGCGCGTTGCGAGCCAGTCGCGTCAGATCGGGGTGCGCGTGTCGAAGGTCTCTGCGTCCCGCTACCCTGCGCAGACCGCCGCGAGGCTCGAGATCGCGACGCCGCGGCGTCCCTGCCGCAGGTCATTGCGATCGAACCCGTTGGTTGTGTACCCGATCGAAATCCCCGTCGCCGGATCGGCCCATCCGATCTGTCCGCCCGCGCCTCCGTGTCCGAATGCCAGCGCCGAGTTGGTCTTGCCGAAGCCGCGATAGTTCGCCAGCCCGTCGCCTCCGGCCACGATAACTCCCAGCGCGCGGTTGCACTTGACGCCGAAAATCGGATCCTTGTAATCGCCCGAGCGCACGCGCAACGCGTCCTTGAGCGCTTCAGGCTTGATGATCGGCGCACCGTCGATGCCGCGATTATGCAGCAAGCCCTGGTAGAACAGCGCCAGGTCGCCCGCCGTCATAATTCCACCGCCGCCCGGCACGCCGGCTTCCATCACATTGGGCCGGTTGAAGCCGAGGACCGCTTCTTCGGTAACTTCGGTTTCCGGGATCGCGGGCAGGCGGAGCTTCTTTCGCTCCTCGTCGGATAGCGCCTCTCCGACGTAGCAAAGCTGCGCAACCCGGTGATGGTACTCGCGCGGCAATCCGACCCGCAGCTCCGGCAGTCCGAGCGGCGTTGCAATCCGCTCATGCACGAACTGACGGAAGTCCTTGCCCGTGCGGCGCTCGATTATCTCCGCAATTACCCAGAAGCCCGAGCTCGGATGGTATTCGAATTTGCTGCCCACCGGCCATTCCAGCCGCCACTTGGCAAATCGCTCGAGCCGCTTGCTCTTATCCAGCCACTCGCTTTGCGGATACGGCGCGTTCGGAAATCCTCCCACGTGGAGCAGAACCTGCTCGACGGTCATCGTGTCCTTACCGTTGGTGCCAAACTCGGGAATGATCTCCGCGACGCGCTCGCCCGGATTCAGTTTGCCCTCGCCGATCAGAATCCACGACGCCGCCGACATGATCGCCTTGGTGCACGAGAAGATCGTGTAGAGCGTGTCGTTGGTGGCCGGCTTTTCACTTCCACCCTGGACTGCGCGTCCGACCGTGCGCATCGCGCCGATTTTCCCATTGCGGGCGATCGCGATTTGAGTCGATGGCAGCAACTCGTCCTTGACTTCGCGTTCGGCACGATTGAACAGGGCTTGGACTTTTTCAGGATCGAGGCCGACTTCGCGTGGACTGTCAGCAAAATGACTTTGTGCGGGCATTGCGAGCACCCCTGTGATTGAATTTCAGTCTTCGGGATATAACACGCCACCGCCGATTCGTCATTCGGAAGCGATCCGCACCGGACCTTGCGACGATATCCACCCCGCCCTGCCCGGCAGCGTCGTCCGGATGACTTCGCATGCCGGCAATTCCGTGCGATTCAGCCGCGCCGCGACCTCGCGCAGTTGCACGAACTTCGCGCCCCGCTCCTTCAGCGCGCGGACCATGGCCGTGAAGCCCTCGAGCTGTCCCATCCCTTCGGTCTCGGCGTGAATCGTGTGCACGTTGAGCGCATCGGACTTGCACAAGCCGAGATAGAAGTCGCGCACCGCGCCGTCATCGGGCAATTCCCGCCGTCCCATTACCTCGTCAAGGGTCGGCAAGGTGGTCGGAATCTCCGGCGTCGCGAGAACCCGCCCGTCGACGATGCAACGATACGGCGCGCTGCCGCGCGTGTCGCTGCGATAGTCGAGCGCCATCGCGTCCAGCGCGATCAGGGCCGCATCGTTGGTGCGCCATCCGGGCGCGGCGAAACTGCGCGGTGCTTCACCAAGGATCGCGCGGTATGCCTCAAACGCGTCGCCGAGTTCGTCGAGTACTCCGGACTCGCCGATTTTATCGAGGCGATCCTGCCATCGCACGTGATCGTAGCCATGCACGCCGATCTCGAAGCCATGCGCCTTCAGGTCGCGGATAATTCCGGGGAACGACAGCGCGATCGGCCGCGACGGCAACAGCGTCCCCGAGAGAATCGTGCGCGCGCCGTACATCGAGACGGCTTTGGTGCGGAACATCTTGGACATGAACCCGCGATTTCGAAACACCCGCAGGATTGCGCGCCCCGAATTGTCCGGACCCATCGCGATATAAAAGCTCGCGGCGACGCCCTCGCTCTCGAGCATCGAGGCCAGCCGGGGTACGCCCAGCTCGAGGCCCTGATGGGTATCGACGTCGATCTTTAGTGCGACTTCCAAGTGTAGTGACTGCGCGGCCTGCGCCTCGCTAGGAAGCCATCTCTTTGCGGAACCAGTCCATCGAGATCTTCACGCCGTCGCGCAGGTTCACTTTCGGAGTGACCCCCAGCAACGTGCGCATCCTGGTATTGTCCGGAACGCGGCGAGGGATGTCCTCGTAGCTGTTGCCATACACTTCCTCCTGCGTCACGAACTTGATCTTCGATTTGGTCGGCCCAAACAACTCGATCATCAGCTTGGCGAACTCGAGCACCGTCGTCTCGACATCGACGCCGATGTTAATCGCCTGCCCATCTGCCGCTGGATTCACTCCCGCCCGCACGGTTGCCTCGATCGCATCGGTCACGTACGTGAAGCATCGCGTCTGCAACCCGTCGCCAACCACGGTCAAGTCCGCGCCGCGCAGCAGTTGACCCATGAAGATCGTAAACAGCCGGCCCACGTCGACCTTGTCCAGCCGCGGACCGTACACGTTGAAATAGCGCACGATCGTAACCGGCAGGCCGAGCTTGTGATAGGCAAAACAGAAATGCTCGCCGACGGCCTTCGACGTCGAGTAGCACCAGCGATCGATACTGGTCGCCCCGAGCACGCGATCGTCGTCCTCGCGCCACGGCACCTTGGGGTTGCGGCCGTACACCTCGGAGGTCGAGCTGAACACGACCCGCTTGTTATGCTTGTAGGCGGCCTTCAGCACGTTCTGCGTGCCGTTGACGTTTACGTTGAGCGTTTCGTAAGGATCGGCGACGTAGTGTTCGACGCCGACGACGGCCGCGAGATGGTAAATGAGATCGACCTTCGAGACCAGGCTGTCGATCAACTCGATGTTGAAGACCGAATCGTGCACGTAATGAAAGCGCGGATTGTCCAGTAGGTGACGCACCTTGGCGATCGAGCCGGTGTCGAGCACAAAGACCTCGTCGCCGCGCGCAATGAACGCATCCGAAAGATGTGACCCGAGAAATCCGGCGCCGCCGGTGATCAGAACCCGCATGTGACCTCCAAGAAACTAATCGAGTAGAATAGCATGTTTGACGTGCCCGGCCTCGCAGAGAGCCTCGCGGGCAATGCCTTCGGCGCCACCCTCGAACTGCGCGATTTTCAGGATCACGCTGCCCTCGCCGGCCGCAATTTCAAGAGCGCCGTCGGCCGTTTCGCGCACGACCCGCCCCGGCTCCCCGAGCGTTCCATTTTCTGCGCCAATTTTCGCTTCCCATACCAGCAGCTTTCGCCCGCCGACGAAACAGAACGCGCCGGGGTACGGATGCGTCACAGCCCGCACGAGATTGAAGATCCTTCGCGCCGGCCATTGCCAGTCTATCCGTCCGTCCTGCGGCTTTCTGCGCCCGAAGTAACTTCCCTTCGCGATATCCATTTTTCGCCGCGGCGCGGCGCCTGCGACGATCTTTGGATGCATCTCGGTTATCAGCTCGACGCCCAGCGGCACCAGCTTGCGGTATAGCGTCAGCGCGGTGTCGCTGTCGTCGATCGCAACCGCACGCTGCCCGACGATATCTCCGGAGTCTGCCCGCGCAACCATTTGATGTAGCGTGACGCCCGCCTCGCGTTCTCCATTCACCAGCATCCAGTTCACCGGCGCACGACCCCGATAGGCCGGCAGCAACGACCCGTGCAGATTGAAGGCGCCCAGCGGCGCAACCGCGAGCACGCTCTGGGGAATCAGATGGCGGTAGTAGAAGGAATAAATTACCGCCGGCTTCAATGCGCCGATCCTGGTGGCCGACCCTGAGTCTGCGCCGTCATCCATGTGCACCGGGACGCCGTGCTGCGCGGCCAGTTCCGCACACGATCGCCACCAAATCTCTTCATGCGAATCGTCGCGATGAGTGAACAGTGCGGCGATCGGCGCGCCCATTTTGAGCAACGCCTCCATGCACGCGTAACCCATCTCATGATACGCGAACAGCACGCAGACGGCGGATTTCACAGTCGCGCCAGATGCGACGCTCGAGACGTTGGACTCCACGGTTGCTCGCTGGCCGGCTTCGCCGTTAGTTGCGGTCCGGCGCCGGGTCGGCCTGGGAATCGACCGGCTTGCCGTCGCCTCCATGAACCGCGCGCACGATGTAAGTGGGGCGGCGGCGCACTTCTATATAGATACGCCCGGCGTATTCGCCGATAAGTCCGAGCGCCAGGAATATCATCCCGACGAAAAAGAACAGGACCGCGAACAGCGTCCACAGCGCGCCCTCTTCTTGCGGGCCGTAGATCAGCCGATGCGCAACCAGCACCATCGCCAGCATTACGGCCAGCACCGAAATCCCTATCCCGGTCATGCTCAGCATCTGGATCGGAGCCAGAGAAAATCCGGTAATCAGGTTGAGACTGAGCTTTGCGAGTCCAAAAAGATTGTACTTCGACTTGCCACCGGCGCGATCGTCGTGGCCGACCGGGATTTCCGCGACTCGCTTGGCGAACGTGTTGGCGAGCGCGGGAACGAACGCCGCCTTCTCGTCGCACTCGACCACGGTATCGACGATGTGCCGCCGGTACGCACGCAACATGCATCCGTAATCGTGCATCGGTACGCCGACGATCAACGACGTCAGCCGGTTGTGCATACGTGACGCGTAGCGCCGATACGCCCGATCGTGACGCTCCTCGCGCCATCCGCCGACCACGTCGTTGCCTTCATCGATCGCCGCAATCAACCGCGGAATTTCCTCGGGCGGATTTTGCAGGTCCGCGTCGAGCGTGACGACGATCTCGCCGCGCGATTGCCTGAAGCCCGCGAGGATCGCCGAATGCTGTCCGAAATTGCGCGCCAGCTCCACGACCCGCACGCGGCCCTCTTCGCCCGCCGCAATTTCGCGAAGGATGCCGAGAGAATCGTCGTGCGAGCCGTCATCGATAAAAACCGTCTCCCATGGACGGCCCAGACCCTCGAGAACCGGCTTGAGGCGCGACCAAAGCGACGCCAGGTTGGCGGATTCGTTGAACACCGGCACAACGACCGACACCAATCCGCTCGGCGCTCGCGATACGGCCGAAGTGCCTCGAATCGGTGATATTTTGCCCGGGAAGCTCAAGGAACTTGCGCGACCTGACCGCCGATCAATCCATGCGAAACCGCCGTCGCGTAAAGTGATTGTTGCAGACAGCCTCAAGGAATTAAAGATAGCGCCGGGCCGCCCCGGTTGACCGCGCGCGATCACCTCGCGAGACTGCATCGACGATGCTCGCCGCCAACCGCACTCTTCGACTCGCCATCTATGCGCTGCTTGCGGCGATTCTCTATCTCCCCGGCCTGGGCAGGCCGGCGCTTTGGGAGCCCGACGAGGGCCGCTACGCCGAAATCGCGCGCGAGATGGTTATCTCAGGCGACTACGTCACGCCGCGTGACGACTTCGAGCTATATTTTGAAAAACCTCCGCTGGTTTATTGGGCGGAAGCCGCCGCAATTCGAATCTTCGGGATCAATGAATTCGCGGTGCGATTGCCTGCCGCGCTGTTCAGTATCGGGCAAGTCGTCGTCACCGCCGCATTGGCCGAGGCGATGCTCGGTGCTCCGGCAGGATTTTTCGCCGCACTCGCGCTCGCGCTGAGTCCGCTATTTTTCGGCTTTGCCCGATTCGCGACGCTCGATCCCGCGCTGGCGTTTTTTCTGACCGCGGCGCTCGCCGCGTTTTACGTCGCCGCGCGTGACGAGCCATTCTCACGGCCGTCGTCTCGCAGGTGGATGCTGACTTCCGCCGCGATGCTCGCCCTTGGCACCCTTGCCAAAGGCCCGATCGCACTGCTTCTGGGAGGCGCGATCGCTCTGGCATGGATGGCAAGTGAGGGGAGGCTGCGCCAAATCGCGCAGATGCCGCTGGTCTGGTGCTTCATTATATACGCGGCGATCGTCGTCCCCTGGTTCGTGCTGGCCGAGGCCCGAAATCCCGGCTTCATGCACTTCTTCATCGTCCACGAACATCTCGAGCGTTACGTCGCGTCGAGCGAACACGGATGGGGTCCGTGGTTCTTCATCCCAATCGTGATCGGCGGGACTTGGCCGTGGATTTTCTTCGTCCCGCCTGGATGGTCCGCGATGCGCGCCGACGACGGCTTGCCCGAGAGTGCGCCGGCCTCATCCCGCCGCGCGTCCGCGCGCTTCCTCGCTGTCTGGTTCATCGTGATCTTTGTGTTTTTCTCGATCCCGCGCTCCAAGCTCGGCAGCTATATCCTGCCTGCGCTTGCGCCGCTTGCGATCGTTGCGGGATACGGCCTCGCGCGCATGCCCGCGCTCGGCGCCGCGAGTCGCCGCCGTCTGCTCGCCGTCGTTGCTATCGCGAACCTGGCAATCGCGGCAGTTATTTTCGTATTTTCCGAACTCGTACTGGCGCCGATAAATCCCGGGCTTGGCGTCGACGGGTTGCTGATTGGCGGCGCTGTGGCCGCCGGCGCGATTGCGATGTACCGGCTAGGGCGCGCGGCATCGCGCGCTGCGTACGCGATCGGTGCGATCGCGCTGGCGATGCTCGCGACGATGCCGCTTGCCGCGCGCGTGCGTGAAGACGCGTCGTCGATTTCCACCTATCGCAACCTGGCGAGGATCGTTGAGCCCTACCTTGCGGGAGACTGTACGCTTGCCTCATACCGCCATTACGTCCAATCGCTCCCGTTCTATACGCGCCGGCGCGAGACCCGGGTCGAGTATTGGGGCGAGCTTTCTGAATTTTCTCCCCCCTCGCAGGGCAAGTCGCCGTTCCTTATCGGCTCCGACGCGCGCCTGCGCCAGGTCTGGTCGTCGGGCGCGTGCATGATTCTGATCGTGAACGATCGCGACCGCAAAGCCCTTGCAGACTCGCTCAAGCCCGCGCCGGCAGTCATCGGATGTGAGGGAAAAAAGCTCGCGCTCTACAATGGCGCGCTGGCGCCGCCGGCGGGCGCAGCCGATTGTCTCAAATCCGAAACGAAAAATTAGTAAATGCCGGGATCGAGGTACTTGGATTCGGGCTCATTGGACTGTAGCTTTCTCGCTGTGGCTTGCTTGCGGCCGGTTCCGGTGAAAGGTGAAAGATGAAAGGTCACAATTTTGGCCGCAAGCGATTAGCCGGGAGAGATTGATCACAGGTGGCTGACAAGAAATCCAAACTTCAGGCTGGGGATTCCGGAGCCGACGGCGCCGAGTCCAAACCTTCGCTCGGTCACTTGATTACGGAAACCCGCGAACGCAAAGGCCTGACTCGCGAGCAAGTCGCCAGCGAGGCTCATTTGCCGCCGCATTACATCAAAATGATCGAGACCGACAACTACGAACTGATTTCGGATCGGCTCTACCTCGTGCCATTTCTTCGCCGCTACGCAACGTTCCTGGGTCTCGATGCCGAGGAAATAGCCTCGCGTTTCGTCAGAGACGTTCAGCATGCCGAGGCCAACGTGGTGCGAATCTCGCAAGAGATCACGATGGTCGCGAAGCGGTCCGGCGCCTCCAGCCGAATCGCCTTCGTCGTGCTGATCGCCGCGGTGCTCGTGTTGGTGGCAGATTTCGCGTGGCGCCGGTTTGTGGAGCATGAAGCGCCCACTCCGGCTCCGGTCGCCTTGCCGGCGGCGATGGCGACAGCGGCGGAGCCAAATGCCGTCGCGCCGAACGCAACTCTGCCGCCCGCGGCAATCGTGACGAATCCCGAAGGCGCCGTGCCCCCGTCGCGACCGCTTCCGCGCGCGGCGACCGATGAGTAACACGCTGCTAGTGCAGCACGGCGTTGGCGATCTCTTCGGCGACGAGTTCCTTGGCACGTCGCACGTCGTCGCCTGAGTGCACGACCACAACCACCTTTAGCTCATCGGCTGCGCCCTCCAGCGACGCGCGTGCGACGATCACCGTGTCGTAAATCTGGTTCTTCGGGATTTTGTCATATGGCGTCGGCGCGTTGAGGCCGTGCAACGCCTGCTGACTCGCCTGGTATGCTCTGAACTGTTCAGCAGCCGTATCGTCGGGATACAACGACTGGCGGAGAGCCTCCTGTGCGAACGGATCGATCGGTTGATTGCCGCTGTCGCCCAGCGGCGGCGGATTCGCGCCGGCCGCCTTCAGCAATTCGACCATCGAGGGATCGCCCGGGAACATCTGATTCAATGACACTCCCGGCGCAAGCAGTTGCTGATTCACCGACACGGTGAGCGTCACCGCATTTTCCCCATTGAACGCAACACCCTGGCGCGCCGCTCTCAGATCTTCATTCAGCACGTTCTGCACGACGGGATCGGTGCAAATCGCAATCACGCTGGCGTTTGCGGGCACCACCAGCTTGCCCGCCATCTTGATGTCGGCGGCCTGCGCAAATCCGCAAACAGCCACTACAATGGCTATCGCGGCGATCGCGCCTTGCCCTGCTTGACGCACTGGATTACTCACCTAGGGAATCTTCTGCTCCAACAATTCCTGCGCCCGCGCAGCCCGCCATTTTACCAGACGTTCGCCGAGCTTCGCGTCGCCCAGCGCGATTATCTGCGCCGCCAGCAGCGCCGCATTCGCCGCACCAGCTTTGCCAATCGCCATCGTCGCCACCGGCACCCCCTTGGGCATCTGCACGATCGACAGCAGCGAATCGATTCCGTTGAGCGAGGTCGTAGGCATCGGCACGCCGATAACCGGGATTATCGTATTCGATGCGACCACGCCGGCAAGATGCGCTGCGCCACCGGCGCCGGCGATTATCGCGCGCAGGCCGCGGGCCGCCGCATTCTTGGCATATTCCAAAGTAAGGTCGGGCGTGCGATGCGCCGACATGATCCGAACTTCATGCGGCACTTTAAGTTCTTCCATGACCTCGGCCGCCGCCGACATGTATTCCCAGTCGCTCTTGCTGCCCATGATCACGCCGACAATCGGCGCCTTGCTGTCCGCCATCGTGGTTCCTCGTTCCTTCCTTATGCATGCATCATCTCACAATCGAGATAAGGGACGCAGCACGGTTGGAATCTGAAGGCTGATTCCCGCCCGCCGGCATGTCAAGCCGCAGCCGGTATGAGTGCCCCGGATAATTCGGCACAATGTATTCGCGATGGCGACGCCGATTCCCAGCAATCAGTGCGAGTTCACGCTCGCCGAAGTTGTCGAGGCTACGGGAGGCACGCTCGTCCGCGCCGCTTCGACTGTCCCGGCCGGCGGCGGCGTCAGCGGCGTCAGCATAGATACACGCTCGATCGGAGCGGGAGCGATATTCGTCGCAATCCGTGGCGCGGTGTCCGACGGCCATGACTACCTGCCACAAGCCGCCGCGCGGGGCGCTGCAGCCGCGATCGTCGCGACCGGGCGGCGTCATCCTGCTCTCGATTGCATCGAGGTTGCCGATACCCTCGCGGCACTGGGCCGGCTCGCGCGCCGCCATCTCGTGCGCACGCGCGCGGCCCGCCCGCTTCCACTGATCGCAATCGGTGGAGCAGTCGGCAAGACCACCACCAAAGAACTCACCGCCGCCGCCGCACGCGCGCTGTTCGGATCCACACTTTCAACCCCGGGCAATCTGAACAATCTGATCGGCGTACCTATGACGATTTTCACGCTTACCGGCGAGCATCGCGCGGCCGTCCTCGAATGCGGCACCAACACCCGCGGCGAGATTCCAAAACTGGCGCAAATCGTCGAGCCAGACGTCGCAATGGTCCTCAACGTCGACCTCGAGCACAGCGAGGGTCTCGGCACGCTCGAGGATATCGCCAACGAGGAAGCCGCCCTGTTCTCGACTGCCGGGCGCTATGCGGTCGCATCGGCAGACGAACCGATGGTGCTGACGCGGATTCCGAAACATCTGAGGCGAATCACCTTTGGCAAGTCGCCCGACGCTCACGTGCGGCTCGTCAGTCGAAGCGTGGGCGTCCGCTCGCGCATCCGCGTCGAAATCGCCCGCGCCATGCTCGCCGCGGGAGTCGAACCTTTCATCGAAACTGAAATCGCGCTGCTGGGCGAGGCCGCTGCTCTCAACTGTACCGCCGCGATCGCCGGTGTCGCCGCGATGCATCCGCTGCCGCTTGAATCGCGCGAGCTCGCCGCGATCGGCGATGCGCTCGCGGCCGTCAAGCCGGTCGCCGGCCGGCTCGCGAACACCTCGATTCACGGCATCTTTGTGATCGACGACACTTACAACTCGAACCCGCGCTCGATTCGGGCCGCGCTCGCGGCCGCGCGCGAGGTAGCCGATGGTCTCGGCGCCCGTCTGGTGATCGCGCTGGGCGATATGCTCGAGCTGGGCGAGTTGTCGGCTGCCGCGCATCAGGAGGCGATACGCGACGTGATGCGCTCGCATCCAGCCGCATTCGTCGCCGTCGGCCCTGAGATGAACTCCGCCTGCGCAGTCGTATCCCGCGATGCCGATACCACCGAGGTACTCGCGGCGCCCGACAGTATCGCCGCGGCAGGAATAATTGCCGGGCTGCTCCGGCCCGGCGACGTGTTACTGGTCAAGGGTTCGCGCGGAATCGCAATGGAACGAGTTCTCGAGAGGCTCGGTTGACGCTAACGGGCCGGCCAGACCCCGCGGCCGGCCATGATCTTGTTGAATCTCGAAATCACGAGGTCTTCCCCTTCGCGGCGGTCGCGAGCTTCGCGCTCAAGGCGACCAGCTCCGCGGCGCGCGCGCTCGACGCATCTTCATCGCCCAAGACTTTCGCATACTGAGCAAGAGCCTCGCCGGCGAGGCCTATGTCAGCGTTGGAAATCAGGGGCACGCGCGCGGCGCTTTGCGAGGGCGCATTAGCGAGGTGAGACCGGCCGGCCATGATCCTGTTGAATCTTGAAGTCACGAAATTTCTCCTGTTGAAGCGGCGGGAGCGTGGAGGATTTTCTCACCAGCCACTGGTTCGGGCAGGCCTGCGAGGCGTCGATGCAGCATAGACTCTAATGGTCGCTGGCTGGCGCCGGCGGCTCGGCAAGGCTTGCGCATGGTCATTGACCTATCGCCGTGATGTTGCAGGTTTCCGCCGTCATCGAGGCGTTCGCCGGGAGCGTCAGCACAGTCGCGCTGCTGGTCGGCCCATACGTGCCGCACGACGCGAGGATGTTAGGTGCGGCGGAGAAATTCACGCCAGCGAGGTTTGCGGTACAGCCGCTTCCATTGAAGCACACAGTCTGAGCGGTGCCCGTCTCCTGGTAGGCGTTGAGATAGCAAGTCGCAATCTTGAGCGTGCCCTGCATCGATTGCGAGCAAACTGCGGTGCCTGCCGTGCCGGTTAGCGTGATCGCGGCGGGCGCGGCATTGAAAGCCGTCGCTTGATTCGGCTCGTTCGAGACGATTCCCGGCGGGTACTGGCCATAGACGCTGCAATGGATGCAAGTGAAGGGGGGGATTGCGCCCGCGCCGCCGCTGTTGGTGATGGGAATGAAATACGGAGGCACCGGGAAAATGCCGCCTGCGCCAGGCGTGGCTGGCGACGTGCCGCCGCCCCAATAGCTGCTATTGCCAAGGAAACTGAGAGGCTCGCCGAAGTTGTCATTAATGAAGGTGCCACCGCCGCCCCAGTTCATGCTGGTGGTCGGTGAACCGTTGTTATCCTCGACGATGTTTTCGTATAGATCGCCGTTGCCTGAAACAACGACTGTCGCCCACGGACCGCTTCCGCCAGCGATTCTGAAGTCCGAGACGCTCGTTTGGCTTAATATGTACCCGAAGAGCTGTGCGCCTTCTTCCTGCCCACCGACGATCTTGCCGTAGTTGGAGGGATCCCAATTAGAGAACAGGATTCCCGCATTTTCCGAGTTCGTGTTCATCATCACGAATGAGCCGATTCTGGTGAAGTCGAAGCAGTAGTCGCGGCTCGAACATTGGGTGTTGTAGAACGCCTCGTTGTAGGTCTCCTGCGAATTTGAATAGACGCAGATGTTGCCGCCGACGCCGTTCGGCGTGCTGCAATTCAGGCCATCGATCACCGCGTCTTCGTCGTTTGCCCCACCACCTAAGTCCAAACACAGCCCAACCACACCACACTGGACGTTACGCACTTGCAGCCCGGTCGGCGGCAGGCCGGCAAACGCCACGCCGCTATTCGGCGCGCCCGGCCCTTGGGTCAAAGGCGAGCTGGTGCCGTAGCGGTTCATGTCGATCATGATTCCCGGTGTGCTGCCGGTCTGACCATCAAGGCCGATTCCTTCGATGCTATCGGCAAAGGAATCGTTCATGTTGAAGACGATGCCGCCCGCAGGTCCGTCCCATCGGATGTTCGCATTTATGGAGCCGTTGAAGTTGCTCCCCGGCCCGCTGATTCCAGTCTGCGATAGCTGCCAGAAGCTGACCGCCTGCGACATATCATAGTGGGTCGCACACGCCGGCAGTTGCACCTTCGAGCCGGTGATACCTGCGAGCACAGACGCATTGACCGCCTGTTGCAGCGCGGGCGCGTTGTCGTGGCGCATCGTCGTGGTGATTGACCGTGATGGAGCCACAGAGAGAGTTACCGAACTGCCGGAAATCGCCGTGATTTGCGCGTCGAGGTCTGCCGCTACAGCGCTCGTGCTCGCTTCTTCGTCGATGCCGAAGGGAAAGCCATTGTCACGGTATGAGACGCTGGTGGTGCCGCCGAACATGAGTCGCGGAACGATCGACGTGATCGCGTAGATGCTGGTCGGCGTACAGCTTGCGCCCGTGCATCGCCGGATGATCGTGCCGGTGGTGTTCGCATCGGTCGAATAAGTGACGATGACCGCGTTCCCGATCGAAGGACTCGCAGGCGCGGTGGTGATGTACACCGTCGAGCTGGCCGCCGAGCGCATCCCGTTCAGGCCCGCGCCAATTCCGGTCTGACCCACATTCTGCACGCTGTAGCCATAGGTGCTCGAGCAGCTCGTGTTCGAGTTGTTCGCCGTGCCCGCGTCCACGGTGCAGTTGCCGTTGGGCGTCGTGGTGGTGCCGAGCGCCGGAATGTCGAGGATCGGGACGTTGGGTAAAGGGTTGGAGGGCGGACCGCCATAGCCGTCATCCGCGACGCTCGTGATCGTCGGCGTCGCAATCGTGTTTGACGCGCCTGCGGCGTCGAGTTTTACGTACTGCCCGACCTTGAAGTCGCCGATCGTGCCGACCGTGACGGTCGCGTTGCTCGCGGTCGTCGTCGCCGACTCCGTGGTGTCCGAGCATACCGCGCCGAAGTCCTGCGCGTTCAGCACGCCGTTGAGGCTGACATTGGTGATTGTGTCGGTACCGTTCAGCTTCGAGCCCGACAGCGTGTTGAGCTGCGCTCCAGTCTGTCCGAACGCGAGCGCGTCTCCATTGACGGTCGCGCCGGCGAGGCTCGACACCTTGTTGCCATTCGCGTTGAGGTTCGCTTCCAGCGCCGCGCTCGCGCATGCCCATTGTCCTCGAGTACCAAGAGCCCACGCACCGCCCCCGCCGCTGACGCACGGCGTCGCGCTCCTGCAGTTATTGCAGAACAACAGCATCCCGTCCTGCTCGGGCGGCAGATTGGCTAAGGCGGTACTGGCTATCGAAGGCGCGATCGGCTGAGCACCTGAAAATCGATCGTTGATCGCCTCGCGGAACTGCAACCCCGCGCCGACACCCGTGAAGTTGGGGATCGGCTGATAAGCTCCGGGCGGTGGCAGATTCTGCGCCGCTGCGGCGGCGCGTAGTATTAAAACCGTTGCGACGGTGCGCAGTATTAAGGCCACGCTCCGTTGTCGCGTGCGGCCGTTGCTACACCAACGCAGTATTTTAAGGTTCATCTTCATTGTTCCGTTTTACTGGCCACCTGTGCCAACGGGCGGCTAGAACCCGATCGCCAGGTAGATAAAGCCCTGGGTGGCATTAGTGCCCGCACTCTGATTGTTCCAGACCCAGAATTGCGAGGTGTTCGGCGGGTAGCTGGCGCTGACCATCACCACGTTATCGCCGGCACTCGCGCTCCCGGGTTTCTCAGGCGTAAGTGTTACCGGTATGACAACCTCGCAGGCGTTGGGGAAAGCGATCGGGAAACTGTATGGCCCGTAAAGCCCTTCGCTCTGTGGCGTGCCCCAATTCACGAGCCCCCACTGAACGACGTACTGCATGAGACCCTTGTTGATGTCCTGCACCCCGATTTTCAGGTAGCCGTTGGGCGCCATCAGCCCGGTAAACAGCGCCTGGAACGCCTGCAACACGCCGATATTCGAGACATTTACGTCCTGGCGTTGTTTCAGAAACGCGGTGCGATTAGCCAGTTGCTGATGTGGCTGATTGGAGATACCCGTCCCGCTGAAACTCGCGCCGCTGGCAGCGCCTTCGACCGGATCGGTTGCTTGAATTTGATACACCTCATTGGAGGTGAACTCGGCTGCGTCGATTAGTGTAGCCATTGACTACCTCAGAAGGTAAGCGTCCACGTACCGCTGATACTCATTCCCGCGCCGAAGACTATCGGTGCTATCGTCTTGCGCGCGAGCATCGGAGTCGGCGCGGTCGTTCCGGGCAGTCCCGCGCTGGCGTGATTGGCGAATATCGCCAGCTCCTGAATGGTGATCCCATCGGCGCCAGTGTCGGCCGTCGTCAGCGACCAGTTGAAGGTCACGCTGCCGTTGCCGTCCTCGCTGTGACTGTCGAGCGCTTTGTAATATGCGGGGCCGGTCAGCGCGCTGTCGCTCAGCGTCGGTGCGTTAGATCCCGAGCCGAATCCCACCGCAGCCGCGAATTCGCCGGTGGTATCGCCTCCGAGCAGCGCCGCAAGGGCAGGCAGCCCGGCGTTCACGAATAGATTGCGACCCTCGTATTTCCACACGATACGCTCTTGCTGGACAAGACGGATTCGCACGATTCCAATCGGCCTTCTCATTTCAACCTCCTTGCAAAACGGCTGCGCCGTTGACGATCAGCGCCGAATCTGCAACCGCGGGTTCGTTGGCGCCGTAAGTAATCCCGCTGTGCAGATAGTGAGCATTGTAAGTGGGGACAATCGGACCGTACGCATCGGTGAGCGGCGCCGTCCCGATCGCAAAAGCCAGCGCGTCGTCATTGGGCGCGGGCGCCGCGTCGAGCTGGTACTGGGCAATTCCGCCGAGCGTCAAATTGTCTGACGGCGCCGGTCCCGCGTCGGAAATGGCCGGCGCCACAAACCATATCGAGTCCATCCACGCGCGCGCCGGTTTGAAGAAATTAACCGCTGCTGCTGCCGTGGATACCGCGCCGCTTGGGACACCCTGCCCGGCCACGAGATTGATCATGACACGGAACACCGCCCATCCCTGGCTCGACGGATACGCATCGCCGCCCCAGCTCGACTGTCCTTCGAGCAGAGTGACCTGCGTCCAACCCAACGACGCGAGCGCCTGCTTGATCGCCCACGGCGTACCGCAAAACCGATGCAAGGGAATGGCGCTCATGAGCAGTTCGCGCTCTGCCGCCTCCGTCAGCGGCTGCTCCGAAACCAGGGCGCCGGATTCGATCAGATTGTCCACGTCGGTCAGCAAATCGATGCTCGTAAGCGCATCGACCCCGAGCGACACCGGCGCGATTAATTGCCACAGCGGAGACAAGATGTCGAATTGCCACGCCAGAAACGGCAACGCGGTTTCCACCACCGAGTCGATTCGATAAACCAGCAGCGTCGTAAGATCGAGCGCCGCGAGCCGCGCGATCAGCACCAGCAACGCCTGCGTGCGCGTATCGTTGATCGACGGCGCGGCCGAAAGCTCGGGCATCAGCTGTGCTCCATGCTGAACGCCGTCGTCAGCGAGATCATCGTACAGTTCGCCCACTGCCCGGCCGTAAGCGTGGTCAGCACCGGCGCCGTGAGCGTCACGCCATAGACACCGGCGACCGACAGCGCCGCAATTATCTGGCTCGGCACGATGTCGCGCTGAATCTCGGCGGCGAGCGCGAGCGCGAGCTCCTGCACGGCGGTGGTCACCGCGGCGATGGTCGTGGTCGGATCCGCATCCGAGTAAAGCGTCACGGTCGCGGTGATCTGGTAGTCCACCTCCGTCACCGCGAGCGCGTTGACGGTGTCGGTAAGCGGACGCACAGTGTCGGCATTCAGCACCGCGGCCACTTTCGCAAGCAGCGCGGAGTTCGCGACTCCAGCACTGTTTGGCGCCACCGCCGGCTGCACTGTAATCGGTCCGGTCAGCACGTATGCGTTCACCGATCCGGGCGCTGGACTGATAATTTGCGCGTCGATGATCGACGGATCGGCGCCGATCGCAAAAAATCGGTATGCTCCGATCGGACCCGCGACGCTGAACTGATTGGGCGCAGCCTGAATGCGCGTGCGCAGATGATCATCCGTTTCCGGGGCGGATCCACCCGTGGTCGTGCTCGTATTGGTCACGCTCGCGATCAAGGTATTCGGATTGAGCTGGACGTTGAGCTGCCCCGCCAGGTATCCATTCGCAGCCGCTCCTGGAGTTGTCGCTGTGGCAGCAACACTGGCGATCGTGGCGCCGGCCGCAATGCTGATCGTCGCACTGGTCGCGAAGACAAACTGTCCGTCGTAGGTGCCGGCCAGCGTTCCTGCGGCAATCGTGAACGGCACCGTCAGCGCGTTGGCCAGCGTGAATTGGAGCGTCGTCACCGCGGGCTGCGACGCCAGTCGAGTGACGCTTAGCAGTTGACCGAGATAATCGAGCATCGGGAACGACGCGAAGGCGAGCAGATTCTGTTGGGCCGCATACTGGATCGCGTTGCGCACCAGCGATTCGCGGTACGCATACAGATTGATCAACAGGCGCTCGACCTGCGCCGGGTAAAGCGTTCGGTTCGCGGCTGCCTCGAACTCGGCAATCATGTCCGCAAGGATCAGGCTTGGATCGAGCCCGTCCGGATCGTCGACGAACACCGGCGGCGGCAGCGATGGAACTCCTGCACTCATCAACTCATCCTTTCATCGCCGTCGGCGCGGCCCGCACTAGACCGTCGCTCCCGGGACTGTCACGGTCGTGGTCTGAACTGGAGCCGCGGTGGCGCCCAGCTTTAGCTGCCAGTTGAGCGTCACATCGAGATGCGCGCCGGACTGCGCGCTTCCGTCAAGCACGGGTTGCGCCGTCACCGAAACAAGCTTTACCCGCGGCTCCCAGGTCGTGATCGCCAATGTCAGTTCGCTGACGATCGCAGGCAACGCCAAACTGATCGGAAAATCGATGTAGCGCCAGATATCGGCGCCAAAAGTCGGCCGCAGCGGATCGCTTCCTCGTGGTGTCGTTACGATAATCCCCAGGCATTGCTCGACGTCGGCAATTCCTTGCACCACCTGGCCGATAGCTCTTAGAGCCAGCGACCAGTCAGCCGACGTGATATCCGCCAGTGTGACTGCATCCGCCGGCATCGTCATCCCGCCAACACGTCGGTGCTCGCCGTCACGATCGTTCCCGTCATCTCGCCGACTTGAACTGTATCGCCAAGCCGCGCGACACCAGCCAACAGCCCGGTTCCGAGCTGCACCTGTCCGGCCGCCCTGATGATGACGTTGCCGCTCGAGTCGATCTGAATCTGCGCGCCGTTCGCCGTAACATTGAACGCCGCACCTTGGGGGAGGCTCACCGTCAGAATGTGCTCGGTGCCGTCGTATTTGATCTCGCCCTGGTCCTGAAACTTCAGATCGAGCAGATGCGCCTGGGCGTTGTAGGTGATTTGCGTGGTATCCTGGAAAAGAAGATCGAGGAGGTGCGCGGCGCGATCGTAATCGATGCTGGTACCATCCTGGAACGCGAGATGAAACTTGTTGGCGCTATTCACCGGCGCCAGGTCTGCGTCTGAATAAATCGCGCCCAGCACCGCGCCGGCCTCATCGCGCAGATCCATCAGGCATACGACCTGTTCCCCGATGTCCGGAATCCAGTACGCCTTGTCGTTCTGCGTCTTGGGAAACACAATTGGCAACCACCAGCTGATCACTTTGTCGTAATCCGGAAACACCACGCGCACCTTTGCGCGCGCCGTGTCCTGCTGCTGCACGATCCCGACCCGAAAAGTGGGATTCAGCGCGGCAAATCGCTCACTGTATTCGATTATGTCGTTCATGCGTTTATCCGCCGTGCTGAAATTGACGTTGAGTATCCTCTCGCTCGCGCCAACTGATGCTGCGCCGTCTCGATCAGATATGTTCCGTCCAGCGCGCCCCATCCGCTGAGCTGTACATTGTTTCCCGCCACCAGCACCGTGCTCCCCGGTCCCTCAATCGATGCGTCCACGAACACCCTGTTATGCAGATGAAGCGCGGCTTCGGCCTTCACCAGCGCTTGCTGCGCGTTTTCACAGCGCGCGACTATCTTGAGCGTATCTCCTGTCGGCGAAGGCGCAGACACCGACTGAGTAAGCAATTGTTTCGTGTCAGGATCGAAGTACGAGAATTCCGCACCATCGTAGATTCGGCGCGTCCGGTTCCGAAATGAGAATCGAACCGTATCTGATCGTGTAATCGCGATTACTGCAGGTACGGACTCGAGCATCGACCGCTCGTAAAAGACCAACTGCCCTCCACGCACTGTGAAATCGAAGTTGTGCTCTCTCGCCAGCCGTTTCAGAAACTCCAAATCCGTCTGGCGCCGTTGAGTGACGCGGGCAAACACGACATCGCCCTCGGACTCGGATGACGCCGTCACCATTACCAGCCCGTACTTCGCCGCGATTAACGCCGCTATTTCCACGATCCCCATGTTCTCGTATGCCACGGTATTCGCTGTGCGCATCGCCGGTGTGATATATGCGGCAAGGCAGCGCAGTCTCATCACGTCGGGCGGACCATCCAATTCCAGTTCGTCGATCTGAAATTCGCCGCAATCCAGCAGGGCCTCGCCGCTATAGCCAATTTGCAGACTGACCATGTCGCCGAGCGTCGGATACCAGGGGCCTTGCCACAGCTTCGTGGAATCTTCGAGATCCACTTCAAGTTCGCCTGAAGCGCCACCGAGTTGATCGACATATCTGATCGCAAGAACCATTTGCGATACTTCGGCGGTAATATTCACGCCCAAATAACTGAGTATCCATTGCGGCGAACGAACTGAATACGATGCCGGCGCAGCCATTACGCACTCGCCGTCTGAGACAATTTCCAGGGCGGTAAGTCGGCCGTGAGCACCGCGCTCTTCTGCAGTATCGGCACCGCGATCGATATTCCGGCATCGAACACTGGTTCAATCGGTACATTCGGATTAGCCATTATGATTGGAGAATAGTCAGTCGGATCGCCATAGTATTGCCAGGCTAACAAATCCCACCGTTCACCGGCCTTCGTAATGTGAAGTATGAACTGTCCAGACGGCGTCATCGCGCGGCGCTCCTCACGATAACTGCGGCGGGCACGTCGTCCGCTTCAAGATTGGGCCCGCTTGTGCCGGTCGCGGTCGGGATACTGAGCAACGCCGACACGCCCGGCGTGGATCCGTTTGAATTACTGCCGGCGGTCCCGGTCGACGCCGCCGTGATTCCTAGCGGAGTAACTGTCGGAACGGGCGCGCTCGCGGCAAGCGCCTGGTCAGGTATCCATTCCTTGAGCGCGAGTGCGACTCTGATCGCCAGCAATCCGCCGAGATCCGACATCTGCATCGATTTCACCTTAATCGATTCGATCACAAAGAGTCCGAGGTACGTTCCGACGCCGAAGATAAGCGGCAGCGCGAGATGCTGCGCCGCCGTCGCGCGCAACAGCGCCAGCTGCACAGCGGGATTCGTGAGCGACGAGTGCCACATGAGCTCGAAATTCAGCCGCTGGAGATCGTCGCCGACCCATTGCAGCCGCGGCTTGCTTTCAATCACCCGCTGCTCGCCGAAACCGTAAGCCCCCGCCGATTCGTAGCCTTCCGGAGAGCCAACCACCTCGAACTGAATCTCGCCCAATGCTGCGAACAAGTAATCGCTCCTTAGAACTGCGCGCGATCGCGCCGCGCTGATTCTCGCTTCAATTCATTGAAGAGTTCCTCGCGATGCGCCCGCAGTGCGCCAATCGCATCGCGCTCTATATTGCCGCCCGCCGCCGGCGCGTTGATCACGACCGTCGGCGACGAGTTGATAGTGATCCCCGTGCGTACGCTGCTGCTATTGGGGCCACGAGCGTTGCCCGATGGTTCCGCAAACTCGCGCTGCGAAAGATTTGCGGGCGGAATCACCGCGCGGATCGATGAAGCCATGCGATCGCTCGCGAGGATGCCTGTCCCAGCGAACGCCTCTCGTTCTGCGTCGAGACCTCCTCGCGATCGACTCAAAACTCGCCCTGCATCTGATCTCGGCCACGATGCCGCCTTCGCCATAACCATCGTCTGGGCAACTTCGTTCGCGCGGTACGCCTGCTCCGCGAAATCGCTCGAGCTCTTCAATCCCGATTCTGTTGCGCGTCGGCCCGCTGTGGAAATCGCCCAGGCTGCGCTTCCCGATTCAACTGAGCGTTCAGCCCGCGACAGAGCGTCCGCCGCGAGAGACAATTCCTCCATTTCCCGGGACACACGGCCGCCAGCATCAACCGTTGCCGTCGTGCGATGCCACGCATTCGCGTGACTGCCACGCCTTCCTTGCGACTCTCCATCGTTCGCGCCGTCCGAGCCTTTTGGCCGCGCCATCGACGTTGCCGCCTCGTTGCCCCCGACGCTGTCACTCACTCGCGCAGCCGCATTCAGCACCCTTGCGCCCGCAGTGAACGTACGAATCAATTGCGCGGCACTCGCCGTCTTTCTCCCATTGTCTATTTCGTTTGGACTTGCAGTGTGGTCTATACGGCTCTGAGAGCCATCGATAGGAGTTTGTCTGCTTGCAAACAATCCTGTCTCAAAACGATGATCGTATTTCGGAAGAAGAATATGCGCGGGAAGCTCCCAGCGATGATTCGCGGCCATCAAGATGCTCGCAGTCGCCCGCCCGGGCCGGATGCTTTCTCTTGCGAAGCCGGCCATCCGCTCAAGGTGGCTGAGCGCGCGCGCCGACTTGGATCCGCTAATCTCTACCCGCGTGTCGATTGTCCTGGATTTCCTCGCCATTTAATGACTCGCTCTGATGGCGCGCGTCAGGGCTTCCGCTAAGCTCGCGCGACGTTACGTTCGAACGGGCGCCGTTGGGAGGTCGCCGCCTCGACTCGCAACGGACGTCCCGCGAGTTCTTTGCCGTTCATCGCCCGCAGCGCGACCGCAGCGTCGTCCTCGTTCGTCATCTCGACAAATCCGAACCCGCGCGAGCGCCCGTCGAAACGATCACGCACGATCTCGGCTCGTTCCACTCCGCCGATCTCGGCAAATGCCGCACGCAAATCGCCATCGCCTAACGAGAAACTCAGATTCCCTACGAACAGTCTCACTCCCATCATCTCACCGTCTCGCGTAATTAGTCAGTGCACGCATCGTGCTGTAGTCACTGTCGTTACTACTCATTATTCATCCCCTCCGCCGCGTTCGACGCGCATCCGTTCATAGTCCGTCACCGCGTCGAGCCAGTACGACAACTCCGCAAAGTCCATCCCGCTCAGCTCCTGGACTGAGAATCCGGATTGAACGAGGCCTGCGAAGCACGCCGCGGAGGGCGGTCGAAATTTTCGCCCATCACCTCGTCCTGCAGCGCCATCACGTCCGCAAGGTCCATCTCGAGCACCTCCTCGTACACAATCCTGCGCCCGTCCACGCGCGTGAGCTCCGCGATTAATGCAAATATCACCGCGCTCGCGTCCTCGCCCGCCGCTGCCCGTTGTGCTCGCATCAGGTCCCGTCCATGGCCCTTGCGCACCTCGGCGCGCGAGCCGGAGGGTAGATCGATGGTTTGGGTCTCTTCTTCATCTTTCGTGTCCGCGCCGCCGATTCGTACTCCATTCACGGTCAGTTCATCGGTTTTCATTAGTCATCGCCCCGTCTGCCGGTTTCAATGTAATGCTTGCTCAGCCGCCGAGATTTGAGCGGAAGGTACTCAGTTGGTCGACGCCGCCTACTACGTAGATATTGGCGAATACGTCGTACAAGTATATTTGAACTCCCGTCACGTATAATTCGCAGTGATAGATACTTACCACTGACGTGGTTTCGACCATTTTATGCTGACGGAAAGTGGGACTTCCGGCGTCCTTGAAGATTCCCGTCATCAGGTACACCACCGGAAGCTGCGCAGTCCGGCCCTGGCTGGTGTACTGCTCCAGGTTTCCCAGCGCCTGAAAGGAATGTGTCTGGAACGGACTGGTTGATAGCGTAAGCGTACTCGCGTCGAACGACGTCCACTTGATTTTCGACTCGAGCTTGTCTACCCCCGCCCATAGTTCCGCCGTTCCAGCCATCCCCAGGCCCTTGTAGTCAACCATCTTGTGCTTGGGATTGGCGATCTCGATCTCTTCGGCCCGGCCCAGCAATCCGACGCCGTCGATGTATATATTTGCGTTGGTCAGTGAATTGATCTGGATATTCATTCAGTTCCCCTGGTATCCGCGCGAGTTACGACGTCGCTCCCGCCGCTGCAGTTATCGGGCTTGTCTGTCCGAGTTGCTGAAGCAAGGTCACGTCTATAAATGCCTCAAAAGTGATTCTTTCTGCGGGTGGCGGAGGCATTACGTCGATGTCAAAGACCAGTTGGCCGGCGGCAATCTGCGTGTATGGATTTTCCGCCGGGTCGAAGCTTGCTGCGCCGGCTACCAGTGCGCCGCGTTGGATGAGCGATCTGATGAACGCGTTCGCGCTGGCGAGGATCGCCGTGATCAGCGCGTTCGAAATCGGCTGGTCAATAAACTGGAGCATCGCCAGTTCCAGCGATTCCTCGATTAGGTCCATCGTGCGGCGTACCGAGATGAAATTGTCCGGCGCGGTTGATGCCGGGTACTCCGCGCTGCGGTTGCCCCACACCCGAAGTCCGGTGCCGAATGCGTTGAACACCGTCACGATTCCCGCCGCATTGAGGTTGTTGGTGTCTGACGCCGGGTCGAGAATAGACGCGTAGAGCGTAACGTCCGGCCCGAGCATTCCATCGACCTGCGTGTTGGATGGCGACCACCAGTAACCCTGCGCCAGGTCTTTGGCCGCGATCGCTCCAGCCACCCACTGTGAAAATGGCCCGACCGAATTCGCGTTGAATTGCGCCGTCACCGGTGTCCCTGAAGTGTTGAGCGTGACTCCGGTCGGCACGATTCCCGTGTCGTAAAACGTCTCCTGCGGATAGCACAGAATTGTTCGGCTGCTCGACGTTGCGAAGGCATTGCCCACGACTCCGCGATTGGCTATCGCGGTTGCCACCGCGGTCGAAGGCGGCGAATCCACCAGCGCCATTGCGCGAATCGTGTTGGCCATTGTGTCGATTTCAGTCGCAACCGGGGCGTCCTGCGAGTAGCCCGGCGCAATTAGTATCTTGGGAAAGAATCCCATCGTCCCGTAGGTCGTCTGAAATGCCTGCAGCCCCGTGTACACGCCCCCCGTAACTCCCCCAATTATGTCAGCGTCCGCCACTTTCGACGGATCCGCGTAGTTGAATGCGATCAACACGCTGGCGCCGGCGGTAATATGTCCTCCCGATCCGGTAGGCACGATCGCAATCGCACCCTTCACCGCGTCGAGCATATAGTCAGTGCCCGCGACATAGGTAGTACCTGCAGGATTACTAGTGACTACCACGTTCGACACGCCCATGTGCCCGAGGTTGATAGCTCCCTGCGCGTTGAAGCTGAATGCGGTCGCAGCTATCGCCGTGAAATGTATGCTGGGGTTGAACACGTTGACGACGATCGCCTGTCCCGCTCCTTGCGCCTGGATCGCCGCGAGCGCATACGGAATCGAGTATCCCCGAACTACCGGTCCGAACTTTGCCGCGTCGAGCGCTGACGAGACCAGCGCCGGCGTGTTGGGTGCTACCGCGACCGACGGCGATTCCACCGCCCACGCCGGCGCCGTCCCGACCAGTCCAATCACCGCCGACTTGACGACCGTGACCGGGACCGGACCATTAGGCACTTCGATTACTTCAACTCCGTGCAAGAAACTGGCTGGCATGTGTCACCTGTTACTCAGTTGCAAAATTACTATTTATTCCGGCCTAGTTAGTCGGCTCGCTCTGGCCCGTTGTCGCGATAACCTCTTCGCCGTATGTATATGCGATCTGCACCGTCTCGCCGGCGGAAATTGCGCCGCCCGGGAGCGCCGTGACGATTCCGCTGGCGCGATCGACCGAGTAGTCCGTGCCCTGGATCAGCGCCGCGCCGCCGGGGCCCACAATGCTGACGGCAAACACGTTGCCCTGCGGAAGCTGAACCTGCAGGCTCGAATTGAACGTGTAGGCCACCGCGCCGACCGTGATCGAGGTTTGTCCGCCTTCTTCCAGCGCGATGCCCCTGGTGAAGAGCGGGAACCCCTCCATCCGCGACGCTTCGACTGCCACGGTGCTCAGTGCAAACGTCGATGCGTACGTCCACACGCCGCCCTGCTTGTCGCGCTTTACGAATTTTTCACGCACTGGGTACATCTGGCGGCAGCCCGGAATCCGATATCCGGTCAGCGCTGTGCGAATCGCCTCGATGATCGCGTACGCGCCGGGACTTGGCCCCGACGGGTCGCCACCGACCGCCCATCCAAGGTCGCGCATCATTACCGCGATCTCGAACTCGAGTTTGCGTTCCTGGATTATCGCCGCGCTGTCGAGCAGCTCGCCGTAGCGCGCGCCGTTATACCGAACCAACGCCGCGCCCACGCGATGCGTCAGGCGCCAGGTCTCGGGCCGATCCGGATAGTGCGCGATTTCGATCGAGTTGATTTGCGAACTCAGTCGAGTCACGATCGCGTCTTCGATCGTCGCGATATCGATCGCCGTCGGTGGCGTGAAGACCACGCCGTTCCACGGCCCGTCGAGCATAACACCCATCTCAGTAGCCCTTCAGATTGCCGCGGTTGAAAACCCGATCCGGCGCCTGCACTGTTTCCACCGCCCCTGCCGCCACCGGCGGCTCCTGGTTGTCGGCGGACAGACCGAGCGTGAGCTCGCCGGCCGCGACCTTCGTGAGCATCGCGACCGCGTCTTCATAACGCTTGCGCGCGTCTTCGATGTCTTGTAGCGGACGCAGCGATTGCAGCCGGTACATCGCGATATCGGTCGTGAGACGGTTGAGAACGGCCGGCGGATCTGTCAGCGGCAGCGTGAAGCGCCCTTCGATATATCCGTCTATTTCCGCGGAAGCGTCGGCAAGAGCCTGTGTGATCGGTGCGTCATTTACCGTGGTCGCCGCAGGATCTTCATTAGTCAGTTGAACAAGGTCCCGATTAGGGTATCGATTGATCACGTCTTGTGCGGTCGCGTAACTCACTGTCGTAGCCTCATCCGACTAGAATTGACTATTGCGCCGAGAGGTCTCTCCGCGGGCGTCAGGCCGTCGGCCTGCGCCCGCGGAGAGTGGGCACGCACTCCGGCGCCACGGGCGGGAGGGGGACCCGCGGTACGCCGGCTCAGGGAAACTGATTTCATCTCCGCGTCCTTACGCCAGAAACTCACTGACTATAAGGTCCGCGCTGTTGCACCAGATGTTCGAGGTCGAGACGTTCGCGCTCGCGCCGACGCCGGCCATGAACTCGGAGTTCAGCAGTTGGCGCGCGACTTCTTCGAGCGTCGGCGGCACTAATAGAAACACCCCGTCGCGGATCGACAACGCGCCAAATGGCTGCCCCGCATCGGTTGTGAATGATCTCATCGCGGCGCGCGCCGCTCCGTAGTTGGCCGGATTGCTCAGATCCGTGTTGCTGGCGTATGCCAACTGCCACAGGCCGACTCCCGTGTTGGCCCGCCCATCCACGCCGTAGCGAAACTCGCGCCGGTTGAACACCGCCTCATCGGTGACAGTATTCATTCGCGTCACTGCGTATTCGCGCCGCAGCTGAAAGATGAATGGGCGGATCACCCGCGACGCATCGATCAGGAACCAGTAGGCTCCCGACCCGCTCGAGTTGATATTAGCCGCCGGGGTTCCGGTCTGCCCCATCAGGCCAACCGGATGACTCGCCGAAAAAAACGGCATCTGGTCGAAGCCGAGGACCTCGTTTGGATTCGCCACCGCGTTTTTGATCATCGCGAACAGCAGCATGTCCGGATGCACCTTAGTGTCCCATCCAAGCTGCTCGATGATCGGCTCGTACGCGCCGTAGGTATCGTCCTCGATATCGTTGCGATCGATCGCGACGGTATCTTCGAAGTTCCGATTGACTATTGTGTATTCATGCGTCTCGAGCGCTTGAACTACTCTGTCGCCTAGCCACTCGCGGAACCTGGTAGTGCGGCCGAGCCATGGATACATCGTCTGGCGCGACGCCGAACGCACCACGCTCGTGATCTTTTCGTAGTAAGACGGCGGCTTCTCGAACCCGCGCTGGAAGACGACGTCGAAGCCGGTGAATAATGCGGTCAGATTCGCTGCGCTGATTTCCATCTAATTCTTCCTCGTCTTCGTTTTTCGGGTGAAGGTTGTCATCACGCGGCTCCGGTCGCCTGATGCCAGAAATCCACCCACACCTGGCCGCTCGCATCGAGCGCAACCACCGTTCCGGCCGCCGCGTATTGCTGCACGCTCGCGCCACTTGCGCGATCGGTCGCCGTGACGTTGTTGTCGTCGAGCGCAAAGCAGATGAGTCCGACCTGCGCCGCGCCAACCGATCCGTCCGTCGCGTAGAGGAACACTCCCTTGCGCGCCGTGATCCAAATCGCGCCCGCGGTGCCTGGATTGTTAAGCGCGTTCTGCCCCGGGATTCCGTTGCTCACGTATTCGGCGCGCCCGATGATCTTGAGCGGGTTCGCCACGGTGGTAGTCGCGGACGCCGGCACCGCATTGCCTGCCGCGTCTAGCGCGACGATCCCGCCCAGGTAGATGTTGGTGTTCGCTTCGACCGGGTAAACGCGCATCCTGCCGCCATCGGCCATCTCGGGCGTGTTTCGCGCATTGGTTAGAGCCGCCATCTTTTCACCTTTGTTGATGCGCGCCGGCGCGGCCGCTTCAGAGCCGCGCCCGGCGCGAGTTAGTCTTGGTTGCTTCGAAAATCAGCGCTGCGGATTTCCGCATTTCGGAGATCGGCGTCCGCGCGTTCGAGGCTCAGGAAGTCCGCGCGTCCGCGCTTGCGCCGGATAAACTCCGAGTGCTTGAGGCCAAGTTGCGAGCAGATGGCGAACTCCGCCGCGTTGAGCCCGCCCGCTCGTCTTTCCGCCGGGGGCTCTCCCGCCAGTCCCAGGCTCTCGCCGACGATCGACGGCTGCTTGGCGGCGAACGCCTGGAATCCCCGCGCGTTCGCGGCGCAGTAGGCGATCGCCCAGTCGCGCTGCGCCGGCACGATTTTGCCCGCGCGAATCGCCTCTTCCACCGTATGCGCCGCGCGCTCGCGCGCGCGCTCGGCCTTGAGCGCGTTGAGTTCGGTAAGCGCCCGCTCGAACTCGGCGATCGCCACATAATGCGCCGGGTCGTGCGCGTGCGCCCCGGTCGCTGGCGCCGCCGCATCTCCGGCCGCGCGCAGCTCGCGCACCCTTGCTACGACGTCCGCGACCGTCGCCTCGCCATCGAGGTTCAGCAGCTCGCGCAACTCTTGAGTTGGAAATTCCATGCGTTCGTCCTTCGCGTCTGCGGCCGCCGTGCGCGACGCCGCGATCGCGGTCAGGTGAAGGTTTGGATTGTTGGTGAGACCAGCTCGCAACAGCCGGGTCACGCTGCCGTCTTTCGGATCAAACTGGAACACGGGCGAGACGTACCGGTACTCGCGCGCCACGATCGAATTCGCCGCCCGCGCCGTCCATTCCACTCGCCCCCACACCGCGCCCCCACGCACCTCGAGTTCGCGGATCCATCCGGCCGCCGGAGCGGGCCGTCCTTCGGGCGCGCCGAAATCCGTGGCATGGTCGTAGTCAATCGGCAGGCCCGCATTCATCTGCAACGCGATTGTCGACTCGATTACCGCGGCCGGATCGTCAAGCCGAAATAGCCCGCGTCCGTCGCGCCCGTAAAACACCCCGGCCGGCAGCAGCTCGATCCATTCGGGCGCCGCCCCGACTTTGTCTCCCGGCGCTGTCGCGGAGGCAGGCGCACCGGCGGTATCGATCACGAACGAAGGAATCAGTTTGCCCGCCCGCGTCTCGCTCTCACCGCCGGTGCGTGTAATGAGGTCTTCCATCGAGGGGCATTGTGCATCGCGTTTCGAAATTGCATAAGGCTGAACAGTTCAGCCCTGAACTTTCGTGGCTATCGGGAAAATTATCGCTACTAATGTAGATGCCCGCGCGCGTCGCCGATTCCACTCGGCTCGCGTTCACCCGCGCCGGCCTGTTAAAAATTGTTTCACCATGAAATCCCATCCTGCCGTGATCGAGGTGACCGCCCTGCGCGTCGAGCGCGAGGCCGTCATCCTGGAGTCCATCGATTGGCGCGTCGAACGCGGCGAGCATTGGGCGATTCTCGGCGCCAACGGCTCGGGTAAAACTTCCCTGCTCCGCGCGCTGACCGGATACTTGCCGCCGACCGCTGGCGAAATTCGCGTGCTCGGCGAAACTTATGGACGTTTTGACTGGCGCGATCTGAGGACCCGGATCGGACTGGTCAGTTCAAGCGTGCATCAGATGATGGAAACCAACGACGGCGAAACGGCTCTCAAAGCCGTCATCAGCGGTCGTTACGCACAAATCGGCTACTGGGGCGAGATCCGCCCCGACGACCGCCGCGCCGCCACTGCAATCCTGCGCCGCATCGAGGCCCGCGCGCTCCGCGATCGTCCGTGGCGATTTCTTTCCCAGGGCGAACGCCAGCGCGTCCTCATTGGCCGAGCCCTGATGGCCTCGCCGAAGCTCATGATCCTCGACGAGCCGTGCGCCGGACTTGACCCCGTCGCCCGCGAGCACTTCCTGCAGTTCCTGCGCCGCCTCGCTCGCACCCGCGGCGCGCCCACGATGGTCCTCGTCACCCATCACGTCGAGGAGATCGTCGCGATGTTCTCGCACGTACTCGTGCTCAAGTCGGGGCGCGTGCTCGCCGCCGGACCTCGCGGGCGTGTGCTCACTTCCGCAACACTGTCCAGCGCGTTCCAGGCGCCGGTGCACCTCACTCGGGAGCGGGGCAGATACTCACTCTCGGTGCGCCCGCATTCCGGAATAGTAATCTGAAAACGGTCATCGCCAACTAGCTAATCGCCAAATGCAAAACGGCAGGCCGTTTGGCCCGCCGCTTCCGTTGCGCGCGCTGTCAAGTGCGATCCGTCCGTCTATTTCTTTACCTTCGGCGCCTTGCCGGTCCCGGACAGCCGGAGATGCTGCGCTCCTCCCGCTTCGTCGTCGTTGATGATCAACTCTCCGATCTGTGCCGTGGTATCCGTCGGGCTGAAGGTCACCGAAACTTTACAGCTCTCTCCCGGCGCCAACGGTGTGCTGCATTGGGTGGTGGCCGCGAATGGCGCGGCGGTTGAACCACCGGTGATCGATACGGTAATTGCGGATTTCTTCGAGCTCTTGTTCTTGATCTTCACCGTCTTCGGTTCGCTGACCGAATTGACCTTCGTCGATTTGCCAAACTTCACGGATTTGGGTGAAATCTCCAGCTTTGCGTTGACAGGCGTCGCCGTGGCGGTTGGCGTAGACGTCGCCGACGGCGTCGATGACGCGGTCGCCGTCGCAGTTGCGGTCACGGTCGCGGTCGCGGTCGCGGTCGGCGAAGGTGTGGCGGTCGCGCTTGCGGTCGGCGTCGGAGTCGCCGAGGGCGTCGCGATTATCCCGTCATAGACCAACGACCGATTGTTGCTCGTGTCCGCCACGTAAAGATCGATGTTCGAATCGACCGCCACCGCCGCCGGCGAGCACAAGCTGTCCGCGCCAAGTCCGTTCAAGTCGCCCGGAGCAATTCCCCGATTGCATCCCGAGGTCGTGAAATTGCCGCCGTCGCCCTGTCCGATCACCATCGCCGCCACGGTATTCGAGCCAAATGGCGCATCGTACTCGAGTACGCGATCGTTGTTCGCGTCGGCCACCCACAGGTTGCCGAGCACGTCGAGCATCAGTCCTGCCGGTGCGCATAATGTCGATGCGCCCGGCGACGACGACGCGCCTTGATTGCATCCCGACGCCGTGAAGTTGCCCGCCTGGCCGAACACCCGCGTCGCATCTTGCGTACCCTCGAGCGGCGCGTCGATTTCCAGCACTCGGTTGTTGCTCGAGTCCGCGATAAACAAATTCCCAGTCATATCCAGCGCTACGCCGCCCGGATTGCACATCCCGTGATCGCTTGGCGACGGATCCGGCCCCACCCCGTCCGCGCATTGCGTGTCGGAGAAATCAGACACCGCCCCTTGCCCGTAGGACCGATTCGCCAGCGCATCCGACGCGACCGGCGGATTGCCCGCTTTGGCGAACTCGAGCACCCGATTGTTTCCCGAGTCCGCAATATAGATGTTGCCCGCGCCGTCGAGCGCCACCGCCGCCGGATTGCGCAAGCTCGTCGCACTCGCGCCGTCGAGATTGCAGTTCCTGGTTGTGAATGCCCCGCCCTGCCCGTAAACGAAATCCGCCGACCCGTCGCCCGCGCCCGGCTCGCCGCTGGCCGCGTTGAACGGTGTGTTGTACACCAGCACGCGATTATTTCCCGAATCCGCCACGTACAGATTTCCCTTTTGATCGACCGCCATGCGCGCCGGTCCGCACAGACTGTCCGCGCCGAGCCCGGCCACGTCGCTTCCCGCCACGCCGTTATTGCACTTGTACGAGAAAAGGTCGGGCTGTCCCAACGCCATATCCGCCGGCTGCGCACTGACATACGACGACACGTCATTCCATCCGAGCACGCGATTGTCCTTGCTGTCGGCGACATATAGATGCCGATACGGCGGGTCCGACGACGCGTCCACTGCGATTCCGCCCGGCGTGTCCTCGCCCACCGCATCCACATAGTTGGGCGCGTTGTGCGACAGATCGATCTGCCCGCCCGCACCGTTGGCCACTTTGTTGCCCGGCGAACCGCCCTCGTTGAACTCCAGCACCCGATTGTTCGCCTGGTCGGCTACGTAGAGATCGTTGACCGCATCGATCGCCAGCCCCATCGGGAATTGCAGCGTCGCGGCGTTCGGATTCTGCGCCCCGGGCCCTATCATCAGGTTGAGCAGGTCCGCCGTGTCCAGCGCGACGGGCTGCGTGTACTCGTACACCTGGTTATGAGACTCCGATGAAACGTAAAAATTCCCGTTCGCATCTACCGCGACCCCCGACGGTTGCGCCAAATTGTTTCCCTCGAAAACCAGGTCGGCTGTAGGATTGTTGGCCAGCCCATAGCCGAACGGGCCGTTGTATTCCAGCGCCCGATCGTTCTTCGTGTCGGCGACGTAGAGATTGTCGCCGCCATCGACCGCGATCCCCACCCCGAAAAACGGCGCCGTGCACAGCGTCGTGAGAGTCGCGCCGCCGCCCTGGTTGCAAGCTCCGCTGACCAGGTTCGGCTGTCCAATCGCCACGTCCGCCGTCGCGTCGCCGAAATTCCCCGGCGGCCCGCTCACCTCGGTCATCGGAACCGGCGAGAAAAACACTAGCGCCCGATTATTACCCACGTCCGCAACGAACAGATTGTTGCTCGCATCGACCGCCACACCCTGCGGACCATTTAGACTGTTGGCGCCCAGGCCGCCCGCGTGCGTGATAAAGCTCCCCGCCTGCCCGAATACCGCGAAAGCTCCGAAATTGTTCGTTTGATTTGTACTGGAAAGCGCCGCAAACGGATCTCCAAATACTAACACCCGATTGTTCAGTGTGTCGCCGACGTACACGTTATGCGACAGGTCAACCACGACGCCGATCGGTTGGCACAAGCTCGCCGCCGCCGGCGCTGGCGCATTCTGATTGCATCCCGATGAATTGAAATCAGGCTGCCCGATCACCAGGTCTGCCGCGCCACCGGATTTAAACGCCGCGATGCTCTTCCAGCCCAGCACGCGATTGTTCTGCGTGTCCGCCACCAGCACGTGGCCGGCAGGCTGGTCGATCGCCACTCCCGCCGGCGCGTCCATTCCGATCGGATCGACAAAGTTCACCGCGGTCTTGATGAAATCGATTTGCCCGAGCACGCGATCCGCAATCAGCGCGCCAACTCCCGCGCGCAAAACCCCGCGCATTGTCGTAAGCCACAATGCGGCCGCAATAGCCGTCGGCAATACAATCCCCCCGGTCCGCAAACTAGGACGCAAGCGCTCTCCTTCCGAGAGCCATGACTTGCGACTTCCGGCTATGCTTGGATGTGAGGAGGTTAGACGGGAGGCGGAGTCTGGCTGCGTGTTAACTGCGCGTTAACTGTGTGTTGAGGCCAAGCATAGCGCCACCGCGCGCTTCCTCGAACGCTATCAAGGTTCTCCAAAGCACCTATTTGTCACTTTTACCTCCGATTTCTCGCCCTAATCAGGATGTAGCGTACCGCGCCATATCTTACTTGTGTCATCCCGAGTTCCGCCGCTTCTTTTTTGTGTCATTCCAGAGCGCTTCTGGATAGCTCCGCCTCCACCAGCCGAAGTCCTGAGCGCAGCCGAACGGGAAGAATCCCGGTTCCTTCCTGGTTGCCTCGCCCCTGAGGTGAGATGTCACAGACACACGGCCGCACCCCCGGCGCAGGTGTGAGGATCCGAACTTACCTCGCCTGTTACTTCACGGGAGAGGCGGTGATGTTACCGTTGATGCCGGCGTTGAGCAGTGAATTCTCATCGTAGAAGGTGTAAAAATCCGCGGGTGCGAAGGCAGTTACGTTCCCATTCGGCGTGGTCACGGTCGCGGCACCGCGGGCACTGTTCAGGTTGTCGAGGCCCACGACGCCCAGAATCACGCCCTGGAAGCGAGCTGAGATCATCGGGTCGGACAATATACCGTACTGCTTGCCGTCTCTCATACTCATGATCTGAACGTGGAATGCCTGGTCAGCCTGCGCGACGGTCCCGGTGAATTCCACATCCCGCCGGTCGCGGCGAATCGCATTCACGCTGAAACCCTGAGACTTGAGCCAGGCGGCGATAGCGTCGTAGCTGGCCGGAAGCGGGCCGAACAATTCGTCGAATTTCTGCGGATTGATCCACTTGTGGTAGATTGGAGAGGATGCGTTGTGGAGATCATCGCTCATCTTGCGCGCTGCTTCCTTGTTGCGGAGGTCGAGATAGATTCTCAGACGAATCGGCATGTCGGCATGCGCCGGGGTGGCAGCCGCCAGCAGTTCAGACGCATGCGGCGCTACGCCGCCGGGGAGCGAGACCATCGGCTCGCTTTCTGCGGAGAGCGCGAGCGGCGACTGCACACAAAGCGCGTACACAATCACGAGGAGAAAGAACACGATATTGAGCGAAGTCCGAGTCGGTGATGGTGTGCGCGACGATGGAGTGTCCTTTATGAAAACTCCTCCTGCTGAATTTTGCGCTCCAGTTTCGCGCGAGCCGGTGCTCGGCGGCCGAATGACGCCGGGGAGCGTGGGTGAGCGTATTTCGCGACTCGCCATATTCTCCGCGGCTCTTTTGCTCGCCGCTGGGGCTTGGGCGTGTTCGAGAAGCCTTGTCATTTCAAGTGAACCTGTACCTTCCAGTCAGCGCGAGCCGTCGGGACACATGATTGGAGCTCCCTTAGGAGGCCCATTTCCTCCGTCGCCAACCCCGACGCCAACGCCCTCGCAGTGACAAATAGTGTGATCACCCCAGCTTCTTGTTAGCAATGAGTTGAACCATGCAAACGCGCCCGTCAAATTGCAAGGAGTAGGAAGGGATCCACTAACTGTAGACCATCGGCTCGCTTTCCGCGGAGAGCGCGGGCGCCGGCCATGCCTAACGCGCGTACGATGCCTTTCTCCGCCCTTCCCTGATTTTTCCTTTTCCTCATCCGCCTGCTAATGTTCTTCCCGGAAACCGCCTAGCCATCGGTACGGAAAGGAGACCGCCACCATGACCATCAAAGAGCGAATCGGGTTTGTGACGCTGACTCTCGCCGCCGCGCTCGTCGGAGGAGCAGTGTCTGGCCATATCTTTGCCGCTCGCGCCGTTGACGCCGCCGCAGCCCCCAAACTGATGACCGCGCAGAAGTTCATGCTCGTCGACGCCAAGGGCAATACTCGCGGCGAGTTCAACGTCACCAGCAGAGGCGTCGCGCAACTCGGCATCTTCGATGGCACCGGCATCTTGCGCGCCGGGCTCGGCGTCGGCGCCGACGGCGCCCCGGCGCTCGGCATCTTCGGCCGCGACGGCAAGCCGCGAATCGAAGTCGGACTCGCCAACAGCGTCGCCCGCATTGTGCTCTACAATCCCAACGCGCTGCCGCAAGCCACCCTCGCCGTTGCTACTGACGGCCAGTCCGCTCTGGATCTCCTGGACAACACCGGCATTCCGCGCGCCTCGATGGTCGTGGCGACCAACGGCGCCCCCACTCTGCGCCTGGCCGATCAGCACCGCGCGCGCGTCGGTCTCGACGTGACGCCCGACGGATTGCCCGGCCTCGCACTGCTCGGCGCCGACGGCAAGACCCGCGCCTCGGTCACTCTCAATGCGGACGGCGCCGGCGCGTTCACGTTGTTCGACGCCAATGGAAACGCGAACAGCGATGTCCCCTGATTGACCTCTTCACCAGGGGTGGCCCGCGATGGCCGCCCCGTTTTTTTCTCTGCCCGAGGAACCAATGCGCCAACACCGTTCAACTTCCGTCGCCGCCATCTTTTTGATCGCCACGTTTTCGGCTGCGCTCTTCGGATGCGGCTCGATCCAGCCCAAACCGCCGGCTCCCGAGCAGCAGGCCGAGCAGATCGAACCGATGCTCTCCGCGGCCGGCTTCAGGATGCTCCCTGCCGACACTCCCGAGCGCCAACAGCAACTCGAGTCGCTGCTTTCGCTCCAAGTTCAGTACTACGTCGGCAAAACCGGCAACCTGCACTATTGGATGGCCGATCCGTACTATTGCAAATGTATGTACATCGGCACCGAGGAGAATTATCAGGCGTACGAGAAGTTGAAACTCAACGAACAGTTCCAGGCAAAGGAAGGCGAGATCTCCCAGCAAACCCTCGAAGCCCAGCAGCTCGAGGAAATGGACATGCAGGAAGAGATGTTCAACCCATACGGTATGGGCCTCGTCGGTCCGATGGGCCCTGCGATGTACTGGTGATAAATCGCAGCTCTGCAAAACGTGACCACCATCGTCAAATTACTCTCGCAGCTCGATCAACTTTTCTGAAAAAAGATGCACTTTGACGCTTTCCTCGAGCGATGCCGTGCGCAATGGCCCGAGTTCGACGACGCCGGCCGCCTCGCCCGCTCGACGCATCCCGCCGATCGCTCTCTCGCGCACATCCTCGGCGAAATTCCCGGGATGGCCACCGAGAACAAGCTCCGGCTCCTCAATTGCGCCGTCGCCTCTCTTGATCAGGGCGAAGTTTACGTCGAAGTGGGATGCTACAAAGGCGCCAGCCTCGTTGGCGCCGCGGCCTCCAATCCGCACGCGCGCATTTTCGCATGCGACAATTTCTCGCAGTTTGACGGCGCTGCCGACGCGCTTCGCCGCACGCTCGACGCGCACACTGCGCCCGGCCAGGTCACCTTCCACGACATGGACTTCCGCGATTTCCTTGCCGCCGCGCCATGGCGCCCCGCGCCCATCGGCGCCTACTTCTACGACGGCGGCCATTCCTTTCGCGATCAATATGACGGCGTCGCACTCGCACTCCCCCATCTCGCCGACGACGCCGTCGTCATCATCGACGACACCAACAAACGCGCCGCTCGCTCCGCCAACGGCCTCGTCGCGCGCGCCCTGCCCTCCTTCGAACTCGTCCTCGATTTGCGCACGCCCCGCAATCATTCACCCACCTGGTGGAACGGCGTGCAGGTCTTTCGCTATCGCCGCCGGCCGGGCGACCACGCGATTCGATTTCCCGGCGCCGGCTTCGCCATCCGCAAATTTATTTACGACGACATCCTGCTTGAGATGAAACATCGCCGCCGCGCGCTGCGCAAAAAAGTAAAGGACTATCTCCGCCATAGCTAGACGCTCACTCGCGCCTCTTCTCCCTTAAGTTCTAACCGGGCGAAGCCCGCATCCTGATCTTCACTAAGGTGCAGGGGTTACCCGTGCCGGTACCCATGGCGGGTTTCGCTATAATTAGCTAATCCCATCCCCTCCCCCTCGTATCGCCCCCAGCACTGTCTCGTCCGCGCTCGCCTCCGCGATCCCCAGCTTGTCCAGAATCGTTTTCTGTCCGATGCGCAGTCCCCGATCCGCCAGCATCGCCACGATCTCCGCGAACACTTTCACATCGCTGTCGTCCGGCAACCCCAACTCGATCTTCGGATAGCGCGCTTGTGGCCCCATGTTCAGCTCGACGATCGGCCGAACCAGATCGCGCGCGAGCGTCGCCGCCAATCGCCTCGCGTCCGCATTCAGAATGTCCCGTCTCACGCCCTCGTGGACTTCCGCCGCCGCGCGCGATCCTCCCGAAGCGGGCATCTCAGTAGTCAATGTCTGCCCGAGCACTGCCTTACTCACTTGCGCGTCCAGATACTCACAAAATTTCTGATACAACTCCGCGCTGCCGTTCTGATGCGCCTCGGTAAACTCTATTACCATCGACTCCGGCATTATCGCCGCCGCATCAGTGCCTATTCTCGACACTGCCCGCAGTAGTGCTTGCTTGTCCTGTTCCGACGCGCCCGGATGGTATTTGCCTACTCGCAGAGGCTGCCCGAATACCTCGGTGAACGTTACCCAGTCCTTTAGTACGTAGTTCTTGAACAGGTACGCCCACCCGGCGGCGCGCGCCAACCCGCCTCGTATCGGCAGACCGGCTTTCGCCTTCGCGAAATGAGTCATAAACTTGTACGGCGCCAGCGGCGCCGTCATCGGCTGTATTCCGATTCCGGAGCGCATCGACGCGTACATTCCTTCGCCCCCGAAATGCGTCGGTAATCGCGGCGGCGCGCCGCTCTCGACCGGGATTGCCTGGCCGTTCAAAGTACGCACCAGTATCTCTTCCCCCGATATCCAGTCAAACGCGAACCAGCGCGGGTCGCGCCATTTCAATTGCGCGGGAAACCATTCTCTCCCAGAGGTATCCCAGATTATTTCAGTTGCCGAGAATCCCTTGCCCAGCGCATCGAGCACGTCGAACAGCACGCTGTCGAGTTGCAGCAACCCCTCGGCGATCATCTCGCGCACCATCGCCGCGGCGCGTTGATCCTCGGACCCGCTCGACGCCGCCCGCACCACCAGGTCCAGTTGCGCGACCGCATTCTTGCGCGTGCCGAGCACGGCCAGATAATGCAGGTCCTTCTCCTCCATCTCCTCGGCCAGCTCGAGATACAGAAACGGATCTCCGAACTCGGCTTGTTGGAGGATTCCCGTCAATCGTTCCGGGGTCAGTCCGATCGACGGATGCATCACGGAATATATATTTCGCACTCCCGCCATCGTTGGCGCCGCCTGCTCTTCGCGCAACATCCCTGTATCAACTTCGCGTCCGTACGTATCGTAGAGTGTCATTGGTTGGTCTCCAGGTGAAAGTTGCGCTAGTCAGTTCTGTGTTCTTTGAATGCGGCTTCGCCTATTTTCAAAAACTATTCGCCGCCGTATCGATGGCACGGTTCGGGGAGACGAATCAGCGCGAGTATAAACTCATAACCGCATTCTTCGCATTTCCATCTCCAGTAGCTATTCATCTGCATATCAGCGGAAAGGGGTTAAGGTTGGGTTTTCAGAATCCACGCACACGCGCTCCGACGAAATCGTCTTCCGCGGGCGGCGCGCCGAATGGATCGGTTCGCCCGTCAGAGTTGTGTCGCTTGCCTGACCTGGGCGCCGAGATGTACGCGATCTGTCCGGCGTCCGCGCGCGACGCGAAGAACGCCAGCGCCGCCGCCATCGCCGAGTCGCCGTGCCGCCCCTTGCCGTCGGCCCCGGCGCGCCGCTCGGCGACCTTGGCCACGCCGTGCTCGAGCACGATCGCGCGATGGTCGGCGAGCACGTCCGCGTCCTTGGGAATCTCGATCGTGCCGTCCTCGAACGCCGCCTTGTAGCGCGGCATATTTTCGCGGTACCACGACTCCGACAGCATCACCTGCACGATTCGAGCGCCGTAGCGCTGCGCCGCGGTCTCGGCCAGGTATTGTCCGTTGCCGCGCGCGTCCATCGCGCCCGCGGTGAATCGCGGCAGCCGGTCGACGATATAGAAAAGCACCTGCTCCTGGTTTCGAAACGGGATATTGCGCAACTCGACGACGAACGGCGTGCGCCGCGTCAGATCGCCCGCGATCTGCAGCGGCCAGATCACCGTCAAGTCACCCGAACGCCCGAAATCTTCGCCGAAAAAACTCGCCAGCGACGGATCCAGCGCCGCGATTACGGCCGCCAGGTTGTCCTCGCACCATGCCTGCGTCTCCGAGTAGCGCCGTGCTTCCGGCTGGCCCCCAAATTCCGCCGGCATTTCCCAGCGCAGTATCGGGATACCGGCCTTCATCCGCGCCTCGATCAACACCGAGCTCAGGTAGGCGCCGGACGACGCGCGCGGGATGCAAAAGAGTTCTTCGCCGACGTTATCGCCGTAGTAATCGACGATCTGCTGCCTCCATTCGCGCTGCTTTTCCTCGCTCCATTCGGTTTCGCTCTGTTCACAGATTTTTCTGTATAGTCCGTCGGCTAGTGCTTCGTCGAAAGTCGTGCGATGAAGTGAGTATGGACGCCGGCCCGCGCGAATCTCGCTGATTAGTTCATTGAAGGGATTGTTGGCGCCGTTGTGAGTTGAAATTATCCGCACCAGTCCGCCCCACATGGTAAACGCGAGCGCCGCTTTCAGCAGGCCGGGCAGGTCTTCATGGAACGCCGCCTCGTCGATAACCGCGCATCCGTCCTTGCCGCGCAGATTCGACGGCCGCGACGACAGCGCCACGATTTTGTGCCCCGACGCGAAGCGGATCCGGTAGGCCAGGATGTCGGCGCGCTCGTCGGTGAGCACGATTTCCTCTACCGCCTCCGCCGCCCGATTAAAGCGCCGCGCCCATCGCGCGGCAGCCTCGACGAACTCCAGCGCCATGTCCTTGTTGTAGCCGATATACCATCCGTCGATTCCGGCCCGCCCTGTGGTGGCGGCGCCGAGCGCGCGATCGGCAGCCTCAGTCCAGGTAATACCTATTCGCCGCGACTTCTCGCTGACCTTGACTTGCGATTGATCGGCCAGCCATCGGCGCTGATATGGAAGTAGTATTGAGAGTGGTTCACTCATTGGGTAATGGGCACTCCGCTGGTGTTCATTCGCAGAACCCTCACCTACCGGCCGCCGAGCGGCCGGCCGCCTCTCCCGTAAAATAACGGGCGAGGTAAAAAGCGGCGTCTTTCGCTCATCGCTAAATCTCCATCAAGACTGCTTTGATCTGATCGGCGGCGTCTTTGCTCAGCCCCTTGGTGCGCGCCTCCTCGACCTTCTTCTCGACCGCTGCCACTCCCTCGCGCGCGTGCTCCGCCCACTTGCGATGCTCGGTTTCCGCCTTCACCAGGCCCGACACGGTGCGCGCAAGCGCCGCGATATTCACGGCGGCGATCGTCGGGCTGCGCCGCTCGACCTGGCTCGTCTCTTCTTCGTTGGCGACGGTCAGCACTTCGAAAAGGCGCGTCTGCACCAGCCTCAGCAGCGCGGTCTGCATCTCGGCGTCATCGTTTTTGAATTGCTTGCAAACGATTCGCGCCTGTTGCGTCGCCAACCGGACTGCGTCGAGGCGGCGCTCGAAGTCATGGCGATATTGGCGGATAGACCGGTGAGAGATCTCGAAGCCGTTGTCCTTCAGCCATTTGGCCAATTGCAGTGAGCTGTGGAACGTGCCGTCGCTGAGCAGGGCGTCGAGCTGCTGCTTCAGGTCCTTCGGCATCCGCATGATCTTCCACGTTTTGGGCGGCGTGGGCCGGTACGGGACCCGTTTCGGCTTGCCGTCGGGCTCGCTTTTCTTCGCGCCCTTTTTTTTACTCATCGCCGCGCTCATCAGTACTTGCGCGGGCGCGCCACGCCGGCGGGACACGGGTAGTTGTACTCGACGACGTCGACGCCGCTGGCGGTGAGTTTCGCGAACCAGGTTTCCGCTCCCTCGCCTTCGAGTTCGAGCAATCCTAAGTCGCGCAGATAGGCGAGCTCGCGGCGGACGGCGTTGAGCGACAGCGAGAGCTTGATGTCGGCGAGCACGCGCCAGATTATGTGCTCCGAGACCGCGATCGGACGTCCCGCGTCGATGACGCGCAGCACCCGCCATCGCGCTTCCTCGCGCCGTTTTTGTTCGAAATCAATTGTGTCCGGCATACAGCCTTTCCTTTACCTCTCCGATGTCTTCGCGCATTTCTTCGCGCATCGCGTCCAGCTTCGCGTCCAGCGTGCCGCTGAACCTGATCCAGTCCTCGCGCCGCACGTACTCCAGCGGCAGATTCACGCGCAGGTCCGTAAGCTGCTTCTCCAGCTCGTCGACGCGGCCGGAGTCGCGCTGATGCTCTTCGTCGCGCCGCTTCAGCAGCCATTGGATCGTGCTCGCATTCACCGCCACAAAGGCGACGAAAGCAGCGGTCCATCCTGCGACGTTTCCCCACTCCATCCTTTTTCAGGCTCTTTGCACGCTTGTGCTCATTTGAAGAATCACCTGCGCGGTGGGCGNNCGCATCTTTTCGCGACTACGCACCGGCGGCGCAGTATTAAGATAACCGCGCGGGGTCATGGTCAGACTTCTCCTTGCTCAACATTGGAGGCAGTGGGCATCGATGCGGCGACGCACTCATAGTCGGCGCTGGCGGCGACGCACTCCGCGATGTCATTCGGCGTGATCGAGCGCGCGTCTCTCGGCCCCAGCTTCAGCCCGATCTCGTTGTACGAAAGGCATCCGAGCGCGGAGCAGATCGGGACGCCCTGAATCTGCGGCAGATCCTCGGTGAACAATTCCGTGCGGAAAACCGCGTCCAGCGCCTGCTCGCCGATTTTGCCGTAGCCGTAGTCGTGGGCGCTGTACAAACATGCCGCCTCGACGATGCCCCATCGCTGATCGTCAGCCAAAGTTTTGTTCGACCAGATCTCCCAGCAGCTCGTGCCGAGGATCGAATCGTGCAGCGGCCGCGTTACGACGCGCGGCATGATCGCTTCGATCACGATCCCATCGCTCGGGTCCGCCGGCGCTTTCGAGCACACGACGATCGCGACGTGCGAGAATCGGCCGCGCGTCGCTTTCATTATTCCGAGCGACAGCTCGTCCGTCCCCGCCATCACGATGAGATCCCCCGGCCGCACTCTTTACGGCCCCTGCCTAGCTCTTCGCCGGAGTTGCCGAGGCTCCCGACGGCGCACTCACCGGCGCCGGCGCCACGAAGTTCGGACAGTTACCCAGCACCGGAACGATCGGGTTGCCTGCGGTATCGAGCGGGATGGATAGTTGTCCGCTCGCGGCCGTCCACATATTCGCTCGGCACCACGCTTTCTGCCCCATCGCAGTGACGGCATTGACCGTCGCTGAGAGCTGCACGGGGAGCGCGGAAAGCGTGATCTGACCTCCACAGAGTTGCATCAGCCAGCCATAGTTGATCAGCGCCTGCCCGTTACACGCGCCGACGATTTCTTGCGTCAGAGCGGGGGCCGCGTTCACGATGTTCTTGCTGCCGAACTGGCTTTGCGCGGTAGGCGCGGTCAATCCGCCGCCCTGCTGCGCGCCTGCGGGCAGGCCAAAGAGGCCGCATCCGGTGGCGAAAGGAATCAGGAACAGGCACAGGCAAGGAAATCCGAGAAACTTGTTGGTCAGTGAACGCATCTTGATCTCTCCTTATTCAGCGGCTGAATTGCCGCGTGTTTCTTTTTTCACTGCGCTGCCGTCGCAACGGCTCAAGGCGCGATGACCACGTGCTGAGCTATCTCGCCGGCGACCGAGCCGCCGAGCGTGCTGGCAAGTCCGGTGCTCGTCGAGAGCTGGCCGGAAATCTGCAAGCCGCTGAGCGGTCCCGGCGCCGGATATTTCGCCACGGTGATCGCCACGCCGCCGGTGTAAAAATGCTGCTGCACGAACGCCGTGCAGAAGTTGTCGCCCATCGGATCGCCCCAGCATTTTTGCGTGACTCCGCTGCCGCATCCCGCGGCGCAGAATGCCGCGACTGCCATCAAGATGATGCTGACCGCGATCACCGCTGCCGCCGTCGTCTTCATTTCGCTGCGCCCCCGTCGCCACGGGTGATAGCTCTCTGGTATGCGTCGCGGCAGTAGTCGCGATCGTCGTGAAGAATCTTGAACCGACGCTGGCGCACGATGTCCTGGTCGAGCGTGAAGCATCTGACGAATCCCGAGCCGGGAGGACACGGCGACAACTCGCCCACGTCGGGCAACTGCGGCATTGGATCGAGCGGCGCTTTTTCAGAATTAAGAGCGGTGGTGCAGTCGCTCGCGGCGTGCTGTGGATCCAACGTAGGCATCGCAGGCGCGTCGAGATGGATCGTCGGCGCGCACGCCGCGAGCATGAATGCGGACAGCAGCATCACCGCTACGCGCGGGGCGGCAGGCCACGGGCCTGCACCTTTGTCCATCGAAAAGTGCGCCGAAGCGCCCTTTTCTCCCGGGGCTGAGAGCGAAAGACGCGCTTCGCGGATTTCGCGATTAACCCAAGGTGCAGGGCCGTGCCCTGCCGCCGGAAGCGCGAAACCGGCGGCGGTTTCGCATTTAATTTCCGTGATCCGCATCTACTTTTTTACCGCTCGTGCGAACATCCCTTCGCGCATCCTCGACGTCGGACTCGGATTGGTCGCTGATCGCGAGCGGGGTGTCGCCGACGACTCGGCCGTAAACCGCCAGCGTGCCGGTCCCAACTGCGAGTATCGCCTCAGTCGAAACGTGGCCGGTCGTGAAAATTATCGAGAGGCCGGTCAGGATCGAGCCGAGACCGCCCCAGAAGCCTTTGCTTTTCCAAAACGCTTTTGTTTTCACCTTGTCACCATCCACGCGGCCTCTCTGTTTTTCACCGTCTACGCGGCTTCTCTACGCCTCTTCATACTGTTAACCGCATCAGCGGTAGGCACGGATCAGCCATCCTTTGAGAAACTTGTTGTCGTGGTCGCGATCGTTCTGATTCGATTTCGCAGCGACCAGCCGGTAATGCGCCGCCAGCTCCGAGCGCAGCGCCGCCATCAGCACGGCCGGATCGGCGCGCGCGGCTTCGGCGGCGGTGGCGGGGCCAATCACGCCGTCCTCGGGGAGCGGCAGGCCGCATGCGCGGATCGCACGCTGGAGGCATCGGATCGCGTTTTCGGCGCCCATGTTGACGGCGAGATCGAAGGTCTTGGCCGCGGCCGCGGCGGGCAAATCGGCAAATCCATATCGCAACCACCATTCACGCCAGTAGATTTCCACCGCCGCGTCGCGGGTGAGGGCCGCGACTGCGAGTCCGGGATGAGAGCGCGCTGAAATACCGAAGTTGGTGGCGCCGCCGGGGTCAGCCGGATTCGACGAATAGCCACCCTCGTTGGCGAGCACGCGTTCGACGGCGGTCAAAAATTCAGGGCTATAGGCGTCAGGAGCGCTGGTTGATGGGTCCACGTTTCAATCGCTCGGCGATCGGCGCGGACGTTGGCACGGCCGGCGCATCGCCGCGATGGGCGATGCGTGCGCGTGGAAGTTCGATTGCGGGCGACTCGGCGGCCGGCGCATTGGGAGCGCGATGCAGGGCGAGCACCTTGTACACGTATCGCTCCGTGCATCGGAGTTCGTGCGCGATGTGCGAGATGCTGACGTGGCCGGCACGCATCGCGACAATTTGCACGCGCCGGCACGTATGATCGGTGGTGACCGGAATCAACAAGCGATCACCACCAAACACCCGCGCCATCGCCATCGCGGCCGACAGCCCAATCGAGCGCGTGACCAGGTCGCCCGGTGCGGGAGCTACCGGGATGTACAAGCGGCGGCCGCCAAAATCCGCGATGAGCTTGTCGGCGGCGTCGCCACCGATCGAATGACCGATCTGATCGTAAAGCGAGGTCCGCGCGGCAGCCGGGAAAAGATCGAACGGCGGCGCCGGCGACGGGGCGCGGTTGAGCGCGGGCATCCGGCTGGGGACGGCGTTCATAAGCCGTACGCGGCACGAAGCCTGGAGGGTATCGAGCCGATATTACGATCGCGATCGTAAACCAGGCGCCAACCGATCTCGCAGTTATCCCGGGCGCAGCTTTGACACAGGCCGTGGTTGCGAATTACGTCGGCGTGAGTGGTGGTCCCGTGACACCACAGGCAAACAGCGACACGACTGGAAACGCTGAGACGAACGAGAGGGGCCGCGGGTTCCATAAATCCTCCGCGCAAGTTTGGTGGGTATCGGCCAGCGTGACGATGAAGGGAGCGAAGAAAACAGAGCGAACGGGGCGGTCGAACTGAAAAGAAAAGTCATCGCCGCAGCGGGCGCTAAGTCCCGAACTAGGCTAAAAGTGTGTAGGCGGTAAGATCGATGAGTGGCGAGCGATCTGGGGTAAGCTGACGAAGGCGTGGCGCGGCGATAGCGGGAGAGCGAACGCGCTTTGGAGCGCGGGGGATTCGGTTTTAGTTGCGAGTGGTTTGCTGGTGGCAGGATCATGCGCTTTACGAATCTTATTTCACATTAGGAGATTTATGTCAACTACAGTAGTTGACGGCCAATTTCGCGGCCGGCTGACGCAGGTGATCCAATCATTCGGCTCGGTGGTGGCGCTGGCGACGGCGGTCGGGGTATCGGACAACGCAATCTACAAATGGTTATCCGGCCGGGGACAACCGAGCGTGGCGAACCTGGTGGCGCTGGCGCGAGCGGGGCGAGTGTCAGTGGAATGGCTGGCGACGGGAGCCGAGGCGGCACAGGGTGCGCAGGCAATCACGCGCGCAGTCGAGCACGGCGACTTCGTCTTCATGCCGCGCAACCGGATACGATTTTCGAGCGGGCGCGACGGGATACTTCGCAGCGACCAGGTGGTGGACTCGATCGCGTTCCGTGCGGCCTGGGTCAAGCGGCGGCTCAACACGGAGGCGCGCGACTTGATTTTGATCGAGGTAGTTGGCGATTCGATGGCGCCGACGGTCGAGGATTCGGACCTGATACTCGCCGACCTCGCGGAGCCGCGTTTCAGACAGGACGGGATATATCTGTTGCGCCATGACGGCGGGCTTACGGTGAAGCGAATCCAGCGGCGTCCCGACGGAAAGTTGCTGGTGCGCAGCGACAATCCGAAATACGAAGCGATGGTAGTGTCCAATGTGAAAATCATCGGCCGGGTGATTTGGATAGGCGGCTGCGTGTGATCGGCGGCCCGATTGGAGGTACACGGATCTTCGCGAAATATGCCGGCCGACAGATCACTCCGTGGCAGTGCGTCATCTGAGCATACGGGCGCAATCGGATCTCGTGTGACTGCTGCGCTTGGCCTGCACGGTTGATCTCGAAACAGAAACACCGACCACACCACGCTGAAGGCTATGTCGAGATGACGAATCATTCTGCATAATCGATCGCCATGAAGAAGGTGCTTATGATTTGTACCGGCAATCTGGATCGCAGTCCGACGGCCGCGATGGTACTGGCGGAAATGTGCGCTCCCATGTGGGTTACGTCGGCAGGTACGGAACCGTGGGCGAGGAATCCGGTCAGCCTGGAGCTGGTCGAGGAGGCCGACGTGATTTGCGTCATGGAAGAGGCGCATCGCCGCCATATCCGTGATCGCTTCGGCGAAGTGCACGCGGGGAAAGTGGTGGTGCTCGACGTTCCCGACAACTACGTTTGCTGGGAAGACAAACTCATTCACCTGCTCAAGGGCAAGCTGCGCACCGCACTGGGACTGACGGATTCGCGACGATAGCGGCCTTCGAGGTACTGCTCGCCGCAACGCTGATCGGCCCGCTCAGCGCCGCAATTCACGTGCCCGCCGCGATGCACGCGGCGGCGGCCGACGCCTTTCGAAGGACGATCTGAACTTCCTATCTGCCGACCGCGTGACGAACCGTATTGATTATATAAATGAAGTCGCGCGGCGATCGCACGTCGCCGAGCAGCGCCACGCGCGACAGCATTTCCATCTCGTCGCCCGAGATGTTGTGGATGCGCCTGAGCTGCTCGTTCTTGCGGAAATCTTCCCAAGCCGACTTCGCGTCGGTTTCCGGCTCAGGGCTCAGGATGGCATGCGCGCGCGGATTGGCCAGAAAAAATAGTTCCCGCCGATCGAGCCCGAGGACTTCTGCAAGTCGCGTTACGATCTTGTCCGACGGGTGGCGCTTGCCCGATTCGAGGTGTCCGATATAGGGAGTCGAAGTCTTGATCCGGCGGCCGACCTCTTCCTGGGTCAGGTCGAGCTGTCGACGGCGCTCACGAAGTACGTGACCGAAACTGCGTTCCTTGAAACGTGCCATTGATGGTATCCCCTCGAGAAGTTCTGCGCGGCGCGGGATCAACCGCCTTCCCAATCAATTGGGTGAGATTAGACGCTGCCAGTTTGTACCACCGGAACGCCATTGAGGCAAATTCAGCGCGGGAGCCTGCCCTGCCTCGGCTTCCTGAAGATCGCCCCCCTGCACCAGGGTGGACCATAAATCCTTTGGATCGCTGAAAACCAGGTCGGACTTGGCCGGGACCACGTACCATGCGCCCCGCATAACTTCGCTGTAGAGCTGATCGCGCAACCACTGAGCCTTGCCTAAAATGACGCGGATATCGGTGAACCGCGGGTCCTTCAGGACCCCGGCGATGGCGTCGTGGCCGGTCGCGACGTAAGTGTCGTCGAAAATTCGCATCGCGGAGCCGGGCGCCGCCGACGCGCGAAAGATCACTGACGCTTCGTCAGGTTCCACCGGCCCGCCCAGGTAAATCGTTTCCTGCGTGCTCTTGAGCTGGTGCGCCTGCGGGAACATATCCCGAACTCGCAGTTTGGCCGGACTGTTTATTATGACGCCGGCAAGCAGAGGAGGCTCTGTGGACGGGATCATCAGGATTACGGCGTGCTGAAATTGCGGATCCTGGAGATCGCGGGTGGCAACCAGAAAGGAAGGCGTCGTCAGGTCCGCGCTTTGCGCATTTTGCACCGTCGCCAAGGTCGCAACCAGCGCCGTAAACACGACCAAGAGGGCCGCTAACACCCGTCCACCGAGCTTGGTGCTGAATCCCCGCATACAGCAACTACATAACCGCAACTCGAATCGATGTTCAACGCCGATTGGGCGTTAAGAATGAAACTTACCGGTCCCAGGGCGGACCTCAAGCAGATCGAGCGGAAATATTACCGCGCGGTAGGGAAACATTACAAGTTGACGACTTAGGGCGCGGTCTCGCTATCCGGGTTTCCGAAGGTCTCCGGCGCGCCGTTGG
>PLDK01000048.1 GCA_003135135.1 Deltaproteobacteria bacterium
AGTTTTCGGGGTGCAGGCCAGCCGCAGAACCCTCACCTACCGGCCGCCGTGTGCCCGTGGCACCTCCCGTGAAAATAACGGGCGAGGTAAGACTCGGAAAAGCATCTTGGAATTTGGACCCTCACCCGCGCCGGAGGCGCGGCCTCTCCCTGACAGAGAGAGGCTAGATCCGGAGCCGGGTTCCTTCGCCGCGCTCAGGATGACACAAAAAAATTCTAACAGGCCGTCAGGCCGCATCTTCTTCCTTGACTCAAGGTGCAGGGGTTTCCCCTGCCCAAGGAAGTGTGAAACCCACGGCGGGTTTCACATTCAATGCTAATGCAGTTCGCCACCGCCGGCGACGTTGATCGTTTCTCCGGTAATGTTTTCCGCGCGGCACAAATAGACCACCGCCTCGCCGATATCGGCAGGCGTCTGCTCGCGCTTGAGGAACGTGTTGCGCGCGATAAATTCGTCGAACCCAGCCTCGCGACTCAGCCCGTACTGAACGCTGACGATCGGACCGAGCACGTCGGTCCACATCGCAGTGCGCAGATACCCGGGGCATACCGCGTTGACGCGAATGTTCACCGGGCCGAGCTCTTCCGCCAGCGACTGGGTGAAGCCGACCGACGCGAACTTGCTTGCGCAGTATGCCGACATGCCGCCGTGACCGGTTTTGCCCGCCACCGACGCGATATTCACGATCGCGCCCTCGCTTTGCTTCATCATGTGCGGGATACACGCCTTGGCGCACAGGAACTGGCCCTTCACATTCACCGCCATCACGCGGTCCCACGCTTCTTCGGCAAAGCTGCTCACCGGCCCGAACCCGATGATTCCCGCGTTGTTCACCAGGATATCGATCGAGCCGAGTTTCGCGGCCACCTCCGACGCCATCCGCTCCAGGTCGGCGAACCGCGTCACGTCGGCAAGGATCGGGATAGCCTTCACGCCGAGTCCCTTGACTTCCTCGACGCTGCTATTCAGTTCAGTTTGCGCGCTTAGATTGTAGGTAAGCGCGCGGTCCGCCGGACTCCCGATATCGACGAGCGCGACGTTTGCGCCTGCCGCCGCCAGCTTGAGCGCGATTCCGCGGCCGATTCCCCGCGCCGCGCCGGTGACGATTGCATTCTTGCCCTTGAGTTCCATCCGATTTTCTCCCTGCTCTGCGTGCTATCTAGCACGACGGCCGCCGATGGCGGTAAGCGCGCTTGCGGGCCTTTACTCGAACGCGTTCTCGCCCGTGATGTCGCGGCCGAGGATCAACGTATGCACGTCGAAGGTGCCCTCGTAGGTGTTCACCGTCTCCAGGTTCAGCATGTGACGGATCACCGGGTACTCGTTGACGATTCCGTTGGCGCCGAGCATGTCGCGCGCATCGCGCGCGATCTTCAGCGCCTCGTTGACGTTATTTCTTTTTGCGAACGATACGTGCTCCGGGCGCATCTTGCCCTGGTCCTTCAGTTGAGCCAGCCGCAGGCAAACCATCTGCGCCTTGGTGATCTCGGTCAGCATCCTCACCAGCTTTGCCTGCACCAGTTGATAGCCGGCCAGCGGACGCGAAAACTGCTTGCGCGATTTCGTGTAATCCAGCGCGCAATGGAAACACGACCGCGCCGCGCCGATCGCGCCCCACGCGATTCCGTAGCGCGCCTGCGTCAGGCATCCGAGCGGACCCTTCAGCCCGCGCGCTTTCTGCAGATGAGCAGTAGCGGGAATTCGTACGTCCTCGAAAATCAGTTCCGAAGTGATCGACGCGCGCATCGAAAATTTTCCGTGGATATCGCGCGTCGAAAATCCAGGCGTCCCCTTCTCGACGAGGAACCCGGTTATGCCCTCGTCGACCTTCGCCCACACGATCGCAACGTCCGCGATCGAGCCGTTCGTGATCCATCGCTTGGTCCCGTTGAGGATCCATCCGTCGCCATCGCGCCGCGCCCGCGTTTCCATCCCGCCGGGGTCCGACCCGTGGTCAGGCTCCGTCAGACCGAAGCAGCCGATCAATTTTCCCTTGGCCATTTCCGGCAAGTAGCGCTGCTTCTGTTCCTCGCTGCCGTTTGCATAAATCGCGTACATGGAAAGCGCGCTTTGCACGGACGCGAACGAGCGCAACCCCGAGTCACCCGCTTCGAGCTCCTGCATGATCAGGCCGTACGCGACGTTATTCATCCCAGCGCATCCATAACCCTTGAGATTAGCTCCAAACATTCCAAGCTCGGCCATTTGCGGTACAAGCTGCATTGGGAAGGTTTCACCCGCAAAATGGCGCTCGATCTGCGGCAAAATTTCGCGATCGACGAAACGTTTGGCCGTGTCGCGGGCCATCCGTTCTTCATCGGTCAGCAGGTCGTCGAGGTGAAAAAAATCGAGATCTCTTAATAAATCTGGCATCTTGCCCTCCATGCGATTTTTGAAACGTGTTTTATTGTGAGATTGCGGAGACAGGCCGCCGGCAGGGTCTGGCCGTGTCGAGCGATCTTCTGGATCACCAAAATCATGTCCCCCGGCATCGTGCGCCTTCGATCCATGCGCGTTCCTTCCGCCTGTTGATTCATGGGCGAATTATCACGGCTACTACTTGCATCAGATTTCACTATCACGTAGCCTTATGTCCCAAGCCGGCAATATGCACATCGAAACGTTAAAGGTCTTCTGCGACATAATCGAGAGCGGAAGCTTTTCTTATGCCGCATCACAAAACTTCGTCACTCAATCGGCGGTCAGCCAGCAGGTCCGAAGCCTGGAAGAAAAGTACGACTGCCGATTGATAGAACGCGGACGAGCCGGAGTCAAACCCACGCCGGCCGGACAGATTCTATACACCTCCAGCAAGGAAATCGTGCGCCGTTTCCTGGAATTGGAGAACCGGTTGCGTGAAATCGGCTCGGTGGTCGCGGGCACGATTCGCGTCGGCACCGTTTACAGCGTTGGCTTGCACGAATTGCCGCCGTATCTGTCCGAATTTCTGCGCAACTATCCGGCCGTCAATGTACATCTCGAGTATCTGCGCTCGAACAAAATTTACGAAGATCTCATCGAGGGCAAAGTCGATCTTGGCGTCGTTGCCTATCCTTCCAAGCGCAGCCAAATCGTCTCGGTGCCGTTTCGCCACGACGAGTTAGTGCTCGCCGTGCCGCCCGACAATCCGCTGGCCAAGCAGTCCAAGGTAAGTGTCGGACAGTTGCAGGGTCAGAAGTTTGTCGGATACGAGCGCGATATCCCGACCCGAAAGGCCTCCGATCGAATCCTGCGCCAGTACGGTGTCAAGCCGGTCTACGCGCTCGAATTCGACAACATCGAGACCATCAAGCGCGCCGTCGAGATCGGCCTTGGATGCGCAATCGTGCCGCGGATGACGGTCGAGAACGAGGTCGCGCGCGGCACTCTGCGGATGCTCGAGTTCCAGGAAGGGAGCTTCCTGCGTCCGCTGGCGATCATCTACAAGCGCGGCCGCGAGCTCTCGCCTGCGGTACGCAAGTTTATCGAGGCGCTAACCACCAGCAATGTCGTGCCCCGCGTTCACGGCGACAAGACTGCCGACAAGACTGCCGACAAGGCCGAGCGCGCGCCACGCGGCGATAAGGCCGAGCGCAACAACGACGCGAACAACTCGGATCGCGCCGAGAAAGCCGATAAGGCCGACAAGGCCGAGAAGGCCGAGAAGACGGCGTAGCCGGCAGGGGTGACCCCTGCACCGCAGGGCTGAGCCCTGCACCCACCGTTAAGGCCGCGCTCCGTTGTCGCGCGCGGCCTCGTAATACTGGCCAGCCGTGCCAACGGCCGGGCTTCGCCCTCTTAGAAGTATAGCCACGACTGAATCTTTGACTACAAACGGCCGGGTCGCGACGACTCGGCCGTTTTTGTTCCCCTTGCTCGCGCGCGTAGCCTCGCGGCCAAGCTATTGCACGCCCGCGCACGAGGTACGCGCTCTCCGCGGGCGTTACTTCAGTGCGGCACGCAGGCGCTCGCGATCGAAGCCTGCGATCATTTGTTTGTCCGCGACGACGATCGGCCGCTTGATTAGATTCGGCTCCTTCACCATCAGCGCGAACGCCTGCTCGACGGTGAGCGATTTACCCGGCAGGCCCATCGCCTTGAAGGCCGGACTGCGCGGGTTTAGAAAATCGCGCGGGTCGCGGCCCGCAAATAGATCCTTCAGCTCAGCCGCACTGAGAGGAACTCGCGCGTAGTCGCGCTCCGCGCCGAGATCCTTGCGCAAGAAGCTTCGCGCATCGCGGCAAGTCGTGCAGGTTGATTTCCAGACAAAACGGATCCTCTTCATGCGCGACCTTCCACGTCCCGGCGCCTTGCTGCTACTCGATGTTCGAGTTTGGCACGCCTGCGCCCGCGGGACCGCTGCCTTGATCCAGCGGCTGCCCACCTCCCGGCGACGATGCGCTCGCGGAGGAGCCCGCCTGCGGAAGCGGCGCTATCGGTGCGACGCTACCCGACGATGAACTTGGCGCGGGACCTTCAGGCGGGGTTTCGGTCGGCCCGCTGAAGTTTATCGGCTCCTGGCCGGCGAGCATTTGCGGCGTCACGACGTAGTCGCCGCCGAGCGCGCTGCGCCACACGGTGTTGGCAGCCTGCGAATTGCCGCCGGTCACCAAATAAGTCCCGCCGCCAACGATGCCGCCGAGCAGCGCGTAAACCAGCTTGGCGGGGATATAGAGAACATTGCAGAACAACGCGCCGACGCCGTAACCCGCGCCCGGCCAATTGACGCTGTTTGCCTGCGGCTGCGGGACTTGCACTGACGTCGCAGCGCCTGCCGGCTGCGTCTGCGCCGCGGCGTACTCTGCGAGCGGACCGGCCGGCATCGCGAGCATCACCGACAATCCCAGCGCGATCACGGCGAATCTGAAATTTCCTTTCCTCATGATTTCCTCCACCACCACCTCGGGCGTAAAATGCTACTCGGTTTTGATCACTGCCTCGGCCGGCAGCAGCCCCATCAAATGACGAAACGCGCGCTCGAGATATTCGGCGTTCTTCGACTCGAGCGTTAACTTCACGCGGTAGCCGGGATCTCCTATCCGCGGATACGAGCCCAGCATCAACTCCGGAAAATTGCGCATGCAGTCGTTCAGGTGATCGGTGATCGTGCCCTCGCCGGCGGTCAGGTAAATCGCGCGCATGAAATATGGGTCGGTCGCAAAACGGCTGCTCAGCGCCCGCAGCTTGGCCTCGAACAGTTGCGGAATTCCGGGCAGCACGTACACATTTTCGATCTGCACGGTCGGAAAACGGACGTCACCAGCTTCGTTGAGGATTGCGCCCTCGGGCACTTCGGCCATCTTGAGGCCTGCGTCGACCGAGCGCTCGTGGAAATGTTTGCGGATGAGGCGATCGAGCTCGGGATGGACCACGAGACGCCGGTTGAACGCGCGCGCGACACCTTCCATCGTAAGATCGTCATGGGTTGGGCCGACGCCGCCCGAAGTGATCACGAAATCGAAGTTGCGTGAGCAGTACGAGACTTCGCTGGCGATCGGCGCAAGTTGGTCCGGGATGGTTGCGATACGAGCCAGTGCGACGCCGATCTTGTGCAGCTCGCGAGCCGCGAAATACGCGTTCGAATCCTGGACCTTGCCGGAAAGGATTTCGTTACCCACCACAACCAGCGCGCAACTGCGTTCTCGCATTCGACTGCAGGCTCCTTGCGCGATCCGCCTCGGACGGCATTATCGCAAGCGGCGGCTATCAGCGGCAATGGGGTAAACCAGCGATGCCTACGACGGGCCCGCGTCGTCGACGTCGGGCGCCGACGCCTCGATAAACTCTTTCAGCCGGCGCTTGAGCCGCGTTTCGATCTGCCGCACGCGCTCACGGCTGATTCCGAAGCGCGCGCCGATCACTTGCAGCGTCTCGGGATCCTCCGACAGCAGCCGCGCCTTGAAAATCTCCAGCTCCTTGCCCGCCAGCGTCGCCGCGAACTGCTCGACCTTGTCGTGGGCGAAGTCGCGCCACTCGCGGTCGGCGGTTTCGGTTTCCGGGTTGTGCCCGGCGTCGGGGATTACGTCGAGCAGCCGCGTATCATCGCTGGCGCCGGCAGGTTGATCGAGCGACAGCTCGCTCTGCCCCATCCGCTCCTGCATCTCGCGCACGTCGCTTTCCCGCACACCCATCCGATGCGCCAGCAGGAGCGGTTGCGGAGTGAATCCCTCGCGCTCCAGCCGTTCGGTCTCCTTGCGGAGATTGAAGAACAGTTTGCGTTGCGCTTGCGTCGTGCCGATCTTGACCAGCCGCCAGTTGTTGATCAGGTAGCGGTAGATATACGCGCGCACCCACCACACCGCGTAGGACGGAAAGCGGATTCCATGTTCGGGGTCGAAATTCTTGACCGCTTCCATCAGGCCGACGTTGCCCTCCTGTATAAGGTCGAGCACGTTTTTCGTCGCGCGCGCGAAATCGTAGGCGAGTTTCACGACCAGCCGCAGATTGGCGGTGACCAGCCGGTAAGCGTCCTGGGGATCCTTGTCCTTGACGTAGCGCCGCGCGATCACGGCCTCCTCCTCGCGCGTCAGCAGCGGGAAGCGGCGAATCTCGGCCAGGTAGCGGCCCAGCGGATCGGCGGCTACGAGCGCGCCGCCGTCCTTGCCGGCGCCGGCTTCAACCTCGGCGGGCTCCTGATCGGACTGCAGCGGCGCTTCGTCGTCGGGGCTTTCTATCGGACGAAACTCGGAGACTTCGATCGGCGCATCATCGGCAGCTTCCTCGCTGGCGCCGGTTTCGGGGACGAGATCCGATTCGGACTCTTCAGCTGCGATCGGCTCGGCGATCGCGCGGGCGTGACGAGCCTCGCCGCCGGCGTTGCTAGCGCGTTTCGCTTGCGTTGTGCGCTTGCGACGGATCGGTTTGCCGGGTTTGCGCGCCACAGGCTGGCTCCAGCTTTACCACACGCTGGCACGAGATGCGGACACCAATGCTCGAGCCGTCGGCGGCGCGGAGCTGTGTCGGTTATTGTCGAATCGATCGTGCCCGGTCAGGCGTCGGGTTCTTCGATCGTGACCTTGCCGGCGGCGATTTCGCGCAACGCCGTTACTACTTCTTTGTTGTCCGATTCCACCAGTGGCCGCGCGCCCTTGAGCAGCTGTTTGGCGCGCCGCGCCGCACCGAGCACGAGCTCGAAGCGGTTGGGAATGTTCTCCAGGCAATCTTCAACGGTAATTCGTGCCATTAGGCGTCAATTCTCCGGCGCATCGCGCCTCTTGTCAACGCACCCGCCATTGGTACGCTGGAACGGCACGGAGGCTCCGCAAGTTTGATGGGCAGGTTTGGGACGTTGCGCCATTTTATCCTGATGACAGGACTCGCTCTGATCGTCGCGGCCGCACGGCCCGCCGCGGCCGGCGATCCGGTCACGATCCTCGCGGGCAACCATCCCGACGAAGCCGCCGAGATTGTGGGCGCGGCCGCCGCGTCAGCTTCGCGGCCGCTCGCGATGTATCTCACGATGGCGTTGCGCAATGGCGCTGAACTCACGCGCCTGCTTGCCGATCAGCAGAATCCGGCGTCATCGCAATACCATCGGTGGCTGACTCCGGATGAGTTCACCAGTCGTTTCGGACCCACGGACGGCGACCTTGCGCGAGTCGCACGATGGCTCAGGGAAAGGGGTTTCACCGTCACGTCTGCCGACGCCTCGACCCGGGAGGTCTCTTTCACCGCCGCGGTGGCGCAGGCGCAAAATGTTTTCGCCGTGAAGATTGCCGCGACGGCCGACGGCCGTCTGTATTCCAACACCTCCGATCCCGCCGTACCCGCCGAGCTCGCGCCGTTAATCGAATCGATCAACGGGCTCGACAACCTGCTGCACAGCGCGCCTGGGGTGCATCGCGTGCCCAAGCGTGATTCCAGCGCCCATTCGCCCGACGCAATCGCCGATAGTATAGGGCCGGCCTTCGGTCCTGCCGACATATATACCTTCTACGACGAAACGCCGCTGTTGAATGATGGCATCGACGGCAGCGGCACCGGATGCATCGCGGTCGTCGAGGATTCGAACATCGACGAAGATGCCGCGAACGCATTCAACTCCCAGTTCAGCCTACCCGCGCTGACGATAGGCGCTAACTTCGATGTCGTGTTGGTGGATAAGAGCGATCCGGGCCAGACTGGGGACGAAGACGAGACGATGGTTGACGTGAACTACTCGCACGCCGTCGCGCCCGGTTCGAGCATCCGCATCTATCTCGGCGATGAGAACAACACGAAGTCCTCGGCCATCGTCGACGCAATTCATGCGGCGGTGAGGGAAAAGAAAAAGAACAGCCGGTGCAGTGCGATCAGCATCAGCTTCTCATTCTGCGGCGCCTCGAAGGGCTTCTACCAAACCCAGAACGGTTTCTTTAAGCAGGCGGCTTCGCAAGGTCAGTCCGTGTTTGTCGCGGCTGGCGACAACGGCGCAGCGGGGCTGCAATTTAATGAAGAGGAGGATGCTTGCGTGCCCGCCACGACGCCCAACGTCAGTGAACTGGCAGCGTCGCCACACGTGACCGCGATTGGCGGCACCGAGTTCACGCCTGACTACGACGTCGATGGCAACGACGTCAGCTTCGTTCCAGAAAGCGTGTGGAACGACGACGGCTACGCGGCCGGCGGCGGCGGCGAGAGCAAGGTCTTCAACAAGCCCAAGTTTCAGAAGGGGCTCATTCCCAAGGATAAGAAGCGTGACGTTCCCGACATCTCGTTTGGCGCCAGTCCCAAATCGCCCGGTTTCTTCTTTGGTGGCCGCAACGGCAGCGACGAGCCGGCCGTCGAATGCTGCGAGGGCGGTACCAGTATCGGCGCTCCGGCATGGGCGGGCATCAGCCAGCTGATCTCGCAGCAAGAGGGCGCTTGGGTCGGCAATCTCAACACGCGAATCTATCAACTGGGCGTGGAGAACGACGGCGCAACGACCGGGATTCGCGACGTGACATCGGGCAACAACAGTTTCAACGGAGTCACCGGATTTTCCGCGGGTCCCGGCTATGACAAAGCCAGTGGCTGGGGCACCGTCGATATGGGTCTGTTCGTCCTTGCGTACCCGGGACTGTAGCAGGCGGTTGACAGCTCTCCCGTGAAAGCTGGACCCTCAGCCGCGCCGGAGGCGCGGCCGTGTGTCTGTGACACCGCCGGCAACAGAGAGAGGCTAGAAAGGAACCGGGATTCTTCGCTTCGCTCTAGAATGACATAAAAATGAGGACGACCCTCGTGTCATTCTGAGCCGCTGCGGCGAAGAATCTCGCCGGACGTTCCGGCGTACGGTGCCCAACGCCGGCAAACGCGATTACGCGCGCGAGATCCTTCGCTGCGCTCAGGATGACACCAAAAAAATTCTAACCGGGCGAAGCCCGGCCGTGGCGACAGGCACGGGTGACTCCTGCACCCGGTATTAACGCCGCGCTCCGTTGTCGCGCGCGGGCTCTTCCATGGCGTAGTCGCGAAAAGATGCGCTGCGCAGATTTTCGCGTCTTCTCACTGCGGGTGCAGGGGCCGCAGCCCCTGGCCAAGGAGGTGCGGAACCCAGGAGGGTTCCGCATACCGTTAAGTTCTCCCGTCGCTCCTCTGGTCTATGCGCGCGATGTGCGGCGGGTCAGTGTGGCTGGGGGTCGGTCGGCGGCTTGGTGAACTTGAGCGTCATCCGGTCGCTCTCACCGATAGCCAGATACTTGTCGCGATCCTTTTCACCCAGGCGCAAGGTCGGCGGTAGATACCATACCGGATGGTCGCGCAGGTCCTTGGGATTTGCATTGATTTCCGAGGCGCCCGTCAGTTTGAAGCCGGCCTGTTGCGCGAGTTGGATCATATAGTCCTGGCGCACATATCCGTTCTTGGCGATGGGATCCTGCGGCTGCGACGGATCGGCGCGATGGTCGACTATTCCCAGGACTCCGCCGGGTTTCAGCGCGCGGTAAAACGCCTTGAAGTAGTCTTGCGTGTTGCCATGCGCAAGCCAGTCGTGAACGTTACGAAACGTCAAGACCATATCGGCTGAGCCTGCGGGCGCGATGTCGGTTTCGGCCGGCGGCTTGAGCGTGGTCACGATGACCTGGCCATAGTCGGTGGGATCGGCCTTGAGCTTGTCCTGGAAGGTCTTGGCGCCCGCGCCTCCTCCAACAGCTTCGTAGAGCTTGCCGTGGTCCTTGAGCAAGGGCGCCAGGATCTCGGTATACCAACCGGCGCCGGGCGAGATCTCGACCACGGTCATGGTGGGCTTTATCCCGAAGAAAGTGAGCGTTTCCATCGGATGGCGATATTTGTCGCGGGCCCTATTTGCCTGGGAGCGTTGCGGTCCGGCGATCGCCGCCGCAAGCGCGGACTGCGTGCCGGTGTCATCGCCGGCCGCGCTCGCCGCCGGCATCGGTAAGATCGCAACGATCGACAGAGCAAGCAGGGCATACAACGGGAATCGGATTCGGTGCTTCACTTGCATGGGAGCTTTTCCTTTCACTCTTTCAGTTGCGAAACGCGTGGTGATCGAGATCCTTCGCTGCGCTCAGGATGACACAAAAAAGTTCTAACAGGCCGTCAGGCCGCATCCTTTCTTAGCGTCGGGTGCAGGGGTCACCCCTAGCCCGCGGGCTCTTACATTGCATAGTCGCGAAAAGATGCGCTGCGCAGATTTTCGCGTCTTCTCACTGCGGGTGCAGGGGCCGCAGCCCCTGCCCAAGGAGGTGCGGAACCCAGGAGGGTTCCGCATACCGTTAAGTTCTCCCGTCGCTCCTCTGCGCGGCGCGCGCTAAGCGTCCGATGCAGGCAAACGTCCGACGCAGGCTAGTCCGCTGCAGTTTTAGTCGCAGACGTTGAGGAGCGCTTCTTGCGGGTCTTTTTGCGCGACTCCCTGGTCTTGGCCTGCAGTCTCGATTTTTTCCGTTTGCGCCGCCGCTTGATTTCTTTTTGCCGTTCGCTTGCCATCTAACCTCTCTTCTTTTTTTACTTAGTCCAGCGGGACCGTCCGTTCCACCTTTGCGCCGGAATCGAGATGGATTCCAGCCGAAGTCACGTAGGGCTTGCCCTTGCCGGACCGATTTTCCACATAAGCGTCGTAGTCACCCGGGTCAAGCTTGAAGCGATGCTCGCTTCCCGGATCGCTCTCGGCGACCTTGGTCTGCGTACCCGCGCGCAAGATTACCACGCGAGTCGAGTTGTCGAACGGAATCTTCGACATCACGGTCTGCACCACCAAGTCGGCCTTCACAACTTCGTTGAGCGTCAGCAGCGCGTGACGGCCGGGCGCGAGCTGCACCGCGTGCCAGTCGTAGCCTTGCGGGGGCGCATCGACGTGCACGTCCACCTCGCTCGGCGCGAACAGATACTTGTCGCCTGAAATAAAGCTGGCGACCTTCGCGTGCGGAATGTCGGTGGTGGTCACGGTCACGCCGAAACCGGGATCGACACCGGTCTTGTCCTTGGCGCTGACCTGGAGCACGGCGACGTTTTCTATCATCACGGTGTGAGTGCGGCCGGCCTCGATCTGGACGCCGTCCTTGACGATTTGGCCGCCGATGATGGGCATCACGAGTTTGTATTCGCCCGGCGGCAGCGCGACCGACGAGCCGGGCGTGACCTGGCCGGCCTCTTTGCCGTTGGCCGCGATCAAGTGTGCGGGATTTTTCGCGCCCGCGCCCTCTTCGCCGAGTACATCGAGCTTCAGGTTCCCGGTTTGCGCCGCGCCCGCAATCGCCACGACAATCGAGACGGCTCCGAGCAAAGCGATGGTGGTGGCCGGCAGGCGAATCGGTCTCATAGGCGAAGTGATATCTTATGGCGGCGATGCGGCGCGCGCTACCGCGCCCGGCGGTCGAGATGAAGCGTTCGCGCAAACCGTTTCCCCTTACTGTCGCCCCGCGACCGAGATGCCGCGGCAAACGGCCCGCCCGATCCGATCAGGGGGTATAGAGCTCACACTCGCTGATGCCGCCGCCTACGATAAACCCGCCTGCGATCAATACCTTCCCATTGAGCAGAAGCGTTGCAGTATGCTGTTCGCGGGTCTGAAGCAGGTTGCAGGTGGCCGAGAAGGAATTGGCCACCGGATCATAGAGGTCATTGTTCGGGGTAATAAACCCGCCGGTGGTAAAGCTGGCTGAGATGAGCACCTGACCCATTCGCGGGCCGCTGGTGAACAGCGTCGCGGCATCGTACGCGTGGGCGTTGACCATGTTAGGGCCGGCCGTAAAAGTCGCCGTGGCTGGATCAAAAATCTCGGTGGTATTGCTGACGTTGTCGGTGCTCATGGTAACCCCGCCTGCGACCAGTACCTTTCCGGAGTTCAGTAGGGTCGAGGTATGAAGCCTTCGCGGATCGAGCAAACTGCCTGAAGCGGAGAAGGTGTTGCCGACCGGAGTGAAAAGGTCTGTTGGAGCGATGTACGAAAAACCGCTACCAACGCCTCCGATCAGAAGCACGTCATCCGCCAAGGGACCCGCCGTAAACAGGATGTCGGTCTGGAGTTGGCGCGGATTCGTCAGGTCGCCGATTGTGCTGAAAGTCCCGGCCACCGGGTCGTACAATTCCGCGGCCGGCACCAGCGTGACCAAGGGTCCGCCGACGCCACCCGCGATCAAGACTCCATTGGCGGTCAAAGTCGCGGTGTGATACGAGCGGGTACTGTTCAGGGGGCCGGTCACGGTCCAGGTTCCGGTCGCCGGGTCGTATAGTTCTGCCGAGCCGATGCTAAGGCCGGTGGGGTCGGTGCCGCCCGCGACCAGCACCTTACCGCTCGGCAGCAGCGTCGCTGTATGGGAAACTCTGCCGGTTGTCATGCTCCCGGTTAAGCTGAAGGTGCCGGAGACGGGATCGTAGAGTTCTGCGCTGGCCAGCGAGAGGCTGGTGCCCGGGCCATCGCCTCCCGCGATCAAGACTTTGCCCATCAGAGGGCCGCTCGTAAACAGCGTCGCCGTATGGGCATAGCGACCGACATTGAGGGGGCCGGTAACGCTGACGCTGCATGTAGCCGTCGAGGTTGGAGTCGGGGTCGGCGTCCGCGTCGAGGTACTGGTTGGGGTCGAAGTCCGCGTCGTGGTGGCGGTGGGAGTTAGCGTCGCGGTCGGAGTCGGGGTTGCGGACTGTGAACCCGTAGGGGTAGGCGTCGGGGTCTTTTTGTGCCGATGAAAAGACTGCCCGGAGCTACTGTCGTTATCGCAAGCAGAGAGAATAACAGTAAAACATAGTAACGCCGATAACAGTCTTAAGTACCGCAGCATCAAATTTCCCTCAGATTTCGGTGAATCGAATCTCAGAGAATGTTCGATCTGACCGGAATTTCGATTTTGAAGCCTGATGCACACTGGACGAAAGTCAGGCGTAGAGCAAACGTGAAGTTCGAGATCGGGTTTGACCTTGTGACCTCGGCGGATTTCATTTCCACTTATCGTCGCGGCGCGTTAGGTTGTCGCCATGCCCACATCGAGGGCCGGGGTCTGGGGATGAACTATTCAGCCTGCCCGCGCCGGATTTCGCGTGCTATGCGTACGCTATGGTCAACCGCCAGGATATCCCGTACTCGCATCGCTCGCCCAAAGTTGGGCGACCCCTGCGTCTGGCAGAAATAGTTTTTGACGGAACAAAGCTAGCCATAGAGCGGAGCCGTCCCAAAACTACAATATATGGTATGAATTGCTCTTTCCGGCCCGATTCGATCAGTCAGAATCGCGCCCGTCGCTCCCGATAATGCTTTCGCGCGCTCCGTTTCCACTTATCGTTGCGGCGCGTTAGGTTGTCTCCATGCCCACAGCTAGCGCCCGCGTCGAAGCCTGAACGCCAATGAAACTCTCGACACGATTGCTCGGCACGTCCTACCGCTTCCGCTCGGTCAAGGAATTGCTCGCGCGCGCCAACGAAGCGCGCTCGGGCGACGAGCTTGCGGGAATCGCCGCGCGCTCCGAACGGGAACGAATCGCAGCCAAGACGGTGCTCGCGAATCTGACGTTGAACGATCTCCGCGAGAACCCGGTGGCTGCCTACGATCGCGACGAAGTGACGCGCGTGATCGACGACGCGATCGACCGCGACGCATTCGCCGCCGTGCGCAACCAGACGGCCGGCGAGTTCCGCGAATGGATCCTCGATGACGCGACGACCGGCGATGCGATCCTCGCGACGGGACGCGGAATCACCGCGGAGATTGCCGCCGCGGTCGCCAAGCTATGCAGCAATCTCGATCTGATCACGATTGCGTCGAAGATTCGCGTCGTCACCCGGGCGCGCACCACCCTTGGCCTCGCGGGCCGGCTCTCGACGCGCCTCCAGCCCAACCATCCGCGCGACGATCTCACCGGCGTCGCGGCCGCCATCTACGAAGGCCTTGCCTACGCGACTGGCGACGCGCTCATCGGAATCAACCCGTGCATCGACGAGCCCGACAACATCCGCCGACTGCTCGAACTCACCGCCGACATCATCGAGCGCACCGGAGTGCCGACGCAAAATTGCGTGCTTGGCCATATCACGACGCAGATGCGCGCGCTCGAGGCCGGCGCTCCGATGGACATCATGTTCCAGAGCCTGGCGGGGACGGAGAAGGGCAACACCGGTTTCGGGATTACGGTCGCGATGCTCGACGAAGGCTACGCGATGATTCGCGAGACCGGCAGGCTGCGCGCGGCGAACCTGATGTACTTCGAAACGGGGCAGGGCTCCGAGCTGTCCGCCGATGCGCACGAAGGCGCGGACCAGGTCACGCTCGAGGCGCGATGCTACGGGCTGGCGCGCCGCTACTCGCCGCTGCTGGTCAACACGGTGGTGGGATTCATCGGCCCCGAATATCTTTACGATGCGAAACAGATCACGCGCGCCGGCCTCGAGGATCATCTGATGGGCAAGCTGCTCGGAGTCCCGCACGGGGCCGACGCATGCTACACCAATCACGCTCGCGCCGATCAGAACGACTGCGAAAATCTGGCGCTGCTGCTCGCGTCGGCGGGATGCAACTACTTCATGGCGGTGCCGATGGGCGACGACGTGATGCTCTTCTATCAATCGACCAGCTACCACGACGCCGCGGCGCTGAGGGCGGCGCTCAAGCTGCGTACCGCGCCCGAGTTCGAGGATTGGTGCGAGCGTCGGGGAATCATCCGCGACGGCTGTCTCACGGCGCGCGCCGGCGACGCGAGGCTGCTGATGGATTCGTCGAGCAATTCAGGTGGCGGCGCCGATTTCGACGCGATGCGCCGTGCGACGCCCGCGCGGCTTGACGTGGGACGCGCGGGTCCGCGCTACACGACGGCCGCGATGCTCTCTGTGCAGGCAGATCACGCGCGCGCCGTCGATGCGGTCATGACGCTGGTTGCGCGTGATTGGCCGCGGCGCAATGGCCTGCTCGAAGTTCACTCGCAGGCGCTCACGCGCGAAGATTATTTGCGCTATCCCGAGCGCGGCCGGCGTCTTGACGCCGTCGACGCTGCTCGGGTCGCGCGTCTTGCGCCGCGCGGGCGCGGCAAATCGGCGACGCCCAGCGTGCTGCTATGCATCGGCGACGGACTTTCATCGGCGGCGGTGGAGAAGAACGCCGCGCCGCTAATCCGCGCGCTCACACGGCGACTCTCGTCGCGCTACCGGCTCCTGAAGCCGATATTCATTCGAAATGCGCGGGTCAGAATCGAGGACCATCTCGGCGAAATATTGCGCCCCGACGTGGTCTGCATGATCGTTGGCGAGCGTCCCGGCCTGGGCACCGCCGAGAGCCTGAGTGCGTACGTGATTTATCGGCCCACGCTCAAATCGATCGAGCCCGACCGCACGGTGATATCGAACATTCATCGCGGCGGAATTCCGATCGCGGAGGCCGGGCACAAAATCGCGGCGCTGATCGACGACGTGATTCGATTGCGGGCGTCCGGCGCCGCTCTGGCGGAGAAAATTGCGCCGGCAACGTGAGTGCCGATACTCTCATCTTTCGCTTTCCGCATACCGGGTGCAGGGGTCACCCCTGCCGCGACTGGCGCGTGCTCATCCGAAAAACTACGCTGGAAAACACCAAGCCATGTCCGATCGCGAATCAGTACTTGCCGCCAACCGCGCCTTTTACGACGCCTTCGAAAGTCTCGACGCCGAAAAGATGGAAGCGGTCTGGCTGCGCGACCCGCGAATCATTTGTATCCATCCCGGATGGCGTAAACTTTCGGGATGGGGTCCGATCATGTCGAGCTGGGAGCGTATCCTCGGCAACTTATTCGAGATGAAGTTCCAGCTTGGCGAGATTGAAGTGACGATCAGCGGCGACCTGGCGATTGTCGTCGTCGAGGAAAGCCTGATCCAGCGCGGCTACGACGGCACCGAACGCTCGAACGTGCTCGCCACCAACGTTTTCGAGCGCGTGGGCAACGGATGGTTCATGGTAATGCATCATGGGTCGCCGGTGCTCGCGCCGCCCGACGACGAGCCGCCGCTCCAGTAATTCGCAAGTTGCCGGCAACCGTGCGAGGAGAAAATTCGACGATGCTCAAACGCGTTGACAGAATTCAGATTGCGGTCGCCGACCGCAATGCGGCTGAGCGGGTGGTCGCAGAAGTTTTCGGCGCGGAACTGATTCGCCGTGACAAGGCGGCGCCGCTTGGCGCTAGGCGAACCACGATGCAAGCGGGGACGAGCTTCGTCGAAATTCTCGAACCCGACGGGACAGGAGCGGTCCAGGATTTCCTCTCGAAGTGGGGGACGGGACTGTTCGGCGCGGGATTTTCGGTGGACGACCCCGGCGCCGCCGCGCATCATCTCGCGAAGTGCGGCGTCGGCTTCGAGCAATCCGCGGGACAACTGTATCTCGACGCCGCCGCAACGTTCGGGATGCGCACCGTCATTTCGCAGCACCGCGAACGCGTGCCCGTCGGCGCGATAAAATGGGCGTACGAAGTCACCAACGTCGTCGGCGATTGGCAGGCGGCGTCCGCCCGCTATGCGCGCATCTTCGGCCTCGACGCGGCGAAGTTCAGCCCGATCGTGAGCAAGGATTTCGGCTACACGGGCACGCTGACGCTGTTCGATCCTCCCGCCCGTCTTGACCGCGTCGAGATAACGCAGATCACCGACCCCAACCTTGCGATGGGCCGTTTTCACAAACGGCGCGGCGACTCGCTGTACATGTTTTTCGTCGAGACCGACGACGTCGGCGCGCTGGAAAAGCGCCTGCAAGAGCGCGGAGCGCGTTTCGCGGCGCATCGCCGCGACGAGGCGGGGCTGGCGGAATTGTTCATCCATCCTTCGGCATTTCTCGGCGTGCTGGTCGGGGTGAGCCGTACCGAGCATGCGTGGCTGTGGTCCGGCGATCCCGAGCGTGCGCGGCGCGCCGCGATTGCGCGCGCGAGCAAGGCGTAAATTGTATGCGGAAACTCACCGTGGGTTCGCAGGGGTGACCCCTGCACCCAGTATTAAGGCCACCCGCCATTGGCGGGCGCGGCCCCTGCCAACGGCTTAATACTTCGCTGCCGTCGCCACGGCCAAGGGGTAAACCCTGCACCTTAGTGAGGAAGAAGAAAGATGCGGGCTTCGCCCTGTTAGAACGGGTCAGGGGAAGATGGGGGGCGTTCTTTTTTTATATCACCTGAGCACAGCCAGGGATTTCGCGCCCTAAAGCGCGTGCTCGCGATTGCGCGCTATTTTGCCTCGTGCATCGCGCGCACCAGAATCGCCGCCAGCTCCGGCCGCGTAAATTCCGGCGGCGGCGCATCGCCCGCCCGCAGCATCTCGCGAACTTTCGTTCCCGACAGTATCAAGCGGTCTTCGTCGGTATGCGGGCAGGTCTTGAACGACGCCATCGAGTTGCATCGCTTGCAGTAGAACGTGTTCTCGAACATCAGCGGCGTTATTCCCATTTCGGACGGCTCGAAGCGCTCGAAGATTTTCTGCGCGTCGTAGCTGCCGTAGTAATTGCCGACGCCGGCGTGATCGCGCCCGACGATGAAATGCGTGCACCCGTAGTTGCGCCGCGCGATCGCGTGCAGGATCGCCTCGCGCGGGCCGCCATAGCGCATGTGCGCCGGGAACACGCCGATCATCGCGCGATTCTTCGGATAGTACAGGTCGAGCAGAACCTTGTAAGTCTCCATCCTGACCGCGGCGGGCACGTCGTCGCCTTTGGTTTCTCCCACCAGCGGATGGATCATCAGTCCGTCGCAGATTTCCAGCGCCGCTTTCTGGATATACTCGTGCGCGCGATGAGTCGGGTTGCGGGTCTGGAAGGCGACGATTTTTTTCCATCCCCGCTCGCGAAACGCCGCCCGCGTCTGCCGGGGCTCGCGCGGAAATTCCAGGAAGGTGCGCCCCGGTATTTCCTCGATCAGCGTGAGCTTGCCCGCCAGGCAGTACGGCGGCATCGAGGTGACGTTCTTCGCCCCCGGATGCGCGTCCTCGGCGGTGCCGAACACGTTTTGCGCTTCGCTCTTGCGATCGACTTTGTAGATTTCCGCAAGCTTCAGAATCGCCGGCCGCCGTCCGTCTTCGGTCGCGAGCGCGATATCCTGTCCGGCTTTCAGCTCTTTCACTGTCGTTTCATCGACGCCGAGCGTGATTGGAATCGACCACGGCACTCCCGACGCAAGCCGCATCTCGTCGCGCGAGCGAATGTAGTCCGCCTCGCCCATGAAACCCGTCAGGGGCGAGAACGCGCCCGACGCGAGCATCTCGAGATCGGCCAAGTCGCGCGCGTTGAGCGTAACGGCCGCGAGTTTCGCGCCGTGCGCCGCCAGCGCAGCGCGCTCGGAGACCGGCGCTTTCAGATCGACCAGCTCGCCGCCGCCATGAGCCGTGATTGCGTCGTCGCGCACGCTCATCGCCGTGCTCCCTTGCTGACGTAGTTCAGCTCCTCGAGCCGCCCGAGCAACTTGCCCAGACTCTGCGCTACGGTTTCCGTGCTGCTATCGACAATCAGTTCGGGCTTGAGCGGCTCTTCGTAGGGGTCCGAGACGCCAGTGAAAGATTTGATCTCGCCGGCCAGCGCCTTCTTGTAGAGCCCTTTCACGTCGCGCTCGACGAGTTTGTCGATCGTGCAGCGGACATAGACTTCGAAGAAATGCTTATGATTGCGCCGCACCTCGTCGCGAATCTCGCGGTAGGGCGAAATCGCCGCTGAAATCGCGATCACCCCGTTGCGCGCCAGCAGATGGCACACATACCCGATGCGCCGGATGTTGATGTCGCGATCCTCTTTGGAAAAGCCAAGTCCCTTGGAAAGATTGGTGCGGACTTCGTCACCGTCGAGGATTTCCACGCGATGCGCCCGCCGGCGCAGTTCTTCGGCAGCCAGATTGGCTAGCGTGGATTTCCCCGCCCCGGACAGGCCTGTAAACCACAAGGTAAAACCTTGATCCATCGGCAAAAACTGATGCTCCCTTAAGAATTAGATTACTTGGTGAACCTTAAAAATTACTTAATCTTATCGGAAGAAACAAGGCTGCCGGTCGTCAGGAAGTTGGGCGCCGATCTGCCTGCTCAGGCGCGCGCAGCCGGCACGATCACGTGAATCGCGAGCGCCGCCGGCGAGCCGAAGATTTCGGTGGCGCCTGCCGCGAGCAACCGATCGCGCGCGGCATCGGTGGCCGCGATTCCATAAAATCGCACGCCACAATTTTGCGCGGCCAGCAGGTCGGCGTCGCTGTCGCCAACAAACGCGGCCTGCGATCGATCGACGGAAAACAATTCGAGTGCGGCAATCAGCATGTCGGCCGCCGGCTTGAGTCCGAGCAGAGTGTCGCGTCCGACGATTGCGTCGACGGATGCGCCGGTGTTCCTGCCCAACCAGCGCTTGACCGTTCTCGACGAGTTGGAGGTCACGATCGCAACGGCGGCGCCGGTTTCTTTCAGTGCCTCGAGCGCTTCGATCGCTCCTTCCAGTGCTTGCGCGCGATCGACTCCCGCCAGCTCGATTTTCTCGATTATATCCGAAGCGCGGCGCAGTCCTTCGGTGACCCCGGGTTGGTTGATCTCCGCGAGCATGAGCGTGCGGTAGGCGTCGTAGAGCGGGAGATTGCCGCGCGGGATTCGTGCGAATAGTTGGTCAGGCGCGCCGATGGAGCGCAGGTAGGGTTCGAGCACGAGCCGCCCGCCGGCCCAATCGACCTCGGGCTCGAGCCGCGCGATCGTGTTGTCGAAATCGAACATCCAGAGCTTGTACATCACGGATGAAGGCGAACCCTGGTTTGATAACCGTCGAACTCAATGATCGCCGGCGATGGATTTTCCGCGTATCCGGCAATCAGCTTGAATGCCTCCGCCGTCGCGAGCATCGCGATAAATTCCGCGGCTTCCGAGCGGCTGCCCACTCCCGCATGCATCGACGCATCGACGCTTGGCGCTCTGGGCGCCCCGCCGGGGATGACGGTGATTTTTCCCGGCGCGTCCAGGCGCGCGACTACCCACGCTCGCACGTCGCGATAGCTCACGATTTCATTCGCAACTTTTCGCGCCGCTTCACTTCCAACGATCAAGAGCGCCAAATCGACGCGGCCTTTTGACTCATCCGCGACAGTGACAGATACGCCGGCGTTCAGTTCGCGCGCGGCAGCTATTTCCCCGGCGAATCCGCTTTGGCCGCCGGCCACCCGCACGCCGATCGCTCCGACCCCTGCGCCAACCAGGTAAGCCAGCGGCGCTTCGATATCGCGCGCATCGCCCGCCAGCACCGTCCGCGCGGCAATCAAACGTTCCTGGCCGCGGCCGCCGATGCGCGGCACGATTATCTGGCGGCTGTAGCGTTCGATTTGCGCGTCAGTCAGGGTCATCGCGATTCCGTCATCTGCCCGGCGATTGCGACTCGCGCCGCCCGCGCGCATCGCGCCCCTGCGGCTTCCACGCGCCGCAGCCGCACCCGGAGCGAGGACTAACCGCCGCAATTCGCACCCGGGCCGGGCCGGACGCGTCGCAGGTGAGAATTTTTCCCGAGAGCAAGGGCGTTTGCCCGCGCACGGCGCGCATCGCCTCCGCCGCCTGCAGCTCGCCGATCGCGCCCGCCACGGGACCGACGATCCCCGCTTCGCGACAACTCTGGGTTTCGTTTTCATCAGGCGGAGTCTCGAACACGCATCGGATGCACGCCGTCTGGCCCGGGATTACCGTCATCGCCTGCCCGGTCATCCCAACTACACCGCCGTAAACGAACGGCGTCCGCGCGGTGATACACGTGTCGTTGATCAAAAATTTCGTGGCCGGACTGTCAGTCGCGTCGATTACAAAGTCGTGTAGTACTACCAGACGCGCCGCGTTGGACGCTTCGAGCGCAATCGGATGCCGTTTCACGTTGACCTCGGGGAACCGCTCGACCAGCCATCGCGCCGCCGCATCAACCTTCGGCGTGCCGGTATCCCGGCTTCGATAGATCACCTGGCGAGCGAGATTCGACAGTTCGACGGGGTCGGGATCGATTAGCGTCAGCCGCCTTGCGCCGGCTCGCGCCAGCGCCCGCAATGCGGGAACGCCGAGTCCGCCCAAGCCGACGATCAGTATTCGTTGTGTTGCCACTTCGTCGTGCTTCTCCCGCCCGTCGAGAGCCGCAACGCCATCAGTGCTGGTGGGAGTTGGTGAAAAATCCTGCGACGACAAGAAAGCTGCAATCGCTGACAGTTGGCTGACGGTAATATGCGAGCGCGGGCGTTGTCAATCGACGGACCAATCGGTCAGGCGCCTGTCAATTCCTCTGTCAACTCGCTTGCCACTCGCCTGCCATTTGTCTATGTTGCCGCATCGTGCAGACGGTCTTATGGCGGAGGAACGAAATTCGCGCCGCCGGACTGCGTATTTTGCGGATTAAATGCATAGGAGATCGACTATGACTTCTCGATGGGCGGGGCTGGCTATTGTTCTGTTACTGGTGGTCGCAGGGCTGTCGCTCGGCACGGCGGGATGCGATCCGTGCCCCTCTTGTTCCAGTCACTCCCAACCCACTTCTTCGCCTACGTCTGCGAATGCATGCCTGCCGTCCAGTTCCATAGGGATACTGGTCCAGGGCAAGAACGCCACTGCCTATCTTCCACAGGGATGCTGGGCGGACGGGGGCTGCGGTGCTGGAACCGCCAGTGTTAAGGTCGTCCCGATTGAAACCAGCAGTGGCATTGGCGCCGGTGGTGCGCCGGCTTCAATTACGACCGGGAACGTCCCAAACTCGTGCTCCTCCAACTCCACGACCGGCCAGACGGTATGCGTCGCCAGCAACACCGACGTTTACCTGATTAACGGCACGACCCTTACCAGCACGTTGACCAGTGGCGCGACCGCCAGCGAAGGTTTCTCAGGGGGCGGCTGCGAAAACTGCGGCGTGGTGGTGGATTCGTCAACCAACAAGGCATTGATCACGATTGGCCTGGAAGTCGACGACAGCGAGACAGGTGGTTACCAATTCCTCGACCTTGCCGGCACGCCCACCTTTGAATCACCGATTGATGCCGGAGTGGAGACTTCTGAAGACATTTCGATCGACCCCGTCCGCCACTTGGTGTTGTCTCCGAATGAGGGTTCGGATTACCAGCTGGTTAATATCAGCACCCCGACGGCTGCGCTGTTCAACAATGACGTCACTGGGGAGCCAGAGTTCGACTCGGCAGGCGAAGATTGCACCACCGGCATCGCGTTGGCTACCGATGAAGGTACGGGCAATCTCTTTATCGCCGATCTGACTCAGGCGGAATTCACGCCGGGAACTCCCGCCGGCACGTGGACCGACGCCGCCAGTCAGCTTGTGAACTTTCCCGAGTTTGACTATATGTCCGCCGGCACCTGCGGTATTGCAGTCGCACCCGGCACGCACCTTGCCATAGTGACCGGTGAGTATGGCGGCGACCTGGAGGGCGTCGTCGAGCTGCCTGCCACTTCAGGGAGCGGAACGCCCGCCTTTGTCGACTACGTGGCGTTCACCGTGCCCAGCCCCCCGAGCCCCGAGGAAGGCTGGTCGGAGGGTTACGATCCGCATACGGTGACGGCTTATGTCAGCCCCAACAGCGGCAAGGCATACGCTGTGTTGGAGAACGCTGACTTCAGCTACCTGGCCATCGTCGATCTTCAGGCGCTGCTGGGCGCCACGCGATCGGGGCACACCGTGACCACGATTCCGGCCGGCGCGGTGACTTTTATACCGGAGAGCTAGCGGCCGCCGATAAGCAGTTCCGCGATCTGAACGCCGTTGAGCGCCGCGCCCTTGCGCAGCTGGTCGCCCACCACCCAGAAGTTCAGCGCGTTGGGGCAGCTCAGGTCTTCGCGGATTCGCCCGACGAAGCAGTCGTCCTGTCCCTCGACGATGATTGGCATCGGGTAGCGATTTTGCGCGGGATCGTCGAACAGCCGAATCCCCGGGAAATGCGCAAAGGCCTCGCGCGCGTCGGCCGCCGTGACTTTCGTCTCGGTCTCCGCGTTGACGGAAATCGAATGCGCGGTGAAGACCGGCACCCGCACCGTGGTCGGCGAAATCAGCAATTCGGGCTGCTCGAGGATCTTCCTGATCTCATTGACCAGCTTGATTTCCTCGCCGGTGTATCCGCCCTCGACAAATTTGTCGATATGTGGAATCAGGTTGAACGCAATCTGATGCGGAAAAAATTTCGCCTTGATCGCCTCGCCCTTCGACCACGCCATCGTCTGCTCGCGCAGTTCCGCAACCCCATTGACGCCCGCGCCGGATACCGCCTGGAAGCTCGTTGCGATCACCCGCCTGAGACGCCCCAGGTCATGGATCGGCTTGAGCGGCATCACGGTGACGATCGTCGTGCAATTCGGACACGCCACGATACCCTTGTGACGACGCGCGGCGGCGGGGTTGATCTCGGGCACCACCAGCGGAACGTCCGGGTCCATTCGATAGGCGCTCGACTTGTCCACGACGATCGCGCCCGCCTTGACCGCGATCGGTGCGAACTCGCGCGACTGCGCCGAACCTGCCGAGAACAGCGCGATATCGATCCCCTTGAACGAGTCGGCGTCGAGCCGCCGCACCGTTATCGACTCGCCCGCGAACGTCACGGTCTTGCCCGCCGATCGCTCCGACGCATACGCGCGCAGCTCGCGAATCGGGAACTTGCGCTGCTCGAGAATTTTGAGCGTGGTCTGCCCGACTGCGCCCGTTGCACCCACCACCGCGATTCGTTGTCCGCTGGCCATTATTCGATTGTATCGTGAAGTGGTTATTCGAGTGAACAGCCGTTTCAGTTCTCAGGTCCTTTGCAATAGCCAGTCGCTCACCAGCTCGAATACTTCGCCGTGCGCCAATCCGTGTCCGACGCCGGGTAAAATCCTGAGCGTCTTGGGCTCGTCGGCGCGCTCGTAAAGCGCCTGCGAACTTTCGTGCGAAAGAATCGTGTCCGCCCCGCCATGAATCAGCAGCAGCGGCTTGGGCGCCAGCTCGCCCGCCATGTGCGCGCCCGCGAGCTGACTCGACAGCGCGATCACGGTCGTGACGATTGGGCTGAGCGTTCCCGCGTTGATCGCGACCGCGCCGCCAAACGAATGCCCGACGAGCGCGACGCGCTCGTGCCCAATCCCGCCCAGGAACGTCAGCGCCGCCATCGCATCGACCAGGCATTCGCCGAACTCGTTGGGCGCACGATAATCCAGCCGCGCAATCGTGAGCCCGCGCCGGGGCATCTCCAGCCCCAGCTGCGGATACAGCATCGAGGGACCGTCGAATCCGCCGATCGCGCCACTGACGCATAGCACCGCGTGCCCCTTTTCCGGCGCCGAATGCAGCACCAGCGCGATCGAGCCGCGCGTCGTCGCGAGCGTCACCTTGCGCGCGCCCGCGATCTCGTCGCCCGGCTCCACGCCGGTGATTCTCAAAGTCAGTCCTTCGTCCATCGGTTGGGATCTTGCGCCGGGCCGATGCCTATCGCGACCGAATCGAGGCCGGCCCATCCAGTCGAGCGTCAGTCGTCTCGCCGAGCATTTGCATTGCGTACCGAATCAGCGCCGCCAGCCTTTCCACCCGCGTCAACAGTTCGCCCTGCTCGCCGCGCGGCGCGTCGGCCAGCTCAGCGGCGACTGCGGCCAGATTCTCGCGCATCAGTTGCGCCGCGCGCTCCAGGTTTTCGCGCTCGGGCCCCCGCACGCGGGCTTTGCGCCGCGCCTCCTGGATCTCCGCAAAATCGATTATCTCGGCCATTGATGATTCACGCTGCGCGCGACCGATCGCGATTATCGCTTATCGCCCCCGCGCGTGGAAACCGCGAAACAGTCATCTTAATTTCTTGCCCGCGCGCCGCTTCTCGGCGAGCGTCCGATGCCCACCCTCGGCGACCCATCGCATCTGCCGCGCCATCCCGTTGAGAATCTCGACCTCGCGCGCCGTCAATCCGCTGCGTCCGAGAATCTCGCGGATCGCGAACATTATATGGTCCGGGTTGTCGTCGGGAATAAAACCGATCGAGACCAGCGCCTCCTCCATCCGCGCCAGCATCGGGTCGCTGATCGCCGCGGGTACGAAATGCGGCGCTCGGGCCGCAGCTACGCAATGCGACGCTCGAGCGGCTTCGATCTCCGCCGCCGCCGATTCGTCCGCCGCCATCATCAGCTCGTACGCGACGACCACCACCGCCTGCGCCAGGTTGAGCGACGGATATTCGGGTGCGGTAGGGATTGTGATCAACCGATTGCAGAGCTTGAGCTCGCGATTAGTCAGCCCGTGGTCTTCGCGGCCGAAGACGATCGCGATTTTGTTCGAGCCGGCAATCGCGTCGAGTTCCGCCGCCGATGCGCGCAGCGGAAGCGCCCGGCGGCGATAGCCGCCGCGGCGGCTGGTCGTGCCGGCCGCGACCGAGCAATCCGCCAGCGCCGCCGCCAGATCGGGATAGACCGTCGCGCGCGCCAGGATGTCATCGGCATGCACCGCCATCGCGGCCGCCTCGCGACTCTTCAACGTGCCGGGCGCGACCAGCCGAAGATCGTCGAAGCCCATGTTCTTGAGCGCTCGCGCCGCCGCGCCGATATTGCCGGCCGATTGCGGCCTGAACAGCACGAATGCGAATTTCTCCCGCGCCGCCATCTTCTCATTTAAGCGCAGCCTCCAAGGAATGCGAAACCGGCCCCTTCCGGCGCCGCCGGAAACACCGTGGACCAATACCGGCTGAACCCCTTGCACACAGCGGTCGTCCGGCCTATGCGGGAGTTGGAATCGGAAGGTGCTACAAGATGTCAGTGGTCGACGACGGAGCACGCATGACTTCGAATGGAGCCGGATCGTACGAAGAGACGCGCCAGCGACACTTCGCGTATCTGATGAACCTCACGCCTGAGTTCCTCGCGCGTCTTCGTTGGTCCAGAGCGGAGATCGACGCCGAACAGACACGCGCGCTGCGGGATCTCGTGAGCCATGCGGCGCGCTCTTCTCCGTGGCACCGCGAACGCCTCCGACGGCTGGCTGGAGATCGCCTGACGCCAGCCGCCTTGCGCGATATTCCGCCGATGACGAAGGGCGACCTGATGGAGCACTGGGACGCAATCGTCACCGATCCCCGCTGCACCTTGGCAGCCGCCGAAACCCATCTCGCCGGACTTACGGCCGATGCCTACTTCCTTGACGATTTGCACGTGATCGCGTCGGGCGGCTCGAGTGGAAAGCGCGGCGTGTTTGTCTACGACTGGGGCGGATGGGCGGTATCGGCCCTCGGTTTGATGCGCGGTCTCTACGATATTCTACTGAGCCTTGGACGGCAGCCGGCGCCCTTCGCAACCGTGTCGGCCTACGTGGCGAGCCACGCGACCAGCGCTCTGGGACAAACGTTCTCGAATCCGGATCGGCCCAGCGTGCGGGCTCCCGTCAGTCTGCCGCTTGCCGAAATCGTTACGATCCTCAATCGCGCACAGCCGTCGCTCCTGCACACCTACCCCAGCATGCTGCCGGCTCTGTGCGAGGAAGCGCGCAGCGGGCATCTGCACATCACCCCCGCTCTGGTCTGGAGCACTTCCGAGCCGCTGCTGCCGGAAGTTCGAGCGATGGTTGAAGCGACCTGGAACGTTCCGGTTGCGAACGGCTGGGCGGCGAGCGAATCCAACGGTGGCGCGTTTTGTTGCCCGGTTGGCGCGGGTTTCCACATCGGGGAGGATCTGAACATCATCGAACCGATTGATGAGCACGGCAATCCGGTCCCCCGCGGCGAACGGTCGGCCAAAATCCTCCTCACGAACCTTTATAATCGAACCATGCCGCTTATCCGCTACGAGATTACCGACGAGTTCCAGATCGCCGACGGCCCCTGCCGCTGCGGCTCGGCCTATCTCAAGGTCGCCGACGTGCACGGCCGAGCGGACGACGTGTTCCGCTACGCCAGCGGGATCAGGGTTCACCCGCTGAACTTCCGCTCTCCGCTCGGCAAAGATCCGGCGATCGTCGAATACCAGGTCCGGCAGACGGAGCGCGGCGCCGAGATCGCCATCGTTGCTCGCGCCACCGTCAATATCGACGCCCTGCGATCCATCCTCGCTCAACGTCTCACCGGCCTTGGCCTGTCCGCACCGGAAGTGATCGTGCGTCGGGTTGACAGGATCGAGCGTCAGGGTGCTGGGAAACTGAAGCGCTTCATTCCCTTACCCGCCTTCTAGAGACGCCTCGTCGCGCACCGCCGGCCGTTCTTGGTGATCAGGATTAACCGCAGCCTCCAAGGAATGCGAAACCGCCGGGATGATTCCCCGCGCATTCCCGCTTATCCCTGCTCTTAACGTTGGGTGCAGGGGTCAACCCTGCTGAAACCCACGGTGGGTTTCATTACAATTAAGTGTATTCCTGCGATGAAAATAATTTCCTTCGGCGACGTTCATATGGCGACCCGCAATCTCGATCTGATGGGCGAGGTGATGCGCGATTGCGACTTGATAATCCTGTCCGGCGATCTCACCAACTTCGGCGGCGTCGACGACGCGCGCAAGGTCCTCGCCGACGTCCGCCGCGCGTGTCCCGCCGTGCTCGCGCTATCGGGCAACCTCGACCGGCGCGAGGTGATCCCGTTCCTCGAACACGACGGCGTCGCGCTGCATGGCAAGGGCGTGGTCAAGGGTGGCGTGGGAATCTTCGGATGCGGGGGCTCGAATATCACGCCGTTCGGCACGCCGACCGAGTTCAGCGAGGACGAAATCTATGCGACGCTGCGCGCCGGTTATGACTTCGTGCGCGACGTGCGGCCGCTCCTGATGGTTTGTCATACGCCTCCGTTCGATACCAAATGCGACCGAATCCGCAGCGGCGCGCCGGTCGGCAGCACTGCCGCGCGCCAATTCATCGAAGAAGTGAAGCCCGAAGTTTGCATCTCGGGGCACGTTCACGAATCCGCCGGCGTCGATCGAATCGGTCCGACGCAGATTTTCAACGCGGGCCCGTTCAAGGGCGGCGGCTACGTAGTTGTACGGGCCGGCGACGGGCGGCTTGACGCGAGGCTCGAATTTCTTTGACGTGCCCGCCTTGTCGCACGCCGATCAATCGCTTCGCACCTACGCCGGAAAAATCGCCAACGCATGGCCGCTGGTGCTGCGCAACTCGATCCGGCTACTGTGGCGTTTCCGGCCCGGACGCGCCGCGTAGTAGGGCGGGAGATTGTTCGGGGGGCGGATCGAAGCAACGCAGCCGCTCCGCGGCTCGTGGCCGATTGCATATTTTTATCTAAGGGAGAATTGCTTGCGCATGGACGGGACCGGCGATGCTCGGATGAGGTTTGATCACGTATCGATCGCGGTGAAGTCTATCGACCGCGCCTACGAATTCTTCGCGAAATATTTTCCGATCAAGCTGCGCAACGCCAGATCGATCGACGAACAGGTCAGCGGCTCGTTCTACTGGCAGGATTTCCACCTTGGCGGATTCGTCGTCGAGCTTATCGAGGACCCGCCCGCCAAGCCCGGCTTCGTCACCAGGTTCATCGACAAGCACGGCGAGGGGATGCATCATTTGTCGATCGAGACGGACAATCTGGACGCGATCGTGGCCCGGCTCAAGGCCGGAGGCGTGCGGGTCGTCGACGAGCAAAAATACGATTCAGGGGCGGCGACCGCGTTCATCTCGCCGCGCTCCGCCTTCGGCGCGCTGATCCAGTTCTGGCACACCCCGAATTGGGAACAGGCGCATCCCAAGCCGGCGCCCGACGGCCTGGCCCACTTCGATCACGTCTCGCTCGCGGTCAAGGACATTAAGGCGGCCTACGAATTCTTCACGCGCTACTTTCCCGGCACGAAAATCGGCCACGAGCCTCACCTCAGCAATTCCGAGGGCAACTTCGCGCTCGGCCATCTCGAGGTGGCAGGCTTCAAGCTCGAATTCATCGCGAGCCCGCCGCACAAGACCGACAACGACTTCGTCGGCAAGTTCATCGCGCGCTACGGCGAGGGGATGCATCATATTTCGATTGACCTGAAGGATTTCGATGCGACCTGCGAGCGGCTCAAACGCGACGGCGTCCGGGTGGTGGACGAAAAACGCAACTGGCGCGGCGAGCGCCAATACTTCATCTCGCCGCAGTCGGCCTTCGGCGTGCTTATCCAAATCTGGGACGGGCAGGGCTGACCGCAGGGGCTGACCCCTGCACCCGGTATTAAGGCCGCGCTCCGTTGTCGCGCGCGGCCTCTTAATACTGGCCTCCCGTGCCAACGGTTCTTCCATCGCGTAGTCGCGAAAAGATGCGCTGCGCAGATTTTCGCGTCTTCTCACTGCGGTGCAGGGGTCACCCCTGCCCGTCGCCACGGCTGGCCAGCGTTACGCCCGAGAGAAAAAGACGCGCCGCGCGGATTTTTCGATTCGTTACCGGGTGCAGGGCTCAGCCCTGCCGCCCACCGCGCAGGTGATTCTTCCTTCATGCCGCGCCCGCCATCGGCGGGCGGCCTTAACGCTGGGTGCAGGGGTCACCCCCTGCAAACCCGCGCAGGGTTTCACATTCAATAATGCTACAATTATCCGATTCGCATGATCCTTGCCGCATTCTTCGACGCCGCAGGCACGCTGTTCGAGCCGCGCGAGCCTGTCGGACGCACTTACGCCCGCCTCGCGCGGCAATTCGGCCTCGACGCCTCCGAGGACACCGTCGTCGCCGGTTTTCGCCGCGCTTTCGGTGCGGCGCCCGGTCTGGCCTTCGGACCCGGGCACGCGCCCGACGAGCTTCGACGCCTGGAGCGGGAATGGTGGCGGCGCCGCGTGGGCGAAACGTTCGCGCCGATAGGCACATGGTCCGGCTTCGACGCTTACTTCGACGCGCTGTTTGCCCATTTCGCCGATCCCGATAGCTGGATTGCGGATCTTGAAGCGGCGCCGATGCTGCAACGTCTAAAGAACGATGGACTCAAACTGGGCGTGATCTCAAACTTCGATTACCGCTTGTATCGGATTCTCGACGGCCTCGACCTGACCCGTTACTTCGATTCGATCACGATTTCCTCCGAAGCCGGCTATGCCAAGCCGCGGCGCGAGGTTTACGAGACCGCCCTTTCACGCGCCGGCGCGCCGCCGCATGAGGCGATGCATATCGGCGACTCGGAGCATCTCGATTTCGCGCCGGCGGCGGCCATCGGGATGGCTGCGGTCCTGATCGATCGCGGCAATCAGCAGGCCGCGCCATCGATCGCGGCCCGCACTGCCCGAATTTGTTCGCTTGCCAGCGTCCCACAGGTTGCGCAAGTATTCTGACTCGCTTGACGTTGTCGCTGCGTTATTCTTATCTAAGGCCACAATTTTCCGGGGAACAGTATTTTGGGGATTACAAAAATGAACCGTGTGCTCTTTTCGCATCGCCTGATGGTGATGCTAACCGCATTTTTTACGCTCGCCTTCACCGCCGCCGTCGCCTCCGCGCAGAGTGCCGGAGACCTCGCGAGCGAGCTTTCGAGCCTCTCGGGCCAGATGTCGTCCGCCGAGGCCAACGCATCGACTGCCGACCAGGTGATAGCCAAGCTCGACAACGCCGAGGGAACCTTTGCCAAAGTCACTTCGAGCGGCAAGGTCGACAAGGGCGCGCTGATACCGCTCTACCATCAGCTCGACTCGATGCTCGATCGGATGCAGACGGTCTATTCGAAGAAGAAAGATGATTGTATCGCGCAGATCGACAACGGCGGGCAATGCGACTACGACCAACCCGAACAGTTGGCATTGAAGGCCGCATATCCGCTTTCCTGGCTGCGGTTCACGGCTGCGACCACTCTGTTCGACGATAACGCCGAGCAATCGAAGAAACTGCTCAACGAGGCGATCGACGGCTTCACCGCCAGCACGCTGGCGATGCCCGATCCCAACCTGATACGCGAAAATACGCTCGGCCGCGCCTACTGCGAACGCGAGTTGGGCAAGTTCGATCATGCCGAATACGACCACGCGATCGCCGACTTCAAGAAAATAATGGATGACGGCACCGGCACGCAGCAATACACCGCGGCGCGCGAGGGACTCTCCACGACTTACGCCAAGATGGGTGAAGCGGGGAAGGCTGCGGAGATGCTCCCGGTTGGTGGTGGCGGGAAAGCCGGATCCGGCGAGCTCATGCTTCAGTTGCAGACCCTGTTCAGCGCCGAACGGGCCACCAGCGACCCGGCCAAGAAGGCCGCCTATCACAAGCAGATCATCGACGCGATGAAGTCCAAGGAGAACGACAAGGAAGGATGGGCGATCGATGTAGCGGCGGCGTCCAAGTTTCCAAACAACGCAGTCGAGGAATTCGGCAACTCGAGCGATCCGTTCGAGAAATGGCTGCTCGCCGCCGTCCTGCTCTCGCGCAAGGATGAGGCCAACGCGGCCAAGTACTATGCCGAGGCGGGCGCCAGCGGAAAATATCCCAAGGCCTACAAGTTCGCCATCGACATCTATCTGCACGAGAAGCGCTACGACCAGGTCGAGGCGATGCTGAGCAAGATCGCGTCGGGCGGCGGCGGCGACGCGCAATGGGCCGAGTACGTGAGATTCAGCCTCGCGCATAGCCGATGGGAGCAGGGCGGTTCGAAGGATAAGGCGCTCGAAGATCAGTGGGTGAAGGCCGCGCAGGACTACGTGCAGAAATATCCCAATGGCGAGCACATTGCCGAAATGCGCGTGCAGCTCGCCGGTCTCCTGCAGCAGCAGAATAAATTCGTCGAGGCCGCCGAGTTGTACTCCCAGGTCAAGGGCGACCCCGAATTCACGTTCACCGCCAAGTTCAAGGCCGCCGAGTGCTACTACGCGGAGCTCCAGGGCGCCAGCGCCAAGGATAACAAGGGGCCCAAGATCGATACCGAGTCGGTCAGAAAGCTGGCGCTCGAAAACCTCAACGAGGCAATCAAGATGGGTCCCGAGGCGGAGCGTACCGCCTCCGGAACGGGCAAGAAAACGGTTCATGAGATTCGCGGCGAAGCGATCTACATGCTTGCTTCGATCCTGGAAGAAGACCCGGAAAAAGTTGACTATGCGCAGGTCGCCACGCTGCTTAACGGCTACGAATCGCAATACCCGAGCATGAACGCGAAGTTCCAGGATGTGGCCGAATGGCGCATCACGGCGCTCGATCATCTCGGCAAGTACGACGATGTCAACACCGATGTCGCCGCAATCGTCGAACGCAGCAAGGGCAACATCGCCAAGGGCGATTTCATCAAGGAACTCGGAATCGACTTCTGGAAGGCGGCGCAGGAAGCCAAGGCCAATAACAATCAGACGGCATATAAGAAAAACGCGATGCTGACCGCGACCGCGTACAAATTTTTCGCGGACATGGTGGCATCGGGCAAAATCCCGGTCAAAAATCTGACCGGTACGCTGTCTATTTACGGCCAGGCGCTACAAGCTACCGACCATGAGCAAGAGGCGGAAAAGGTTTATCAGGAGGTTGTGAAGGCCGACCCGGCATCGCCCGATGCCAACGCCGGACTTGCCCGTATCGCGCAAGCCAAGAAGGACTGGAAGGACGCGGTGACGCTGTGGACTACCGTCGAGAGCACGGCGGCCGAGTCCGACATCCTGTGGTACGAGGCGAAATACAACATCGCTGTGATCTACAACGAGCAAGGCAATACCCAGGGTGCATGCAGCAAGCTGGCGCAGACGCGCGCCGAACATCCCACCCTGGGCTCGCCCGAGATGAAGACTTCGTGGGACGCGCTGCAGCGCAAGATATGCCTGGATAACCGGAAGTAGCGCGGCGATGCTCAGAAAGATTCATCACGTCGGCGTCGTCGTGCCGAGTCTCGACGCCGGCTTGAGATTCTGGCGCGACACGCTCGGCCTGCATTTCACCAGGAGCGCCACGATTGAAGAGCAGGGCGTCCGGGCCGCGTTGCTCAAAGCCGGCGAGAGCGAGATCGAACTGCTCGAACCGCTCGACGCCGACAATGCCGTGGGCAAGTTCCTCGCGCGCCACGGCGGCGGCTTGCATCACGTATGCTTCGAGACCGACGACGTCGCCCGTGAGCTCGAAGCCGCGCGCGGCAAAGGAATCCAGCTAATCGATCAGAAGCCGCGCCGCGGCCTGGCGGGAATGATCTGCTTCCTGCATCCCAAGGCCACCCGCGGCGTGCTGGTTGAATACGCCCAGCCACCCGGCGAGTAGAGAAAGAGATGCCCATTTACGAATACCGATGCTCGAAGTGCGACCACTCGTTCGAGGCGCTGGTGCGCCCCGGTGACGGCGACGCGCAGTGCCCGCTCTGTCACGGCTCGAAGCTGAAGCGCGAGATGTCAACCTTCGCGGCGCGCGGCAGCAATGGCGACGGCGCCGCCGCGGCCGCGTATGCAATGGCCAATTCCGGCGCGGCGAACGGCGGTGGATGCGGTGGCGGCGGATGCGGCGGGGGTGGATGCGGCTGCCACTAGCGCCGCGCTCGCTCGTTTCAGCTCTCTTTGCGCGCTTCGAATTCCTTTTTTGCCGACGCCAGCAATTCGGGCTGTGCGAGCAAATCGTACGCGGTCATCGCCATCGCCTTCGCCACCCGAATCATCGCATCGTAGCCGCGCTCTGAGTCGGCGTGCGCGACGAACGCGTCTTCGTGGCAATTGCCCTCGCCGTGGCGCGAGATCGCGAACGACGGATGAATCGCCGGCATCACATGACTGACGTCGCCCATGTCGGTGCTGCCGGTGGGCGTGCCTGCCGGGGCTTCGACAGATTTTGCGCCGAGCGCCTCGCTATGCGCGGCGTAACGATGCGCCATGCTGAGATTGTTGATCATATTTTTGTAACCGCCTTCGACAACGTGCTCGACGCGCGTTCCGGTCGCCATCGCAGCGCCCTCGGCGCATCTGATCACCCGCGCGCCGATTTCATTGGCGTAGCGGCTGGTCCTGGCGCGCGCCAAAAACAGGCACTCGGTGCGCTCCGGGATGATATTAACCGCGCGGCCGCCGTCGGTGATGATGCCGTGGATGCGCGAGCCGTCGCGCAGGTGCAGCCGCATCGCATCGACGCTCTGAAAGGTCTGGATCACCGCGGCCAATGCGCTCGAGCCGTCCCATGGCGCCATCGCCGCGTGCGCGCCGCGACCATGAAAAGTCAGCTTGAGATGGAGCGTGGCGAGCGCGGGCATCGTGCAGAATTCGGCGTCGGTGGGATGCGCCATCATGGCCGCATCGACGCCCCGCAACGCGCCGTTATTGATCAGGATTATTTTTCCGCCGCCGCCTTCCTCGGCCGGGGTGCCGAGAAAAACGCCTCGCCCCGGTAGTTGGCTCGCGATGCTCTTCAAACCCGCGACGGCGCTGAGCGCGGCGCCGGCGATCAGGTTGTGGCCGCATGAATGACCATTGGGCAACGCGTCGTATTCGGCGAGGATTGCGACCGCGGGACCGCTGGCGCCGAACTCGGCGCGAAACGCGGTCTTGAGTCCGCCGGCTTCGCGCTCGATGTCGAGACCCAATTCGGTGGCGGCTTTGGTCAGCAGGCCGGCGGCGAAATGCTCCTGGAACTTGAGCTCGGGATGCTCGTGGATTTCGTGGCTGAGCGCGACCGCTTGGTCGCGGTAGGTATCGATCGCGCGACAGATTTCAGCGTGAGCGTCCATCGGTGTGCTCCTGTCGGTGCGGGTAGCATTGTGAGTAGCACCGAGCGCGCAGATTATCCAAACTCCGCCGCCGCGCGGCAAATCGACTACGGGCGGACGCGGGTCAGCGGTTGTGTCAGCATTTCGGGGACCGGCTCGCCCTTCTCGACTTTGTGCTGCGCGTAGTCCTGCATCGCGGTTACGATTCCCGCCACCGTCTTGCCGAACATCAGGTCGCGATTCTCGCGCGCCCAGTCATTCGAGTATTTGATCTGATGCGCGACCGGACCCTGGAACTGCGGCGCGACGTAGCGCGCGAACAGCTCGTACGAGCGGAGCGTCTTTTCGCGCGTGGTCCATTCGTGCGCGAGTCCCAGGATGCCGCCGAAGCCGCCGGTTGCCTGCTGCAGTTCCTTGATCTTCGCGATCGCATCGTCGGGTGTTCCAACGATCGCGCCGCCGCGCCCAATCATCCGATCGATCGTCATCTCCTCGGCCGGCTGATTCGGATATTCCTCGAACTGGAGACGCGCACCGAGCGTGTCGATAAAGTAGTCGCGAATCCACGAGTTGGCGCCGTCGCGAATATCGTCCATCGCATCCTGTCGCGTCTCGGCGAGGTGGATCGGGAAAACCATCCGCCAATTCTTGCGGTCAACGGTCTTGCCATTTTCAGCCGCCGACTCTTCCGCCATCGCCCAGCGCTTCATCAGATCGTCCAGACCGCGCGGCGCGTACGAGGCGACCGACAGTACGCCGCAGCCGAGCTGTCCCGCCGCCACCATCCCCGACGGCGATACCGTGCTCGCGACGAAGATCGGCATGTGCGGCTGCTGAAACGGCTTCACCTGCAGGTGCGCATCGACGAGCTTGAAGTACGAGCCGTCGATCGAAATCTTGCCCTCTTCAGTGAACAGGCGAAGGATTGCGCTGACGCCCTCGACCATCCGCTTGCGCTGAGTTGTCGAGTCGATGCCGAGCATGTGCGCGTCGGCGGCCAGCGCGCCCGGACCGCATCCCAGCATCACGCGGCCATGGGTCAGATGATCGAGCAGGGCGAAGCGATTGGCGACGTTGAAGGGGTGATGATACGGGATGCTGACGACGCCGGAGCCGAGCATGATCCGCCGGGTGCGCGTCGCGGCGACCGCCATGAAGATTTCGGGCGACGGGATTATTTCCCAGCCCGACGAATGATGCTCGCCGATAAACGCCTCTTCGTAGCCGAGCGCGTCGAGCCACTCGATCAGCTGCATGTCGCGTTCGAAGCAGAGCGTCGGGTTTTCGCCGACGCGGTGGAACGGGGCGATGAAAATTCCGAACTTCATCATTCCTCCTTGGTCGGGCAGGGTCTAAGCGGGCCGCCCTGGCCCACGGCAGACTTGTCAGGTTACGACGAAATCAGAAGGCGAAATAGGGCTGGTACCGGCTGGATTGCGCGGCCGCCTTGAAACTTTGCCTGCGCGAATTCGTCCAAGATGTGGAAGCATCGGGAATGCAAGAGCCCGGAAAAACTGACCGGCTTGCCCGACGCAGGAGCAAGTAGGATCATTACATATGAACGCGCGCCGCTTCGGCGGAGCGCTGGCATCGCGATGACAACGACAACAATTCCGGGTATGGAACGCAGCTTGATTTCCGCGGTTACGGCCGCGGTGATTGGGCTGGCGATCGTGATTGGCACAGCCGTGCCCACCGCGGCGCAGCAGGGGTCGTCGATTCCTGCGCCGATGGTGATGCCCGGCGGTCAGGGCAAGGAAACCTCGACGCTCGAGTTGCCGTCGATGCCGGCGAAACAGGGCGGCGACTCGCTCAACATCCCGCCGCAGGTTCCGCAAGCCGGCCAGGAGCTGGTGCTGCCGATGCGCGAGTTGCGCCAGCAGCCGGGTTACGAACAGGTCACGGTGACAGTGACTGAACCGAGCGGCACCTACATCACCGGGCTGCAAAAGGATGATTTCAAGCTCTACATGGACGGGCAGCAGCGCCCGATAGAATTCTTTCGTCAGGACCTGAACACTCCCGTCTCGGTCGGCATCCTGGTGGACACTTCGGGCAGCATGGTGCCCAAAATTCCGCAGGCGCGCGCCGCGATCTCACAGTTTTTGAACAATCTCAATGACAAGGACGACGTGTTTTTGTTCGCGTTTTCCAGCCACCCGTTCCTGCTCCAGCCGTTCACGACCAATCACGATCTTGTGATGCGCCGGCTTGCATTGCTGCACGCCTACGGGCAGACCGCTTTGTTCGACGCGATCATGCAGGGGCTGCAGATGGTGCAACGAGGCCGCTACGACAAAAAAGCGCTGCTCGTCGTCACCGACGGAATGGACAACACCAGCGCCTCGACGGTCAATGACGTCGTCGCCCAGGCGCGGCGAATGGGCGTGCTCGTGTACTCGATCGGAATCGGCGATCCCAACGGGTCCGGTTCCGGACTTGGCATCTCGATCGGACCACTCGCGTTTGGCGGCGGCGGCGAGGACGAACGCGTTGACTCCGAGACCCTGCACACTCTTTCGACCGAGACCGGCGCCAAGACCTACATCATCCGCCAGGCCGGGGACGGAGAGGCTCTGCGCCGCGCGTGCGAGAACATCAGTCTCGAGTTGCGTGAGCAATACACGATAGGATTTCTCGCGCCCGATCCCACCGCGGGCGGATACCGCAGCCTGAGAGTGGACGTTCCCGGCAAATCAGGAGCGGACGTTCGCGTCCGCAAGGGAATCGAAGTCGGCGGGCGCTCGGCGCCGACCGGCCTCGATCCGTCGGCCGCCGGCGGACCCTGATCGATCCAGGCCGCCGCTCAGCGCGACTCGCGCTTATTCGATACAAATGGCGCGACAAATGCGCGATTCGGATCCGGCAACAGGTTAAGAAATTTCACTTCGGCGAAGTCGCCGATCAGCTGAAAACCCGAGAAGGCCGCGTTGTCCACGCGGATCCGCCGGAAGTGCGCGAGTTCCAGTCGCATGAAGTGGCACAAAACGGTGCGGATGATGTCGCCGTGCGAGACGAACAGGATCCGCCGGCCGCTGTTCGCTCCGACCGCACGGCGCACTGCCTCGACGCCTCGCGATTGCACCTGCGCGATCGTCTCGCCCCCGGGAGTCGGCGCGTCCAGCGGATGCTCGCGATAGTTCAGGTAATCGGCATCGTCGACCAAATCGTCGTACACCATTCCTTCCCATCGCCCGTATTGGACTTCGGACAGTTGTGGCTCCTCGGTAACCGGGATGCCGCCGACGCCGGCAGCGATTATCTCCGCCGACTGCCGCGCACGCGCCAGCGGACTCGTGACGATCAGCTCGGGCTTTATCAGGCGGGCGAAGGGAATCGAGGCTTGCACCTGCGCGCGTCCGCGCTCATCGAGTTCGATTGGATTTCGGCCCATCACGCGGCCTTCGCGGTTCCATGCGGTCTCGCCATGGCGCATCAAAAGCGCGATTCCTCTCATCCCGGCCGCACCCTTCAGTTTATCCGCCACGTAAAACGGTCCCAGCGCCATCGAAATCGCCTCGCAGATGAAATGCGCCCCCCCAAAAAAGGCGGCGGGACCTCGTCCATGAGCGCCCGCCGCAATCAAACCAGATTTTCGACTTTGCTGACAGCCGCGTGATCGTTACCGCGCCGACGATCCCGCACTCGCATGCGCTGTGGGTTGTGCGTCTGCGGCTCCGTTGGCAGGCGCGCCCAGGCCGCAGAACGCTTCGTAATCGATAAGCGTGGTTTGGCTGGGATGCTCGCCGCAGACGGGGCACTTCGGATCTTTGCGGATCTTCAGAACTCGCACGTAGTCCTTGTCCGACAGCGTGTCGAAGTAAACCAGCTTGCCGATTAGCGGAGACCCCGCGCCGATTATCAGCTTGATCGCCTCGAGCGCTTCGATCGATCCGATCAATCCCGGAAGCGCGCCGAGCACGCCGGCTTCCGCGCATGACGGCGCCATTCCCGGCGGCGCCGGTTCGGGATACAGGCATCGGTAGCAAGGTCCGCCTTTGGCCGGATAGAAAACCGTGGCGTTGCCTTCGAAGCGGAAAATCGCGCCGTCCACCAGCGGCTTCTTTGAGAATACGCACGCGTCGTTGATCAAATATCGAGTCGGGAAATTGTCACCGCAGTTCACGACCACGTCGTAGTCCTTGATGATGTCCATCGCGTTGCCGGACGTGAGCCGCACGTCGTGACGAATCACCTTGACGCCCGGATTCAGCGCGTTGATTTGCTTTTGCGCCGACTCGGTCTTCGCCATCCCGACGCGATCGGTGGTGTGGATGATCTGCCGCTGAAGATTGGACAGATCGACCGCGTCGAAATCCACCAGGCCTATCGTGCCGACTCCCGCCGCCGCCAGGTATAGCGCCGCCGGCGAGCCGAGCGCGCCCGCGCCAAGCAGCATCACCCTGGCGTCGAGCAGTTTTGCCTGTCCCTTCTCGCCGACCTCGGGAATTACGAAATGGCGCGAATAGCGGGTCAGCTCCCCGGCCGTAAACGCGCGATCCGCCACCCACGGCAGGCCGCGATCCTTCCACGCGCTGAAGCCGCCCGTCATGCTGTATACGTTTTCGTAACCGAGCTCGCGCATCGTCCGCGCCGCCAGGATCGAGCGTGTGCCCGACGCGCATTGCACGATGACCGGCGTCTTGCGGTCGGGGATGCGCTCCTCGATTCTGAGTTCCAGGAAACCGCGGGGAATCGCGACCGCTTGCGCAATATGCCCCTGCCGCCACTCGTCGCTTTCGCGTACGTCAAGCAGCACCGTGCCGGGCTGTTCGATCATCCGGCGCGCTTCATCGATATCGATCTGCTTAATTGTCGAGCGTGCTTCGTCGAGGATATTCTTCGAAGTCTTCGCCATAAATTTATCCGTTCAGCCCGCCGGCGGAGTCAGCTCCGTGCTCACGCCGGCAATGACGGCGACGAATAATCCGGGATGCGGTTCGCTTCAGCCGGCGGCATGCGACGCAGCCTCGGCCAGCGAGCGCCGCTTGGTGAACTTAATCGCCGCATTGTCGATGTTGATCGAGCACAGCGAGCCGCACATCGTGCAGACGTTGGAACCCGCCGCTTCGCTTTCTTCCTTGTAGCGGCGCGCCTTGTCGGGGTCCATCGCCATCGCGTACATCCCTTCCCAGTTGAGCGCCTTGCGGTATCGCGACATCTGATCGTTCCAGACTTTCGCCCCGCGCACTCCCTTGACCAGGTCGCCCGAGTGAGCCGCGATTCGCGTCGCGATAACTCCTTCGCGCACGTCGTCTATATCGGGCAGCCGCAAATGCTCGGCCGGCGTCACGTAGCACAGAAAATCGGTTCCCGCCGCCGACGCGATCGCTCCGCCAATCGCACCGGTGATGTGATCGTAGCCCGGCGCGACGTCGCAGGTGAGCGGCCCGAGCACATAAAACGGCGCGCCCGCGCAGACGCGCTTCTCGAGTTTCACGTTGGCTTCGATTTGATCGAGCGGCACATGGCCGGGACCCTCGATCATCACCTGCACGCCCATCGCGCGGGCGCGCTCGGTCAATTCCCCCATCACCAGCAGCTCCGAGATTTGCCCGCGATCGGTCGCGTCGCCGGTGGCGCCTGGCCGCAGCCCGTCGCCGATCGATATCGTCACGTCATGCTCGCGCAGCACCGCGCAAACCTCGTCGAAGTGCTCGTATAGCGGATTCTCGTTGCCGGTCCGATCGATCCACGCCGCCAGCATCGCTCCGCCGCGCGACACGATGCCTTCGATTCGCCGATGCCCGCGCAGCCGCTTCACGCTCTCGCGCGTGACCCCGCAATGCAGCGTCATGTAATCGACGCCCTGGCGCGCCTGCCGCTCGATAACGTCGATAAAGTACTCGGCCTCCATCTCCATGATCGTGCGCTCGGAGCCGAGCTGGTAGATGGGCACGGTGCCCAGGATCACGGTGCATCGCGACAGGATCTCCGCGCGTATTTTGTCGAGGTCGGTGCCCGTCGAAAGATCCATCACCGAGTCGGCGCCGTAGCGGATCGCGGTGTAAAGTTTCTCGACTTCCTCTTCGATCAGCTGATGGAAGTTCGACGCGCCGATGTTGGCGTTGACCTTGGTGCGCAGGCCCTTGCCGATTCCGATTGCTCTGAAATCGTGATGGATATTGTGCGGGATCACCACCTCGCCGGTCGCGACCAGCGCGCGAATTTCTTCGGCGGCGAAACCTTCGTCCTCGGCAACTTCGGTCATCTGCCGGGTGATTATGTTCTTGCGAGCGGCTTCAATCTGCGTCATCGCGTCACCTCCGCGGCCGGTACGATGCTCCGGCCCTGGATTTTTAAGTATAGCTCAATCGCTGCCGTACTCGATTCCGTTCTTCTCGCACAGCGCGCGCAGTTCCCGGATCATTCGCTCCGAGCGCCACAGATGCGCCACCGCGATAAAGTTGGCCAGCGCCACCAGCGTCAGCCCTCCCGTTGCCCAGTACATGTGGCTGACCACGTCGCCGCCGTGAATTACGCCCACGCCGTTGCCGTAGGCGATGAACAAAACAATCAGACCCGCCAGCGTCAGGCCGATGGTCACTCGGGTCATCGGGCTACTTGCCGACGCGCTCCGGATGCCGGTCGATCACCGTAAGATCGTCGATATGGTCAGGCGCGTCCGCGTAATGCTTGGGCGCTCCGCGATTGGTGTAGGTCTTCATCTCCGGCCGCTGCGGATCGTAAACCGCGGCGTCCTGTTCGCGGTACCACGCCAGCATCTCGTCCATATTGCCGTCGCGGCCTTTCTCGGCCAGCACGCGCGAGCGATGCATCAGCTGTTCCTTGGTCTCGACGAAATCCTTGCGGTCGAAGCCCCAGATGCGCGGATGAACGTAGGTGTCCATCCGAATCGCGTCGCACGGGCATGCCTCGACGCACAGTCCGCAGTAGATGCATCGGAGCGTGTCGATCTCGTAGCGCACCGGGAATTTTTCAACATGCGGATCGGGCGACTCGCCCGCTTCTATATATATGCATTGCGCCGGACACGCGGTCGCGCACAAAAAACACGCGGTACATCGCACCGAGGAATCTTCGCGCAGCGTCAGGCGATGGCTGCCCCGAAAATTGTCGGAATAACGCTTGCGCTCCTCCGGATATTGAGTCGTCGAGGTCGCGTTGACGCCGCGCTTCATGCCGAACAGATGGGCGGTATGCAGCCCGAGGTTGCGGAGCAGGTGGTAGTTGGTGACCGCAAGGCCTCTGAGGATTTCGGGGATGTAAATCCGCTCCCAGAAGGTCATTTGTTCGCTTCTCTGCATCTCTAAACCAGCGCCAAATCCAGTGTCTGAACGGGGTTCCTGCGTTTGCCGGATGCTTCGCCGGACTACGAATATAAACTATAGGGAGTGCTGCGAATTACAGTCAAGTTAGGTGGATCCGGACCGTTCTCCTTTCGCAATCGCGCCACTTCGATTAATCATTGCACGCCATGGATTCTCCCGCCGTCTCCCCCGACCCCGTGCGCCCGATCACCCCATCCGAGGCCGCGCACACCGTGCTCGCGAGCTTTCTTGGCTGGGCGCTCGACGCCTTCGATTTCTTCATCCTGATTTTCGTGATGCCCGCCGTCGCCAGGGAGTTCCATCGCCCCATCTCGCACATCGCGTTTACGATCACCGCGACACTCGCCCTGCGTCCGCTCGGCGCGCTCGTGTTCGGCTGGATCGCCGACCGCTACGGCCGTCGCATCCCGTTGATGGTCGATGTCGTCTTCTATTCCGTCGTCGAAGTGTTAAGCGGCCTTGCCCCGAGCTACGGATGGTTCCTCGCGATGCGCGCGCTGTACGGAATCGGGATGGGCGGCGAGTGGGGCGTGGGCGCGTCGCTCGCGATGGAAGCGGTGTCGCCCCGATTGCGCGGACTTTTTTCCGGCCTGCTGCAGGAGGGTTACGCGGTCGGCTACCTGCTCGCGGCGGCCGCGTTCTTCTTCGTCTTCCCGCACTATGGATGGCGCGCGATGTTCTTTCTTGGCGGCGCGCCCGCCCTGCTGACGATCTACATCCGCTCCCACGTGCCCGAGTCGAAGGCATGGCAGCGCACGCGCCCCGACATGTCGCAGATTCGCCATGCAATTCGCGACAACTGGAAGCTGTTCCTCTACCTATGCGCGCTGATGACGATGATGAATCTCGCGTCGCACGGCACCCAGGACATGTATCCGACCTTCCTCGAAAAGCAGCGCGGCTTCGACACCCGCACAGTGGCGACGATCGCGCTCATCTATAATGTGGGCGCGCTGCTCGGCGGCCTGATCTTTGGCTACTTGTCCGACCACCTGGGGCGGCGGCGCACGATGGCGGCCGCGGTGATATGCGCCGGCCTGGTCATACCGCTGTGGATCTATCCCAGCACGCTCGCGGTCCTGACGCTTGGCGCGTTTCTCATGCAGTTCATGGTGCAGGGCGCATGGGGTGTCATCCCGGCGCATCTGACCGAGCTCTCGCCGCCGGAAGTTCGCGGTCTGTTCTCGGGGCTCGCGTATCAAACCGGAGTGTTAGTCGCGTCGGGCGTCGCCGTCAGCGAAGCCTTGCTGGCCGAGCGATTCGGCTACGGCGCGACGCTGGCGGGCGTCGCCGCAATCGTGATGCTCTTCGCAGCCGTTGTCATTCTGCTCGGCCGCGAGCGCATGGGCCGCGACCTCCATTCCAGCGCCGCATGAAGCCGCCCACCCGTGGCACTGCCCGCGCGCGACAGCGGAGCGCGGCCTTAACGGTGGGTGCAGGGGTCACGCCTGCCCCTGCCGCCGCGACCTCGCCGGACTTTCGGTATCGCCGGCTTTGCGATAAACGAACGATGTGCCGGAGGTGAAGCAATGAAATTTGGCCTCTTCTATGAAATCTCCGTACCGCGGCCATGGGGGCGCGAGACTGAAAAAACGGTCTACGACAACTGCCTCGAGCAAGTCGCTCTGGCCGATCAACTCGGCTTCGATTCCGTGTGGGCCGTCGAGCATCACTTCCTCGAAGAATATTCGCATTGCCCGGCCCCCGAGCTGTTCCTGACCGCGTGCGCGATGAAGACCAAAAAAATGCGCATCGGTCACGGCATCATCGTGTGCGTGCCCGAGTTCAATCATCCGATTAAAATCGCCGAGCGCACCGCCGTCCTCGATATTCTTTCCGGCGGCCGTCTCGACGTCGGCACCGGCCGCTCCGCAACCTGGACGGAACTGGCCGGCTTTCGCGCCAACCCCGACGAGACCAAGAAAACCTGGGACGAGTTCGTTCATTGTCTGCCCAGGATGTGGACCCAGGATCGCTTCTCGTACCAGGGACGATCGTGGTCGATGCCCCAGCGGACCATCGTTCCCAAGCCCTATCAGAAGCCGCATCCTCCCCTCTGGGTCGCAGTCACCAGTCCTGGCACCGAGATCGACGCGGCCGAGCGCGGGATGGGCAGCCTCGGGCTGACCTTCGGCGGGTTCGCCGATCAAGAGGAGAAGGTCAAACGCTATCGCAAGATAATCCGCAACTGCACTCCGGTCGGCGACTTTGTCAACGAAGCCGTCTCGTCGGTGAACTTCCTCTACTGCCATGAAGACGAAGCCGAGGGCGTCAAGGTAGGCCGGCGCCTTACCGGCACCTTCAATTACCTCGCTGCCCAGTTACTTTCGGTGCGCGAGGCATATCCGAGCAAATCGTACCCGTCGCTGGGCTTGCTGCCTTCCCTTCGTCAGGAGGCGGCGGGGCCGGGCGATGCGTCCGGCGCGCCGGAGGGTATCGCGATTGGAAATCCCGCGCGCATTTTGCGCGAGATGAAGAAATGGGAAGCGGTCGGCTGCGATCGCGTCAACTTCCTGCTCAATGCGCTCGAGACCGTGCCGCAGCAGAAGGTGCTCGACAGCTTGCGCCTGTTCGCCAAAGAAGTGATGCCTCATTTTCAGGGTGCGAGCGACTGCGCTTCCGCCGCCGCAGGAGGTCGTTGATGCCACCGCGTTATGGAAAGCTCGATCTGGCTGCGTGGTCCAAGTCGGCGCCCGCGATCAACGGCTACAAAACCGAGCCGTGGATCCTCAAGGGCGCGCGAATCGTCACGCTCAACATGGAGATCGATGACGATCCCGCGGACAACTTGATCCCGGCCACGATGCATCCGTCGATTCCGGCGTACGCAATTTTCTGCGTCACCAATTATCCCGACAGCCCCGTCGGCCCGTTCTCGATTGCCGAGGTTCGCATCTCGGGCCGTACCGGCGTTCGTCCGCGCGGCTTCGTGTTGCGCAGTTTCTGCGACAATGAAGATGCGCGCCGCGAGTTGGCTGCGCGATGGGGTTATCCAACGGTCGCGGGCGACGTGAAGCTCTATATCCGCCACGACCGGGTGGTTGCCAACGTCAGCGCCGGCGGCAAGCCGGTGCTCGAATGCGAGCTCCTCGATCGCGACGTGATCTCCGGCGGCGATATCCAGTACATCGCCAGCATGCATCTGGCCCGCAACCAGGACGATGGCAAACTGGTTCTCGTGCAAGTCGATCCCGAGTTCACCTTCGTGAAGGCGGAGCGCGGCAAACCGCGGATTATCCTGCTCGACAACGACGCGTTCGCCGCTGGGGCCAATCTTCGCCTCGCCAATCCTATTTCCGCCACTTTCACGACCGCCGACGTGACGCTCCCGAAGATTCGATACATCTGCAATCCCGGGTTGCCCGCGATGCAGGGGACGACCAAAGTCGCCGCCTGAATGTGCCTCTCCCTGTCAGGGAAGTGTCACAGACACGCGGCCGCGCCGATTCGTAGAGCGTCGGGTGAGGGTCCAAATTCCTAATTCCGCAGAGGTTGCAAACCGATGCCGGAACCCTGGCGCTTCGAAAAAATCACGCTCAAGAGTGGACTCGCGATGCGAATCGCCCGCGCCGGCACAGGCCCGCCGATCATCATGATGCACGGGTTCCCGGAATGCTGGTACTCGTGGCGCCATCAGATGCGCGCGCTGTCCGACCACTTCGATTGCGTCGCACTCGAGATGCGCGGTTACGGCGAATCCGACGCACCCGTCGGGGTCGCGAACTACACACTCGACAAGCTGGTCGGCGATACCGCCGAACTGATCGAGGCGCTGGGCCATCGGCGCGCAATCGTAGTCGGCCACGATTGGGGCGGCGCCGTAGCCTGGGCGACCGCGATGATGCGTCCCGACGTTGTCGAGCGTCTCATCGTCATGAACTGCCCTCATCTCGAGCGGATGAGTCACGCGCTGCGGCGCAATCCGCGCCAGATGATCCGCAGCTGGTACATGCTTTTCTTTCAGATTCCCCGCCTTCCCGAGTGGATACTGCGCCGGCGCAACTATGAGGCGCTCGTCAATGCGCTGCGCCACGGCACGTTTCAAAAGGACGTCTTCACCGAAAACGATCTCGACTACTTCCGCGCCGCGTTTCGCAATCCCTATTCGCTGACCGCCGCGATCAACTACTATCGCGCGAACTTCCGCACCGGCTTCATGGCCGCGCCCGGCTCCAACTCCTGGATCGACCGGAAGATCTCGGCGCCCACGCTTTTGATCTGGGGCGAACAGGATTTCGCACTCGGCAAGGAACTGACCTACGGCATGGAGGGGCTGTTCACCGGTCCATTCGACATCAAGTACATCGCGGACTCCGGCCATTGGGTGCAGAATGAAAAACCCGAGCTGGTGAATCAGTATGTCCGCGATTTCCTCGATCGCCGGTAGATGAGGGCTCCTCGCCGTTGCCGCCTTCCCCCCTTCACCTGTTCTAACCGGGCGAAGCCCGCATCCCGCGGCGGTGCCGGTTTTCTTATCTTGATACTGCGCTGCCGTCGCCACGGCCCGCGCCCGCCAACGGGCAGGGCTGAGCCCTGCACCCGGTATTAACGCCGCGCTCCGTTGTCGCGCGCCTGGGCTCTTCTATCGCGTAGTCGCGAAAAGA